>NZ_JAQGNT010000095.1 GCF_028291725.1 Hydrocarboniphaga sp. | reverse complement strand
GTCGCCCGTCATCAGAGATACAAGCCGTGCCATGCACGCTCTCGCGTGCATCTTTTTGCCGTCAGACTACGCTTCAATCAGTTGAGTGAAAAGGGATTTCTGCGGGGAAAATGAGGGGAAACCTCAGAGTCTGACCCCTGTTTCTCTCCTCAGTCTGACCCCTGTTTCTCCCTGTTTCTCTTTGCTGTTTCTCTCCTGTTTCTCAGTTTCTTCTGTTTCTCAGTTTCTTCCCGCACTCTCGAGAGCCTCCCTCCAAGTTAGGTAGTGCCAACGCCTTTACCAGTGGGCGCTATCGTGTCATGGGGAGTCGCCCTGCACCTGCGTCGTGACGAGCTGTATGACTCGTTCCGGCTCATAATCGGCAACCCAGTGGTTCACGCCGCGCAGAACCACGAATTGATAGGGCGCGTCCACGTATTGCCTGGTGTGGTAGGCGGCATTCGCACCGAACGCAAAATCCAAATTGCCCCAGGCATACAGCGTCGGAACGATGACTGGACCGATGGGCTGATTCGTCGGGGGCGGGAGTGGATTAGCCCTGTACCATGCTAACGCAGCGTTCAATGCGACCGGGTCCTTGAGGGCATTGGCATAGATCTCGGCTCTTTCCAGGGGTAGGCCGAAGGCCACGAGCCCCAACGCAAAGAATTTTGGTCCTCCGCTGAGCAGGATATTGGCTATCCCGGGTAGCGCGAACACCTTCGCGTAACTGGACATCTCCTTCTGCGCGCTTAGTGGATTGGCGCCCGCTGCCGCAAAGGCGTCCAGGTGCGGGGTGGAGAGCACCGTTAGTGTACTCAGACGTGACGGAGCCACCGCAGCGACATACCAGGCGACGCCACCGCCCCAGTCGTGGCCGACGAGATGAAAGCGATCCGCGCCGAGCGCCGTAGCCATCGAGAGTGTATCGCCGACCATGTGGTCGAGCGTGTAGTCGCTGTCGTTGGTTGGACGTGCGCCCGCTGAATAGCCCCGCTGCGACGGCGCTACCGCGTAGTACCCGGCAGCAGCGAGTGCCGGCAATATCTCGCGGAACTCCTCGTCGCATGCCGGAAAGCCATGCAGCAACAGAATGAGCTTGCCCTGCTCGGCCGCAGACGGATCGCCGGCCGCGAGCGCGTCGAACACCATCGGCCCGAGTTGGGGATCATTGATGCTGATAGTCCTTTCTACAACCGGAGGCATCAACGACTGATCGATGGGCGCGGCGCTTACCCTCAACGACGCGCCGAGGACCGCCAACAGCAACAGAGTAGAGACAGAAATCGGGGCAGCACCCCGAATGCGCTTGAACAAGGAATCAATATTCACGTTCACCACCTTCCGGTTAAGTTATGACGAATCACAGTGTCGATATAGCGCGCGAGCCGGTCCTGCATAGCGGCGGCGATCAGCCCGACGTCGACGAAGCTTGAGTCTCATGCCGCGCCGCAACGCCTGCGCAAGAACGGCAGCAGCAGCTGCCGCACCGCTTCGGGATTGTCCGCCATCGGCCAGTGGCCGCTGTCCTCGAGCACATGGATCTCGGCGTCCGCAAACGCCAGGCGTTGGCTCTCGGCGTATCGCACGCTCAAGTACGGATCGTGCCGGCCCCAGATCACCAGGGCCGGGATGTTCAACGGCCTCAGCGCCTTGATGCCGGCCTCGGAGCGCTCGCCGACGTCGCCGCTGGCGCGGTAGAGCCGCAGCACCGCGCGGCGGGTGCCGGCATCGTAGTCATCGAACATGCGGTCGACGAACTCGCGCGGCAGGCCGCGCGGATTGCCGTGCTTCAGCAGCAGGTGAAAGGCGCCGCGCGTGGCCACGGCCTGGAACAGCTCGCCCAGCAGCGGCGCGCGCCAGATCTGCGCCAGGTAGTGCCAGCGGTAGCCCGGCAGCACGCCGGTATTGATCAGCGCGATGCTCGCAAGCGCCCCCGGGTGGGCCGCCGTCCAGGCCATGCCCCAGGGACCGCCCAGGTCGTGCAGCACCAGGTGGGCGCGGCGGATGCCGAGTTCGTCGAGCATGGCGCCCAGATGATCGGCATAGCCGTCGATGGTGTAGCGGAAATCCTCGGGCTTGTCGGCATGGCCGAAGCCCGGCATGTCGAAGGCCACGGCGCGGGCGAATTCGCCTGCCTCGGCGACCAGCGCCGCCCAGTCCTGCGATGAGCCCGGATTGCCATGGATGAAGACGATCGCCTCCTCATTCTGCTCCGGCCCGGCCTCGATCAGCGCGGAATCGATACCGCGGACCTTCAGCGTCCGCGCTCGCAACGGCATTTCGCTCATGTCGGCTCCACAGTTTCGGCAGCGGCTGCCGGCGGGGAACGCAGCACGCGATAGCACGCAGCATGGTCCCGCCGCCAAATTTCAATCAGATCTCGGTTGTCCTGCCGCAGCGGATGGAAGCCCGGGCGGAAATAGGCCAGCAGCCGCGGCAGCAGATGCCAGCCCATGCCGCCGCGTCCCCACCAGTAGCGCAGCGCGCTCAGCGATGTCGACAGCCGCAGCAGCACGCGGTCGCGGCGCAGCATGCTGGTCTGCTGGAACGCGAGGTCGAACAGCAGCACCAGGCTGATGCCAGCGAACACCGCGCAGCGCCGCAGCCAGCCGCCGCCGCTGAATCGATACAGGTCGAACAGCACGCTCTTGTGCTCGGATTCCTCGGCCGCGTGCCAGTCCCAGATCGTGCGCAGCGGCTCGGCCATGCGCGCGGCCCAGGCGGTGTTGCGCAGCTGGTAGTCGCCCATGCTCGTGGTCCAGTGCTCGATCGCGGCGCCGACCGCGAGCTGGGTCGTCAGGCCGCGCCGCCGAAACAGATTCAGCTGCGCTTCCAGCAGTTGCTCGACCGTGCCGGAATAGCCCTGTTCGGCCAGCACGCGGTTATATGAAGCGTGCACGCGGCGATGCGCCGACTCCTGGCCGATGAAGCCGAGCACGTCCTGCGACAGCGCGACATGCCCGGCCGCCTGCAGCGCCGGCTGGCAGCGGCGCGCGATCTCGATCACGTACTGCTCGCCCAGCGGCAGCAGCATCGAGAAGCTGTTCATGAAATGGCTGGGATAGGGATCCGAGCCATGCCAGTGGCGCGGAAAGCCGGCGCTCAGATCCACCAGCAGCTGGCGCACCGGGATGTCGGTAGCAGCCTCGGGTTTCATGATGACAGGCTCCTTCACCTGGACTCGTAGGTCGGCAATCCTTTGCCGACGTGTTCGGCACGCGCGCATCGGCCGGCACTGAGCACGTCGGCAAAGGATTGCCGACCTACGGGGGTAACGCGATGCCGGTTCACCGGGACAACTTCCATAGCACTTGAGCCCAGAGTACGAGCAGGACGATGTCGCTCGCCACGAACACGGCCAGGCGATGGGTCACCCGGTTGTACGTCAGGTGGATCAGGCTGTGCAGCACACGAAAACCAACGTAGGACCACTCCAGCATCAATGCCGATGAGCTGCCGTGCTGCGTCACGAAGAGCGTCAGACAGACCACGTAGAACAGCACCGGAACTTCCAGCAGGTTCATGAAGTTCCGATTCGGGATGCTGACGTCGCCAGGCACCGTCGCGGATTCCCCGAACCTGAAATCGTCGAGCGTGACTCTTCCGCCAAAACCGGCCTTGAATCGACGGTAAGGAACCAGCAGTAGCACCAGAGCCGTCCATCCGATCAGTACCATGACGGGGAGCAGAATGTTTTGAGCGTTCAATGCCGTGCTTTCTGGTTCATCGCCGCCGGTGAAAAATCGTCGTCCTTGTAGTGGATCTTGAAATCCTGGTAGCGGTCCTCGTTGACCAGCGTGGTCAGAAAGTAGCGGCCGCTCTGCAGATCGTAGATCGCCTCGGGCACGCCGGTGACCAGCGGCACGAACGGCAACGAGGCCAGATGCGCTTCCTGCACTTTCCACATGCGGTCCTGGTTGTCGTAACAATCGACCACGGCAATCGCCCAGCCGTCCTCGTCCAGATAAAACCGGCGCTTCTTGAACTGGTGGCGCAGGCCGGCGCGCAGCGTCGCCTCGACCACCCAGACGCGGTGCAGCTCGTAGCGCGCGAGGTTCTGGTTCAGATGGCCGGGCCGAATCAGGTCCTTGTAGCGCACCATCGGCGACAGCATCTGCAGCGAGTTGTAGGGGATGTACAGCTCGCGCTTGCCGAGCAGCTTCCAGTCGTAGCGGTCGAGCGCGCCGTTGAACACGTCGATCTGGTCGTTGAACTGCTCGCCGTCGCTGCCCAGCGCCGGGTTGTCGTAGCCGACTTCGGGCGCGCGGTTGACGCGGCCCAGGCCCGGGTTGTACAGCCAGGCATCGCGCGTGCGGCCGTCGATGCCCATGCTCTCGTGCACCAGCAGCATCTGCCCGGCAAGCCGCGGCGGCGACAGCACTTTCGACAGGTAGTAGAAAATGATCGGCGTGCCGGCGTTGTTCTCCTCAAGGTTGCCGTACTTGAACTTGACGTCCTCGATCAGCTTGCTCAACTGGTAGCTGCCATCGGGCTTGACGATCGCCTGGTTGTTGTAGCGGCGCACTGCCGAGCTGCGGAAACGCACCTTGTGATTCCAGATCACCTCAGCGCCACTTTTCGGGATCGGGAACGGAAAGCCGAGCACGGCGCCCTTGACCTCGTCGGTGCCGACCAGCTCGGCCGTCAGCGCGTTCCTGGTCGTCGCGTCGTCGATCGCCTTCGGGTAGAAGCCGTTGCGCAGGCTCGGATAGACCAGCATTTTGTAGTCGGCGTACTTGGCGAACAGCGCCTGGTGGCCGGCGGTGAGCTGCTCGGTGTACTGCGCGTAGTTGTCATGCGTGATGACCAGCTGCGGCACCCCGGGCGTCAGCTGCTGGTACAGGCTGCGCGCGACCGCCTGCGGCGCGGCCGGCATCTTGGCCAGCATCGCGTCCAGATGCTGGCGCATTTGCGGATAGTTCTGCGGCGTCAGCGTATCGAAGTCCTGTGTGAGGGCATCGAAATCCTGCGGCTTGCTCTTGCGCAAATCGTCGAGCGCGGCGCGCATCGCCTCAAGCGTCTGCGGTGTCTGCGTCTTGATCGCCTCGTCGAAAGCCTTGGCGCCCAGGAAGGCCGGGATGCTGCCCTGCGCATTGCCGGCGGCGGTCGCGCCCAGCGGCGTCAGGTCTTTGCCCAGATGAGCGGCCTCCTGTGTGGAAACCCTGGCCATCGCCAAGGCGGGGAATACCGCGGCAGCAGCGACCAGGCAGACGAGCAGCGTAGGGCGGGTCGCGACCCGCCGCTTTTTCATCGATTCACAACGGCGGGTCGCGACCCGCCCTACGGTTCGTACGAAGTTCATGGTTCGGTCGTTCAGAAGTTGTAGGCGACGCTGAGCGCGATCGAGTCGCGATCCTTGGCGTTGTTGACCGTGCCGCCACCGAACCAGCCCTGGTACTGCAACTGCGCGCTCCACTGCGGGCCAAACTCGACGACGCTGCCGACCGCGTACTGCTTGGTGCCGGCGACGAAATTCTGGATCGGCTGCGGCGCGATACCGGAGACATCCTGGCCCCACATCAGCGAGGGCTTGATGTTGAGACCCCAGACCAGGTTGTCGTACTCGGCCTGCACCAGCAGCCGGTAACCCCAGGCCCAGGCCGTCGCGAAACCGCTGGTCTGCTGGGTCGGCGTCAGGCGGCTGGCGTCGGCCACGCCGCCGCTGCCGGTGCCGTCGGCGCCGGGGCTGGCATGGGTGTCATTGGCATCGCCGCCTTCGATCTGCAGCTCGCTGCGCGACGGCAGGTTCCAGATGTGGGTAGCACCGAGTTCCGTGAGCACCAGGATCTGGTCGGCGCCGAATGGGTTTTCGCTGCCGCCGATCGCGCGGATCGCGGTGAAATCGATCTGGTCGACCGCGAAACGCTGGTAGCCGTGGATCAGCTGCCCGCCCTGAATGTCGTCGATGCCGCGATACGCCGACAGGTAATCCGGCGCTGCACGACGCCCACTCGGCACCGTCACCGCGCCGCTCGCGCCGGTGCCGACGATGATCGGCAGCGACTGCAGCAAGGCGCTGACCTCGCCGGCCAGAGCCTGCGGGTCGGTGGTGACGATACCGGCGGCGATGCCGCCCAGCGACGACGCGGTCTGCGCCAGCGTCGCCGGGTCCAGCCCCAGCGTCAGATCCTGACGCGGGAACGCCGGCTGCCAGGCGGCGTACACCACATCGACGATATCGACCTGCAAAGGCATGTTCGGCCGCAGCGAATACTCGCCGGCCAGCGACCATTTGCCGACCGAGGTGTTGAAGCTCATGCCGAACATCTGGATGTCCTTCGGATACTCCCAGCGGCCGACCACGGTGTCGATCGGCAGCGGCTCCAGCCCGGTCGAAGGGTTCAGGCCGATGAAGCCGTTGCAGTCGATGAACCCCTGAATGAAGCTCTGGGAGTCGCGCAGACAGGAGTCCTGCGCGGCGTTGGCGCTGAAGTACGGCAGCTGGCTGTGATAGTTCAGCGCATAGAAGCTGAATTCGGTGCCGTCGTTGATGTCCTGCGCATACCAGGTGAGCTTGGCGCCGAACTGGCCGCTGCTGCCCGGGTAGCCTTCGGACTTGTCGAGCAGGCGCGCGGTGAACGAGGTATCCGAGATCTCGCCGGCCGGATAACCCAGGCGCGCCAGGCCATCAGGGTCCTCGTGGGCCTGGCCTTCGGCGAGCTCCACATGGTCGCTCTCGATCACATCGTAGGAGACGTTGTAGGCCACGCCGAAAGCACCACCCGGATCGGGCACCGCGGGCCGCCAACCGAGTTCATAGATCAGCTGCAACGAAACCCCGTCGGCAACCTGCATGTTGAGCGCCGCCACCGGCGTCGGCAGGAAGATGTCGCTGAGCGGCGTGCCCGGCTGGTGATACAGCACCGCGCTCGGCGGATTGATCTGGTCCAGGCTGTTGAAAACAACGAAGCTGGATTCGCCCCAGCGGATGCGCTGGTAGCCGACGCTGGCCGACAGATCGTGATCGAACAGGCTGAAATCGGCAGCGACCAGCGCGCGCTTCAGCGCCGCGTCCAGGCCCAGTTCGTTGCTCACGCTGCCGGAGCGCGGCGTCGTCGCCGGCTGGAACGTGGTGTCGGGATGATGCTCGTCGAAATCGTGGTTGACCGGATCGAAGTAGACGTAGGCACCAAGTTCGAACCGCAGCCAGTCGTGCCAGCTGCCGGACAGATCGGTGCTGAGCTTGGAGACCGCGGAGACCAGGTCCCACTGGTCGTAGTTCAGATCGCCGTCGTCCTTGCTGGTGCCGAAGAACGCACCGGGCGCATCGACCAGCTTCTGGTTTTCGGACGGATCGCCGGTGAAAGACTGGCAGTTGCTCGGCCCGCAGAGATTCGGATTGAGGTTCTGCTTGGCGATCAGGCTGGAGTCGGGGTTCTCGGTGCGCACCGCCGCGCCGACCGACACACGGCTGTTGAGCGTGCCTTGGATGCCGCCGTATTCGAAGTCGAGCGCATCGGCCGCGCCGCTGAAGGCCAGTGCGCCGATCCCGATCCAGCGCAGTAATTGCTTACACATCCCCGCCCTGCTCCCCTGCTGATTCGACCGTCACCCAGACCTTAGGCGAGCCGGCCGTGTCGCGGCCCCGAACCAAAGTTTGGCTTTTCCGGTTTCGACCAAGGCCAGTCCCAGGCTATTCAAATCCATGCTGGCTCAGCAGGCGCGCGGCGCCGGTGCGATTACGCACCCCGAGCTTCTGGAACAGATTCCACAGATGCCATTTCACCGTCTGCTCGGTCAGATGCAGACGCGCGGCGATGTCGCGATTGGACAGGCCTTCGAGCAAGGCTGCGGCAACCTGGCGCTCGCGCTTGGACAGTGCGAAGGGCGCCGCCGGCAGCGGCCCGGCGCCGACAGGCTGGCCGAGCAGCGCCGCCAGCCGCGTCAGGTTCGGGTCGGGGTTGGCGCCGTCGCGCAGCAGACCCGCCAGCACCTCGTTGAACAGCGGCTGCAGGCCCGGCGCCAGCGAGGCCAGCGTGCCGATGCGCTGACGGGTCAGCGCATCGGTCAGCAGCCGGCCCAGGCTGCGCCGTGCCTGCAGGCCCTGGCCGATGTCGTGCTCGATGCGCGCCTTGACGAACAACAGCAGCGCGAAGCGGCAGGCGTCGCGGTCTTCTTCGGCCCGGCTCAGCCAGGGGCGCAGCGTGCGCAGCAAGGCCGGGGAGGGATTGCGGCGGCTCGCCGCCAGCAGGTCGAGCAGCTCGCGCTCGGACGCGGGGCCGGCGTACCAGCGGCGATCGGTCTCGCCGGCGACCAGCGCGGTACGCGCCCGCTCGATCGCGAATTCGCGGTCCCACCACTGGCGGGCGTCGGTGCTGCCTTCAAAATGCGCGGTTTCCAGCATCGCCAGCGCATCGGCGGGCCGGCCCAGCGCCAGCAGCGTCCACACCGCGACGCGCACCCGGCCCAGCGCCAGCATCGGGCTCGGATATTCGTGCAGCGGCGTGCCGGCACGCGACAGCAGCGCCGCAAACTCGCCGCGCTCGAACAGCACGAAGCACTCGGCCAGGCGCAGCGGCACATCGGCATGCGTCGGACGGCCGACACCGCTGGCGACACGCCGCATCGCGTCCTCCAGCAGCAGCTGCGCCTCGGCGATGCGGCCCTGCTTGAACAGCGTGAAACCGACGCCGGTCGCCGACCAGGCCAGACCGTATTCGATGCGCTCGTCACGGAAGATGCCCAAGGCCCTGCGCCCGTCGCGCTCGGCCTCGGCCCAGCGGCCACTCAGCTGGTAGCCGAGCATCGACGCGCAGCACAGCGTCGCGAGTTCGTATTCGGGCGCGCGCGGGAAAGCGCCGCGCCATTGCGCGGCCAGCCGCAGCGCGTTGTCGGCTTCGCCGGCGAAAGCCGCGATCAGGCTGCGCATCAGGCCGACCCAGCAGGGCATCGCCGTGGCCGGGTCGATGCGGTCGAACGGCGTGCGCTGCAACTCGACCACGAAGCTGCGGCCGGCCGCACTCAGCTCCGGGATGCGCGCTTCGAGCTCGTCGAGCCGCACGCTCGCCAGGCGCAGCCGATTGTTCATCGTCAGCACCCAGATCGCGGCCGCGTCCAGCTGCGGCCAGCGGCGCAGGCGCTCGGCACCGAGCCGCTCCACGACCTGGAAGAAGACCTCGTGATCGCCGGCGGTGCGCACCAGGTCGGCCGAGCCGCTGGCCAGCAGTTCGGCGGCGAGATCGTCCAGGCCCTGTTCCAGGGCCAGGCTCACGGCTTCGGCGGTGCGCTGCTGAGCCGCCAGCCGGCGCGCGCCGATTTCAAGCTCGCGAACGAGGGGCAAGTGCACCACAGCCCCGTGCGCGGGCGCCGTCGTCGTCTCCGCCTGTCCGATCGCGCGCAACCCCGTCATGCCACCCGCCCCATTGCTAACAATTCATTGATTTACCAGCAAGAGTTGTGCGGAGTCGGCCGCCGGGGACCGGGACGGGTATCATCCCGACCACTCCCTCCGCTAGCCCCTCCATGCCTGAGCTGTCCCCCGCGCCGCGCGTCGGCCATCGCTTCCGCGGCTTTCTGCCAGTGGTCGTCGATGTCGAAACCGGCGGTTTCAACAACCAGACCGACGCGCTGCTGGAAATCGCCGCGGTGATCCTGGGCGTCGACGAGAACGGCAACCTGGTGCCGCGTCAGACCGTGTTCTCTCATATCGAGCCCTTCCCCGGCGCCAACATGGAAAAGGCCTCGATGGAGGTCAACGGCATCAAGGTCGACAACCCGCTGCGGCTGGCGAAGAAGGAGGCCGACGCGCTCGGCTACCTGTTCAAGCCGATCCGCCAGGCGGTGTCCGAGCAGGGCTGCACCCGCGCGATCTTGGTTGGCCACAACGCGCATTTCGATCTGGGCTTTCTGAACGCGGCGATTGCGCGCACCGGCGTCAAGCGCAGCCCTTTCCATCCGTTCTCGGCCTTCGACACGGTGTCGATCGCCGGCGCGATGCTGGGCCAGACCGTGCTGGCCAAGGCCCTGGTCGCCGCCGGCCTGCCCTACGACACGCGCGAAGCGCATTCGGCGATCTATGACGCCGAGCGCACCGCTGACCTGTTCTGCCTGCTGGTCAACCGCATGCGGCCGCTGTACGAGAGCCTGGTCGGTCACCATCCGGCCCCGGTGGAAGCCTATGTCGATCCGCTGGACTCGCCGGGCGAAGGCTAGGGGTTTCGGCAGCTCGGCCATTACTCATTCAAACCCGCCGAAGCTCCAAATCGACGCCTGTAAGAGCCCGGTCACGCAACTCCGTTAGCTTGCAAACCTGAATCTCGCGTCGGCATCGCGCCAGCGCGAACGGGGAGCAGTCATGAGCCGATGGAAACTGCGGGCAGCCGGCTGCGGCTTGCTCTGGAGCGCGCTGCTGGGCGCAGCGCAGGCGGCCGACTCCACGCCGGCCTGCGATGCCTACACCGGCCCGGCGCTGAGTTCGCTGCAGCAGTACGAAGGGCTCACGCACGAGCACTCCGCCTATTCGGACGGCGATCCGCACTACAAGCCGGACGACTACTACCGCATCGGCGCGGAGCAGGGCTACGACTTCGTGGCCGGCTCCGAGCATTCCGACAGCCTCGACGACCTCAACTTCGTCACCCTGCACGCGAGCTGCGATCCCACCAGCGGCCACTTCGATCCGACGCAGCTCGAATACTGTTTCCTCAATCCGACGCCGGACAAGCTGTTCAAGTGGCGATCGACGCTGGAACAGGCGCAGGCGCGCAGCTCCTCTCGCTTCCTCGGCATCCGCGGTTTCGAGTGGACCTCGGACGTGTTCGGGCACATCAACGTCTACTTCTCGCAGAACTTCACCAACGCCAAGACCGATCTCGGCTACGCGCTGACCATGAGCACGTTCTGGGACTGGTTCACCCGCGCGCCCGGGCAAATCGGCCTCGCTGGCAGCGCATCTTCGCCGGTGCCCTTCGGCGGCGGCGGCGATGGCCTGGCCACCTTCAATCACCCGCACGACAAGTGCCTGACAGCGAGCGTCCCGGTTGGACTGCTGGCGGGCGAATGCGACTGGAACGATTACAAGCTGATACCGGGCGCGGTCGAGCGCGTATTCGGCATCGAGGCTTACAACGACAGCAATCGCGGCGACCGCTACCTGCCCTACATCGCCCGCGCGCTGGACCAGGGCTGGCGCCTGTCCTTCCTGGGCTCGGAGGATGAGCACTTCGGGCACTACGCCTCGGAGGAGCGGCCGAAGACCGTGACGCTGGCCACGGCCCTCACCGAAGCCGGCTTCCGCGAGGCCTGGCTGGCGCGGCGCAGCTACGCGCTGTCGCCCGGCAGGCACCTGCGCGCAACGCTGGACGCGGCGGGCCATCCGATGGGCGCCGAACTGCATTGCCAGGTCGGCCGCAAACTGCCGATCAGGGTCAGCGTCGCCGAGCGCGACGGGCAGCCGTTCCAGGGATCGCTGCGTCTGTATACGGACGGCGGCGAAGAGCTGGCGCGGCTGGCGAACGCGAACGGCAGCTTCAAGGTGGCGGTCAAGCCGGGACGCCACTGGTACTTCGTGCGCGTGGATGACCCCGACGGCGTATCGGCGGCCTACCTGGCGCCGATATGGATCGAAGGCGGCACCACGAGCGGCACCTGGCTGGGCGGCGACATGCATGTGCACACCGATCATTCCTCCGACGGCTCTCTGCTGCGCCAGACGCTGAACGATCGTGCGATCGGCAACGTCTCGGTCGCCGCCCAGATCGGCGAGGCCGAGCGCAACGGCCTGCACTGGATGCCACTGACCGATCACCGCACCTACGACCAGCATTACGATCCGCTGTGGGAGTCGCGCAAGCTGCTGCTGATTCCGGGCGAGGAGGCCAATGGCTCGCCGCATGTCACCGTGCACGGCGCGGTGGACATGATCGACCAGGGCAACGCGCCGGCCGGCTCGCCCGAGTTCCGCTCGCTGCAACAGTCACTATGGAGCGCGCATGCGCAGGGCGCGGTATTCGCGGTGGCGCATCCGGACGATGGCGAACTCGACGCCAGCGGTGCGCCGAACAACCGCGCCAATCTGGTCGGCCTGGATTCGATGGAAGCCTGGAACCGCGGCAGCGACATCGAGGCCGAGATCGACTACGCGGAGAACCGCTGGAACCGCGGCTTCCGCTTCGGCATCAGCGGCGGCAGCGACGATCACTTCCGCGAGCTATGGGGTCTGACTTCGCCGGGCACGCCGCGCACGCAGCTGTTCGCCGCCCGTTACTCGGAGCGCGCCATTTTGCAGGCGATGGCCGCCGGCCGCAGCCTGCTGCAGCTGCGCACGAGCGATCCCTTCATCACGCTGGAAGCGGACTTCCAGAACGACGGCGTCTACGAGGCATTGCAGGGCGACGAGGTGTTCGCAGCGCCCGGCACGCCGGGACGCCTGCGCATCCGCGTGAGCAACGGCCTGCTTGCGCTGGGCAGCACGCTGTCGCTGTATCAGGCGCCCGGCCGCAGCGCCGGCCCGCTGCAGAGCTGGACTCTCAAGGCGGCCGAGCAGACTTTTGACGTCGATGTGACCGCGCCTTTCGACGCCACCTGGTACCGCGCCGAAATCCGCGGCCTGGGCGAACCGGCCGCCATCGACACCAACCTGCTCAAGTCGCTGGACCTGCAGGCGCTGCTGCGCAGCGGGATGCTCAAGCTGGGCGACCAGCGCCGCGCCATCACCTCGCCGATCTTCGTGTCTCCCGGCCCGGTCGAGGCGCGCGCCGATGTGCCCATTCCGGCGGACTCGGGCGGCGATGACGACGCCGTCATCGCCATCGGCCAAGCCGGCCGCTTCGCCGCATTCCCGGCCGTCGCCGAGAGCAGCAGCGGCGTGCATGTCGTCGCCGAAACGCACGCGGACGGCGTGACGCAGGTGACTTACCGGCACCGCCGGCCCGGCGGTGGCTGGGACGCGGCGCTGGTGCTGTCCGGCGCCAGTCCGGCCGCGCGCTTCCCGAAAATCGCCGCACAGGGTTCCAACGTCTGGGTCGTGTGGGAAGACGAGCGCGCCGGCCAGATGCCGCGGCGCAAGGCGATTTACTTGCGTCAGAGTGTGGATGGCGGTGCGAGCTGGCTGGCCGAGGTGCCGCTGCGCGTCATTCCCGGCCGCGCCGAACATCCCGTGGTGGTGGCGACCGCCGACGGCCGCGCGCTTGTCGCCTGGGCCGAGATCCAGGCTGGTATGGCTTTCGACATATGGGCGCAGCTGCTCGGGGTCGATGCCGCGCCGGCCAACGTCTCGGGCGCCGGCAAGATCGTGGCCGCGGCCAATCTGCTCGACAGCCGCAGCGCGCGCTATCCGGCCTCGGTGTGGCCGGCGCTGGCGGCCGGCCGCGACGGCCAGATCGCGCTCGCCTGGCAGGACGACCGCGACGACCCGGATCCTCTGTTCACCGGCGCCGCGAGTTACGGCGACGGCACGGCGCCGGACGACTGGCAGATCCTGCTGGCCACGCGCAGCAGCGCCGGTTGGAGCGCGGCGCTCCCGCTCGGCGCCCATGACCGCGCGGATCGCCACCCCAGCGTCGCCTATGCCGGCGATGGCACGCTGGCCGTGGCCTGGGACAGCAAGCCGCTGGTCGCGGCGGGGCCGAACCTGTCGGTGTACGCCGCCCTGTCGCAGGACGACGGCGCGAGCTTCACCGCACCGGCGCTGATCGGCGGCGACGCGGCGGCGTTCGCACAGCGTCCGGCGCTGGGCCGCAACGCCAATGGCAAGCTCAAGCTGGCCTGGTTCGACAACCGATCCACCGACTGGCGCTGGCGCATCGCCTCAGCTCAGCTGAAAGGTCGCGGCTGGAGCGCGCCAAGCCTGCTGCCGAGTCGCGGCATCAACACTTGGCCGGCGCTGGATGGCAGCAGCCTGGTGTTCGCCAGCAGCCGCAACGCGCAGCGCCTGCAGCGAGACCCGACGCAACAGATCGTGCTGCGAAGCAGTCCTCCGAAGTAAGGATGAAGTAAGGACCGGGTCGGCAGCGCCCGGTTCAACCGCCGACGATGCCGGACGCTGCCTCGCGCTTGCGCGCGATCATCCGCTCGCAGGATGTCGGCAGCAGCGCGCAGAAACGCGCGTCCTCCACGCCGATCTGCTTCTGCAGTTGCAGCAGCCGCGGCAGGAACTCGTCGGCGCCGGCCTGGGCGTCCTCGACGCCGAAGCCGCCGTTGATCTCGCCGAGCAGCCAGCCCACGTACCAGACACCGAGACTGCGGGCATCGTCGAGCGCGTCCTGCCTGCGCACCAGGCGCGCGCGGACGCGCACGCAGTCGACGAATTCCGCTGCGCCGTCGTGATCGATCTGATTGCCGCAGGGACGGGCGAAATCCGCACCCTCCTGCATCGCCGCATCGATGGCGGTCACTGACAGCACCGGTGCGCTCGCCGGTGCAGCGCGATCCTCCACCGGCGTCGAGCGGCAGCCGCCGTTCAGCAAGATCAGCAGCGCGAGCAGCATCTGGACGTAAAAAGGTTTCATCGGACTGAGACGATTCGGCAACAGACGCGGACTAGTTTGATCGCCTTGTATTGCAGGGAATCACCAACCTCTCAAGGGAGAATCCAATGCGCCGAAACACCTTCGCCCGTACCATCGCCCGTTATAGCGCCAGCGCCTTACTCGTCGCCGGTTCGATCAGCCTCGCTACGGCCGCCGCGCCGCCGGTTCCGTTCGACATCAAGATCATTGCCCTGAACGACTTTCACGGCAACATCGTGCCACCGACCGGCACGACCACCGCGCCGAGCACGACCACACCCAGCGCCACGGTGAAAGTGCCGACCGGCGGCATCGCATTCCTGTCCACGCTGCTCGCACAACTGAAGGCCGAGAACCCGCAGAACGCGGTCGTCGGTGCCGGCGACCTGATCGGCGCCTCGCCGCTGGTGTCCGCGCTGTTTCACGATGAGGCCGCGATCGAGACGCTGAACCTGCTCGGCATCGACTATGCGTCGGTCGGCAACCACGAGTTCGACAAGGGCAAAGGCGAATTGAAGCGGATGCAGAATGGCGGCTGCTACAAGAAGGGCACCGTCGGCGTCGACACCTGCATCATCAACGGCGGCTTCAGCGGAGCGAACTTCCAGTACCTGGCCGCCAACGTAGTCAAGGACAATACCGGCGAGACGCTGTTCCCGGCGTACAAGGTCAAGACATTCACCGGCCCGCAGGGCAAAACGGTGAAAGTGGCCTTCATCGGCCTGGTGCTGGAAGGCACGCCGGCGATCGTCACGCCAGCCGGCGTCGAGGGGCTGACGTTCAAGGACGAGGCCGAAACGGTCAATGCGCTGGTGCCGGTGCTGCAGTCGAAAGGCGTCCAGGCGATTGTCGTCGTGATTCATCAGGGCGGCACGACGACTGGCCTCTACGACGACCAGACCTGCCCCGGTTTCAGCGGTGACATCAAAGGCATCGTCAATGCGCTCGATCCGGCGGTCGATCTGGTCATCAGCGGGCATACCCACCAGGCCTACATTTGCAAGGCCAAGGCCAGTGACGGCGTGAAGGACATCACCGTCACCAGCGGCGGTTTCTACGGCCGCATGCTCACCGACCTCGACGTCACCGTCGACCCGAAGACCAAGGACATCACGGCCGTCAGCGCGCACAACATCCTGGTGGTCAACGACGGCTCCTCGACCGCGCCGCCGACGGTGGTGCCGGCCGGCTACACGACGCTGGCGAAGGACCCGAACGAGCAGAGCCTGATCGACACCTACAACGCGCTCGCTGCGCCGCTGGCCAACGCCAAGATCGGCTCGATCGCCTCTGATATCTCGCGCACGCAGAACGCGGCCGGTGAATCGGCACTGGGCGACGTGATCGCCGACGCACAGCTCGCCGCCACTTCCGCGCCGGAATTCGGCAGCGCCAAGGTCGCGTTCATGAACCCGGGCGGCATCCGCGCCGACCTGCTGTACAACAACGCCTACTACGTGGGCGAACCGGCCGGCGACATCGCCTACGGTGAGGCCTTCAACGTGCAGCCGTTCTACAACACGCTGGTGACGATGACGCTGAGCGGCGCGCAGATCAAAGCGGTGCTCGAGCAGCAGTTCGACAACCCGGCGGTCGGCCAGAACCGTTTCATGGAAGTGTCGAACGGCTTCGCCTACACCTACGACGCCGCGCAGCCCACCGGCAGCAAGGTGGTCGCCGGCAGCATCCAGATCGACGGCGTCACCGTCGATCCCGCGGCCAGCTACCGCGTCACCTGCAACAGCTTCATGGCCACCGGCGGCGACAACTTCACGGTCTTCGCCAGCGGCACCAGCCGTCTCGGCGGCGCGCTCGACATCGACGCCCTGTCCGACTACCTCGAAGCCCATTCGCCGGTTCCGCCGGGACCGCAGAACCGGGTGACGCGGGTCAACTGAAAAGCAGCATCAGTCGGGCGGGTCATGACCCGCCGTTTTTCTCTGTCGATCCACAGTCAAAACGGCGGGTCACGACCCGCCCTACGCAAGCTACCGCTGCAGCTGCCAGCCGCCACCCAGCGCCTGATACAGCTGCACGCTCGCATTCAGTGTGTCCAGCCGCGCCTGCGACAGCGCGAGCTTGGCGCTGAACAAGTCGCGGTCGGCATTGATCACGTCGAAGTACGAGGAGTAGCCGACTTTGTAGCGCGCCAGCGCGATCTCGTGCGCACTGTTCTGTGCGGTGACCAGCGCCGATTGCGCCGTCTGGTATTCGGCCGACTTCTGCCGCGTGACCAGCGCGTCGGCGACTTCGCGGAACGCGGTGCGCACGGCCTTCTCGTAATTCAGCAGCGCGACGCGGCGGCCGGCGTCCGCATAGTCGACCTGATAGCGGTTGCGGTCGGCATCGAGCAGCGGCTGCAGCAGGTTCACGCCCACAGCCCAGTTCTCGGCTGCGCCGGTGAACAGGTTCGACATCTTCGGCGACAGGCTGCCGTAATCACCGGTGATCGAAATCGTCGGAAACAATGCGGCCTTGGCGATACCAATCTGCGCATTGGCCGCGACCAGGGCCTGCTCGGCTTCACGAATATCCGGCCGACGTTCCAGCAAGCTCGACGGCAGGCCAGCCGGCAGATCGGGCGACATTGGCGCCAGGCCAAAATTGCCCGCATTGCGCGGCGAGCGCGCGATCGCCCCCGGATTGCCGCCGAGCAGCAGGCTCAGCTGGTTCTCGCTCTGCGCGATCTGCCGCTCCAGCAGCGGCGCGTTCGCCTGCGCGGTGGCGAGTTGCGCCTGCGCGGTGTTCACGTCGAGACCGCTGACGGTACCGCGATCAAACTGCGCCTGCGTCAGATCCAGGAAGGCCTTGCGCGATTCCAGTGTCGCGCGGGTGATTTCGAGCTGCTCGTCCAGCGCCAGCAGCGTGAAATATTGCGTCGCGACGGACGCGACCAGCGACGCGAGCACGGTTTCGCGAGCCGCTTCTGACGACAGCAGCTGCGCGCGCGCCGCTTCGCGCGTGCGGCGGATGCGGCCCCAGAAATCCAGCTCCCAGGACAGGCTGCCCGAGACCGCGGCGTTGTTGGACGTGCGGTCGCTGGTGCTCGATTCGTAAGCCGAGAGGCGCTGCTTGCCGATGGTGCCGCCGGCGCTGATCTGCGGTAGCAACTGGTAGCCGGTCGCGCCGAGACTGGCGCGCGCCTGATCGACGCGCGCAGCCGCGACGCGCACATCGAGGTTGTTCTTCACGGCGCTGGCTATCAGCGTCGCCAGCACCGGATCGCGGTACACGTCCCACCACTGCAGATCGCCGAAGGACTGCGGCGACGCGGCTGCCGTGTCGAGCCGGAACTGTGGCGGCACATCGAGCGTCGGCCGCTGATAGTCCGGCCCCATCGCGCAGGCCGAGAGCAGCGCGGGGACGATCAGCACACAGGCGTGGCGCTTCATGACTGCGGCTCCGGCAGCGGCTTGTGCCCGGGCGGGCTGATGCGCTCGCTCAAGCCCTGGATCAGCACGTAGAACACCGGGATGATGAAGATCCCGATCAGCGTCGCCGCGAGCATGCCGAACACCACCGCGGTGCCCAGCACCTGGCGCGCGCCGGCGCCGGCACCGGTGGCGATCACCAGCGGCAAGGTGCCGAGGATGAAAGCCAGCGAGGTCATCAGGATCGGCCGCAGACGCAGACGCGAGCCTTCCAGCGCGGCATCGATCAGCGGCATGCCGCGCTCATGCGCGAGTTTGGCGAATTCAACGATCAGGATCGCGTTCTTCGCGGCCAGGCCGATCAGCATGACCAGGCCGATCTGCGCATAGATGTCATTGGCCATGCCGCGCGCCGTCAGGCCCAGGTAGGCGCCGAACACCGCGAACGGAATGCCGAGCAGCACCGCAAACGGCACCGCCCAGCTCTCGTATTGCGCGGCCAGCACCAGGAATACAAACAGCAGCGCCATGCCGAAAATGTACGGCGCCTGCCCGCCGGATTTTTTCTCCTGGTAGGTCACGCCGGTCCAGTCGAAGGTATAGCCGGCCGGCAGTCCCTGCGCGAGTTCTTCCATCACCTTCACCGCCTCACCCGAGCTGTAGCCGGGCGCAGCCGAGCCGTTGACGGTCGCGGCGCGGAACACGTTGTAGCGCTCGATGTATTCCGACGTGCTGTTGGTCTTGATCGAGACCAGGGTCGACAAGGGCACCATCTCGCCGCCCTGCGTGCGCACATACAGATGATTCACCGCTTCGGGCGATGCGCGGAACGCACCTTCGGCCTGGGCGGTAACGCGGAATGTGCGGCCGAACAGGTTGAAGTCGTTGACGTAGCTGCCGCCGAGAAAAGTCTGCAGCGAGCCGAAGATATCCGACAGCGGAATGCCGAGCGTCTTGGCGCGCTCACGGTCGATCACGTACTCGATCTGCGGCGAATTCGAGTTGTACTGTGAAAACACCCGCGTCAGCTCCGGGCGCTTCGCGGCGCGGCCGAGAAACTCCTGCAATACGATGTTGAAGTTGCGGATGTCGCCGCCGGAGCGATCTTCGAGCACGAACTCGAAACCGCCGGCGGTGCCGATGCCCGGGATCGACGGCGGATTCAGCACGATGAAGTTCGCGTCCTGGATTTGCGACAGCGCGCCGCTCAGGCGCCTGACCAGCGACAGCGAAGAATGCTCGGCGCCGGCCCGATCGTGCCAGGGTTTGAGCGTGATGAAAATCGTCGCGTTGTTCGGCGAGTTGACGCCGGTCAGCAGGTTGAAGCTGACCAGCGACACCATGTCCAGTGTCTCGCTTTGCGCGGCGACGATCTTGCGCGCCTGCTCGACGACGGCGAGCGTGCGCTGCTGGGTGGCGGCCGGCGGCAGATTGACCGCCATGATCAGATAACCCTGGTCCTCGTCCGGCAGAAAACCGGCGGGACGCGCAGTCAGCAGCCATAGCGCGGCGACGGTCAGCGCGCCGAACACGGCGAGCGCGATCACCGAGCGGCGGATCGCGCTACGCACCGTGCGGGTGTAGCCGCGCGTCAGCCGCGTGAATCCACGATTGAATCCGCCAAAGAACCGGCCGAGCCGGCCCTCGGCTTCGGATTCGGACGGCGGCTTCAGCAGCAGCGCGCACAGCGCCGGCGTGAACGTCAGCGCCACCAGCGCCGACAGCAGCACCGATACCGACAAGGTCAGTGCGAACTGGCGGTAGAACTGCCCGGTCAGGCCGGGCAGGAAGGCAACCGGAATGAACACCGCCGACAGCACCAGCGCGATCGCGATCACCGGGCCGGTGACGTCGGCCATCGCCGCGCGTGTCGCCTCGCGCGGCGACAACTGGTGTTCGATCATTTTTTCGGTCACAGCTTCGACGACCACGATCGCGTCGTCGACGACCAGGCCGATCGCCAGCACCAGCGCGAACAGGGTCAGCGTGTTGATCGAGAATCCGAGTGCGACGAAGATCGAAAAGGTGCCGACCAGGGACACCGGGATCGCCAGCATCGGAATCAGCGTCGCGCGCCAGCTGCCGAGAAACACGAAGACCACCAGCAGCACCAGCAGCACCGCCTCGACGAAGGTGTGCTGCACCTCCTTCACCGACTCGGTGACGAACAGCGTGGTGTCGAAAGGCACTACGTAGTCGATGCCCTGCGGGAACGTCTTCGACAGATCCGCCATTGCGGCGCGCACGCGTTTGGCGACGTCCAGCGCATTCGCGTCCGGCAACTGGTAGACCGCGATCATCGCCACCGGCTCGCCGTTGAGCAGCGAAGAGCGCCCATAGTCGGTGGCGCCGAGTTCGATGCGGGCGACATCTTTAAGGTGCACCACCGAGCCGTCGTTGCGAGCCCGCAGCACGATGTTTTCGTACTCCGAGGGATTGGACAGCCGGCCCTGCACGCGCACCGAGTACTGCTTCTGCTGGCCTGGTGGCACCGGCTCGGCGCCGATGCTACCGGCCGGGGCCACCACGTTCTGCTCGGTCAGCGCGGCGCTGATGTCCTGCGTGGTGACGCCCAGCCGCGCCATGCGATCGGGATCCAGCCAGATGCGCATGCCGTAGTCGCGGGCGCCGAGCACGACGACCTGGCCGACGCCGGGAACACGCGCCAGCGCGTCGTAGACGTTCAAGGTCGCGTAGTTGGACAGGAACAGATAGTCGTAGCGAGGATCGCTCGCCTTCAGCGCGGTGATCATCAGCACCTGCGGCTGGCGCTTGAATACGGTGACGCCGCTGCGGGTAACGTCGGTCGGCAGCTGGCGCTGCGCGATCGAAAGGCGGTTCTGCACGTCGACTGCGGCCAGGTCCTGATCGGTGCCGATGTCGAAGGTGATGTTCAGCGAATAGCTGCCGTCGTTGGCGCTCTTGCTGTCCATGTACAGCATGTCCTTGACGCCGTTGATCTGCTGCTCGATCGGCGCGGCGACGGACGCTTCGACGGTACTCGCGTCGGCACCCGGGAAGCTGGCGGAGACCACCACCGAGGGTGGCGTGATCGGCGGAAAACGCGCGATCGGCAGCTGGGTCAGCGCGATCATGCCGGCCAGCGTGATGACGATGGACAGAACCGTCGCGAAGATCGGCCGATCGATGAAAAAGTTGACCACGGCCTTAACTCTTCGCTGCCGGCGGCGCGTCGGCGACGATCGCGCCTGGCCTCACCTTGCCGAAGCCGTCGACGACGATTTTGTCGCCGGCCTTGAGCCCGTCCTGCACCAACCAGTCGTTGCCGATACGTGGTCCCATGCGCACATCGTGCGAGGCGGCCTTGCCTTCGCCGTCGACCAGCCAGACGTAGGTCTTGCCCTGCAGTTCCTGCACTGCTTTCTGCGGCACCAGGATCGCGTCCGGCAGGTTCTGCGCGGCGACGACAACGCGCGCGAACTGGCCGGCGCGCAAGGTGCTGTTCGGGTTCGGCACCTCCAGGCGCACCGGCAAGGTGCCGGTGGTCTTGTCGACGGCGGCGTCGATCAGGTTGAGCTTGGCGGGCTCGGGATATTCGGAGCCGTCGGCCAGCAGGATCTTGAAGCCGGACTTGACCCCGCCGTCCGGCAGGCGGCCGCCCCATTGACGCTGCAGCTCGAGCATGCGCTGCTCGCTAATGCTGAAATTCACGTACATCGAGTCGGTTGCATAGACCGTGGTCAGCAAAGAGCTGTACGCCGTGACCAGGCCGCCGGTGCGGAACAGCGCGCGGCCGACGATGCCGTCGATCGGCGAGGTCACCGTCGTGTAATCCAGATTGAGCTGCGCGGTCTGCACACCGGCGCGCGCCGCTTCGACCGAGGCCTTGCCCGCGCTATTGCGCGCGACCGCCGCGTCCAACTCCTGCTGGCTCACGGCGTTGATCTGCGACAGCGGCTGCACGCGCGACAGATCGCGCTCGGCCTGGTCGAGCGAAGCCTGCGCCTGTGCCAGCGCCGCTTTTGCATTGGCGAGCGCCGCGACATAGGGCTGCGAGTCGATCCGGAACAGGATCTGCCCTTTCTTGACGCGCTCGCCCTCGAGCGCGGCCTGCTGCTCGAGCAGCCCGCCGACTCTCGGACGAATCTCGGCAGTGTTGATCGCCTCGAGCTCGCCGACGTAGTCGATGGTGACCGTAGCGGCACGAGGGGTGATCGTCGCCAGCGTGACTTCGACCGGCGGTGGCGCGGCCGGCGGCGGCGCTTTGGAACAGGCGGCGAACAGCAACAGGGCGACAATCGATACACAAACCGGAACGGAACCGGAGGGAAAAAACGCAGGTTTCGGCATGGATCGTCCTTGAACGCCGGTAGCCGGCGCTGAGCCGCAGATAATATTAAGTTAGCAATGCAATTACTAGCGTGCTAATGTTTTTACCATGACCGATCCATGTTCGACCACGGCTGCGCCCGCCGCAACACCCGCGGAACAACTCGCAAGCCTGATGCGCGAGGTCACGCGCAGCCTGCGTGCCAATGTCGATCGCCGGCTCGAGCCGATGGGCCTGTCCCAGGCGCAGTGGCGGCCACTGCTGGCATTGCACCAGGCCGACGGCCCGCTGACCCAGACCGAGCTGGCCCGCACGCTCGAGATCGAGGCGCCGAGCCTGGTGCGGCTGCTGGACCGGCTCGCCGACAAAAACTGGATCGAGCGGCGCAGCGCGCCCGGCGATCGTCGCGTACGCCAGGTGTTCCTGACGCCGAGCGCACTGGAACTGATCAGGCAGATCCTGCCCGTCGTGCATCAGGTCAAGGAAGAGGCTTTCGCCAGGCTGTCGGCGGCCGAGATCGCCGCCTGCCTGGTGACACTGGGCAAGATACGCGACAACGTTCGCGGGCCGGCGCCGGAAGGCTGAACGATTCTGTGTTTCAGGTTCAGGATGATCCCTTAGACTATTCGTCATCCTCGTTTCCTCGGACCGTCATCTATGTCGCCACGGACGCCTGCTGCTGTAGGCCGCGTACTCGCATGCGTGCTCGCACTGAGCGCCCTGCCCGCTTTCGGCTTCGGCTTCGAGGACGTGGCCAAACGCGCCCAGGACCTTGCCGCCCAGCCTTATCAGAAGCCGGACAATGCGCTGCCCAAGGAGCTGTCCGACCTGGGCTACGACCAGGTTCGCGACATCCGCTTCAAGCCCGAGAAAGCGCTGTGGCGTAACCGCAAGCTGCCGTTCGAGGTGCAGTTCTTCCATCCGGGCGGGCGCTACACGGTCCCGGTCAAGATCAACGTGGTCGGTGCCAGCGGCTCGCAGCCGGTGCCATTCAACCCGGCCGATTTCGACTACGGCAACAACAAGCAGCTCGATCCGACCAAGTTCAAGGACGTCGGCTTCGCCGGCTTCCGCGTGCACGCCAACGTCAACAGCCCCAGTTACAAGGACGAGGTCGTCGCGTTCAAGGACGCGAGCTACTTCCGCGGGCTGGGCAAGGACCAGCGCTACGGCATGTCGGCGCGCGGCCTGGGCGTGGACACCGCCCAGCTGTCGGGCGAGGAGTTCCCCTACTTCACCGAGTTCTGGCTGGCCTGGCCTTCGGCCAAGGACGATCACCTGGTGATCTACGCGCTACTGGATTCACGCCGCGTCACCGGCGCCTACCGCTTCGAGCTCAAGCCCGGCACCAGCACGCTGATGAGCGTCGATGCGCGGATCTTCCCGCGCGAGAAGATCGACAAGATCGGCATCGCGCCGCTGACCAGCATGTTCTTCTTCGGCGAGAACCAGCGCTCGCAGGTTGAAGACTATCGCCCCGAAGTGCATGACTCCGACGGCCTGCAGGTGCACACCGGCGCGGACGAATGGATCTGGCGGCCGCTGTCGAACCCGCGCCGCCTGCTGGTCACCAGCTTCTCGACCACCAGTCCCAAGGGCTTCGGCCTGATGCAGCGCGACCCGGCGTTCTCGAGCTACGAGGATCTGGAAGCGCGCTACGACATCCGGCCCAGCGCCTGGGTCACACCCAAGGGCGACTGGGGCGCCGGCCGTGTCGAGCTGGTGCAGATCCCGTCGCCGGACGAAACCAACGACAACATCGTCGCCTACTGGGTCAGCGACAAGGCCGTCGAGCCGGGCAAGGCGCTGGATTTTGCCTACACCATCGCCTGGCAGAAACAAGAGCAGACCTTGCCGCCGACCAGTTACGTGACGCAGTCGCGCCGCGGCCATGGCTGGATCAAGGAGCAGGACAACACGATCCAGATGATGGTCGACTTCGCCGGCCCGGCACTCAAGGGCCTGGACAAGGACGCCAAGGTATTCCCGGGCCTGTGGCTGTCGGACAACGGCGAGCTGCTCGAGCGCCAGGTATTCCCGAACGAAGTCAGCGGCGGCTGGCGGCTGTCGTTCCGCTTCCGCCGGATCGATCCGGAAAAACCGGTGGAAATGCGCGCTTTCCTGCGCCGCGATCAGGAAGCGATCTCGGAAACCTGGAGCTACATCCTGCCGCCGTGAGCTTTCTCCTTCTTCTCATCCGCCTGAGAGGAAAGAGAAAACCGCAATCCATCTGCTGCATTGCGGCACAATAGCCACGTGAACGACCACCACGTCCCCACGGCTGCCAGCGGCGGCCGGATCAAGGCTTATCTCGAGCGCCTGCGTCTGTCCTCCGAGCGGCGCGAGAAATTGCTGCGCGACGCGCTGGCCGCTGCCGACCCCTGGACGCAGCTGCATACCGAACTCTCCGGCGGGCCGCTGCCGGCCAGCGCGCCGTCGCCGGCCTGGCAGTCGATGCCGGAGCGGCTGCACCAGATCTGGCCCGAAGACAGCCGGCGCCTGAACGAGCAGTTGCAGCGCGTCATCCAGACCGACAATCACGGCCGCACGCGCCTGCATACGATGCCGCCGATCCAGCGCGCCTTCATGAAGCCGCGGCCCTGGGCGACCAATCCGTTCCAGCGGCTGTGGCGCGCCAGCTTCGGCCGCCGCGGCCGCCTGGCCTCGCGCCTGGAGGACGACGTCAAGCCGGATTCGCCGGACCCGATCGGGCGCTGGCGCTGGGCCGGCCTGGTGCGCCGGCTGGTGCTGCTCGGCTTCGTACTCGGCCAGACCTATATCGCGGTGTACCTGATGACTGCGGTACTGCCCTATCACGGCAGCCACTGGCTGGAGATGTGCATCCTGGTGCTGTACGCGATCCTGTTCGCCTGGGTCGGTTCGGGTTTCTGGACCGCGCTGATGGGCTTCTGGGTGCTGCTCTGGGGCCGCGACAAATACTCGATCAACGGCTCGACGCCGACCGACGTGCCGATCGCAGAAGGCACCCGCACCGCGATCCTGGTGCCGATCTTCAACGAGGACGTGGCGCGCGTGTTCGCCGGGGTGCGCGCGACCTACGACAGCATCGCGCGCACCGGCAAGCTGCGGCATTTCGAGTTCTTCGTGCTGTCCGACACCATCGATTCGGACACCCGCGTCGCCGAGCTGCAGGCCTGGCTGACGATGTGCCGCGAGGTCAACGGCTTCGACCATATCCACTACCGCCGGCGCACGCATCGCATCCGCCGCAAGTCGGGCAACGTCGCCGACTGGTGTCGCCGCTGGGGCAGCGGCTTCAACTACATGGTGGTGCTCGACGCCGACAGCGTGATGTCCGGCGACTGCCTGGTGCGGCTGACCCAGCTGATGGAAGCCAACCCCAGCGCCGGCATCATCCAGACCGCGCCCTGGGCCGCCGGCCGCGAGACGATGTACGCGCGCATCCAGCAGTTCTCGACGCGCGTCTACGGCCCGCTGTTCACTGCCGGCCTGCACTTCTGGCAGCTCGGCGAGAGCCATTACTGGGGCCACAACGCGATCCTGCGCGTGGCGCCGTTCATGCGCCATTGCGCGCTGAGCAAGCTGCCCGGCAGCGGCTCGCTGTCGGGCGAGATCCTGAGCCACGACTTCGTCGAGGCGGCGCTGATGCGCCGCGCCGGCTGGAGCGTGTGGATCGCCTACGACCTGCCCGGCTCCTGGGAGGAAATGCCGCCGACCCTGCTCGACGAGCTCAAGCGCGACCGCCGCTGGTGCCAGGGCAACCTGATGAACTTCAGGCTGTTCCTGTCGCAGGGCCTGCACCCGGCGCATCGCGCGGTGTTCATGACCGGCGTGATGGCCTACCTGTCGGCGCCGCTGTGGTTCCTGTTTCTGGTGCTGTCCACGGCCTTGTTGGCCGTCAACGTGCTCAGCGAGCCGGTGTACTTCACGCAGTCCTACCAGCTGTTCCCGAACTGGCCGGAATGGCATCCGGAATGGGCGACGCGCCTGTTCGGCGCAACCGCGACCCTGCTGTGGCTGCCCAAGCTGCTGTCGGCGATCCTGATCATCGCCAAGCCGAAAATGTGGCGCGGCTTCGGCGGGCCGATCCGGCTGTTCTTCAGCGTGGTGTTCGAGTCGGTGTTCTCGGCCGCGCTGGCGCCGATCCGCATGCTGTTCCACGCCAAGTTCGTCACGCTGGGCCTGCTCGGCGTCGCGATCAGCTGGAAGTCGCCACCACGCGACGACGCCGAAACCCACTGGAGCGACGCGATCCGCCAGCATTGGGGCGGCTCGCTGCTGGGCCTGATCTGGGCTGGCGGTGTCTACTGGCTGCAGCCCGAGTTCCTGCTGTGGCTGCTGCCGGTGGTGGGCTCGCTGATGCTGGCGATCCCGCTGTCGGTGCTGTCATCGCGAGTGCGGCCCGGCCGCGCGCTGCGCGCGGCGCGGATGTTCCTGATACCGGAAGAATCGCTGCCACCACGCGAGCTGCGCTGGATGCGCCTGGCGATGCGACGCGGCCGTCGCCTGAAAGCCGGCTTCCTCGAGGCGGTGGTCGATCCGGTGCTGAATGCGCTGCTCGCGGCCGACAGCATCCCGCGCCTGCGGCTGTCCGGCGAAGCCCAGCGTTCACGCGAACAGCTGATCGAGCAGGCGGTCACCGATGGCCCGGAAAAGCTCAGCGAACGCGACCGGAATACCTTGCTCTCCGACCCGATTTCGCTGTCGAGAGCGCACCAGCGGGTCTGGTCGTCGGCCCATTCCCACGCCGACTGGACGCTGCCGCCGGCCTAGTTTCGAGCCGATACAGAAACCGATACAGAAAGCGTCCGGATTCGAGGCTGCGCTATAGTCGCGCCGTATTATGTTAGCGACACGTTTGTAAATAAATTGTCACGGCGCATTCATATCGCCTCAACGTGTTGTCCATAGAGTCTCGCAGCGATGCGAAAGGACTGACCCTATGTCATTGATGAACTCGAAAGACTTCGAGGCCAAACCCGAAGCCCGACCCGAAACGCGACCCGAAACGCGATTCACCGCGGGCTTCGCGACGAGCCCCGAGGAAATTCTGGAAACCCAGAAGCTCCGTTACCAGATCTTCGCCGGCGAGCTCGGCGCCCAGATCGACGGGGGCGAGGATGGCGTCGATCGCGACGCCTACGATCCTTACTGCAAACACCTGATCGTCCGCGAAGCCGGCGGCCGGCTCGTCGCCTGCACCCGCATCCTGACCGACCAGCAGGCCGCCCGCGCCGGCGGCTTCTATTCGGCCGGCGAGTTCGAGCTGAGCATGATCGACTCGCTGCCGGGCCGGGTGATGGAAGTCGGCCGCACCTGCGTGCACGCCGACTACCGCAGCGGCGCGGTCATCGCCACGCTGTGGCAGGGCCTCGCGGCCTTCTTTACGCAGCACGGCTACGACTACCTGTTCGGCTGCGCCAGCATCGGCCTGGAGGACGGCGGCGCCCAGGCACATGCGATCCTGCGCCAGGTGCAGGCCAAGTACATGGCACCGGGCTACCAGCGCGTGCGTCCCTACCACCTGCTGCCGCTGTCCGACGGCGAGCCGCCGCAGAAAGTCAGGCTGCCGCCGCTGCTGAAGGCCTACGTCAGCCTCGGCGCCAAGGTCTGCGGCGAAGCCTATTGGGATCAGGACTTCAATTGCGCGGACGTATTCATGCTGCTGAACGTGTCGGATATCTGCCCGCGTTACGCGCGTCATTTCCTCGGCATCCAGCCGAGCACCGACATCATCGGTCACGCCTGAACGCATGACGAGAATGCTGACGACGTCGCTGCGCTTCATCGTCCGCGGCCTCTGGCTGATCGCCCACCTGTCGCTGGGCATGCTGCTGGTGACGATCGTGCGGCTCGACTTCGGCAAGCGGATCCGTCCGGAGCCGCTGACGCAGTGGTGGAACTCGAAGCTGTTCGGCATCTTCGGCCTGCGCATCCGCATCAATGGCAGGCCGGTGAGCAGCGGCCACGTCACCGTCGCCAACCATGTTTCGTGGATGGATATCTCGCTGATCGCGGCCTGCGAACAGACGCGCTTCGTGTCCAAGGCCGAAGTGCGGAACTGGCCGATCGTCGGCGGCCTGGCGATCGCGTCCGGCAGTTTCTTTCTGAGCCGCGGCAAGGGCGGCACGCGGCCGCTGCTGGACAAGCTGACGCCGTTCCTGCGTAGCGGCGGCAGCGTCACGATCTTCCCGGAGGGCACGACCACCGCCGGCGAATCGCTGCTGCCTTTCCATCCGCGCCTGTTCGCCGCGGCGATCGACGCCCATCTGCCGGTGCAGCCGCTGCTGATCCGCTACGGCCGCGCGCCCGACGGCCGCAACATCGCGCCCTACGTCGGCGACGACGTGCTGTTCTGGCACATCCTGGCGATGCTGCGGAACCCGTCGATGGATGTCGAAGTGCGCTACCTGCCGGCGATCGACCCCGCGAGCCTGGACCGCAACGAACTCGCACGACGCACGCACGCCGCGATCGAGGCGGCGCTGCTGCCGGCCAGAGTCGAATACGCAGCCGCGGCCTGAGCTTCTCGCGTTAACATCTGCGCTCCCGGCCTGACGCGCGAGCGCATCGATGAATTTCGGCAACAACCTCGGCATTTTCGGCATCCTGATCCTGGTGCTGGACATCTACGCGATCATCAAGATCGCGCAGAGTTCGGCCGAGCCGCTGAAGAAGGCGATCTGGATCGTGATCATCCTGCTGCTGCCGTTCCTGGGCCTGCTGCTGTGGTGGCTGCTGGGACCGAAATCGTCGTAGCCCGTAGGTTGGGGTGAGCACAGCGAACCCCAACACCAATGAGCGCCGAAGTTGGGGTTCGCAACGCTCACCCCAACCTACCAGGCCGCCGGCTACGGTGTCAGCGCGCTAGCAGCGTAAACTAGGCGCTGGCTTTTCGTCCCCAGGCGTCCATGTCTCCCCCTGCCGATCCCCTGTCCGCCCCTGCCCGTCCCGCTCCGGTGGTCGCCGGCGTCAAGCTGCGTGGCGCCGAAAAGATGGCGCGCATCCCGGTCAAGGTCGAGGCGCCCGCCGAAGGCCTGCTGCGCAAGCCGGACTGGATCCGCGTGCGCATGGGCCAGTCGCAGGAAGTCGACCGCATCAAGGGCATCCTGCGCGAGCAGAAGCTGCATACGGTCTGCGAAGAGGCGAGCTGCCCGAACCTGTCCGAGTGCTTCGGCAAGGGCACCGCGACCTTCATGATCATGGGCGACATCTGCACGCGGCGCTGCCCGTTCTGCGATGTCGGCCACGGCCGGCCCAAGCCGCTGGATATCGATGAGCCCGGCAACCTGGCGCGCACGATTGCCGCACTGGGCCTGAAGTACGTGGTCATCACCAGCGTCGACCGCGATGATCTGCTGGATGGCGGCGCCGCGCACTTCGCGTCCTGCATCCGCGAATCGCGCCTGCTGTCGCCGAAGCTGACCATCGAGGTGCTGGTGCCGGACTTCCGCGGCCGCATGGACCCGGCGCTGACGATCTTCAAGGACACGCCGCCCGACGTGTTCAACCACAATCTCGAAACCGTGCCACGCCTGTACAAGCAGGCGCGGCCGGGCTCGGACTACGAGTGGTCGCTGGACCTGCTGGAGCGCTTCAAGGGCTACCACCCGAGCGTGCCGACCAAGTCCGGCCTGATGCTCGGCCTGGGCGAGGAGATCGATGAGATCGAGCAAGTGATGCTCGACCTGCGCGCGCACCAGGTCGACATGCTGACCCTGGGCCAGTACTTGGCGCCGTCCAGGCACCATCATCCGGTGATGCGTTATGCGCATCCGGACGAGTTCGAGCGTCTGCGCGTGCTCGGCGAGAAAATGGGTTTTTCGCATGTGGCCAGCGGGCCGATGGTGCGCTCGAGCTATCACGCGGATCAGCAGGCGGCGCACGTTCTTCCCGCATGAGCCGGTACAGCAGAGCGCACACGGCGGCCCTGCTGCTGGGGATCGGCGTCGCGGGTCCGTTGGGCGCGGCGGCGGCCGATCCGCAGCAGTGCCGCGGCGTCGCCGACGACGCGGCGCGTCTGGGTTGCTACGACGCGCTGTTTGCTGTGCCGCCCGCCGCGGTGACGGCCGCGCCGGCAGCAGTGCCGGCGCCCCCTCCGGCGGCACCCGGCGCCGACTTCGGCGCCGAAACCGTCAAGCGCAAGTCCACTGATTCTCCCGCGGAGCAGGCACTGAAGGCCCGCGTCGTCGGCCACGTCGAATTCGCCCGCAAGGGCGCCCGCTATGCCCTCGACAACGGCCAGGTCTGGCTGAACATCGACGATCGCGAGATCCTGCTCGACGTCGATAATCCGGCGGTTACGATCGAGCGCAACTTCATCGGCAGCTACTTCATGAAACTGGACGGCGCTGGCGCGCGCGTGCGGGTTCGCAGAATCCAGTAAGCGCTTGGCCCATCGGCCCATGCACCCTGTTCCACCGGTGCTGCGCCTGGCGCGGCAATTCTCTACAGTGAGCCCGCCGCTTAACGGAGGGCGGCCCGGCGCTATGCCGCCGGCTACTGACAGGAGAGTGACGTGAATAAAAAATCTTGGCTGGCAACGCTGGCCGCGGGAGTCGTTGCGGCCGTTTCCATGCAGGCACACGCCGCTGCACTGGTGATCCCCGAAGGCAACCGCGTGATCGCCGATCAGTACATCGTTGTGCTGAAACCCGATGCGACATCGGCACCGGTGCGCAAGCTGGCGCTAACCCTGGTCGGCAATGTCGGCGGCGGCGAACTGCTGCAGGTCTACGATCATGCACTCAAGGGCTTCGCGGTGAGGCTGCCGGAGATCGCCGCGCAGTCGCTGGCGGCGAACCGCCTGGTCGAGCGTATCGAGCAGGACCAGATGATGGATCTGGTCGACACCCAGACCGGCGCCGGCTACAACCTCGACCGCACCGACCAGCATCCACTGCCACTGTCGGGTACTTATTCATACCCGTCGAACGCCGGCAGCGGCGTCAACGTCTACGTGATCGACACCGGCCTGCGCTCAACGCATACCGACTTCAGCGGCCGCGTCGGCAACGGCCATAACTTCGCGCCCAACACCAACGGCGGCCTGCTGTGCAGCTTGCTCGGCGTCAACTGCCCGGTGCCGGACCCGAACAACACCAGCGACTGCAACGGCCACGGCACACACGTCTCGGGCACCGCGGTCGGCACCACCTACGGCATCGCCAAGCGATCCTTGATACACCCGGTGCGCGTATTCAGCTGCAGCGGCTCGACCGCGACCTCGACGATCGTCGCCGGCGTCGATTGGGTGGTCGCCAATCGCACGCTGCCCGCGGTCGCCAACATGTCGCTGGGTGGCGCCGCATCGACCACGCTCGACGATGCCGTAAGCTCGCTGATCAACAGCGGCGTGACCGTTGTCGTCGCCGCGGGCAACGACAACGCCGACGCCTGCAATTCATCACCGGCTCGCCTGCCGGCAGCGATCACGGTCGGCGCAACCACCAGCACCGATGCACGCGCCTCGTATTCAAACTACGGCACCTGCCTGGACCTGTTTGCTCCGGGAGACCAGATCGTGTCCGCGAGCTACCAGAGCGACACCGGATCGGCGACGCTCAGCGGCACCTCGATGGCCAGCCCGCTGGTGGCTGGCGTGGTGGCGCGTTATCTGACGACCACACCTGGCGCGACGCCGGCGCAGGTGGCCGCGGCGATCACCGCGGCGGCAACAAGCAGCGTCGTCACCAACCCGGGCACCGGCTCACCGAATCGCCTGGCGTACGCATCGCCGTAACCGGGCGGGGTTCATTCCCTGGAAAGAACGGGCGCTACGGCGCCCGTTCTTTTTCCGGCGCGTCGAACGATCCGCGCAGGCCCAGAAAAATTCGCGCCGCATTGGCCTCCATGTAGCCTTTCGGCTACACTGCCCGTGACCGAACGGAACATGGTCAACGGAACAGGGTCGAGCCCCGATCAGCTCGTTCCGTTGGCCGAAAGGACATCGAACATGCGAACTCACACTGGCAAGCGCGCGGCTGTAAGCGAAAGCCCGTCCCGGCCCTACCATGCGGCGAGCTACCTGCGCAGCGACGAGGACCGCGCCGCGTATCTGGAAGCCCTGCTGGAAGACGGTGACGCGCGAGTGCTGACACTGGGCTTGCGCGATCTTGCCGAATCGGTGGGCGGCATGTCGGCACTGGCCAGCAAGGCAGGCCTGAGCCGTGAAACCCTTTATCGCACGCTGTCCGACGCAGGGAATCCGCGCCTGGACACCCTGGCTGCAATTCTGAAGGTTTTCGGCTTGCGCCTGTCAGTGCTGCCGGTCGACCGGCAGGCCGCGTAGCCGAGTATCGCTTCGGCCCGGAAAGAGCGTGTGACGATGAGCGAGGTCCAGAAATCTGACAGGAGCAAACGCCGTGGTCGGGGAAAGGCAGCGCGCGCGAAAGACATCGGGCCCACCACACATCGCAACTCGGTTACCGAAAACCGATCCGTTATTCGGTCCGAAGAATTGCAAGGCCGGGTTCTCAGGTCCATTCCAGTGAATGGGAAGCTGGAACCATTTGGCGAAAACATAACGGATGAGCCACTTGATCGGGAAAGAATCCGATTCGTGGAGACTGACGGAAAGTTGGTGATCACTGAAGTGGCGCCAGGGAGATGCTGGTATGTGGTCGAAGTCGACGAAGCCGAAATTCTTCATATAGCCGAACACGATCCCGCAAAGCACGCACCGTGGTGGATGCGGCCCAATCCTGATACCGGCGCAGTGGAAATCGGGCGCAGGACTACACCGGGCCAGTGGACGAATTGAAATGTCATCGAGCCCGTGCGGAGGAGCGCCAAGATAGCAGCAGGCAAGCCAATGCTTGAACTTGAGGAATACTGCGATCCCAAAGGGCGCGTGCCGTTTGCCGAGTGGCTGGAAGGTCTTCGGGACGCCCCCAGCCGGGCGCGAATTCTGAAGCGGCTTAACCGGTTGCGGAACGGACTATGGGGCGACGTCAAGCCGCTTGGAGAAGGTGTGAGCGAGCTTCGCGAAGATCACGGTCCTGGCTTTCGGATTTATGTCGCCGGGCACGGCAAGGCGCTCGTGGTCCTGCTGGCCGGTGGCGACAAGGCCACACAAAGGAAGGACATCGAACACGCGAAGCGCTACTGGCAAGACTGGAAGGCACGCAGCGGCGAATGAGAGCCTGTCCCGATCCACGCCCACACTAGAACCTATAGCCCAGTTCCGCGAACGCGGTGCGCTGCGGGAACGGGTGGAACAGGAAGTATTTTTCGTTGTTCAGATTGTCGATGCCGAGCGCCGCCGACCAGTGCGTGTTGATCTGGTAGCTGGCACGCGTGTCGAACACCGTGTAGCCGTCGAAACCCTGATAGGTATGCGTGTTGGTATCGCTGCCATCGACGGTCGCGTACAGACGCGTCGCATAGCGGCCGGCCAGCGTGAACGCCCACTGTTCGTCCGGGCGATAGGTCGCAAGTACCGTCGCGCGCCACTTGGCCACGTACGGCGTGCGCTTGCCGACCGAGGTCGCATCCGGTGTCGATATCGGCGCAACGTAACTGTCGTTCTGCAGGATTTCGGCGTCGACGTAAGTCAGGCTGCCGCTGAACTCCAGTCCGCGTGTCAGCAGGTTCTTGCGCGTCGCAGCGAGTTCGACGCCGCGCTGGCGGGTCTTGTCGAGGTTCTGCACAAAAGACGCGGTGATCGTCTGCTCTTTATCTAGATAGGCGTTCTGCGAAATCAGCAGATCTTTCACCGTTTCCTGAAACAGCGTCAGGCGCAGGTCAGTATCGCCGCTGATGTAGCTCGCACTGAGTTCTCCGGAAACCACGTCCTCGGGTTTCAGATTCGGATCGGCCTGCGTGAACGTGGTCCCGGTGGCGATGTTCTGGTATAGCTCGCCGACCGTGGGGAAGCGCAGCGCGCGGCCCACCGAAGCCTTCAGCTGCAGTGCATTGGTCGCCTGCCAGGCCAGCGAGGCTTTCGGCGAGAGGCCTTTCTTGTCGGCCTCGGGCTGATCGACCTCGTAGTACTTGTACGCACCGGCCGAGCCCGTGCGGTTGGAGTTGAAGCCGTCGAAGCCCTTCCAGCTTTCGTAGCGGCCGCCAACGATCGCGGTCCACCGCGGAGCAAAGCGCCAGCGATCCTGTAGCCACAGCGCCAGCGTGCGCGTTTTACCGCGCGAGTCGCTGAACAACGCGCCTTTGCCGCCGCTGAACCAGTCGGCGGTGTCGTAGATCGGGCTGCCCAGGCGGTACTGGTCGGCGTGCACGCCGGCACTGACGATGTTCGCGCTCGCGGCGCCCTGCGGCTTCCAGTCCAGCTTCGCATCGGCGGTGCGCCAGCCGGTGTCGCCGGCGTCGGTGATTCGCCCGCTGGCGTTCTGGTAGCTGCCAGTGAAGCTTGGCATCGAACTCCGCGACTGATCCCTCAAGTAAGAAAAGTCGCTGAACAGGATCTGCCAGTCCAGCTTTTCGCCAAGGTTTTTCAGCGACAGCGAATGTGCGAGATGCTGCTGATCGGTGCTGCCGTTTGCGTACAGCGGCGCGATGGCGCCCGCGCTGTAACTGAAACCGTCGATGTTGACCTTGCCGGAATCGCCAGCGGAATTGCCGATGTAGTCGACACCGTTGTCCGTCTTCAGGTACGTGTCCGGCCGCGTCGTCGCGGTGTTCTGCCATAACGCGCCAGTGTAGCCCAGCGTCAGCGCGGGACTGAAGTCATAGGCGAATTTGGCGCTGATGCTGTCCTGCTGCGTGTGGGTCAGGTTGCCGGCACCGAGCACCTGGATCGCGCTGCCGGTGCGGCTCCGATCTGCGAAAGCGCCGCTGATCGTCGGATCGCCTTCGCCAGCCAAAGCCGTGGATTTCGCGATCGTCAGATACGTGACCGGCTGGCTGTAGCTGTCCAGGTGATTCAGCCCGAGCCGCCACGACAATGCGCCGATCCGGTCGCCGATTCCGGCGCTGAGTTCGTAGGCGTTGAACTGCTCATCGGTGCCGTACTGCTGATACGGCTGAAACGTCTTGCCGAGCTTCAGATCGCTTTCGAACCTCGACGGCGCGCGCGTCGTGATCTCGGTGACGGCGCCGTAGGAATTGCCCGGATAGGCCGCCGCGTACGGGCCGTACATCACGTCGATATGGTCAATCTCGCCGGGCTGCACCAGGAACCACTGCGGCGAACCGTTGCCGTTGTTATTGTTCACCAGCGTCGACAGCAGCAGGCCGTCGACATAGATCAGGCTACGCGCGCTGGCGTTGATGCCGGTCGTGCGCGTCGCCACCGGCGCATTGGTGTCGCCGATGTAGCGCTTGCGCACCAGCAGGCTGGGCAGGTACTTGAGCGCGTCCTCGGTGTTGATCAGATTGGTCGAGCGGCTCAGCGTATCGGCGTCGACCGTCACCACCGCCGCCGGCGTGCGCAGCTCGGGCGATGGAACCGTCTGGCCGTTGACGATGATGGTTTCGAGTTGAATGGCATCTCCGGCCGCTGCGGTTTCGACCGCGGCCGGCGGCGCATCGCCGGCGCGCGCGGCCAGGCTCGGCGCACAGGCCAGCAGCAACGCAACGGCAACATGGGAGCTTGGTTTTCGAATTCTGGGATTCATGGCTTTCTTGGTGTTGGGAACGCATCAAAACGGGCGCGCGGAGGGCATCCGCGCGCCAGGCACATCACAAGCCCCGTTGGGTACGGCAGGCTGCGATAAGCCGTCGGCGCATGCACGCTGGCGCAAAGCTCGCAGCTGGCATCGGGCGAATGCCGGCTGGCGCGCCGCATCGCCGCTTTCAACTCGGCCGGTGCCAACGCCGCGAAGCCGGCGACCACACGCGATGACACCAGCCCGCAGAACGCCGCGCTGCCGGCATCGCCGCTGCGCTCGGCCATCCAGCGCTGATGGACGAGCGGCAACAGTAGCTGCGCGATCCAGCCGAGCAGTAGCCACGACAGGCCAGTGGCCTGGAACAACGACAGCCGGAGCAGATTCCGGATCAAGCCGGCCCCTGCAGTCCGAGGAAGCGGCGCGCTCGCGGCAGGCGCCGCAGCAGCAGGCGCTCGATCGCCAGCACCGCGATCAGCGACAGGCCGAGCATCGGCAACAGCAGCCCGAGCGCGCACAGCACCGCAGTGAAACTCCAGGCCAGGTGCGCCGCGGCCGCTGGCGGCGGCGCGCCGAGCACCGCCGCCGGCCGCCGCTTCCACCACATCGCCAGCGCGCTGACGCACAGCGTGATCAGGCCCAGGGCCGTCAGCAGGCCGAGCAGCTGGTTGAGCCAGCCGAACAGCTGGCCTTCGTGCGCAGCGACACCGGTGCCGATGATCCGGTCGAGCAGCGCACGCTGCGAAAAATCCTGGCGCTGAAGAATCGCGCCGGAAGCTCCGTCGATGCTCAGCGTGACGCGCAGCGGCCGGTTCTGGGCGTCGGAGCGCGCCGTCCAGCTCAAAGCGCCGCGCGACGGCGGCGCGATCAGAACCGGAGGTGCCAGATGCAGGGCCGCGACGCTCGCGATAACGCGATCCAGCGCGTCGCCGCCGGAACCCTCCGGCGCTGCGTCCGGATGCGGTCCATGGTCATGCTCGCCAGCCGCGGCCGCATTGCCGCCGCCAGGCCAGTCCTGGCGCAGCACGACGTCGTTGCCGAACTGGCGGGCCGCTTTCAGATTGCCGCCCCAGAACTTGGTCCAGGGCAGCCCGCTCAGCAGCAGAAACAGCGCGAACGCCGATACCCAGAAGCCGACGACGCCGTGCAGATCGCGCCAGAACCGCCGTCCGCCGCCCAGCCGCGGATACAGCACGCCGCCGAGTCCCGATGCGCCGCGCGGCCACCACAGGAACAGGCCGCTGACGATCATCACGATCGCCCACGACGCCGCGAGCTCTACCAGAAAGGAGCCGCGATCGCCGATCAGCAGATTGCCGTGCAGCTGGGAAATCACGCGCATCGGCCGGCTGTCCTCGCGCACCAGCTTCAATATCTGCAGGCTCCGCGGATGCACATAAACGCGGTAGTCCTCGCCGGCGTATTTCAGCAGCACGCGCACCGCCGATTGCGGCCCCGGCGGCAGCTCGTAGGCGAGCAGGCGCGAACCCGGCAGCGCGGCGGTGGCGGCATCGACCTGCGCCCGCGCGCTGGCCGGCGCGCCGATGATGGCCAGCGAATCGAAGGGGCGATCGATCCAGGCTTCGATCTGCGGCTTGAACAAGTAGATCGCGCCGCTCGTCGCCAGCCATAGCACGAACGGAATGCAGAACAGGCCGGCATAGAAATGCCAGCGCCAGATCGCGCGATAAGCCGGCCAGCCGCGCGCGGACGCGGAATCAGCGGCCGACATGGCTTGCAGCCGTCGCGCCGGCAGCGAAACACAGGAGCAACATGGGGATTCCCGACGGACCGGCGGCCACGCCGCAGTCCGGAACACGATGGAAGGGCACGCCGGCAAAACCCGGCGCGCGTCGATCGGATCAGGCGTTCAGCGGTGGGCCGCGCGGTGGCGGAAGTCTTGCCGGCGCAGCCGCAGCATGCGTGGCGATCAGCGCTGACGAAGCAGCGTCGCTTTCCGAGCTGAGAAACAGCGCGATTTGTGAAGGCGGCAAAGCTGCCAATTGCATCGCCGCAAGGCCGGCGCAAAAATCACAAGCCGGCTGGGCTGCCGCCTTCTGTTTAGCGTCGGTCCTGACCAGGGCCTGTAACAACTCCGGCGGCGCCGCGGCGCGCAGACGCTGCAGCGCGACCGGCGAAGCGCTGCCGCAGAACGCGAGCAGCAGCGGATCGCTGCCCGCATGCGCCATTGCCGCCGCATGCCGCATCGGCAGCTGCGCGATCAAGGCCAGCAGCGCGATCAGATGGAGAGTGCGGGAGCCGCGGAAGGCGTTCATGAGCGGAGCGTCGGATGTCAGGCCATTGTCGGCAGTGGGGCCTGGAGGCACAAGCGCTTTCGCCAGCTAAGCTTATGCAGTGACTGCGTGTAGGTCGGCAATCCTTTGCCGACGTGGCCCTGCGATGCGCAATCAAGGCCTCATGTCGGCAAGGGATTGCCGACCTACATCTGCGTAGCCGGAGTACCGAGCAGCGCTTCCAGCTCCGCCAGCCGCAGCGGCGTACCGACGTCGGACCACAGGCCGCCGAAGACTTCGCCGTCGAGCTGATCGCGCAGCGCCGCGGCACGCAGCAGCGGCGCCAGCGGGAACCGTCCGGGCTGGCAGCCCGCAAACAGCGCCGGCCTCAGGATCGAAATCCCGGAGAACGTATAGATCGGCGCGCCAGCCGGGATCGGCTCGACCACGCGATCCGCGATCAGTGCGAAATCGCCCTGAGCCTTATGCGGCGGGTTCGGCACCAGCAGCAGATGCGCCAGCGTGTTCGCGGGCAGCGCCGCAGCCCGCGCCAGCAAGCGGCTCCAGTCGACACGCGCATACACGTCGGCATTCACCAGCAGAAACGGCCCCGGCCCCAGCAGCGGCAGTGCCTGCAGCAGGCCGCCGCCGGTTTCCAGCGGCGGATCGCCTTCCACCGAGTAGCGGATGCGCACCCTCCAGCGCGAGCCGTCGCCGAGGTGCTCGCGGATCTGCTCGCCGCGGTAGCCGAGATTCACCACGAAGTCGCTGACGCCGGCGGCGATCAGTTGCGTCAGCGGATACTCGATCAACGCGCGGCCGGCCAGCGTGACCAGCGGCTTCGGACGCTCGTCCGTCAGGGGCCGCATGCGCTCGCCGCGCCCGGCGGCCAAGATCATTGCTGTCGTCACGGGCGCGCCCGATCGCCGGCCAGAATCATCGCGACCGTCACCGCATCAGCCCTCGATCAAGCCGAGTTCATCGAACAGACGCAGCAGCGGCGCCAACCCCGCGTAGCGCGTAGCGGTCTGGCGCAGGTAGCGGACAAAACGCGGCGTGTCGGCCAGATACTTGGGCTTGCCGTCGCGGTAGTGGATGCGCGCGAAGATGCCCAGCACTTTCAGGTGGCGCTGCACACCCATCCATTCGAAGTCCTGGAAAAAGGCGTCGAAGTCCTCGCGTACCGGCAGCCCGGCGTCACGCGCGCGCTGCCAGTATTGCCGCGCCCAGGTCTCGACGCGCTGCTGCGGCCAGGACAGGAACGCGTCCTTGAGCAGCGATACGGCGTCGTAGCTGATCGGGCCGTAGACCGCGTCCTGAAAATCCAGCACGCCCGGATTCGGCGTGCTCAGCATCAGGTTGCGCGGCATGTAGTCGCGATGCACATAGACCTGCGGCTGCGCCAGCGCGGACTTGACCAGCAGTCCCTGGACGTGGTTCCAGATCGCCGACTGTTCAGTCGTGAACACGCTGCGCAGGTGCCTGGCGACATACCAGTCCGGGAACAGCGCCAGCTCGCGGCGCAGCAGCGGCTCATCAAAGGCCGGCAGCACGCCCGGCTTCGAGGCGAGCTGCCAGCGCAGCAGCGCGTCGATGGCGCTCGCGAACAGCGCGTCGGCGTTCGCTTCGCTGATCACGTTCAGCCAGGTCTGGCGGCCGAGGTCGCTCAGCAGCAGATAGCCGCGCTGCAGATCCTGCGCCAGCACTTTCGGCACATGCAGGCCGGCCTGCTCCATCATCCCGGCGATGCGGATGAACGGCGCGCAGTCCTCCTGCGCAGGCGGCGCGTCCATGACGATCCAGGACCGCTCGCCGGCGCTGAGCCGGAAATAGCGGCGGAAACTGGCGTCGGTCGAGGCCGGCTCGAAAGCGGCATCGCTCAGGACCAGCGCCTGCAGCGCAAAGTCGCGCGCCTGGTCGCGGCGCGGATCGTCGGGGTTGCCGGGTGTCGCTTGCGGGTCTGCGCTCATGCGTCGGGTCGGGGCTGGGCCGTATGACTGAGAAAGACAGATAAAAGATTGCGGGCGACCGTATCAAAAACCGATACTTGGCGCCCGCATGACACTAAGCCACTCTGCCCTGCTGGCCGCCTGCACGCTGCCGGCGCTGCTTTACTCCGGCCTCGCCGCGGCGGCGGTCGAGGGCGGCGCGTGCTCGCAGCCGACGTTCACGGCGGCGCCGGCGGTGTCGCCGCCCAAGCCCGACGACAAGGAATCGCAAACGCTGCAGCTCGACGAAAAAGTGTTCGTTGACGCCGATTCCGCGACGATGACCCGGGACGGTCTGTCGCAGCTGATGGGCAGCGTCAAGGTGCGCCAGGGCGACAAGGAGTTCGTCGGCGAGAACCTGGACTATGACGACAGCCAGCGCCTGATCACGGTCGACACCGAGTCGGTGTTCAGCAATCCGAACCTGATCATCAAGAGCCAGACCTCGAGCTTCAACCTCAACGACAGCTCGGGCGTATTCAACAAGGCCGACTTCGTGCTTCCGGTGCGCGGCGCGCGCGGCACCTCGGACCAGATCAACGTCGCCACCAGCGGCCAGGCACAGCTCAAGCACACCGTGTACACGACCTGCGCGCCCGGCTCCAACGCCTGGTACCTGGAGGCCAGCGACATCAAGCTCGACCAGGACGAGGGCCTGGGTACGGCGCGCAACGCCCGGCTGCGCTTCGGCGGCGTGCCGGTGCTGTACATGCCCTGGTTCCAGTTCCCGATCAACGATCAGCGCCGCACCGGCCTGCTGTTCCCGACCGTCGGCGACACCAGCAAGACCGGCTTCGACGCGCGCTGGCCGGTGTATCTGAACCTGGCCGACAACTACGACGCGACGATCACGCCGCGCCTGATGACCAAGCGCGGCCTGCAGATCGGTACCAGCGGGCGCTATCTGCTCGAAAACGGCGAAGGCAGCGCGTCCTACGATTATCTGGACGACGACAAAACCTACGGCGCCAGCCGCAGCCTGGCGCGCTTCGACCACGCCAATCTGTTCACGCCCGACCTGGGGCTGGAGGCGACCTACGCCAAGGCCAGCGACTCGCAGTATTTCGAAGACCTCGGCGGCACCTTCGCCAGTTCGTCGATCACCTACCTGGAACGCAGCGCGCGGCTCACCTACCAGTCGCCGGCTTCGTTCCGGCTGACGACCCTGGTGCAGACCTTCCAGACCATCGACACCGGCCTGGCCGCCGTCGACGATCCGTACAAGCGCCTGCCGCAGATCCACTTCGACGCGCTGACCCGCAATGCCTTCCTGGATACCCGCGCCGGCCTCAACGCCGAGTACGTGAATTTCGTACGCGACGAGCAAATCGTCGATGGCCAGCGTGTCGAATCGATCCAGGGCCAGCGTTTCGATCTGCAGCCCTATCTGCGCTACCAGCGCGACCTCAATGCCTGGTACCTCACCTCGCAATTCGACTGGCATTACACCGGCTACAAGCTCAGCGATACCGGCGCATCCCTGATTGAGAACCAGCCGAGCACACCGAGCCGCTCGCTGCCGATCGTGTCGGCCGAGACCGGCCTGCGCTTCGACCGCATCACCGGCAGCGGCGCGATCCAGACGCTGGAGCCACGGCTGTTCGCGCTGTACGTGCCCTACCAGAACCAGGACCGGCTGCCGCTGTTCGACACCGGCGAGCCGGATTTCGACTTCACCCAGCTGTTCGCGCGCAACCGCTTCTTCGGCGAGGACCGCATCTCCGACGCCGAGAACCTGACCGCCGCGGTGACCACGCGGATGATCGACCCGGATTCCGGGGACACCCGCTGGAGCGCCAGCTTCGGCCAGCTGTACCGCTTCGAGGCCTCGCGCGTCGCCCTGCCGGGCCAGGACGCGCCGGACTCTGGCGCCACCGACTTCATCGGCGAAGTCAGCTACAACTTCCTGAAGAACTGGTCGGCCGCCGCCACCGGCCAGTGGTCGCCGGACAAGACCGAGCTGGAACGCCGCAACGTCGCGTTGCGCTACCGCAACTCGCCGACCGGCAGCCGCTTCGACATCGCCTACCGCGACCACCGCGGCCTGCTCGAACAGACCGACGTGTCCTTCGATCTGCCGGTCAGCGATACCTGGCGCATCGGCGCGCGCAACCGCTACTCGCTGCGCGACTCCAAGACCCTGGAAACCTTCATGGGCGCCTCCTACGAAACCTGCTGCTGGGCGATCAGCGCGGCCTACCGGCGCTATATCGCCAGCAGCGACGGCGAGTTGAACAGCGGCGTCTACTTTCAGCTCGAACTCAAGGGGCTGAGCCGGATCGGCACCGGCTTCGCGTCGCTGCTGCCCTCGGACAACGGCGACGACGAGTCTTCGCCGGGCGCGCTGGGCTCGGGCAGCAGCCTCAGCAACGGCAGCAGCGGCGGCGGGCGACATCCCTGATCTGCGCTTGTTGAATCTTCTGTCCAAACCGGGGTCCGATAGCGGTCGTCCCGCCTCAGCCACGAGCCGCGCTGCCCGAGCGTGCTAACCTTGCCGATCAGTAAAGTCCGCCTTCAGCGTTCCCATAGAGTGAACGTACAGTGCGCGGCTTGTGTTGCGGCTCCCCCTTCACTACCTTCCCGCTCCCTACGATGGCCTTTCCGAAGAAGCTTGTCGCTCCCCTTGCCGCCCTGTGGCTGCTCACCGGCCCGGCGCACGCCGAAACCCTCGACCGCATCGTCGCCGTCGTCAACGACAGCGTCGTCTTGCAAAGCGAGCTGGACCAGGCGATGCGCGACACCCAGACGCAGATCAAAAGCCGCGGCGTCGCGGTGCCGGCCGATGACGTGCTGAGGCCGCAGGTGCTGGAGAAGGTGATCGTCACGCGCCTGCAGACCCAGCGCGCCCAGCAGGCCGGCATCCGCGTCGACGATCGCGAACTCAACGACGTGCTGAACAACATCGCGCGCCAGAACAAGATGACGCTGTCGCAGCTCGCCGACTCGGTCAAGGAAGACGGCCTGGACTTCCTCAACGTGCGCGAGCAGATCCGCGACGAGGTGGTGATCAACCGGCTACGCCAGAAAGAAGTCGAATCGCGCATCCAGGTCACCGACCAGGACGTCGACCTGTACCTGGCCAACCAGAGCGCCAGCGACAACATCGAATACCATTTGAGCCACATCCTCGTCAGCATCCCCGACGGCGCCTCCAGCGACGAGCGCGACAAGCGTCGCGCCAAGGCCCAGGGCCTGCTCAAGCGCATCCGCGGCGGCGAAGACTTTGCCCAGATCGCGATCACCTCATCCGACGGCCAGCAGGCCCTGACCGGCGGCGACCTGGACTGGCGCAAGGCCGGCGATCTGCCCTCGCTGTTCGCCACCACCGCGGCCAAGCTCAAGCCGGGCGAGACCAGCGACGTGCTCGAGGCCGGATCGGGCTTCCACATCATCAAGCTCGAAGGCACCCGCGGCGGCGAAGAGCGCCTGACCGTCAACGAAACCCATGCACTGCACATCCTGCTGATGAACAACGCGCTGCGCAGCGAAGACCAGAGCCGCGTGCAGGCGCAGGACATCTACGACCGGCTGCAGAAGGGCGGCGACTTCGCCAAGCTGGCCAAGGAGTTCTCCGACGATCCGGGCTCCAAGAACAACGGCGGCGACCTCGGCTGGCAGCCGCCCGGCGTGTTCGCGCCGGAATTCCAGATCCGTATCGACCAGCTGCAGCCGGGCGAGACCAGCACGCCGTTCCATACCCAGTTCGGCTGGCATGTCGCCAAGGTGATCGAGCGCCGCGTGCGCGATACCACCGAGGAAAGCCGCCGCGCCCGCGCGCGCCAGGCGATTCAGCAGCGCCGCTCGGCCGAAGAGTACGAAACCTGGCTGCGTCGCCTGCGCGACGAGGCCTACATCGAGTACCGGCTGGCCAAGACCGACGCGCCAGCGGATTCGGCGCCGGTCGCCGCGCCTGCCGCCGCGGCCCCGGCGGCCGCGACGCCCTGAAGCGGTGCCCGCGCCGCGCATCCTGCTGACGCCGGGCGAACCGGCCGGCATCGGGCCGGACCTGGTCGTCCAGATCGCGCAACGGGGCCGCGCGGCGCAACTCGTCGCGGTCGCCGATCCTGAGCTGCTGCTGCGCCGCGCCGACCTGCTCGGCCTGCCGCTGCGACTGCACCTGGTCGACATGGCCGCGCCCGCCGAGGCGTTCCCGGCCGGCGAGATCGGCATCCTGCCGGTGCGCCTGGCCCATATCGAAACACCCGGACAGCTCGACATCATCAACGCGCCCTACGTGGTGCAGACGCTGGCGCTGGCGGCCGACGAATGCATCAAGGGCCATGCCGACGCGCTGGTCACCGCACCGGTCCAGAAGAGCGTGATCAACGACGCCGGCGTGCCTTTCAGCGGGCATACCGAATTCTTTGCCGAGCGCTGCGGCGCACCGATGCCGGTGATGATGCTGACCGCCGGCACGCTGCGCGTCGCGCTGGCGACCACGCACCTGCCGCTGCGCGCGGTACCGGATGCGATCACCCCGGATCGCCTGAGCCAGGTGCTGCGCGTGCTCGACGCCGATCTGCGCACGCGCTTCGGTATCGAGTCTCCGCGAATCCTGGTCTGCGGGCTCAACCCGCACGCCGGCGAGAGCGGCCATCTGGGCCGCGAGGAAATCGAGATCATCGCGCCGACGCTCGAGGCGCTGCGCCGCGAAGGCCTGCTGATCGAAGGTCCGCTGCCGGCCGACACGGTGTTCACGCCGCAGGTGCTGAAGCGCGGCGACGCGGTGCTCGCGATGTACCACGACCAGGGCCTGACCGCGCTGAAATACGCCGGCTTCGGCAACGCGGTCAACGTCACGCTGGGGCTGAGCATCATCCGCACTTCGGTCGATCATGGCACCGCGCTGGACCTCGCCGGCAATGGCGGCGCCGACGCCGGATCGCTGGAAGCGGCGCTGCAGCTGGCGATAGTGCTGGCCACGCGGGCATGAGCGAGCCGCGCGCCAAAAAACATTTCGGCCAGCATTTTCTGCACGACCCGTACGTAATCGACCGGATTCTGCGCACGGTCAATCCGCAGCCCGGCGAGGCGATCATCGAGATCGGCCCGGGGCCCGGCGCGCTGACCGCGCCGCTGCTGAAGCGCGTGCCGCAGCTCACCGTGGTCGAGCTCGACCGCGACGTCATCCCGCATTTGCGCGAAGCCTGCGGCAATGCGCCGGGCCTGAACATCGTGATGGCCGACGCGCTGAAAGTGGACTACGCCGCACTGGCACCGCCGGACCAGCCGCTGCGCCTGGTCGGCAACCTGCCCTACAACATCTCCACGCCGCTGCTGTTCCACCTGCTCGGCTTTGCCGACCGCGTGCAGGACATGCATTTCATGCTGCAGAAAGAGGTCGTCGATCGCATGTGTGCGGGCGCCGACGACGACGCCTACGGCCGGCTGTCGGTGGCGCTGGCGGCGCGCGCCGAAGTCGTGCACCTGTTCGACGTCGGTGCCGGCGCCTTCAGGCCGCCGCCGAAAGTGGAATCGGCGGTGGTGCGCCTGCGTCCGCGCAAGCCGGATTTCGTCATCGACGACTGGAAAACCTTCGATCGCGTGGTCGGCGCGGCGTTCCTGATGCGGCGCAAGACCCTGACCAACAGCCTGCGCCAGCTGCTGAGTGCGGACCAGATCCGAGCGGCCGGCATCGATCCGCAGTGGCGCGCCGAGCGTGTGTCGGCGGCGCAGTTCGCCGCGCTGGCGAATCAGTTGAGCGTGTAGGTTGGGGTGAACGAATGTGAACCCCAACATTGCTCCGCGCTGATGCGTGGGGTTCGCTGCGCTCACCCCAACCTACGACAACTCGACGATTCGCGCGGATACGATCCGGTTCTCGATCAGCAATTCGCCGACCGACACCGGCAGCTTGAAACGTCGCGGCCCCGCGCTGCCCGGATTCACATACAGCACGCCGCCGCGTTCTTCGACGAGCGGCCTGTGCGAGTGCCCCGACACGACGACGGCGATGCCGGATGCGGCGGGGTCGATATCGATCAGTGCCAGTGCATGCAGCACATAGATCGTCACGCCGCCGATGCTCAGGCGCTGCGTCTCCGGCACCGCTGCGGCCCAGGCATCGCGCTCGTCGTTGTTGCCGCGCACGGCGCTTACCGGCGCGATTTTACCGAGGGCCTCGAGAATCGAGGCGTCGCCGATGTCGCCGCCATGGATGATCGCGTCGCAGTCACGCAGGAAAGCGAGCGCCTCGGGCCTGAGCAGGCCGTGAGTGTCCGAGATCAGTCCGACACGCTTTCTGCGGGATCTCATCAGATCGGCTCGCAGCGCCGCGACGCCAGCCAGGGCGCGTACGTGGTTTCATCCAGCGGCTCCTGGATTGCGCTGCCCGACAGCACAACGCCGGTCTCCTGCGCCAGCCAGGCCGCAGTCTCAGCCGAGTCGACGCCGGTGGCCACGACCGGCAGCTCGCTATCGCGCGCCAGCTGCAACGCACGCTTCACGGTTTCGATATGCGGCATGTTGGCGATATTACCGTCGTGTTCCTGGGCGTCGAGCAGGATCAGATCGATCGGTGGCAGACCGCCGCGGCTCATCGCGGCGATCAGAGCCCCGGCACGATCGTGCAAGGCTAGCCTGAGTCCGGCGGCATAAAACCGGTGCAGCATCTCTTGCGCCGAGGCTCTGGCTTCGCGCAGGCTCTCCGCGTCGGCGGCGATGATCAAGCGCCCCGGCTGCAGCTGATGCCGTTGCACCAGCTGAGCGATCTGCGCCGCAAAGTCCGGGTGGCGCAGCAGCGCGGCCGAAATCGGCACCACGACGCTCGATAACGGCAGCCGATCGCGCCCGGATTCGAGCAAGGCTCCAACGCCGGAAAGTCGCCAGAGTTCGAGTTCGGATTGCAGGCCGGCGCGGCGCGCGCTGGCCATCGCCTCTGCCGTCTCGACGCGGCCGAACTCGGGGTGTTGCCACCAGAACATCGCGACCAGCGTGCGCAGCGCGCCGCTGCCGGCATCGATCGCCGGCGACAGTTGCAGCTGGAACTGCTGCAACGCGAGCGCGGCCTGGATGCCGCGTTCGAGTTCGATGCGCCGGCGACGATCCGGCGACAGATCGACCTGATGCACACGAAACTGCCCCAGGCCGGCATGCTTGGCCTCGTACATCGCCAGATCGGCGTGGTGCAGCAGGTTGTCGGCATCGCTCTCGTCGACCGGACAGATCGCGATGCCGATGCTCAGGCTCACCTGCAGATGCTGTTCGGGCAACTCGAGCGGCGCATCGAAGGCGCGCTGGATTTTCTTCGCCAGTGCGATCGCGTCGCCTTCCGCACGCAGGCCGGAGGCGACTACGACGAACTCGTCGCCGCCGAACCTCGCGACGGTGTCGCTGGCGCGCAGCAGTGCGGACAACCTCGATGCAACCTGCTTCAAGACCGCATCGCCGACTTCGTGACCGTAGGTATCGTTGAAGCCCTTGAAGCGATCGACGTCCATGAACAGCACACCAACCTGGCGATTGCTGCGCCTGGAGGCGAGCATCGCCTGGCTCAGGCGATCCTGCAGCGTCGCGCGGTTCGGCAAGCCGGTCAGCACGTCGTGGTGCGCGAGGAAACGCAGACGCTGCTCGGCCAGCTCGCGCTCGGTGATGTCGACCGCGATCGCCATGAACACCGGCGGCTCTTCCTCGCGCGAGAAATTGAGCCGCACTTCCACCGGGTAGGTGCTGCCGTCGGCGCGGCGATGCTTGCAGCGATAGCTGAGGTGCTCGGCTTCGCCGCTGCGCAGCCGCGCCAGGTAATTCAGGAAGGTTTCGGTATCCAGGTCGATACTGATCGACAGCGGCGTCATTTTTGTCATCTCGCTGGGGTGATAGCCGAGATTGCGGCGCGCGCCGCGGTTCACTTCGACAAAGAACAGCGAAGCGGCGTCGAAGATGTAGACCTCCTCGGTCGCCGCGTCGAGCAGGCGGCCGAGGCGCTGAGCGAGGTTTTCCGAACGTAAGCGTTCGGTGATGTCGCGCACGATCATCAGCAGGCCCTGGCTGTGATCGATAGTCATCGTCTGCACCACCAGCTCGACCGGGAACGTGGTCGCGTCGCGCCGCCAGCCGACCACTTTTGGCAAACCTGCCGAGCGCTCGGACGCGATGTAGTCGGTCAGCTGCACCGAGGACGAGTTCAGAAACGGAACCGGCATCAGCTTGGTCACGGTGACGCCGTCAAGATCCTCGCGCGCATAGCCGAACATGCGCAGGGCTCGTGCATTGGCGAAGCGGATCACGCCGGCCGGGTCGGTGGTCAGCACGCCTTCGACCAGATGATCGATCACACCCTGCGACAAGCGCGCCTGACGTCGCAATTGCTCGGCTCGGCCCTCGCGCTCGGAGATATCGTGGAACAGCATGATCGCGCCGTCGATACTGCCGTTGGGCTTGCGCAGCGGCATCGCCATCACTTCCACCGGATATTGCGTGCCGTCACGGCCGCGCAAGCGCATCTCGGTCGCCGGCGATGCCCGGTTGTCACGCATGCAGATCTCGACCGGCGTCAGCAACGGTGAGTGGCGCTCGTCCACCGGATGGAACACCGAATAGACCAGGCGCCCCCGTACGTCCGCGAGCGACCAGCCGGTAAGCTTTTCGGCCGTGGTGTTCAAATGGCGGATACCCGAATCGCGATCGACGATGACGACGCCGCGCGCGACCTCGTCGAACAGGCTGCCGGCACGTAGATGCACGTTCTCTATCACCCGCTCCTCGATGTCGTTGGCCGAGAGCGGATGCTGCGGCCGATAGTCGGGATCGAGTCTCTGCATCCATGCCGTCGATGGTGGCAAAACCCGCCGCAGCGACAGCCGCGCGGACCAGCCGGCAAACACCGCCAGAGCCAGCGCCAGCATGCCGCCGATCCAGAGCCGCTGCACAGCGGCCTCGTGCACAGCGCTACCGACACTCGGCGTGATCATGAAATGGATTTCGCCGAAGCCACTGCCGGGAGCACGCAGCGAGGCCTGCTGAAACCGGCCGGTCCAGCGATACGCGAGCCTGCGCATCGCGCGCGCGCACCATGGCGGCAACCATGACACATGCCAGCTTTCGTAACGGCCATCGACCGCCAGCACCCGGCCCTGGGGACTGGTGACCGCCAGATACGTCAGGCCGAGGTCGCCGTCCGTGATCAGGCCACTGGTGGCCCGCTGAAGTTCACCGGGATCGCCGGTGGCGTAGGCCTGGTCGAGCACCGATGCGATGCGGTCGACTGCACGATCGCTCTTCATCGCGATCGCCAGCTGATAAGACGCCGCGATCTGCCAGATACCGAGTACTGCCAGCAAAACCGAGGTGGTCATGCCGGCCGCCAGCGGAGCCCACGAAGGCAGCGCGCGTCTTGCCATGCTTACCCTGAAACCCGCTGCCGGCCAGCACGGCCCGCATAACCAACGAGCCTGCGATCAGCTAGCGCAGGCCGCGGTGATTTCCGCACTCCTGCGCTTACTGCGAGCCACCGCTGCCCTGGACGAACTTGTCGCGCTCGAAATACTCGGGGATCGGGTGCGTGAAGCTCTTCAGGTAGCGGCTGAAAACCTGGTCGGCGACCTCGCCCGGCATCGGCCGTGCTGCGCCCATGGCCGCGTTGTTGCTTGCCTGCAGATCGACCCAGGCGCGAGTCTGCGCGCCAAATTCCTCGGTTTCATCAGTGGGCGCGGCCTGCTGCGCCCAGCTGCAGACCGGCAGCGACAGCGCCAGCATCGCCAGGGATACCGCAGCCCACATCGGCAGCGTGTTCGTCTTCATCGTCGTCTCCATCTTCATCGTTTATCCAGCGCCGCTGGGCTTGGGTGCAGGGACCGCGGGGCGCGGTGCGGTTGCCATGTTTTGTGCCTGCTTGCGCAGATCGGCGAGCGTGCCCGCATCGACATTGGACTGGCGCACGATCCGCTGTACCGAGCGTTCATCGCGCATCAGGATCATCAGGATCACCAGATTGTTGCGGCTCTTTTCATTGTTCGGCCCCAGCTCTACCGCGGTCGACAGCTCCGGCAGCGCCTCGGGATAACGCCGCGCCAGCATCAGCGCATAGCCCAGGTCGTTGCGCAGCTCGACATCGGTCGGCGCCAGCAGTACCGCACGGCGCAAATAGGCCAGCGACTGGGCCGGGTCGCGCGTCGCCGTGATCAGCCCAAGACCGTGATAGGCCTGCGCCGCGAACGGCGTGGTCAGCAGCGCCTGATACAGCTGCTGCGCGGCCGCGAGCTGGCCCAGCTTGCGCCGCACATCGGCCTCGAGCAGGCGCAGCTCGTCGCTGTTGCCGCCGCGCTGCTGCGCCTGGATATGCGCCAGCGCCGCGTAGTTCTGGTCCTGGTCGATCATGCGCCGGATCAGATCCAGATGAATCCGCCGGTCTTCGGCCGCGTTCGGCTGCGGCAGCGGCTCGCCAGTGTCGAGCTGGCGCTCGACCGAACGGGTCGAGCCGCAGGCGGCGAGCAGCAGTGATGCAGCCAGCACGCAAACACCGGCGGCCCGCGAATTCACTTGCCCATTCCCGAAAGCGCCCCGATCAACGAGACCCACGACGGGCCGGCGACGAAGATGATCAGCGCCGGGAAGAAGAACAGCACCATGACCACGGTCATGCGGCCGGAGATCAGGTTCACTTTCTCGCGCAGATCCATTTCGCGGCGATCCTCGATGACCTGCAAGGTATCGAGCAGCGGCTCCTTGATCTCGCCGCCGTAGCGATCGACCTGGCGCAGCAACAGCAGCACGGTACTGAGATCGGCGACTTCCAGCGTATCGGACAGCTTGGTCAGTGCGTCGGCCATGTCGGCGCCGGCTTCGAGCTGGCGCAACAACACTTCGACTTCGGTGCCCAGTTCGCGCAGCACGCCGCGGCCTTCGCGCACCAGGCTGGAGAACGCCTGGCGCGTCGACAGACCCGACTCGAACAGCAGCACCAGCGTGTGGATGAACAGTGGTACTTCGTTGCGCAGTCGCTGCTGACGCGCCCGGGCCCGACGACTCCGTATCATCGAGGGCAACAACAGCCCGAGCATCAGCGCGGCCAACGCCGCAAGCGGCAGCATCATCGGCTTGGCGGTGAGCCGTTCCGGCGCCAACGGCCACAGCGCGCCGACACCGATCAGCAGCAGGATCGGCGTCAGCCCCTGCAGCACATAGAAAACCAGGCGGCTGGTGGCACTGCGCCAGCCGGCCTGTATCATCAGCTTGGTGCTCTTGCCCTCGCTATCGAGCACGTTCTCGATCGCCTTGCCGCGGCTCGCGATACCCTGCAGGACGGGGTTGCGGGTGCCGATATCGAAATCGTTCGCGGCCGCAGCTTCGGGCAACAGGCGGCGCTGTACACGGCGGTTCTGGGAAGCGCTGACCGCCCACCAGACCAGAGCGCCCAGCGTCAGTGCCGCAAACACCAGCGTCAAAGAAACCAGCATCGCGAAAATGTTCGGACTCATGCTTCGGTATCCGATGCGGCCTGCATCATTCGCCAGATCACCAACATGCCGAGCAACTGCAAAACGACCGCCGAGATCAGCACGGTCTTGCCGCTGGGGGTAGCCAGGATGTCAACGTAGTAGGCCCGGTTGCGAAAAAAGATGAAGGCGGATACCGCGATCGGAATCGCCGCCAGCACGAATGCGGAGAACCGCGTCTCGGCCGTCAAGGCGCGCAATTCGCGCGCGGCGGCTTCACGCATGCGGATCGCCTGGATCAGGCTGCGGAAGACGTTGCGTAGCGTACCGCCGTATTTGCGATTGATGTTCGCGGCCAGCGCCAGCACGCGCAGATCGCGGATCTGATGGATCTCGGCCGCCTCCGCGAGCACCGTATCGACCGGCGCACCCAGGCGCACCTGCCGGGCGACCGATATGAACAACGAACGCAGCGGGTCCTGGGCTTCACGGGCAGCCGACGCAATCGCCTCTTCCAGCGTATTGCCGGCGGCCAGCACGCGCATCGCGGCTTCCAGATAGGCCGGCAGCTGCTCGACGATCCGGGCGCGGCGGCTCGCCGCACGGCGATTGAGCACGAACCAGCCCATCAGTCCGGCGAAGAAAATGATGACGGCGCCCTGCAGCCAGCCAAAAATCAGCAGCGTCAGCGGCACCAGAGCGACCAGCACCATCAGGCTCGTCGCGACCTGCGCCGCTTTGGCCTGCGAACCCGCGCGCCATAACAGGTGACAGACCGCGCGCACGATCGGGTTATAGATCTGGCCTTCGGTAACGACCGTCGCAGCGGCCTCGTCATCACCGGCACGCAGACGCAGCAGCACGTCTTCGGATCGGGCGCGCCGAGCGGCGTAGACGAACAGGTAGATGGCGCCGGCAAACACCAGCAGAATCGCGACGCTGAGAATGCTGAAAATCATGTTGCGGCCCTCAGGTCGAGATGCTGTTCGGTATCGATGTCGTAACGGAACAGGTCGCGCAGCAGCAGCGCCTCGGTGCCGTCGCTGTAGACCTCGGTGATCGACATGACTTTGCGCGCGCCGGTTACCAGGCGGCTGACATGGACGAACAGGTTCACCGCCGAGGCGACTTGCGCTCGAAAATTGGCTTCGCTGCCGGCATAACCGGCAAAGCCCGCCAGCAGCTCGAGACGGTGCACGGCCTCTTTCGGCGCGTTGGCGTGCAGCGTGGTCATCGAGCCGTCGTGGCCGGTGTTCATTGCCTGCAGCATGTCCATCACCTCGTCTCCACGGACCTCGCCGACGATGATCCGGTCGGGGCGCATGCGCAGCGCGTTGCGCACCAGATCACGCGCCGTCACCGCGCGCTGCCCTTCGAGATTCGGCGGGCGCGTTTCCAGGCGCACGACGTGGTCGTGCTCGAGCCGCAGTTCGGCCGCGTCTTCTACCGTGATGACACGCTCGGTCACCGGTATCCACCGCGACAGCAGGTTCAGAAACGTGGTCTTTCCCGAGCCGGTGCCGCCAACGATGATCAGGTTGGCGCGCTTGCGCACACGCTCGTGCAGGTAGTCGAGCTCGGCCTGCGACAGCGTGTCGGACTTCACCAGATCGGCGCCGGTCAGCGGCTGGCGGCGGAATTTGCGTATCGACAGGCAGGGGCCGTCGAGCGCGATCGGCGGCACGATCGCGTTGACGCGCGAACCGTCGGCAAGCCGCGCATCGACCATCGGCGTGGACTCGTCGACGCGGCGGCCGATCGGCGCGAGGATGCGCTGGATCACGCGCAGCACGTGCGCGTCGTTGACGAAGCGCACCGGCGCGACCGACAGCTTGCCGGCCCGCTCGATGAAGACCTTGTTCGGGCCGTTGACGACGATGTCGTTGACGCTGTCGTCGTCGACCAGGCCCTGGATCGGGCCGTAGCCCATCAACTCGTCGCGAGCGTCGGTGGCCAGCGCCTCGGTCTCGCGCTGATTGACCGGCAGCCGCTGCTGCATCACGTACAGCTTGACCTGCTCGGATACGAAACGCTCGACGCGCAGCGGCTCCCACAGATCGATTTCGAGATTGCGATCTTCGATCAGGCTGATCAGATGCCGATGCAGCGCGCTTTTCAGCTGCTGATACTGGTCCGTCAGCCGGAACCGCATCATCTGGTCGTGGGGGGCGCTCATGCGGAGTTCGATCGGCCGCTAGCGGAACAGACGGCCGAGCAGGCTCTTGGCCACGGTCGGTTCGCTCGCCTCGACCGGCTGCCCGGCCACCAGCGCCGAGGCGAGACGGCGCATCTCGAGCACGTACGGATCCTTGGGGCTGGATTTGAACAGGGTCTCGCCGGAATTCATCGCCTGGATACGCGCCTGCGCGTTGGCGCCCAGCGTCGCCAGCAGCGGCAGGCCCAGCAGTTCGGCAAGGCTCTCGGGCTCCAGCCCGAGACGATGGCGGTAGTTGTCGATGATCAGGCCGACGCGGTCCATCGGCGCGTCTTCGCCACGCAGCGCGCGCAGCAGGTACTTGTTGTGCCGCGACTTCAGGATCGACTGATCGGTAACCAGCAGCGAGCGATCGGCCTGCGCCAGCACGGCGCGCAGCACATCGATCGAGGTGAAGCCGTCGATCGCCAGCACGGTGCACGCGAACAGGCCGCGCAACACGCTGATCAAACGCAGCAGGGGATCGGAGTCGATCTGAGGCCGGCCCAGCAGTTCTTCCGGCAGGCTCAGCACGTACAGGCCGCTCTCATGTTTCGGGAACGCGGTTTCGACCAGCGTCGCATCGCAGCGATGCACGTCGTTAATCGCATCGAGCACGCCATAAGTCGGGCTCAGGTTCAGGAACACCGAAGTCGCACCGGCCGGCGTCGCCAGGTCCAGCAACAGCACGCGCTCCTTCAGCCGCAGGCGCTCCTGGCAGGCATAGGCGAGGTGCTCGGCGAGGAAGGCGATGCCGTCGTTGGGATGCGCGGACAGCACCGCCGCGAGCACGCCCTGCTTGCCGCGCGCGCTCGGCGTGGCGCCGGCGGTACGCCGCAGCAGAAGCTTGCCGACCAGTGCGGCGATGTTGGCCTCGTCGCGGCGCAGCACGAAGAAATCACGCGCGCCAGCGCGCATCGCCGCCAGCACCAGTGCCGGGTTGTTGTCGACACCCAGGCCCACCAGGATCAGGTCCGGGAAGCGCTCGACCACGCTCTCGACCATCGCCGCGCGCTGCTCGGCATTGTCGGGATGAAACTCGATGAACAGCAGTTCGGGCCGACCGCTGAATTCGAGCCGGCTCAGCAGATCTTCGGTATCGATCGGCCTTACCAGCGAAAATTCCGCCGTGCTGACAGCCGTCTGCAACCAGTTCGCGTAAACCGGATCGTCCGCTACCACAAAGGCCTGGGTCTTCACTCTTGTTATCCGTCTATCTGCGGAGGTGAGTACGGGAGTATCAGTTGAATGGGCGGCTGAACGATCGAGGCTTCAAGCGACCGCTAACGGCCAAATCCGTAGTCGGAGGGCTTGAAATCGCCAGTCTCCTCCAACACCAGGCGGCCGTAGCTGGGCTGCGTCTTGTCGTAGGCAGCACCCGGCAGCGGTGGCAGGCGGGCCTCGCGGGCCAGCGGACGCACCAGATGCGGCGTGACGATCATGATCAGTTCGCGGCTGCTACGGTCGACCGAGGCGCTCTTGAAGAAGGCGCCGAGCACCGGCACGTCGCCGAGCCATGGCACCTTGTCGACATTCTGTACCAGGCTGGTACTGACCAGGCCCGAGATCACGAAGCTCTCGCCATCGCCGAGTTCGACCGTCGTGTCGGTGCGGCGCACTTTCAGCGCCGGCACCGAGATGCCGTTGATCGATACCGCGGCGGTGTAGTCGAGATCGCTGACTTCGGGCGCGACCTTCAGCGAGATGCGATCACGCGACAGCACGGTCGGCGTCAGATTCACGCGGATACCGAACTCCTTGTAGGTGATCGTGATCGACGCATTGCCGCTGCCACCGCCCTGCGCAACCGGTATCGGGAATTCGCCACCGGCCAGAAAACTCGCGGTCTGGCCGCTCATCGCGGTCAGGCTGGGTTCGGCGAGTACACGCGCCATGCCCTTGCCCTCAAGCACGCTGAGCACGCCCAGCAGGCCATTGGTGGCACTGCCGAAGACCAGACTGAACGCATCCTGCAGCGGGACGAAGCCGGAGCCGCTCTGGAGAACGATCTGATTTCTGTCCGTCGTCGGGTTCACCTCGATACCGCTGAGTCCACCGGGACCTGAGATGCCTGCCGTGGTATTGGCGATGTTCTTGAAGAAGTTGACGCCATAGCGCTGCGCGGTAGAGCGGTTGATCTCGGCGATCTTGATCTGGGTCATCACCTGGGTATCTAGATCGACACTGCTGGTATCGGTGATCGGGTCCTTGCCGTTGGCGGCACCGAGGCTGGCGCGGCGATGCGCGATCAGGTTCGGCATGCTGCCTTCAAGGCTATAGCCTTTCTCGACACGCGCGTCGGCCAGTTCCGGATCGGATGCCGAGGGCTGCATCGGGTCTTTCACCGCACCGACCCGAATCCGGTATTCCGTGGGCGCGGCGCCGGTCCAGACGATCAGGCTGGTGATGCCGATCTTCTTGCCGCTGACCAGAAGCTCGCGTCCGTTGATGACGTTGACGTCGGCGATCGTCGGCTCGCCGACCGCGACTCTGCGGATCGTCGCGTTCTCGCGCACCAGCTTGTGCGTGCCGGCCTCGACCTGGATCACGCGATCCGCGGGTATCGCGATAGCCACCGAAGTAGGTGCTGCCGTAGCCGCCGCGTGGGCGATGCCCGACGCCAGCAGGCATCCCAGCAGCAGGCTGCCGATCCATTTTCCGTTCGAGACTATTAGCTGCTTCATTCGCACTCTCACGTCGTCACCGCCCCATTGTTCTTGCAGCAGCTGGCACCCGCTCCAGGTGCCAACTCCCATTGTCTTCTTGACCACGAACCGCAGCCTGTGCGGCTACACCGCCGCCATCTGCTACGGCTTGACCGCGACCGTCTGCACTTCCGCGGCGCGGTACACCGGCACCTGTATCGGCGCACTGTTCTGCTTGGCCGGTGGCGGCTTGATCCGCGACAGCTGCTGCATCGACAGCGCCTTGTCAGGCACTTTGTAGGATTCGATTTTCGCCAAGGTATCGCTGCTTGCCGGAAGCCCGCCCGCGACCGTGATTTCAGCGACCGGCTCGCTCTCGACGCCGGGTAAGCTCTGCCCGTACAGCGCGAGGCGCAACTCGCCCTGGCTGGCGCCCAGCATCAGGCGCGTAGTGTCGGTTTCGGGCACGGCCAGCACGGCAGTGCGCGTGCGCCGGGTCTGAGTGGATCGATTGGCATTGGCGGCAGCGCCCTTCTTGTCGTCGGCCTCGGTGAGCCCTTCGGGCCGTTCGACCAGGCGGTCTTCATAAGCCAGTACCCGTACCTGCTTCAGCAGCACGCGCGCCTGGGCGGCCTCGACATCCTTGGAGTCGCGTAAATAAAGCAGCACGTCGACCATGTCGCCAGGACGCACGAAGCCGCCGACGGCGACCACGTCGTTGATCTCCACCGAGATCGCCTGGAAGCCCGCAGGGATCGCCCGCGCCAGCAGATTGCCTTCACCGAAATAACGCTTGGTGACCGGCGCGCCGCCGTCGACATCGACGATCGGCTCCTTGCCGACGACCTGCGCGACGCTGGTGTAGTAGTCCGCCGGAGCGATACTGACTTCGACCAGGGCGACATCGTCCTTGCCGATGGCCTGGTAAGCCGCGAGCGGCTTCAACGCCACCACGGCCAGCGTCTTGGGGACCACCGGCGCATCCGCGCCGGCCGCAGCCGTCTTCGCCGGCTTCTGCGCGTTCTCGGCATAGTTGTGACTGATACGGTACAGAACGACGGCCAGTACCAGCGTCAGGATCAGGCCGATACCCGCCATCAGCTTCGCAGCTGAACTACTCATCAGATTGCTCCCCAATAAAATCCGCCGGCCCCTGCGGGCAAACGGTCACTCTAGCCTGAAAGCAGCGTAACGCCCACACCGGTCAGCTGCGCCGGCAGTGGTGGTACTGGCCCGATCCCGGGCAAGGTCAAGGTTGGAAACAGCGCCGGCGTCAGCAGCGGGAAATTGATCTGAACCACGATCGGAGTTCCCCCGCTGGCCGTGGTCGGACAGTGGGGACCACCACCTCCGGTCGGAAAGCACTGCGTCACTTGAATCAACGAACCGTTAGTGCCGATCGAATTGCTGAGCTGGTCCGCCGGCAACCAACTGAGAACGCTTGCGGCGGTGGCCTGGGCATGCAACGTAACGGTGTCGAGATAGGCATTACCCAGCGCCGGGTCCACCGCCACCGCCGACTCTGCACCCTGCTGAGCCGCATAGTTTATGGACTCGAAGACAACGTAAACATACGAGTACACGAACATCGCATAAGTCAGCGCGAGTAGCAGCGGCAAGACGAAGGCGAACTCGATCGCCGTCGCGCCCGATTGCCGCTGCGTTAGCTTTGCCCGACCTTGGCTGCGCACTGCGTCCATACCCCTACGGTAAATGCCGCGTCACTGGAACATGTAGCCGCGAATCCTCAGACTTCGCGGCCGGCCGCACCGGATGCGCTTTTTTTGCCGCCGGTGCCAGTGGCCGGTGCCAGTTCTAGATGTTCGCCAGGGCGGTTTGGATTGACGTGAACACGGTACTGAGGCTCCCACCCACTAAGCCAAGCACAACGACGATCGCAACAGCAATCAAACCGGCAATCAGGCCGTACTCAACGGCGGTGGCGCCTTCCTGGCGGCGGGGAAGCGAAGCATAGAATTTGTTCAACATGTGACACTCCTTTAGACGGTTGGCTGACCCCATCAGTCAGCGTCGTTACTATGCTGTCGGCTTTAGGTCGGGTCAAAGCTGCCGACTGACGCAATCTGTACCGCTCATCGGGCCTGTTCAGTCAAAGGCCCAGCTTACCGGACAAACGGTTCATGTCGACTTATGCCATTGGCGATCTGCAAGGATGTTACGAGGATTTCCGCCGGCTGCTGGACCGGGTTTCCTACGATCCCTCGCACGACCGGCTGCTGCTCGCCGGCGATCTGGTCAACCGCGGACCGCAGTCCCTGGAGTGCCTGCGCTTCGCCCGCGACAACGCCGGCTCGGTGCTCAGCGTGCTTGGCAATCACGACCTGCACCTGCTCGCCTGCGCCGGCGATCGCCGGCGCCTGAAGCCGGGCGACACAGTCGATACGATCCTCGACGCCCCCGACGCGGCCGAGCTGCTGGACTGGCTGGCCGCACAGCCCCTGGCGGCGCACGACCCCGACCGCGATCTGCTGATGATCCACGCTGGCGTACCGCCGCAGTGGGATCTGCAGCAGACCCTGTCCCTGGCCGCGGAGGCCTCGGCAACCCTGGCCGGAGCGGATCGCGCCGCATTCTTCGCTCATATGTATGGCGACCGGCCCTCGGCGTGGGACGAGTCGCTCAGCGGCTGGGATCGCACGCGGTTCGTCATCAATTGCCTGACCCGGCTGCGTTACTGCAGCCCGCAGGGTGAACTGGCGATGAAACCGAAAGGGGCGCCGGGCTCGCAGGCCGAAGGTCTGCTGCCGTGGTTCATGGTCCCCGGTCGCCGCACCGCCGGCACCCGCATCGTGTTCGGCCACTGGTCGACCCTGGGCCGCGTCGAATGGCCCGAGCACCGGGTCTGGGGGCTGGACACCGGCTGCGTCTGGGGCGCCAGCCTGACCGCACTGGATGTCGACACCGGGCGGCTGATCACGGCGCCATGCCAGCCCTCGTAGGTCGGCAATCCCTAGCCGACGTGAGGCCTCGCTTGCGCATCGAAAGTAAACGTTTGCAAGGGATTGCCGACCTACTCAGGCTCGCGCTCGCTGAGCAAAAACGCGGCAATGCCCGGTAGCACCAGGATCACGCCGAGCAGATTCGCGCCCAACATGAAGACCAGCAGCAGGCCGATGTCGCGCTGCAGCTGCAACCCTGACCACAGCCAGGTGGCGGCGCACAGGCTCAACGTGAGGCCGGTGAAGATCACGGCCTTGCCGGTTGTCCTGAGCGTCCGATAGTAGGCCTCCTGCATCCGGCAGCCGCTGGCCAGTGCGTCCTTCATCGTCGCGTAGACATAGATGCCGTAGTCCACGCCGATGCCGACGGCCAGCGGCACGATAGTCAGCGTCGTCACCTTCATGCCGATGCCGGCCGCCGACATCAGCGCGTAGGCCATCCACGACACCAGCGACAAGGGCAGCAGGATCGCGAGCAGGCTGCTCAGCTCGAAGAAGCCCAGGTACAGGCAGACCGCGATCGCGAGATAGACATAGAGCAGCGCCTGCTTCTGGCGCTCTCGCAGCTCTTCGTTGGTCGCCGCCATCACACCGACATTGCCGGCCGCCAGTGCGAAATTCACCGGGCAGGCCTTGTCGAAGCCGGCGAGCTTCTTCTGCGCCTTGTCGACATCGGCCGTGGCTTTGCCGACATCGCGGCGCGCCGCAAGCTTGGCAGCGCAGTATTTCGAGTCGACGTCCTTGTTGGTTTCGTAGTACTCGGTCGCGTTCTGCCGGTTGTAGAGTTTGACTTGGTCGACCACGCGCTCGATCGTCGTCGCACGGTGATCCTGCATGAACGCGAACACCGCCATCGCCGAACAGTCCGGGTTCAGCAGGCCGCTCGAGGCCGGGATCGGCGACATCGCCTGCACCATCAACGCCTGATTGCGCGGCAGCGTGTTGTACTTCGGATTGGCTTCGGAGAAGGCGGCGTTGACCGATCTTGCCGCCTGCGGCAAGGACAGCGTCGAAGCGACGCCGGCCGTGTTGTCCAGATGCCAGGCGAAACGATCGATCTGATCCATCACCTCGAACTTCACGCAGGCTTCCGGATCGGTTTCGGCAATCACTTTCAGGATATCGGCGCCGACCGCAAAGTTCGCTTCGATGCTGCGCAAGTCCTGGTTGAAGCGCGAATCGGGCAACAGCTCCGGCGCGCCGGCCTGGCTGTCGCCGAGCTGCAGGCCGCGTCCCTGCCACAGCGCGCCGCCGAACAGCGCGGCCGAAATCAGGATCGCGGTCGCAGCGGCTTTCGGTTTCACCATGTTCGACAGCAGGCGCCACAGGCCATCGAACACCGCGTCACGCCGCTGCTGCTTCGCGGCGAAAACCGCGGAATCACCAACGCCGACCCAGATCAGCGCGATCGGCATCATCACCATGTTGGCGATGATGATCGCGGCCATGCCGAAGCAGGCGCTGATCGCCATCTCGCGAATGATGCCGATCGGGATCAGGCCGATCGTCGCGAAACCGGCGAGGTCGGCCAGGATCGCGAACATGCCGTAGATCGCCAGCCGACGCCAGACATGCAGCGAGGCGTCGTATGCATTGCAATGCCGGCCGGCGATCTCATCAGCCCAGGCGTTTACATACTGCAGGCCGTGACTGAGCGACACCGCCAGAATCAGGAACGGCAGCAGGATCGCGAAAGGATCGAACCCGAATCCGGACAATCGCAACAGGCCAAACTGCCAGATCAGCGCCGTCACCGAACACAGCAGCGGCAGCAGCGCGAGCCTGACGCTGCCCAGATACCACCACAGCAGCACGAACGTCATCGCCAGCGTGATCGCGGAGAGCATCAGCACCTGCGGCGTCGCCTCGATGACATCGCCGGCCAGCTTGGCGAAGCCGACGATATGCACGCTGATGCCATCGCCTTCGTATTGCTTGCGGACGTGCTCGAGTTGCCTGGCCATCTGGCCATAGTCGAGCTTCTCGCCGGTAGCCGGATCGGTCTCCAACAGCTCGGCGAAGACCATCGCGCCGCGCTGGTCCTTGGAAACATAACGGCCGACGTGGCCGCCCCTGGCGACATTGCGGCGTATCAGATCGAACATCGGCTGAGTTGGTTGATACTCGGCCGGGATTACGCTGCCGCCCTTGAAGGCGCCTTCGACCACGTCGACGAAACGCACATCGGCTGTGAACAGTGAGGACACGCGGGCGCGATCGACACCTTTGAGCACGGACACGGCGTCGTTGACGGCTTTCAGGCGCGTCAGGAATTTCTGGCTATAGATATCGCCGATGTCGCCGTCTTTCTGCATCAGCGCGACCAGCACCGTGTTCGCGCTGCCGAAATCGGCCTGGTACTGCTTCAGCACCTGCATGTACGGATGATCGAGCGGAATCGACTTGTCGAAGCCGGCATCGCTTCTGATCTGCACCGTCAGGAATGCAAGCAAGGCAGTGATCGCCAGCAGCACCGCCATCAGCGGCTTGCGCCTGCGGTAAATCAGCTGCTCGATCAGCGGCTCGATCGCGAGCAGGATTTTTTCGCTTCGATTCAAAATCCGGGGTTCGCTCATGCTGGCTTCACGGCTTACAGCGAGGTATTGAAGCGCTGGACGCCGCTCTCGCCGACGACGACGAGGCCGCCATTGACGGCGGCGACACCGCACAACGAGAAGGCCACACCGCTGGCGATCGGCCGCGCACGCTTGCCGTCCGCATCGACCACCCATACCGCACCGGACAAGCCGACCAGCAGCACCCGTCCATCCGGCAGCAGCGTCCCGCCATACAGCGCAGCCTCGGTGCCGAGGGCGAGCTTGCTCCAGCGCATGCTGCGCACGTCGTCGCTGACGTAGATGGTGCCGCCCAGGCCGAAGATCAACGCGCCTTTCTTACCGCGCGGCAGTGCGCCGAAGAACGTACCCTCGTACGGCGATTTCAAGCGCTGCCACTTGCCGCCGGAAGATAGGCCGAGCATGCCGCTCTCGCCGGCAATGAACAGGCTGCCGTCGTTGAGCCTGACGATGGAGTGGAAGGACAGCTCCTCGTCGCGAACCGCGGGCGCGGCCACCTCGGCCCAGCTGATGCCACCGTCGCTGGTTGCGTAAAACAAACCGAAAGCGCCGACCGCATAGGCATGGTGGCGGTCGGTCGCCGCCACCGACAGGAACGCTGTTTCTTTCTCCGGCTCGAAGTTCTGCAGCATCCAGCTCTTGCCGCCGTCCTCGGTCTTCAGAATCGTCGCGTCAAAGCCAACTGCCCAACCGGTCTGATCGTCGACGAACGCCACCGCCGTCAGTGTCGAGCGAACCGGCACCTCGACCTGTGCCCACTTCAGGCCGTCGTTGGACGCCAGAATCTGGCCGCGATCACCGACGGTGATCAGATGCTTGCCGTTGTTGACCACGGCCAGGGTCAGGCTCTGCGAAGCACGCGGCATGATTTCTGAAGCTCGCGGTTTGACCTGCGCCGCCGCGCCGAAGGCGATCAGCGCCAGCGATCCGAACAGCGCCCCGCGCAGCCATGCAGTCATCGTTTCCCTTGCCGTCGGTGATGTGTAGGTTGGGGTGAGCATAGCGAACCCCAACAGTCGTCCCGCGCAAACGGCGGTGATCGTTGGGGTTCGCTGCGCTCACCCCAACCTACCCCCAACCTACGGCTGCAGCCAGATCAAGCTCGCCATGCGGCCGCAGACGCGGTCGCGCCGGAATGAGAAGAAACGATCCGCGTCCGTATAAGTGCAAAAGCCGCCGCCGTGGATGTTCTGCAGCCCGGCCTTGCGAAGACGTGCACGAGCCAGGCCATATAGATCGGCCCAATACTTACCCGCATCCTTGCCGGCATCGGCAGCCGCGACAAAATATTGAGCGGCCGATGCATCGTCCGCGACGAAACGCGCGCGTACTTCGGCGCCGATCTCGAAAGCCTGCGGCCCGATCGCCGGCCCGAGCCAGGCCATCAGCCGCGACGGCGCCGCCGGCATCGCCGCGATGGTCGCCTCCAGCACACCGTCGGCCAGACCGCGCCAGCCGGCATGGGCGGTGGCGACACAGCTGCCGGCTTCGTCGCAGAACAGCACCGGCAGGCAGTCGGCGCTCATCACCACACAGACTTCGCCCGGGCTAGCCGTCCAGGCGGCGTCGGTGGCATTGCATGTCGCCGAAGGCAGTTGTCGCGCGCGAACGCCGTGGACCTGTTCCAGCCAGCGCGGCTCGGCCGGCAGCGACAAGGCCCGTCTCAACTCGGCCCGATTGGCTGCGACTCGCTGCGCATCGTCACCGACATGCGTCGCCAGATTGAAGCCGGCGTAGACGCCCTGCCCGGCTCCGCCGATACGCGTGGTCTGCGCCGAGCGCACCCGCGCCGGTGCAGGCCAGTCCGGAACCAGAAAGGACGCGCCGCCGAGCACGGGTAGCGTGCTTAGCGCCGACGCGGACCGCCGCGGCCACCGCTGCCACCACCGCCCGGACGACGGCCGCCACCGCCGCCCGGACGGCCGTGATGCCGCGGCGGACGCGGGCCGCGGATGAAGTCCGTCGGCATCCATTCGTCCGGCACCTGTTCCACCGGGATGCGATTGCCGATGTACTTCTCGATGTCCGGCAGCGAGTAGACGTAGGTCTCGCAGCACAGCGAGATCGCGTCGCCGCTCTCGCCGGCGCGCGCGGTGCGGCCGATGCGATGCACGTAGTCCTCGGCATCCTGCGGCAGGTCGTAATTGATCACGTGGGTGACGGCCGGGATATGCAGGCCGCGTGCCGCGACGTCGGTCGCGACCAGGATCGGCAACCGGCCTTCCTTGAAGTCTTCCAGCAGCTTCATGCGCTTGTTCTGCGGCACGTCGCCGGAGATCGTGCTCGCCTCGAAGCCGTTGGCGCGCAGCGTGGTTTCCACGTCTTCTGCGTCGCGCTTGGTGTTGATGAACACCAGCGTGCGCAAGGGATCGTGATGGCGCAGCAGGCCGACCAGCATCGGCAGCTTGTCGTCGTTGGCGACATGGATCAGCGACTGGCGCACGCGGTCGGCGGTCATCCGCTCCGGCTCGACCTCGACCTTGGTCGGGCTGTTCATGTGCTCGTAGGCGAGCTCGAGCACGCGCTGACTCAAGGTCGCCGAGAACAGGTAGTTCTTGCGCTTGGCCGGCTCCGGCATGCGCCGGAACAGGTAGCGGATGTCGGCGATGAAACCGAGATCGAACATGCGGTCGGCCTCGTCCAGCACCACGACCTCGACATGCTTGAGGGTGTAGATGTCCTGCTTGAAGTAGTCGATCAGGCGGCCCGGCGTGCCGATCAGGATGTCGATGCCGTCGATGATCGCCTGGCGCTGCGCGTCGTAGCCGGTGCCGCCGTAGCAGACCGCCATGCGCAGGCCGGTATCGCTGCCCAGCTTGCAAGCATCGGCGTGGATCTGGATCGCCAGCTCGCGGGTCGGCGCCAGCATGAAGGCGCGCGGCTGCCCGTCCGGACCGCTGGGCGGATCGGTCAGCAGCTTGTGCATCGTCGCCAGCAGGAAGGCGGCCGACTTGCCGGTGCCGGTCTGTGCCTGGCCGGCGATGTCCTGCCCGGCCAGCGCCAGCGGCAGGGTCTGCGCCTGGATCGGCGTGCAGTAGTCGTATCCCATCTTGGCCAGGCTCGAAAGCAGCAGCGGATGCAGCCCCAGGGACTGGAAGCTCACGTCGGAAAGATGGTCGGGTAACATGCGCTCTCTAGTGGTTCGTTCAATGCCGGCGCAGCCTGATGGCCCGATGGCGGTTCCCTGCACAATGGGCCGGCTCGCCGATCACCACTTGCAAGGCAGCAGGGAATGGGATCAAATAACGGCATCCCGTTGTGTGTTCACCGGCCCGAAAGCCCGCTTCGGACACAGTTACGGTGCGCGTCAGTTCCCCTGAAAATCGAATCATAACAATCGTCGTGTGTTCCTGCGCGACGGCACAGCTCCGCAGTGCTTGATCGGCGTCTGATCGACCCCAGACTCATATCCCTGCCGCGCCCCGACTCCCTATCCAAGCAGCGCATCCATACCGCTGATCCAGACAGATATTCCAGCGAAACGCGGTTCCTAGGCGGTTTCCGTCTTCAATGAGGTCCAACCCATGAGCGAACATATCTCCCCCGTCACCGACGCCTCTTTCGAACAGGACGTACTCAAGTCCAACGTGCCCGTGCTCGTCGACTTCTGGGCGGAATGGTGCGGCCCCTGCCGCATGATCGCGCCGATCCTCGAACAGGTCGCGGCCGAACAGGCGGGCAAGCTCAAGGTGGTCAAGCTCAATGTCGACGAAAACCCAGGCACGCCGCCGCAGTTCGGCATCCGCGGCATCCCGACCCTGATTCTCTTCAAGGATGGCAAGCCGGCCGCAACCCAGGTCGGCGCTGTGCATAAAGCCCAGCTCGCCGCCTTTGTCGCCCCCCATTTGACCCATTTGAACGTGGCCTGATCAACGCATGATGAAGCACCGCCGCCGTCACTCCAACGGCTCAAACAACGCCCGAGCCGGCCAACCCAAGGACGGCGGCCAGGACGGCCTGCCGATGGACATCGACGAGGAGGCGGAAGAAGCCGCCCAGAACGCCGGTACGCCAGTGATGGTGGCCCTGCAGACCGAGTCCTTCGACGCCGAGTCTTCGTCATCCGGCAACAACGCCGGGCTGAGCGACGAAGGTAACGGTGAAGGCCGCAACGGCAATGTCGGCGGCAATGCCGCAGCCAATGCGGCAGCCAACGGCAGCGGTGGCCATCAGAACCGGCGCAACAACCAGAACAACGGTCAGCAGCGTGGCGATCGTGGGGAGCGCACGGAGCAGGCTGCGCAGCAGCCGCAACAGCCCCAGGTTCCGCTGGAACCGCCGAAGCTGGTCTACATCCCCGAGCTGAAGAAGATGACCGCGGCGGCGCTGCTGGAGCTGGCCGAAAGCCAGGGCCTGGAGAACATCGCCCGCGTGCGCAAGCAGGATCTGGTGTTCACGATCCTGCGCGCCGCCGCCAAGCGCGGCGACCACATCATGGCCGACGGCGTGCTCGAGATCATGCAGGACGGCTACGGCTTCCTGCGTGGCCCCGACGCCAGCTATCTGGCCGGCCCGGACGACGTCTACCTGTCGCCGTCGCAGATCCGCCGCTTCTCGCTGCGTACCGGCGACTCGATCGCCGGACGCGTGCGCAGCCCCAAGGACAACGAGCGTTATTTCGCGCTGCTCAAAGTCGACACGATCAACTTCGAGCCGCCTGAAGTCAGCAAGCGCAAGGTCAGCTTCGAGAACCTGACGCCGCTGTTCGCGGACGACCAGTTCAAGATGGAGCGCGGCAACGGCACCACCGAAGACATCACCGCGCGCGTGATCGACATCGTCGCGCCGTTCGGCAAGGGCCAGCGCGGCCTGATCGTCAGCCCGCCGAAAGCCGGCAAGACGATCATGCTGCAGAACATCGCGCAGTCGATCGGCGCCAATTATCCGGACGTGTACCTGATCGTGCTGCTGATCGACGAGCGCCCGGAAGAAGTCACCGACATGCAGCGCACCGTGCGCGGAGAAGTCGTGGCATCGACCTTCGACGAGCCGGCGACGCGTCACGTACAAGTGGCAGAAATGGTCATCGAAAAGGCCAAGCGCCTGGTCGAGCACAAGCGCGACGTGGTGATCCTGCTGGACTCGCTGACCCGCCTCGCCCGCGCCTACAACACCGTCGCGCCGTCGTCGGGCAAGGTGCTGTCGGGTGGTGTCGACGCCAACGCGCTGCAGAAGCCGAAGCGCTTCTTCGGCGCCGCGCGCAACATCGAGGAGGGCGGTTCGCTGACGATCATCGCCACGGCGCTGATCGACACCGGCTCGAAGATGGACGAAGTGATTTACGAAGAGTTCAAGGGCACCGGTAACATGGAGTTGCACCTCGAGCGCCGCATCGCCGAGAAGCGCACCTTCCCGGCGATCAACATCAACCGTTCCGGCACGCGCAAGGAAGAGTTGATGGTCAACGAGAAGGATCTGAACAAGATCTGGATCCTGCGCAAGCTGCTGCATTCTATGGACGAGCTGGCGGCGATGGAGCTGCTGATCGACCGCATGAAGCAGAGCAAGACCAACGAAGCATTCTTCGATTCGATGAAGCGCAACTAGCGCGCTACCGCGGCGTCTGCTTGCGTCTACTTGTAGGAGCGGACCTTGTCCGCGATTGAGGCCCCGCCGACACAATCGCGGACAAGGTCCGCTCCTACAGTTCGCGGCTCTGACTGATGCGCCGACGGAAGCGGTCACTGCGGCAACTGCGGCGGCATGCTGACGAGATGATGATGCCGCATCTGCCACAGGAGCCGGTGTCATGAATCCGAGCGATCACCCCGGCGGCGCCGGCATCACCCGCCGCGACATCCATTTCTCGCAAACCGGAATCCCACGTTACTGGTTCGCCGGCGACGTGCATCGCACGCGGCTGTTCGATGCGCTGTCGCTGTTCTTCCCCGAGGGCGAGCGCTTCTTCATCGAGAGCCTGCGCCACTACCGCGAGCGCATCGCCGGCGACCATCGGCTCGACGCCGAGGTGCGCGCCTTCATCGGCCAGGAGGCGCTGCATGCACGCGAACACCGTGCCTACAACGCGCGGCTCGAAGATCAGGGCGTCAACGCCGCCGGCCTGGAAGCCGAAGCGCTGTCCAATCTGAATCTGGCCCGTGACAAGGCCTCGCCGGCACAACAGCTGGCGATGACTTTATGCCTCGAGCATTTCACCGCGATGCTGGCCAACGAAGTGCTCGGCAACCCTAAGCTGTTCGCCAACGCCGACCCCGAAATGGCGCGGATGTGGCGCTGGCATGCGATGGAAGAAACCGAACACAAGGCCGTGGCCTTCGACGTGTTCGAGCGCGTATTCGGCCGCAGCTGGCGGCCCTACGTGCTGCGCAGCTGGATCATGCTCAGCGTGTCGTTCTATTTCACGACGCATGTCTGGAGCACCATCATCCGGCTGGTGCGGCGTGATGGTCGTGGCGGCGACTGGCGCGGCTGGCTACGCCTGCTCGGCTTTATGTTCGTTGCGCCCGGGCCGTTCCGCCGCGTATTCCCGGCCTGGCTCGCCTGGTTCAAACCCGGCTTCCACCCGTGGCAGCACGACAACCGGCAGCTGCTCGAGCAGCTGCGCCGCGAATACGCGGCGTAGGGAACTACGTAGGTCGGCAATCCTTTGCCGACGTGTACCCTCATTGCGCCATCGCGGCCTCGCGTCGGCAAGGGATTGCCGACCTACTAGAACTGATAACGCACGTAAGCCTGCGCAAAATCACGGTCGCGATAGACGTTGGTGTAACCGCCGCCCCAGAACCAGGAATAGCCGAGCGTGAACGACAGCGCGTCGCGATAACGCGTTTCGACTGTCATTTGCGCCTGCTTGCGGTCTTCGACGAAGTTTTCGGCCGGGCCCGGCGCCGTGCCGTTGACGTCGTGGCCGAACAGGATGAAGGGCGAGACGCTGATGCCCGGCAGCACGCTCTCGTACTTGATGATCGCGATCAGGCGATAGCCCCAGGAGAACTTGTCGACCAGGTCGTCGAGGTTGGCCTGGTGCGGATTGAAGCGCGCGCCGTCCGGGCCGATCGAGCAGGTCGGGTTGGTCGAGCAGGCCTGGCGCGAGCCGTTGGCGCCGCTGCCGTCGGCACCGGCGCTGGCGTGGTAGTAGACGCCGGGCGATTCGATCTGCAGCCGGTCGTAGGCCGGCAGACCCGGCACATGCGTCGCGCCCACTTCGGCCACCAACTGGATCTGGTCCGCGCCGATCCAGTTCTCGGTGCCGCTGAGCACGCGCGTCAGGCCGAGGTTGTACTGCAGCACATCGAAGCGCTCATAGCCGCGAATATAGCTGTTCGGCGGGTTTTCACCGAGAGTGCCGCCACGATACGGAATCACGAAGCTCGGGAACGAACGTGCCGAACCCGGCGCCGCGCCGACGATCAGATTGACCGTGTCCGGGAACGGGTTGTTGCCATTGGCGTCGATGAAGTCGCTGCTGCCGTAGGTGATCATGCTGCCGCTGGCATCGATGCCACGGCCTCCAGTGGTGCCGGCGCAGTTCAGATCCTTGTCGTGGCAGCGCGTCAGCGTCGGGCCGGCGGCGGCGAATTCCAGATCGGTGATCGAAACCTGCAGCGGCAGGTTCGGGCGATACGCGATTTCACCCTGAAACGAGTAGTCGCCATACGCGGTGTTGAAGCTCCAGCCATACAGCTGGATGTTTTCCGGATACTCAAAGAACACGCGCCCGGTGCTCAGCGGCACCGCGTCCGACAGCGGTTGATCCGGGTTCGGAATCACCGCCGCCAGCAGACCGCCGATATTGGCGCCGAAATCGGTGATCGCACCCGGCTTCTGCGCGAGCAGGACGCCGGCCTGCGTCAGCACCTGGGACAGCGCGGCAGGATCGTAGCCCGGCAGGTTGTTGCAGGTCTCGAAGAACTCCAGCGTGTTGTGTGCGTCGATACCCAGCGCATTGCCCTCGCGCCGCGCGCAGCTCGCATCGGTGGACTTGAAGCTGACATACGGCAGCCGCGAGTGATAGTTCATGAAATAGAACCCGAACTCGGTGCCGCTGTTGATGTTCTCGGCGTAGTACTTCAGCGAGAAGCCGTACTGGCCGCCGTTCTCGGGCTCGCGGTCCGGATCGCGCACGGCGCGCGCGGTGGTCGGCGTGATCAGCGCCAGCGGGCTGTCGAGCGGATGGCCGAGGCCGCTCGGATCATCGGCCGAGCCGCCGAAACTCAGGTTGGCGTAGTCGCGCGCATTGTTGGTGCCGAGGTCGGCGAACGACATGTAGCTGCCGGTCGCCGGCGCTTCCAGCGGCCGCCATTCAAATTGGTAGAAGACCTCGTACTGGACATTGGCAAACGCCTCCCCCGAGAACGTCAGCATGCCGACCGGTTGGAACACCTGGTCCAGCTGCGTGCCGACGCGATACAGGTTGTTGGCGTTCGGCGGATTGATCTGGTTGAGACTGTTGATCACCAGCGTGGTGCTCTCGCCCCAGTTCAGATTCTGCCGGCCGATTTTCCAGTTGATTTCCTTGTCGCCCCACAGCGGCAGCTTGCCGAAGACATTGATGTCCATCAGCTGGAAATCGCTGCCGATCTGGCGCAGCGTTTCGCCGTCGCTGCGCTTGATCTTCTCGCTGCCGCCGGCGCCGTAAACGCGGCTGAAATAGCGGTTGGCTTCAGGGTCGCCGGTGATGCCGACGCTGCCGGCATTCTCGGCCGTGATGATGTTCGGCTTGGTTTCGTTGAAGTCGTTGTTGACGAAGTCGTAGAAGTACAGCCAGCGCGCGAACAGGCCGTAGTCGCCCCAGTGCAGTGTCAGATCCTGCGCCGCCATCGCGACGGCCTGGGTCAGATCGTGTTTCTGGTAGTTGAGATCGCCGTCGTCGGCGCGCATGCCGCTGGCGCCGGGCGCATCGACCAGCTTCTGGGCCGGGAAAATCTGGTCGCGGAACACCGCCTGGCAGGACTGGTAGTTGACGCCGCCGACGACGCCACAGACATTCGGATCGTTGTCGGATTTGCCGATCAGATCCTTGGCCGGGCTCTGCATGCGCATCTCGGTGCCGAAAGTCAGGTTGGTGTTCAGCGTGCCGCTGATATCACCAAAATTGACCTCGAGCGCATGAGCCGGGCCGGCTCCGATCAGCGTCAATGCCAGTGCCACAAATCCCGGACGCAGTCTTCTGACAAGCGTCGTCGATGCAATGCCGACCATGGCCCCTCCCCGTTCGCGAGCGACGATTCTAGTGCCGACCCCGACGGACTCCATTTGACTGCAGGGACCGCGCCGCGCGGCGGTGTGGCCCATCGTCGTCGGGTCGTCCCGTAGGTTGGGGTGAGCACAGCGAACCCCAACGTGGTCCCGCGCCGATGTTGGGGTTCGCTGCGCTCACCCCAACCTACGGGCTGCTAGCGATGTAGCGCGCGGTGCCCGATGTCGCGACGGTACTGCATGCCTTCCCACGAAATCTTGTCGACGGCCGCGTAGGCAACGCGGCTGGCGGCAGCCAAAGTGTCGCCGCTGGCAACGACACACAACACGCGGCCACCGGCGGTCACAACCGCGTCGTTCTGCTGCGCGGTGCCGGCGTGGAATACCTTGGCGCCCTGCAGATCGGCGTCGAGTCCGGCGATGACATCGCCGCGCCGGACGCTCGCCGGATAACCCGCCGCAGCGAGCACCACGCCGATCGCCGGCTGGGCACTCCAGCGCACGCTGATCTCCGGCAGGCGCTGTTCCAGCGCGGCATTGAGCAAATCGACCAGATCCGACTCCATGCGAAACAGGATCGGCTGGGTTTCCGGATCGCCCATGCGCGTGTTGAATTCCAGCACCTTGATGCTGCCGCGCGTATCGATCATCAGCCCCGCATACAGAAAGCCGGTGAACGGACGGCCCTCGGCCTCCATCGCGCGCAAGGTCGGCTCGATCACGTCGCGGCAGACGCGCTCGTGCACCGCCTGGCTCACCACCGGTGCCGGCGAATACGCGCCCATGCCGCCGGTATTCGGGCCCTGGTCGCCGTCGAAAATGCGCTTGTGATCCTGCGAGGTCGGCAGCACCACGTACTGCGTGCCGCCAGCGACGACGATGAAGCTGGCCTCCTCGCCGTCGAGGAAATCCTCGACGACGACGCGCGCCCCGCCCTTGCCGAGCATCGCGCCGCCGAGCATGTCGCGAGCCGCGGCCTTGGCCTCGTCGATGCTGGTCGCGACGACCACGCCCTTGCCCGCGGCCAGACCGTCGGCCTTGACCACGATCGGCGCGCCGCGCTCGTCGATATAGGCGAGCGCGGCATCGAGCTCGTTGAATACGCGGTATTGCGCGGTCGGTATCTTGTGACGCGCCAGAAAATCCTTGGAAAACGCCTTCGACGACTCAAGCTGCGCAGCATCACGCGTCGGCCCGAAGATACGCAGGCCGGCCTCTTCGAACGCATCGACGACGCCGAGCGACAGCGGCACTTCGGGGCCGACCACGGTCAGTGCGACCGATTCGCGGCGTGCGAGATCGACCAGGCCGGCGATGTCGTCGGCCGCAACCGCGGCGTTGCGGCAGCGTGGCTCCGCGGCGGTGCCGGGGTTTCCCGGCGCGACCACGACCTCGGCCACGCGCGGCGACTGCGCGATCTTCCAGGCCAGCGCGTGCTCACGGCCGCCGGCACCGATCACCAGAATCTTCTTGTCCCTGATCACCATGCGATCTCTCCTCGTTTTCGCGATCGTTTCTGTTTTTTCTGTTTTTCTGGCAGCTAGTCGCGGCCGCGCCGCGGGTCTTTGCGCCGATCTTCCACGCCCGGTGGCGGGCCCTGGTCGCTCTTGCGGCGATCGCCGCGTTCGCCTTCGCGACGCTCGAAGCGCCGGTGTTTTTTCGGCCCGGCCTTGGCCGACTTGCCCCCGCCTGACAGGAACAGCGTGTAGACCAGATAAATGATCACCGCCGCACCGACTCCGTACAGCGCCATCTCCACAAACATCGCCAGCATCGCTCACCTCCCTGTTTCACCTCCCTGTTATGGGCGATTATGCGGCCAAAGCCCGCGCCTGCCATCCCTGGGCAGCCTCTGATCAAGTCCCACGAGCCCGCGTATCATGCCGGCACACCTGTACCCTGCCCGCTATCGGCACCGACCGCATGAGCTCCGCCCTCTTCGAATCCCGAATCGACAGCCTGCCCCGTATCCATCGCGGCAAGGTTCGTGACATCTACGCCGTCGGCGACTCGCACATGCTGATCGTGACCAGCGATCGTCTGTCGGCCTTCGACGTGATCCTGCCGCAGCCGATCCCTGGCAAAGGCGCGGTGCTGCAGGCGCTGACCGAGTTCTGGATGCGGCGCTTCGCCGGCCTGCTGCCGAACCAGATGGCGCCGGAAATGCGCCTGGAAGACTGGCTCAGGCCCGATGAGCTGGCGCAATGCGAAGGCCGCGCCGTGATTGTCAAGAAGCTCAAGGCGCTGCCGATCGAATGCGTCGCGCGCGGCTATCTGATCGGCTCCGGCTGGAAGGATTATCAGGCGAGCGGCAAGGTCTGCGGCATCGCGCTGCCAGCCGGCCTGAGGCTCGCCGACAAGCTGCCGGAGCCGATCTTCACACCCGCCGACAAGGCCCCGGTCGGCAGCCACGACGAGAACATCACTTTCGCCGAGGTCGAGCGCCGCATCGGCGCCGATCTGGCCAAGCAGCTGCGCGATACCACGCTGCGCATCTATGGCGAGGCCTCGGAATATGCGCGCTCCCGCGGCATCATCATCGCCGACACCAAGTTCGAATTCGGCCTCGACGATGCCGGCAGGCTGCATCTGATCGATGAGGTGCTGACGCCGGATTCGTCGCGTTTCTGGCCGGCCGACACCTATCGCGCCGGAGTCAGTCCGCCGAGCTTCGACAAGCAGATCGTCCGCGACTACCTCGAGACGCTGGCCTGGAACAAAAAGGCCCCAGGCCCGCAGCTGCCGGACGAAATCATCGCCCGCACCGGCGCGACGTATCGCGAGGCCCAGCGCCTGCTGACGGCGTAACGGGCCGATAGGGAGAAGCTGCCGATGCAGATCAAGATCGAAATCGACGTCAAACCCGAGGAGCTGCGCCGCTTCCTCGGCCTACCCGATGTCGCCGGCCTGCAGGACGACGTGGTGCGCTTCCTGCGCGAGAAAGTCGGCGCCGCCAGCGAGAGCTTCGATCCAGCCGCTGTGCTGCAGGCCAGCCTCGACATGATCCGCCGCAACCCGACGTGGAAGCTGCTGCGCGGGGCGATGGGGCGCGATCGCGACGAAGCGGAAGTCGAGGTCGAGGCCGCGCCGGTGAAAAAGCCGCGTGCCGCGCGCAAGACAGCGAGCAAGACGCCGCGCAAGAAAGCCGCTGCCAAGAAGCCGCGTCGCGCCAAGCCCGCTGCGAACGCTGAAGAAGCTCCAACTTCCTGACTGTAGGAGCGGTCCTTGACCGCGATTGAAAACTGGCAGAGCACAATCGCGGTCAAGGACCGCTCCTACAATGGCTTCGCCGATCGTCGTGCATGCCGACGCTGAATTAGGATAGCCGCATGTACGACGCAATCATCATCGGCGGCGGCCACAACGGCCTGGTCTGCGCCGCCTACCTGGCGCGTGCCGGCGAGCGCGTGCTGGTGCTCGAACGCCGGCATCTGATCGGCGGCGCCGCGGTCACAGAAGAACTCGCGCCGGGCTATCGCTGCTCCACCGCGTCCTATGTCGTCAGCCTGCTGCTGCCGGATGTGGAGCGTGACCTCAAGCTGCGCGACCACGGCTACCGCGTGCTGCCGCGCAGCCCCTCGTCGTTCACGCCATTCGAGGACGGCCGCTCGCTGCTGATGGGCCCGGACGCGGCGCTGAATCATCGCGAAATCGCCAAGTTCTCGGCGCGCGACGCCGATGTCTACCCGCGCTACGAAGCCTGGCTGTCGCGGATCGCCGAGACGCTGGAGCCGGCGCTGATGGACACCCCGCCGGAGTTGCTGCCACTGCCGCAAAGCTGGCGCCGCCACGGCCTGCTCGATCGCCTGCGCAATCTCAGACGCGGCCGCTCGCTGTATACCGCGATGAAGTCGCTGGGCAGCGAGCTGCCCGAGGCGATCGAGCTGCTGACCGGCCCGGCGACCCCGATCCTGGATCGCTGGTTTCAGTCCGACGAACTCAAGGGCACGCTGGCGACCGACGCGATCATCGGCACATTCGCGCCGCCGTCGGCACCCGGCACCGGCTACGTGCTGCTGCATCATGTGATGGGCATGGCCGGAGGCGCGCGCGGCGTCTGGGGCTACGTCGAGGGCGGCATGGGCGCGCTCAGCGACGCAATGGCCAGGGCCGCGCAGTCGCACGGCGTCGACATCGTCTGCAACGCCGAGGTTGCGCAGATCCGGGTCGAAAACGGCCGCGTTGCCGGCGTGGAACTCGCCAGCGGCGAACGCATCACCGCCAGGCGCGTGATCTCCAATGCAACCGCTGCGGTCACTTTCGGCAAGCTGCTCGCGCCGGGCAGCCTGCCGCCACGTTTCGACGCCGCGGTCCGGCGTATCGACTACGCCTCGGCCAGCGTCAAGATCAATCTCGCGGTGTCGGAACTGCCGGATTTCATCGCGGCGCCGAACCAGGGCCAGGAGCCCGGCCCGCAGCATCGCGGCACGATCCATATCGGCGCGACGCCGGATTACATCGAGCGCGCCTATGAGGATGCGCGGCGCGGCGCGCCCAGCCAGCGCCCGGTGATCGAAATGACCATCCCGACCAGCGTCGACAAGACGCTGGCGCCAGCCGGGCACCACATCGTTGGCCTGTTCGTGCAGTACGCGCCGTACCAGCTCACCGGCACCAGCTGGGACGAGCAGCGCGAAGCCTTCGCCGACCGCTGCGTCGACGAGATCACGCGATTCGCGCCCAATTTCAAGCGCTCGATTCTGCACCGCCAGGTACTGGCGCCGCCGGACCTGGAGGCGCGTTTCGGCCTGACCGGCGGCAACATCTTTCAGGGCGCGATGCCGCTGCACCAGCTGTTCGCCTTCCGGCCGGTGCCGGGCTGGAGCGACTACCGCACGCCGCTCGAGGGACTTTATCTTTGCGGCGCCGCGGCGCATCCGGGCGGCGGCGTGATGGGCGCCTGCGGCCGCAACGCGGCGGCCGCAGTGCTGCAGGATTAGCAAGCGAGCGTAGGTTGGGGTGAGCGCAGCGAACCCCAACGTCGGCGCGGAACAAATGTTGGGGTTCGCTACGCTCAACCCAACCTACAATGGCTGAGTGAGAAACATGCAGACCTTCTTTGCCACGATCGACCGCTACGCGGAGGCCGACGACAATTCGCGCCAGGCGATGGAGGCCGATATCTGGCAGCGCTACGGCGTCGATCGCGCGGTACTGGCGCTGGACATGAGCGAGTTCTCGCTATCGGTGCGCCGTGACGGCGTGCTGTCCTACCTGTGCCGTATCCGGCGCATGCACGCCATCACCGGGCCGGTGGTGCTGGAACACGGCGGCGAGGTGATCAAGTACGAGGCGGACAATCTGCTCGCCGCGTTTGCGGACGCCAACGAGGCGATGAAAGCGGCCGTCGAGATGCGCCACCTGATGATGAACGACGCGCGCGCGCAGCCGGTCAGCATCGGCCTGGCTTACGGCCGCATCCTGCTGATACCCAACTCGGACGCGCATGGCGACGCGGTGAACACCGCATTCAAGCTCGGCGAAGACCTTGCCGAAACCGGTGAGATCCTGGCCAGCCGCCCGTTCGCCGAAGCGCTCGGCACCGATCACCGCAGCGATCACTGCTACAGGCTGGAACCCCAGGACATCAGCATCGCCGGGCTAAGGCTCGACGCGTTCCGCGTACTCGCCTGATCGGTCACGCCGACGATGAGCCGCGATCCCGAAACCAGGCCCAAAGACGTCGACAAGGAGCCGCGCTGGGAGCGAGCGCCTTCGGAGAACGAGGCCTTCGCGGCGCCCGCTCACGATCCTCGCGACATCATCACGCCGCATGCTTTCCGGGTGTCGCCGTCACTGCTCGGCCTGCCGCTGGCGACACCGAACCGGCGCGCGATCGCGATCGGCATCGACGCCGTGCTGGTGCTGCTGCTGACCAAGACCGGCGGCGTCATGCTCGCCGCGGTACTTGCGGTGTTTGCGTACAGCTGGCTGAAAAACCGCTATCGCCCGAGCAGCCGCATCGCGCGCGGCCTCGGCCTGCCGGCGCGCATCCTGGTCGCGATGCTGATTTTCGCGGTGGCGGTCAGCCTGCTGCAGCCGGTGTGGGACCGTTACGTGGGCGACGATGACGAGGACGCATCGGCGCCGAAAAAGGACCAGTTGATCAGCGGTGCCGACAGCATGATCTTCGGTGCGATGCTGATCGCGCTGAAAGCCTGCGACGACGCGAAATGCCGTACCGATGCCGTCGAGGGCATGGCCGCAGCGCTCGCCGAGGTCAAGGGCAAGCCGGAACCCAAGCTCGCGAAAATCAATGGGCTGATCGACGAGACGATATCCGACGAAGCCGAGCGCGCCCAGCTGAAAGCCAGCGCCGCGGCGAAGCTGGAACAATCGACGCAGGAAATCGCACACACGAAAACCAGGGGCAAAAAGGCCACTGCAGCTGACGCCGACGACGACGCCGGTCCGAAGACGGAAAAGGCCGAACGCCAGCCCGAATACAGCCTGCTGAAACAGCTCTACGGCATGCTCGACGATCTCGGCCTGTCGATCGGCTGGGCCGCCGCCTACTTCACGCTGTTCACGACCCTGTGGGCCGGCCAGACACCGGGCAAGCGCCTGATGAAAATCCGCGTCGTGCACCTGGGTGGCAAGCCGCTGTCGTACTGGATGAGCTTCGGCCGCTACGGCGGTTACGCAGCCGGCTTCAGCACCGGCCTGCTCGGCTTTCTGCAGATCTACTGGGACCCGAACCGCCAGGCGGTGCAGGACCAGCTGTCGTTCACCGCAGTGATCCGCGACGTGGATCTGTCGCATCTGAAGATCGAACCGTAGATCGGCGACCCTTTGCCGACCTGTACCGTCGATGCGCAACCGGGGGCCTACCCTCTCTGCGTCCCGCCCCCCAGCATGGTATATCTACACTACGACATCGGAGTCGGACCAGCCTCTAGCGGCCAGATTCCGCGCCGCTGAAATCAGGCTGTAAAACCAGTGCGAGGGACTGCATGGCGGACCATTTGGCGGCAGCGGATGCGCGCAGCCTCGATGACTTGATCCCGACGCTCTACCGGCTCGCGGTCGAGTGCGAATGGCAGGACTTCCGCAGCCACGCGCTGCGCGAAGTCGCACTGTGGAGCGGCGCCGTCGGCGGCGCCTGGCTGACCCGCTCCGACGGCAACATCGGCGAGTTCTCGATCTACCCGCCGGAGCTGGGCATCGAGCGCGCCCAGTTGATCGCGCTGAATCTGGCGGCGGGCGACGGCATGTCGACGATCGCGCCAGTGCCGCCCACGCTCGCCGCCCGTGGCGCCGCCGGCGCCAGGGCGGTACTTGCCGAAAGACAGCTGCATCGCGGCGACGCACTGCACAGCGTGCTGCTGCTGTACTTCACCAACGCCGTCCCATCGGCCGCGTTGTTCGGCCGCGCGCTGCGCCATCTGGCCGAAGCGGGCGCGTTGTCGCTGCACCAGTACATCCAGCGCGACGAATGGCTGCTGTCGCTGGGCCGCACCAATCGCGGCAGCGCGGCGGTGGTCGATTCGCACGGCACGGTGTACGCGGCCAGCAGCCGCTTCCGCGATCTCGTCGCCAAGCAGAGCGCGGCCAAGCCCGATTTCGCGCGGCTGCCGTTCGCGATCCCGGCGCCGGCACTGGAAGGCGACGAGGCCTTCTTCCAGGGCCCGCTGCATTTCCGCATCTCGCCGCTGGGCAATCTGTTTCAGCTGCACGCGCGCCGCCCGCTGCCGCTGGACGGCCTATCGCCCCGCGAGCAGCAGATCGCGCGGGCGCTCGGCAACGGCAAAACCTTCAAGAGCGTCGCACGCCAGTACGACATCGCGGTGTCGACGGTGGCCAACCATGCGTCGCGCATCTACCGCAAGCTCGGCATCTATCGGCGCGAAGACCTGGTCGACCTGGTGCGGCGCCCGCCGGCGCCGGAGCCGACCGTTATCAACCGCTAGCGCCGCGCTGCACCCCGCATGAGCACGACTAGCCCGCGGCTGCCGGCGGCCCAGGATCTGGGCCATGGCATCACCTGCATCGATACCGAGCAGCAGCGCCCGGGCCTGGCCTGCTGCTACCTGCTGCAACACGGCGGCGAGGCCGCGTTGATCGAATGCGGCACCTCGCACGGCGTGCCCGGCCTGCTGGCGCGGCTCGAGCAGATGGGCATTGCCCGCGAGCAAGTGCGCTACCTGATCCCGACGCATGTGCACCTGGACCATGCCGGCGGTGCCGGCCGGCTGATGCGCGAGCTGCCGAACGCCCAGCTGGTAGCGCACCCGCGCGGCGCCCGCCACCTGATCGACCCCAGCAAGCTGATCGCCGGCGCAACCGCGGTTTACGGCGAAGCCGCGATGCAGGCCATCTACGGTGAAATCCTGTCCGCCGACGAGTCGCGCATGATCGTCGCCGACGACGGCTATCGCCTGAACCTGGCCGGCCGCGAGCTGGTATTCATCGACTCACCCGGCCACGCACGCCATCACTTCTCGGTGTGGGACGCCGTCAGCCAGGGCTTCTTCACCGGCGACACCTTCGGCCTGTCATACCGCGCATTCGACGGCCCGGCCGGCCCCTGGCTGATGCCGACGACCACACCGGTGCAGTTCGAGCCCGAGGCCTGGGAGCGGACACTGGACCGCTACCTGAGCTACGCGCCGCAACGCATGTACCTGACCCACTACGGCGCCGTCGACGAGGTGCCACGCCTGGCGCACGAACTGCGCGCAGGCCTGATCGACTACCAGCACCTGGCGATGAGCGTCGAGGCCCGTGGCGCGGACCGCCAGCCGGCGATCAAGCAGGCGCTGTACGACTGGAGCTTTGCCGAACTGCGGCGCCGCCGCGTCGACATTCCGGAAGCTCTGGCCCGCGAATGGCTGGAGTTCGATCTGGATCTCAATGCCCAGGGCCTGGTCGTCTGGCTCGACAAGCAGCAATCGGCGCAGTGACATCCAAACATTCGCCGCCCGTCATTCCCGCCTTCGCGGGAATGACGCCCCGCACCACATGGGTCGCAGCAGCACTCGGCACGCTGCTGACGCTCACCGGTTGCGCCACCACCAGCTACTACCTGCAGCTCGCCCGCGGCCAGTACCAGCTGATGACCAGCCGCGAGCCGATCGCCGACGTCGTGCACGACCCCTCGCGCGATACACGCCTGCGCGAGCGTCTGGCCAAGGTGCAGGACGCGCGCCGCTACGCGGTCACCGCGCTGCACCTGCCCGACAACAAGAGCTACACCCTGTACTCCGACGTGCACCGCGACTACGTGGTCTGGAACGTGTTCGCCACGCCGGAGTTCTCGCTGGACGCGGTCGAATCCTGCTTCCCGATCGCCGGCTGCCTCGCCTACCGCGGCTTCTACGACGAGAAGGCGGCAGAATCACATGCCGCCGACCTGCGCGCCCAGGGTTTTGAGACCGAAATCGGCGGCGTCGCCGCGTACTCCACATTGGGCTGGTTCAACGACCCGGTGATCAACACGATGCTGCGCTGGTCCGACGCGCAGCTGATCGGCACACTGTTCCACGAGCTTGGCCACCAGAAGCTCTACGTCAAGAACGACACCGCGTTCAACGAATCCTTCGCCAACTTCGTCGAGCAGCAGGGCCTGAGCGACTACGGCGCAGCGCGTGGCCTCAACTCCGCTGACGAAGCGGCCCGCGAAAAACGCAGCCACGATTTCGTCGAGCTGATACTCGACGCACGCCAACGCCTGGAAAAAGCCTACGCCGCCACTCAGGACCGCGCCGAGCTGCGCGCCGCGAAGCAGACCGAGTTCGATCGCCTGATCAGCCGCTACCACCGGCTGCGCGACACCCAGTGGGCCGGCTACAAGGGCTACGACGGCTTCTTCGACGAACCGCTCAACAACGCGCGGCTGCTGCCCTTCGGCCTCTACGACCAATGGGTGCCGGCCTTCGCCGCGCTGTTCCACCAAAACAACGCCGACTGGCCCGCGTTTTATAAAGCGGCCAGCATCCTGGGCAAGCTGGAACCCGCCGCGCGCCGGGCGCGTCTGAAAGAACTCGCCGCCACGGAACCCCGGTCTTGAACCGCACCAGTGCAATCGCCAAAACCCTGGCCGCCCTCAGCCTGCTGCCGCTGCTGTGCGCCTTCGGCGGCAGCGACAAAACCTCTACCGAACGCCGCGACGCCAACCGCTTCATCCTGGAAAAACTCAATCGCCAGGCCGGCGACGGCTGGCAGCGCAGCGGGCAATTCTTCCTGTGGTCGTACCGCTTCTCAAAAGACGGCTGCGAGCTGACCATCAGCCGCGAAGCCGTCGACGGCGGCGAACTCGTACGCCAGATCGTTCCGATCGCCGACGTCGTACCGGTATGGCAGGGTGGCCCATCAGTCGGCCTGTACTGCCAGGCGACGACCGACTGCATCGAACTCGAAACCAAGGGCGGCGACCACGACGACAGCAAGCAGATCGGCGATACCGCGGTGCTCGCACCGCAGCCGGACGATCTGCCGAAGCTGGCGGATGCGTTCGGGGAGCTGCATCGGCTTTGTGATGATGCGTATGGGCGTTAGCTTGGTGCACGGCCCAAGGATCTAGATCAGGTGCGGAAGCACCAGCCCAAATGCGACACCGGCAACGAAAGTCATAGCGGAGTAAAGGTATCGACGCTTCAAGCGGTGCCGGCCATTGAAATCGTCATGGGAGAAGATCGTCATTGGATGGATTCTGCTGGATATGAACTTCGACGAATCAAGCACCATGCGTGTCGAGCGTCCCGGTTGCAACTAAGTCGCTCGCAGTGCGCGCAACCGCCTCAGTTGCTCCATCAAGTGATCGGCTTCAGCCAGGCTCAGCGAAAACCAGTTCGGAAACGGCGCCGTGTCCTTGCCGTCCGGAAGCCGGACGTAAGGACGCATGAGAACCGGCCCTTTGGGTCCGACCGTCAGCACGTCCCAATGCTCGCAGGAAATGTACTGAGGGCTATCCGCTGCCTTCATCTGTGCCCCATGTCGCGCCACGATCCCCATTGATCACCCACAAGGTATCAAGGAAATGTTTCGATTTAGCGCGTCTTCGAATGATGGCTGCATCGCCACGGTGTGCTCGAAGCCACAGGCCCGCCCAGTCCGTAACGTCTTTTGCTTTTAAGTAGTCTACTTGTGCGCTTCGATCGCTACGCCATTGACCTCGGCAGCTTCAACGACAAAGCCGCCTTTTGCCATTTTTTTAGCTCTTCCCGAGGCCTTTACGCTGTCGCCAATGTTCAAGCCCGCGTCGATGAAGCCGCGTGGGCGGAGATGAATGAAATCGCCAGTGTCGAGAATGACGCCGTTCGGAAGGCCATGCTTGGCAAAATTCAATCGCAACACCTTGCCCTTAAATACGCCGGTCTTTTTGCCGCCATTCGGTTTCTTCCCATCGACAGCCTGCAGGGCATGAAAACGAAAGACGGGATGGACGGGCTCGCCCTTTGGAGATGGCGCCACCGGTGCAGCTTTTACTTTCAGGGACTGACCCACCGAAATACCATCGAAAAACTCAGCTTCTTCATTCGGGTCGATAACGATCTGCGCAGGCGCGCCGCCGACCTCGATCAGCAAGCCTTCGAGGTCGCCCTTCGGATTTAATATCGGCTGGAGATACAGGCCGATCAAAACCTCTTGCTCGTCGGACTTACCTGCATAACGCGGATGTGCGGCCGGCATAACAAACTCCAAGTCAATCGGCATATAAAAGGGCACCCGCAGAGGAATAGCGGAACGCACTAAGCAAACGTGGACGCTTCGCCCTTTATCCCATTTGATATGGGCTTACCCATAGTCTAAAGCCGTAATCACCAAGGCCGTATTTGTTTCAATTTTGTGACAGCTGCGATCGCTAACAGGCGTTCGCGGGATCGCTGTCACAGCCGCTCGATGAGCATGGTGGGCGCCATTCCGCCCGCCGCGCACATCGTAACGATGGCGCGCTTGAGATCGCGCCCTCCAACTCGTCGAGCACGGCGCCGATCAGCAGCGCGGCGGTGGCGCCGATCGGATCGCCCAGCGCGACGGTGCCGTCGGCACAGCCTTCCCACCACTCTATGGCCGGCCCCCGGTGGGCGTGACCCTCGGTCAGTACCGGCAGCAGCAGATTGGCGTCAGCGATGTGCCGCATGCGCCGGTGCCTCATCGGCTTCCGCGACCGATTCGGCGTCCAGGCGTTTCACCGCATCCGCGCTGAGCTTGCGCAACGGAGCGTCGGCGGAGAGTTGAATCGGTGGGCTGGTCATTCGTCAGTGAACTGAGGGCATGCCATCAAAGAAAACTTCGTTCAATGGCTGCTTGCGAGGCGCTTGGTTGGCTCCGCGCTGTAAGGCTGGCGTTTGAGCCATTCGCTGATCGTCCGCTTCACGCCGTAAGCGGCCCCAAGCCCGCCATCGGAGCGGATAATTTGAGCAAGGCACGCATGCCACACTTTCAAGTGGCCATCAGGGTTTGGCCTGCGCCGCGCCGGATCGGCGTTACCTTGCTTTCACCGGACGCCATACGGTCAAGCAGATCGGCCCAGTCCTGCATCATCTTGCGCCGCGGCTCCGGCGACTGCCGCCTTTCAGGGTCGTCTCCGGGTAGGGCTTGCCGACGACGATCATCTTCGGCTTGCCGCCAAAGCGATAGCCTAGGCGCCAGTATTTCGAGCCGTCAGGCATCACGATCAGGGTGAGGCCATGGCCGGCCGACAATGCGTATTTTTCCTGCCGTGGCCTGGCGTTACGGACTTCCAGGTCCGTCAACTTGATTCCCATAATGTAGTACCAGGTTGGAACTTCTCCTGGAGCGTGTAGTAAATGGCTTCGTCTCGCCACCTTTACTACACAAATTACTACACAGGCTTTTCCGGCTTTGCTCGGCGCCACCGGGAAGTTACGGGCACAAAAAACCCCGCACCAGCGGGGTTTAGAATCGAAGCGGGACGGTATCGGACGGCTTCGGACAACTTATTGGTTGGGGGACTAGGACTCGAACCTAGATAAACAGTGTCAGAGACTGTTGTCCTACCATTAGACGATCCCCCAACAGAAACCTTGTGAGAAGCAGCAGGCTGGACGACCAGTCTAATGCCTCCAAAAACTCTCTCCAAGGGCTTCGCCCGGAAACCAGGCGAAGCACCCGAAGAGCAAAGCGCCTTAGCGCTTGGAGTACTGTGGCGCGCGGCGGGCCTTGTGCAGACCGACCTTCTTACGCTCGACTTCACGTGCGTCGCGGGTGACGAGGCCGGCATCACGCAGCGTCTTGCGCAACGTTTCGTCGTACTGGATCAGCGCACGGGTGATGCCGTGACGGATCGCGCCGGCCTGGCCGGACGGGCCGCCGCCGGCAACCGTGATGTAGATGTCGAAGCGGGTGACCGCATCGACCAGTTCCAGCGGCTGACGGACCAGCATGCGGCTGGTTTCGCGGCCGAAATACTGTTCGAGCGTCTTGCTGTTGACGGTGATCACGCCGGAACCCGGCTTGATGAACACGCGGGCCGCGGCGGACTTGCGGCGGCCGGTGCCGTAATTCTGATTGGTGGGCTGAGCCATGATGTCGGGACCGGTTTAGATGTTGAGCGGCAGCGGCTGCTGCGCGGTGTGCGGGTGCTCGGCACCGGCATACACCTTGAGCTTGCGATAGTTGGCGTAGCCCAGCGGGCCCTTGGGCAGCATGCCCTTGACCGCCTTCTCGAGCACGCGCTCGGGGTGCTTGGCCATCATGTCAGACAGTGCCGTCTGCTTGATGCCGCCCGGGTGCATCGTGTGGCGCCAGTAGATCTTGCCGTCCATGCCGTTCATCTTGTTGCCGGTGAAGGCCAACTTCGCGGCGTTGATCACGACGATGTAATCGCCGGTGTCGACGTGCGGGGTGAATTCGGGCTTGTGCTTGCCGCGCAGGCGGCGGGCGATTTCGGTGGCCAGTCGGCCGAGCGTCTTGCCGTCCGCGTCGACGATGTACCAGTCGCGCTTGACGGTCTCGCCCTTCGCCATGAAGGTTTTCATCAATGTCATCCAGCTAGCCCACGCATGTGGGTCGTTATAGTTCAGTTTGCCCGCCGCGTTGTACCAACGTCGGCGACAGCCACGGCAAACCTCGTGAGGGCGCGAATTGTAGTGATCGCCCGGACAGAAAGCAACCATATCGGGGAGTGCACTGGCTATTGTGGCAGCACCGCCGGCAGCCGATAACGGCCGTCGACCAGACTGGCGTCCGGCAGATAGGCACGGAGTACCAGTGCGAACGGCCCCGCCGGCGCCGGCAGCCAGTTGGCGCTCGCCTGCCCGCCCGGGTCGCGGTGTCCGACGTGCAGCGTCAGCGAGCCGTCGCTGCCATAGACCAGATCCGGCGTGCGATCACCGATCGCGTAACGCTTCTGCTCGTTGTCGTAGAAAAACAGGTTTCCGTTCGCTTCGGGCTGATACAGCGTCACCGACCAGAACGCCCTGGCCGGCGGCAACTGGCCGGAGGGGAAGCGCAACGTGTAGTCCTGATTGCCGTCGTAGCGCTGCGGCGTCGCGGTATCGCCAGCGCCGAACACATAAACCGCCTCCTTCAGCGGCAGCGCTCCCAGGCCGACCAGCGCGACGGTCGCGCGGTAGCCATAGTCGCTGCCGAAGTCGCCGAGGCCAGGCTTCGGATAGACCCAGCCCTGCTCGGGCGTGCCGCCCAGCGAGCCGCTGCTGGCGCGCTGGTAGGCGCGTTGTGCGCCGGCGGCCAGCGCCTCGCGTTCGCTGGCGCTGAAAGCCGCGGCATCGAAATGCCCGGTGCCGAGACCGAGCCGTGTCAGCGCCGCGCTCGCGGCAGGCAGCGGGCATTCTGCGAGCAACCAGTCGGCATAGTCGAAAAAACCTTCCCAGTCGGTCAGCCCAGGCACGGTCTGGCTGACCGACGCCGGGGGCGACACCGACTTGCCGCCGTCGACCGCGGCGATATGCAGCTGGTTCTGCACCGCCCAAGCCGCGGGCAGATCGGCCTGATCGCGCACGTAGGTCCGGCCCAGCGCCCACAGCGACCGGGTCGGCGAACGGATCAGCTCGACACCGGCCGGCACGCTGCCCTGCCAGCCGGGCGGCGCGATCCAGAACCGCTTTGCCACACCACCGTCGCGACGCGTGCCGAGGACGTCGATGTTGTTCGAGTAGAAATCCATCAGCGCCAGCGAAAAATAGCGTGCGCCGCTGGCCGGGATGTCGATCTGCAGGGGCGCCTCAGTCAGCAGCAACCAGGCCGAGGAGTACAGCGTGTCGGCGTTCGGCGTCGTCACCGTGCGCGATTGCGCGTTGGACAGCATCCGCCGGTGTGTGAACACATTCGGCTGCTGAACCAGCGTATCGAAGGCGGCCTTGCGTGCCGCGGCGAGCTCAAACAGCGGCAGTGCGTAGGCGTAGGCATCGTCTGCGCTCTGCTCAAAGCTCGCCGGCGCGGCGGCCTGGGTGGCCGCGATCGACTCGGGCCCGGGCTCGGTGCCGGCATTCGCGCACGCGGAGAGCAGCAACGGCAGCAGAAAAATCCAAGGGTGTGTCGCGCGGCGCAAGAAATGGGTGACCATGACAGCAGCTCTTCGTGAACGGGCCAGAAGCCTAGGCTTCGACGTCAGGGTGTAAGCAAAGAGCAAATATGCTAACTCGGGCGAACGCAGCGACGATTGCCTTGTCTATGCAAAGCCTCATCCCCCAGAACGCGCAAATTCCACATCAGCCAGCCCGACCGGACCTGCGCCAACGCGTTAAGCTAAAGCTCGACGCGATGCAATGTGTTCCGCGCATCATCAGACTCAGCTCCATCAGCCCGCGTCCCACCGCATCGCGCGCCGTGTTCCACCCGCGGATCACCCCGAGGGGCTCATCGCCCACGGGTTACGCGCTGGAGACGTCCCCATCAATCGCTACCTGCTTTTCTTCGCTTATCTGCTGGTCCGGGCGCTGGCGTCGACCTATCGATTCCGCTCGGCCAAACCGCCGATCGCGCCCGGCACCGGCCCCGCCGACGGCTACGTGCTCGCGATCTGGCATCAGAATCTTTTCTCCGGAATTCTCGCGCAGTCCGCGAAACGCCATTGCGTGATCGTGTCGCGCTCGCGCGATGGCGATCCGGCCAGCTACCTGTGCCGCAAGCTCGGCCACGAAGTCGTGCGCGGCAGCTCCAGAAAGAAGGACGGCCGCGACAAGGGCGGCAAGCTGGCCAAGGACGAGATGATCGACCGCCTGCGTGCCGGCCTGCCCGGCGCGGTCACCGTGGATGGCCCGAACGGCCCGGCCTTCGAGGTCAAGCCCGGCATCATCGAGATGGCGCGTCTCGCCGGCGTTCCGGTGGTGCCCTACCTGACGCTGCCGCGGCGCTACTGGTCGTTCCCGAGTTGGGATTCGTTCCGCCTGCCGAAGCCGTTCACGCGCATCGACATCTGCTACGGCGCACCGATCCATGTGCCGGCGAATGCGGATTTCTCCGACTTTCCGCGCTATCAGGCCGCGATCACGGCATCGTTGCAAGCACTGGAGCTGGGCACGAAGTCGAGCCGCCGCCGCCCAGCAAAACTCGCGATCCAGACACCGTAGGGCGGGTCGCGACCCGCCTCTTTTGGCGCGCCGGTTGAATCGGCGGGTCGCGACCCGCCCTACCCGCCGAAATTGATTTTCGCTTCAAGGTTGGAGCGCGAATCGGCGTTGTCGAGCGCTTCGTCGAGTTCGATCAGGCCGCGCTTCCACAACTGGTGCAGCGACTGATCGAAAGTCTGCATGCCGCCCTGGGACGACTGATCCATCGCCTGCGGAATCTCGTCGATGCGGCGGTTCAGGATCAGGTCCTGCATGAACGGCGTATTGATCAGCACCTCGACCGCAGCGCAGCGCTTGCCGTCCTTGCGCCGCACCAGCCGCTGCGAAACCACCGCTCGCAAGGTCAGCGACAAGTCCAGGTACAGCTGGTCGCGACGATCCTGCGGATATAGATTGACGACGCGCTGCAGCGCTTGCGATGCGTTGTTGGCATGCAGCGACGACAGCGCCAGATGGCCGGTATTGGCCAGCTGCACGCAAGCGTCCATGGTTTCGCGTGAGCGCACCTCGCCGATCAGCACCACGTCGGGTGCCTCGCGCATCGCGCTGATCAGCGCGCGCTCGTAGCTGTGCGTGTCCTGCCCGACTTCGCGCTGATTGACGATCGAGCGCCGGTTCGGATGCACGAACTCGATCGGGTCCTCGATCGTCAGAATGTGGCCGCCGGCATTCTCGTTGCGATGATTGATCATCGCTGCCAGGGTCGTGCTCTTGCCCGAGCCGGCCGCACCGACCATCAGGATCAGGCCGCGCTTCTGCATGATCAGCGGCTTCAGCGCCTCGGGCAGATCGAGCGCGTCCAGCTGCGGCACTTCGGCCTTGACGTGGCGCAGCACCATGCTGATGGCACCGCGCTGATAGAAAACGTTGACGCGAAACCGCCCGAGCGAGCCGGTCTGCAGTGCCAGGTCCAGCTCCAGCTCGCGCGCCAGCTGTGCCTGCTGCCCGGGCGTCAGCACGCTGTAAATCAGGTCTCGCAGAAATTCTTCGGTCAGGATGGTCTTGCCGACCGCGAGCATCTCGCCCTCGATCTTCAGCATCGGCGGCGCACCGTTGCTGAAGAACAGGTCGGACCCGTTCTTGTCCGCGGCGAGCTTCAGGTACGGCAGTAATTTGATCATCGCCGGACTCGCTCAGCGATGGCGCAGCGGTTCGTCTGGCCCCGGCTTCATGCCCATGCTTTTCACCGTCTCGTCGGCATGCAGATCCTGGCTGGCGCGCTTGGATTCGAGCTTCACCCGCAGGCGCAGTTCGTTCTGCGAATCGGCGTTGCGCAAGGCTTCTTCGTAGGTGATATCGCCGCTTTCGAAAAGCTGGAACAGGTACTGGTCGAAGGTGATCATGCCTTGCTCGTTCGAGCGCTTCATCACCTCTTTGATGCTCGACACTTCGCCCTTGAAGATCAGATCCGAAATCAGCGGTGAATTCAGCAGGATCTCCATCGCCGCCGCGCGGCCGCCGCCTTCCTTGCGTACCAGGCGCTGCGAGATGATCGCGCGCAGATTCAGCGACAGGTCCATCAGCAGCTGGTCACGCTTTTCTTCGGGGAAGAAATTGATGATGCGATCCAGCGCCTGGTTGGCGCTGTTGGCATGCAGCGTCGCCAGCACCAGATGGCCGGTTTCGGCGAAGTTGATCGCATACTCCATGGTTTCATGTGCCCGGATCTCGCCGATCAGGATCACGTCCGGCGCCTGGCGCAGCGTGTTCTTCAGCGCCATGTCCCAGCTCTGCGTATCGACGCCGACCTCGCGCTGGGTGACCACGCAGCCGCCGTGCGGATGCACGAACTCGATCGGGTCTTCGATCGTGATGATGTGGCCCTGCGAGTTGTCGTTGCGGTAGCCGACCATCGCCGCCAGCGAGGTGCTCTTGCCGGAGCCGGTGGCGCCGACCATCAGCACCAGGCCGCGCTTGGCCATCACCACATCCTGCAGGCTGGTCGGCAGGCCAAGTTCCTCGAACTTCGGGATCGTGGTGTTGATGGTTCGCAACACACCGCCGACCCGGCCCTGCTGCACGAAAGCGTTGACGCGGAAGCGGCCGATGCCCGGCGGCGCGATTGCGAAATTGCATTCGCTGCTCGCTTCGAATTCCTTGACCTGGCGATCGTTCATGATCGCGCGGATCACCACCGCCGAATCTTCCGCGGAGAGCGGTCTTTCCATCACCGGCGTCAGCTTGCCGTCGATCTTGATCGCCGGCGGAAAGCCCGCCGTCAGGAACAGGTCGGAGCCGGATCGCTGCTTCATCAGCAACAGCAGCTGCTGCACCAGCTTGATCGCCTGATCGCGCTCCATTAGATCGGTCCCATGTCAGCTCAGCTCCAGCGGCTTGTTGGACTTGCGCTTGGCCTCGCCGACATCAACCAGCCCGCGCTTGACCAGATCGCGCAGGCATTGCTCCAGCGTCTGCATGCCGTCTTTCTGGCCGGTCTGGATCGAGGAATACATCTGCGCGATCTTGTTCTCGCGGATCAGGTTACGGATCGCGGGCGTGCCGAGCATGATCTCGTGCGCCGCGATACGACCGCCGCCTTTCTTCTTCATCAGCGTCTGCGAAATCACCGCGCGCAGACCTTCGGACAGCATCGATCGGACCATTTCCTTTTCCGCCGCCGGGAACACGTCGACGATGCGATCGATGGTCTTGGCCGCCGACGAAGTGTGCAGCGTGCCGAGCACCAGATGGCCGGTTTCGGCGGCGGTCAGCGCCAGCCGGATCGTCTCCAGATCGCGCAGCTCGCCGACCAGAATCGTGTCCGGGTCCTCGCGCAGCGCCGAGCGCAGCGCTTCGTTGAAGCCCAATGTGTCGCGATGCACTTCGCGCTGGTTGATCAGGCATTTCTTCGGCTGATGCACGAACTCGATCGGGTCCTCGATCGTCAGGATGTGGCCGTACTCGGTCTCGTTCTTGTGGTTGACCATCGCCGCCAGCGTGGTCGACTTGCCCGAGCCGGTCGGGCCGGTGACCAGGATCAGCCCGCGCGGCGTATCGGACAGTTCGCGGAAGATCGGCGGGCACTTGAGCTCTTCCAGCGACAGGATCTTGGACGGGATCGTGCGGAATACCGCGCCGGCGCCGCGCGCCTGGTTGAAGGCGTTGACACGGAAGCGCGCCAGCCCCGGAATCTCGAAAGAGAAATCGCACTCCAGAAATTCGTCGAAAGCCTTGCGCTGCTTGTCGTTCATGATGTCGTAGACCATGCCATGAACGTCTTTTTGATCCAGTGGCGGCAGATTGATGCGCTTGACGTCGCCGTCAACCCGGATCATCGGCTCCACACCCGCCGAAAGATGCAGATCGGACGCACCTTGCTGCACGCCGAAAGTCAGCAGTTGCGCGATATCCATCGGCTCTGAGGCCCCTGTCTTGTGGCGAGATCTGGTCCGACGAGACACTATCGGCATTCCACAGACCCCGCAATGCACGCCGCCCCCACTACGGATGCCCGACCTCGCCGCCCGTCTGAAACTCGTCAGCGCCCGCATCGACCAAGCCTGCACAGCGTCTGGACGAGCGCGCGAAGGCGTGCGCCTGCTCGCGGTGTCGAAGACCGTGGATGTCGCCAGCCTGCGTGCGGCGCAGCGGCTCGGCGTTGGCGATTTCGGCGAGAGCTATCTGCAGGAAGCGCTGCCCAAGATCGCGGCGCTGGGGCCGCGGCCGGTCTGGCATTTCATCGGCCCGATCCAGTCGAACAAGACCCGCGATATCGCCGCGCACTTCGACTGGGTGCACGGCGTCGACCGGCTGAAGATCGCCGAACGCCTGTCAGCACAAAGACCGGCGGAGCTGCCGCCGCTGTCAGTTTGCGTGCAGGTCAACATTTCGCGCGAAGCGAGCAAGGCAGGCTGCGCGCCTGAAGACGCCGCCGAATTGTGCCTGGCCATCGCCGCGCTGCCGCAGCTGCGCCTGCGCGGACTGATGGCGATCCCGGCGCCGCTGGACGACGCTGCCGGTCCGGCCCTAGCGCGCAAACCCTATGCGGCGCTGCGCGAACTCGCGCAGCAGGTAAAATCGCAGCTGGAACAGCAGCGGCCGCACAGTGTCAGCGACTTCGACACGATCTCCGCCGGCATGTCGGACGATCTGGAAGCCGCGATCACCGAGGGCAGCACCCTGGTCCGCGTCGGCAGCGCGCTGTTCGGCGACCGTCCCTACACCTAGAGAGAAACCTGATGAGCCAGGATCTGGCCAAGCGCAAGGCCGCCGAAGCGGCGCTCCGTTATGTCGTGCAGGGCGAAATGCTCGGCGTCGGCACCGGCTCCACCGTCAACCATTTCATCGATCTGCTGGCCGAAAACCACTTCGATATCGCCGGCGCGGTCTCGTCTTCTGAGGCCAGCACCGAGCGGCTGAAAAAGCACGGCTTCAGGGTCGTCGATCTGAACAGCTCCGGCCCGCTGTCGGTGTACGTCGACGGCGCCGACGAGGCCAACTACCGGCTCGAGCTGATCAAGGGCGGCGGCGCCGCCTTGACCCGCGAGAAAATCATTGCCGGCGCGTCGAAGGTCTTCGTCTGCATCGCCGACGAATCCAAGCTGGTCGACGTGCTCGGCAAATTCCCGCTGCCGGTCGAGGTGCTGCCAATGGCGCGCAGCTTCGTCGCGCGCGAGCTGGTCAAGCTCGGCGGCGAGCCGGTGCTGCGCGAGAACGTGATCACCGACAACGGCAACCCGATTATCGACGTGCGCGGGCTGACGATCAGCGACGCGCGCGCGCTGGAGACCGCGATCAATACGATCCCGGGCGTGGTGACGGTCGGCCTGTTCGCGCATCGCCCGGCGGATCGGCTGATCCTCGGGTCACCGGAAGGTGTGCGCGAGATGAGTAGGTTGGGGTGAGCATCGCGAACCCCAACATCGGCGCGGACGAATGTTGGGGTTCGCTGCGCTCACCCCAACCTACAAAACCGCACAAAAAAGGCGGCGCAATCTGCGCCGCCTTTTTTGTTGCATCAACGGCGCTTAACGCGGGCCGCGCGGGCTCGAGTTCGGACGGCCGGCACCACCGCCGCGATTCGGCGGCGGGCCGCCGGCGCGGTTGCCATCGGCAGCGCCGCGCGGACGGTTGTCACCGCCGCCGCGACGATGCGAGTTGCCCGGCTCACCGCCACGATTGACGTTGATGCTCGGGCCCGGCTCGGCGCGCTCGGGGCGCGGGCCGCGCGCAGCCGCAGTCTGTCCGTCGCGCTGGGCGCGCGGCTGGCCTTGACCGGCCGCCGGCGCCGAGCGCTGGCCATGACGCTGGCCCTGGCCGCCATGACGGCCGCGCGGCTGCATCGGCGGACGCGGCGCCTCTTCCGGTTCCGGATTCAGGCTCTTGCTGCCGAGCTCGAAGCCTTCGACGATGAAGCCCGGCAGCTCCTTCTTCAGCAGGCGGCGGATAGCCTTCAGATCATCGTGCTCGTCGCTGGACACCAGCGAGATCGCCTCGCCGCTTTCGCCGGCGCGGCCGGTGCGGCCGATGCGATGCACGTAGTCTTCCGGCACGTTCGGCAACTCGAAGTTGACCACGTGCGGCAGCTGCTCGATGTCCAGGCCTCGAGCGGCGATGTCGGTCGCCACCAGCACGCGGACGCCGCCGGTCTTGAAGTCGGCCAGCGCCTTGGTGCGCGCGTTCTGGCTCTTGTTGCCGTGCAGCGCAGCCGCGGTGATGTTCCACTTGTTGAGCTTTTCGACCAGGCGGTTGGCGCCGTGCTTGGTGCGTGCGAACACCAGCGTCTGCTGCCAGTTGCTGCTGCTGATCAGATAGGCCAGCAGCTCGCTCTTGCGCGCCTTGTCGACGAACACGATGCGCTGCTCGATGGTCTCGACCGCCGAGTTGCGCGGCGCGATGTCGATGGTCGTCGGGTTGTGCAGGAAGCCGGTCGCCAGCTTGCGGATGTCGTCGGAGAACGTCGCCGAGAACATCAGGTTCTGGCGCTGTTTCGGCAGCTGCGCGATGACGCGCTTGATGTCATGGATGAAGCCCATGTCGAGCATGCGGTCGGCTTCGTCCAGGATCAGCACTTCGACCGCGGACAGGTCGATGGTGCGCTGGCCGACGTGGTCGAGCAGGCGGCCCGGCGTGGCGACGAGGATGTCGACGCCGTTGCGCAGGATGTCGATCTGCGGGTTGATGCTGACGCCGCCGAAAATCACGGTGGTCTTCAGCCCGATATGGCCGCCATAGGTGCGCACGCTTTCGGCGACCTGGGCCGCGAGTTCGCGCGTCGGCGTCAGCACCAGCGCGAGCGGCTTCTTCGACAGGGTTTTGCCGCCTTCGGCACGACGCTGGCTGAGCTTGTGGAGCAGCGGCAGCGTGAAAGCCGCCGTCTTGCCGGTGCCGGTCTGGGCGGCCGCAAGCAGATCGCCGCCTTTCAAGATGACCGGGATTGCCTGGGCCTGGATCGGCGTCGGCGTGGTGTAACCTTCTTGCGCAACAGCGCGCAGCAGGCCTTCTTCAAGGCCCAGTTCTTCAAACAGCATGTAGGTGTGACTCCTGAACGCGCCTGCGCCACGGCAGTGCGTGGGCGAACCGGTTCAGGCCGCTGAAAATGGGAATCGAGGAACAGCGCCGATAGCGCGTACCGCGAGGTTTGCGGAAAAGTGGGGCCGTAGTGAGACCCGAACTCATGGCGCCAACCGGTGGGCGCCCCCAACAAACGCGGCCAGTATAGACATTAGATGGTCATACCGCCATCTCCGGCTGATGGCAGTATGATTTGACCACCCCCGCTCACCCCCTTCTTTAGGAACTCAAGGAACTCATCCCATGATGAAGAGCCGCACCCTCGCCCTCTCCCTGCTGGTTTTCGCCTCGCTGCCCGCCATTGCCGCCGACAAGGTCGACTACAAGAGCATGGCCAAGCAGCAGGCCGGCAACTACGCCGCCGAAAAGCTCAACCTGCCGACCGCCGCGCCGGCCGGCGCCAAGGTCTACTTCCCGACACTGAAGGACGGCGACACCGTCAGCTCGCCGGTCACCGTGGTGTTCGGCCTGGCCGCGATGGGCATCGCGCCCGCCGGCACCCAGGTCGAGGGCACCGGCCACCATCACCTGCTGATCGACGGCCCGACGATCGACTACACCATGCCGCTGCCGATGACGGATCAGATCAAGCACTTCGGCAAGGGCCAGACCGAAACCACGCTGACGCTCACGCCCGGCAAGCACACGCTGCAGCTGGTATTCGGCGATTGGAAGCACCAGCCGTTCAATCCGAGCATCCAGTCGGACAAGATCACGATCACGGTCAAGTAGCGGCCGACCCGAACAAGCCCCGGGTAAAACCCGGGATGGGCCTCGCCGACGGCAGGTCAAGCCTGCAGGAAATCGATCACCAGCTGCGCGAACGCGGCCGGTTGTTCGATCTGCATGAAATGGCCGGTTTCCATGCGCTGGATATCGAGGCCGGCCGTGAACAGGTGCTCCTGGCGCGAGAACATCTCGGCGCCGATGGCGCCGTCGCGCGCGCCGTAGATCAGCCGCGCCGGCACCGCAACCGGTGCGGTCGCCAGGCGCCATAGCTCGGCGTCGCCGAACAGCTTGCGCAGGCCGCGGTAGTAACTCAGTGCCGCCGTCAGGCGGCCGGGCTCGGCGAACGCAGCCTTCAGCGAGATCCACCATTCCGCATTGCTGAAAGCCAGGCCGGGCGCTGCGGTCGCGACTGCTTTTTCCAGCTGCGCGAAATCGTCCTTCATCAGCCTGCGCTCGGCGATGCCGGCAAATTGGAACGCCAGGATGTAGGACGAGCGCCGGATCTGCGCGAACGTCGGCCTCAGGATGAAGCGCCGCAGATGCGGCACCGATGCGCAGACGATCCTGCTGATCCGATCGGGCCGCAGATTCGCCGCTGCATAAGCCGCCGCCGCACCCCAGTCGTGGCCGACGAGCGCGGCGCGCTCGGCGCCCAGATGGTCGATCAGCGCGATCACGTCCATCGCCAGCGCAGTGATCGTGTAGTCGCCGTCGTCCGGCATGCTGGTCGGCGCGTAGCCGCGCAGGTACGGCGCGACGCCGCGAAAACCGGCGGCGGCGAGATCGCGCAGCAGCGGAACGAAATTCTCGGCCCGATCCGGGAAGCCGTGCAGGCACAGCACCAGCGGCCCCTCACCCAGCGCCAGGCAGACGAAGTCGATGCCGTTGGCGGCGATCGTCAGACGTTCGGGCTCGGCGCTGTAATAGTCGGTCATGCGGTAGATCTCCGGCTGAGGCTCATTGTACTGAGACCAGCCCGGGCTTCACCGGCGCAATCGCGGACAAGGTCCGCTCCTACAGTCGCGGAATCGAGGGTGCGCAGTATTCCTGTAGGAGCGGACCTTGTCCGCGATGCCGACAGCGCGCGTCCGGTTTCGTAGCGGCGGCCTAAACAAGCTGGCATAAGGAGCGGGATTCCAGATCACGGTGAAACCCCATGCTGACCCGCGAACACCTGCTGCAACTCGATCGCCAGGACCCGCTCGCCGCGCTGCGCGATCAGTTCGTGCTGCCGGCGGGCACGATCTATCTCGACGGCAACTCGCTGGGCGCAATGCCGCGCGCCGCCGCGGATCGCGTGCGCCGCACGCTCGATCACGACTGGTCGCAAGCCCTGGTGCGCAGCTGGAACAGCGCCGGCTGGGTCGATCTGCCACAACGCGTCGGCGACAGGATCGGCCGGCTGATCGGCGCGCGCGAGGGCGAGACGCTGGCCTGCGACTCGACCTCGGTGAACCTGTTCAAGCTGTTGTCGCTGGCGGTAAAGCTGCGGCCCGGCCGTAAGCTGATCCTGTCGGACTGCGAAAACTTCCCGACCGATCTGTACATCGCCGAAGGCCTGTCGGCCCTGCTCGGCGGCGGGCTCGAACTGCGCAGCGTGTCGCCCGGCGAGATCGAGGCCGCGATCGACGAGCGTGTCGCCGTCGTCTCGCTGAGCCACGTCAACTATCGCAACGGCGCGCTCTACGACATGGCCGCGATCACGCAGCGTGCCCACAATGCCGGAGCCCTGATGCTGTGGGATCTGGCCCATTCGGCCGGTGCGCTGCCGATCCATCTCGCCGCATGCGATGTCGATCTTGCGGTCGGCTGCGGTTACAAGTATTTCAACGGCGGCCCGGGTGCGCCGGCGTTCCTGTACATCGCGCAGCGGCTGCAGGCCCAGGCGTCGACGCCGCTGAGCGGCTGGTTCGGGCACCAGAGACCTTTCGACTTTGTTCCCGTCTATGCGCCGGCCGCCGGCATTTCGCGAATGCTGGCCGGCACGCCGGCGATCCTGTCGATTGTATCGCTCGATGCCGCGCTCGATGTCTGGACGGGCGTGTCCATGGAACAAGTGCGCGCGAAATCCATCCTTCAGTGCGAGAGCTTCGTCGCGCTGGTGGAGCAATGGATGCCCGGCGTTTTCGAGCTGGTTTCGCCGCGGGAATCGGCAAAACGCGGCAGCCAGGTGTGCCTGCGCCATGCCGAGGCCTGGCCGATCATGCAGGCGCTGATCGCGCGCGGCGTGATCGGCGACGTGCGCGCGCCGGACATCCTGCGCTTCGGCTTCACGCCGCTGTACCTGTCGTACGCCGAGGTCTGGGACGCAGCCAGCACCCTGCGCGAGATCATCGATGCCGACAGCTGGCGGCAGCCGCACTACCAGATCCGCGCGAAAGTCACCTGAGCCTCAGCAGGGGTTGTCTGAAACCAACTGTAGGAGCGGACCTTGTCCGCGATTGCGCCGGTGAGCCCCCCATCGCGGACAAGGTCCGCTCCTACCGTGCTTCATAGCGATCACATTGCTGACATCCTACAAGCTGGAGCCCCGAATGCTGACCTGGACCGAACTCAGTCAACGCCCGCTGCCGCCGGCCGGCGAGCGCATCGCCTACGGCCGCGACGCTTCGCAGTTCGGCGAACTGCGCATGCCTGCCGGCGAAGGCCCCTTTGCGGTGCTGATGCTGATTCACGGCGGCTGCTGGCTCAGCGATTACGACTACCGCTACATGAGCCATCTGGCCACCGCGGTCAGCGCCGAAGGCCATGCGACCTGGACCATCGAATACCGCCGTCTCGGCGACAGCGGCGGCGGCTGGCCGCAGACTTTCCTCGACGTCGGCAGCGCGCTCGACACCTTGCGGGCGCTGGCGCCCCGCTACCGTCTCGACCTGCGGCGCGTCGCTGCCGCGGGGCATTCCGCCGGTGGCCAGCTGGCCTTGTGGCTGGCCGCGCGGCCACGCCTGCCGGAAGACAGCGCGATCCGCGGCCGCGATCCGCTGCCGCTGTGCGGCGCGATCGGCCTCGCCGCGATCACTGACCTCGCGCAGTACCGGATCGGCCCGGCCGGCTCCTGCCACGCCTCGGTCGAGCCGCTGCTCGGCGGCACGCCGCAGACCGTGCCGGATCGCTATACCCAGACCTCGCCGCGGGCGCGGCTGCCGATCGGGGTTCCGCAGTGGCTGGTTCAGGGGCGGCGCGATGCCATCGTTTCCGCGGCGTCGATGTGCGCCTACTCGCGGGCGGCAAGGCAGGCGGGCGATACGGTGAGCGAACGGATGTTCGACGGCGGCCATTTCGATGCGGCGTCGCCGCAGGCTCCGGCCTGGGACGCGATACGCGGCGCAGTGAACGCCGCTTTGCGATGAGCTCGGGACTGCGATGTCTTGACCATGGCGACCCCGCCGGCATCCGGAGCAGCATGGGCACCCATGTCGTGTCCTCATGCCGCTTTCGCCAAAGAGGCTGTCCATGTCTCGCCGCCGTCGCCATCCGCTACTGATTGCCGCCTGTCTGCTGCTGGCACCGATCTCCAGCTCAAGCCAGGCTTACGAACTCAGCCGCGAAGACTACGAAGCCATGGGCATGGAGCTGCCGGCCTGGGATCATATGGGCCGCTTGCCCGAAAACGACAGCCGGGTTTACGAGCTGCAACACATTCGCGAGCAAATCGACGATCGCGAAAACCGCCTGCGCACCTCGGCCTTCATGCTCAAGCTGATGGAAGCCCGGGCCGACGATCCTGCCCGGTATGCGAGCCTGCGCGCCGACTACGCGAGTCAGCAGCAGAGCTACGCGCGCTGGCGCGAATCCGCCGAGCGTCGCCGGCAGGCGATCCTGCAATCGCTCGCTCCGGCCTCAGTGCATAGCGAAAATGTGACGCTTGCCCCGGATCGCTGAGCGCATCCGTTTACGATAGCGGGACCGCCGCAACTCCGCAGGAAAAACGCCGATGCGCATCCTCAGACTGTCTCTGCTGTGCGGGCTCGCGCTGTGCGCGGCTCCTTCTCCGGCCCAGGACAGCGCCGCCTCGGTGATGCAGTCGCTGAAGCCGCAAAGCGGCGACATCGAACTGCCCGGCGGCATCGCCCAACTCAGGCTCAACGACGCGTTCCGCTACCTGAAGCCGGACGACACCCAGAAGCTGCTCGAGCAGGTCTGGGGCAACCCGCCCGGCAGCGGCGCCGATACGCTCGGCATGATCATCCCCGCCGGCGGTGACGCCGCAGCGGACAACGGCTGGGGCGTGATCGTCACCTACAACCAGGACGGCCATGTGTCCGACAAGGACGCCAACCAGATCGACTACGCCGATCTGCTGAAAACCATGCAGAAGGCCGCCGCCGACCAGAACGACGAGCGCGCCAAGCAGGGCTTCCCCACCGTGCAGTTGCTCGGCTGGGCCGAGCCGCCGCATTACGACGCCAGCGCGCACAAGATCTTCTGGGCCAAGGATCTGAGCTTCGGCGATCAGCAGCACCGCACGCTGAACTATTTCGTCCGCGTGCTCGGCCGCGAAGGCGTGCTGGAGCTCAACGCCGTCGCCGGCATCGACCAGCTCGAGCAAGTGCGCCGCGACATGAACAAGGTCATGGGCATGGCCGATTTCAAGCAGGGCAACCGCTACGCGGATTTCAACCAGAGCACCGACAAGCTCGCCGCTTACGGACTCGCGGCGCTGGTCGCCGGCGGCGTTGCGGCGAAGACCGGCCTGCTGGCCAAGGTGCTGGCGATCGCGTTCGCAGCGAAGAAGTTTCTGGTGCTGATTCTGGCAGGCGTTGCCGGCATGTTCGGCAAGTTTTTCAAGCGCAGGAATAATTGATATTCGTCAGCGCTGGAAGATTCGCGGACTCAAGGCTGCGCAGTATTCCTGTAGAAGCGGTTCTTGACCGCGAATCGATCAGAGCCGCACACACCTCGTAGGTCGGCAATCCCTTGCCGACGTGCGAAGCCCGATGTGCAATCGAGGCCTCACGTCGGCAAGGGATTGCCGACCTACGGGTGAACGGGCTTCGCGACAGGCCCCAGCGCCGCGCGCAGCTTCGCCGGCGTGACCGGCTTGGTCAGCACGATCACGCCGTTCTCGCGCGCACGGCGCAGCGTTGCGGCGGCGGTGTCGCCGGATATCAGCAACAGCCGCGTCGACGCACTCGCGCGCCGCGCCGCTTCGATCACGCGCCAGCCGTCATCGATCTCGCGCAGCTGCAGATCGCACAGCAGGTAGTCGAAAGCCGGCTGTGCCTGCAGCAGCGGCAAGGCGCTGTCGACGCAGCCGGCACTGGCCGTGTTCAGACCCCATTGCTCGAGCAGCCCGATCGTGCCTTCGCGGATGCTGCGGTCGTCGTCCACCACCAGCGCGCTGCCCCGCGCCGGCAGCGCTGCCGGCGCGGGCGCCGTCGCGACGATCGCGGGCGCTGCGGCCAGCGGCAGCTCGAAGGCGAAGCTGCTGCCGCGTCCGATAGCCGACGCAACTTCGATCCGCGTACCGAGCAGATGCGCGGCGCGCTGGCAGATCGCCAGGCCCAGACCCAGGCCTTTCCTGCGGTCGCGCTCGGGATTGTCGAGCTGAAAGAATTCTTCGAAGATCCGCTCGTGATACATCGGCGCGATGCCGATGCCGTCGTCGCGTACCTCGATGCGCACGTGATCGTCGCGGCGGCTCGCGGTCACCAGCACCGCGGCGCCCGCCGCGTAACGCAGCGCGTTCTCGACCAGGTTGCACAGGATGCGCTCGCACAGCGCCAGGTCGACATCGACATGCAGCGCGCGGCGCCGGAACACCAGGCGCGTACCGTGCTGGATCGCCAGCATGTCGACACTGGCCTGCACTTCGCCGAACAGCCGGTCTATCGCCACCACCGCGCGCTGTGGCTCGACCACGCCGGCGTCGAGCCGCGAAATTTCCATCAGCGCGGTCAGCAGGCCCGCCATGCCGGCGAGGCCTTCGTCGATGCGCGCCACCAGCGGCTGCTGATCGGCGCTGGCGGTCTCGCGCAGCTTGCCGACGAACAGGCCGACGGCGTGCAGCGGCTGGCGCAGATCGTGGCTCGCCGCGGCCAGAAAACGGGCTTTGGCCGCATTGGCCTTCCCGGCCTGCAGGATCTGCTGCTGCGCCTCGTGCGTCGCCAGGCGCACACGCGTCTCGAGTTCACAGCGATGACGGGCAAGTGCCTCGGCCATGTCATCGATGCCGATCGACAGGCGGCCGAACTCGTCGTCGCGATGCAGGCGGCTGCGCGCCGCCAGATCGCCGCTGCGGATCAGCGCGACGGTTTCGCCGAGCTTGCGCAGCGGCGTGGCGATGCCGCGCGCCAGGCTCCGCGCCGCCGACATCGCGGCCAGCAGCGTACCCAGGCCCAGCAGCAGGCCGGTGAGCGCCGACTGCAGCTCCTGCTGGTAGAGCCGGCCGGAATCGACGCGCACGTGCACGGCGCCGACCTCGTCGGCCGCCGCATCGCGGCGGTCCATCGACACATCGTCGAGCGCACCGGTCGGGCGTATGCGCACCGCGGCCGAGAAGCTGCGCGTCTGCCGCGCCGGCGGGCCGCTGCGGCGGGCGCTGATGTAGACGCCATTGCCGTTGCTGATCGCGACGCTGTCGATGCCGGCCTCAAGCACGGCATTCTGGCTGATGCGCCGCAGCGCTTCGATGTCGCCTGCATACAGGCTCAAATCGCTGTACGAAGACAGGCGCTGCGCGGTGGCCGCGCCGCTCTCGGCGAAGGCTGCTTCCAGCGTGCGGATCTTGTCGATGGTGAAATATGACGTCAGCAGCACCGTCGCCGCGGCGCAAGGCACCAGGCCGAGCAGCATCACGCGCTGCTGCACGTCCATCGCATGGCTCAGCGGCTTCACGGCGTCGCCGTCAGCTTTCGCTGCAGTTGCAGCTCGTCGGGCACGTCCAGCGCCAGCGCATGCGCGACCGAAGAATTGACGCCGACACTGAAGCGTCGCGGCGCCGCGATCGGCGGCGGCCGTTCGCCTTTCTGCAGGCGCGCGACGTAGTCCGCGGCTTCGTCGACGAACTGCGCGCGCGTGGTGTACACGCCGAGCAGCGCGCCGGCGCGCACCATCGCCTCGGTCGAGGCGACCACCGGCTTGCGCGAAGCCGCGGCACTGCGCAGCACGTTCTGCGCGACGCCGGCCGCGAGCGACACCGGGTCGGCGAGCAGCAGCAGCACGTCGCTGATCGGCAGCACCTCGGCCAGCGCCGCCGACAGCTCGGCCGCCGAATCGCTGCGCCGCGCCACCAGCCCGACGCCGAGCCGCTGCGCCTCGGCCTGCACCTCGGCCAGCAGTGGCTCTGCATCCGGCGGATAAACCACGCCGATGCGATGCCGATCCGGCAGCGCCATCACGATCAGCGACAGCTGGCGCCGCGCCGGCTGATTGGTGACGATCGCGTACAACGAGCTGTTTTCGGGCGCGGTGTCCGCCGCGCTGTATGCCTCCTCGACTTCGCTGCGGCTGACCAGCACCGCGACCACCGGCTCGCGCGCCGGCCGCTGTAGCGCGGCGCGCAGAGCCGCCGGCCCGACGGCGACGACAATCGTCAGATCCGCTGGCGCGGCCTGCAGCGCCTGGTGCTCGTCGGCCGTCGATGGTGCCGCCGACATCAGTGCGCCGAGGCTGCGGGTGCGCGGCGGCTGAGCGAAAGCGGTTTCGTCATCGTCATCGGCGGCGGCGGCATGCAGCCGCTGGTAGCCGGCCGCGAAATCCTGCGACACCACCGATACCTGCTTCTGCATGCGTGCCGTACTCAGCCGCACGCCAAGCTCGTCGACGAATTGCTTGCTCGCGGCGACCTCAGCATCGCGCACCAACAGCACACCGGCCTGCGCCGCAAGCAGCGGCACCGAGCACAGCAGCGCGGTGCCCGCTAGCTTGCGCAGGAGTGCCCGGAAACGCCGACGGTGCCGGTATGACATGGTCCGCACAAGCTAAGAGAAGCGATCCTGAGGCGCGATAAGCAAAAGGGCCTATGGGCCGCCGGGGCGGCGGCCTATGTCGTCCTGCATATCGAAAAGCACGCGCTCCGAATCCACACTTTGCATCACAGGAGCCGGCGCGACTGCGGCCGGCACGCATGCACTTGGAGCACGATCATGAAAACCCCCTACGCCGCGCTGCTGCTGATGCTCACCGCCGCCGGCACACTGGCCAGCGCGATGCCGGCCCGGGCCGAGACTGATTTCGGCAAGACGCAGCCGTCGGTAAGCGACATCGTCAACAGCCTCAAGGAAGACGACAGCGTCAGCGGCGTGCGCACGCGCTCGCTGCGCCCGGGCGCAGCGGCGGAAGCCACCAGCGCCGCGGTCGCCGAGCCGGCCGCGGCGCCGTCGATCTCGATGCAGATCCAGTTCGACTACGCGTCCGATCGGATCTCGGCGCAGTCGAAGAAGATCATGAACAACCTCGCCGCTGCGCTGACGTCCAGCGAGCTGCAGAGCCAGACGTTCACGATCGTCGGCCACACCGACGGCCGCGGCGCAGCCGACTACAACATGGCGCTGTCGCAACGCCGCGCTGCATCGGTAAAGGCCTATCTGGTCAGCAACGGCGTCGGCGCCGAGCGGCTGAAGACCATCGGCAAGGGCTTGACCGAACTGGCCAACAAGGACAACCCCGCTGCTGCCGAAAACCGCCGCGTCGAAATCGTCGCCGGTAGCTGAGCCACGGTACCGACAGGAGCCGCCGCCATGCCCAGTCAGGTGGTCAACGGCGCGATGCTGATGTGCAGCTGCGGCGTCGCGCCAAGCGCGCTGACGGTGCTGCCGGTGAATCGCACGCTGTCGTCGAACCAGCCGGCCGCGACGATCATGGACCACGTGCCGATGCTCAACATCATGCCCTTCGGCATGTGCATCACGCCGGCCAATCCACAGGTCGCCGCGGCAACTGCCGCAGCGCTCGGCGTGTTGACGCCGCAGCCCTGCATCCCGGCGACGACGACGCCGTGGGCGCCGGGCTCACCGACGGTGCAGATCGCCAACCTGGTTGCGCTCAACGACACCTCCAAATGCATGTGCATGTGGACCGGCGTGGTATCGGTGAGCGTCCCGGGGCAGGTGACGCATCAGATTCCGTAGCGCAGATGTAGGTCGGCAATCCCTTGCCGACATGCAAGCCCGATGTGCAATCGCTGCCTCATGTCGGCAAGGGATTGCCGACCTACTTTTAGGTGTTAGTGTGCTTCAAGGCTGAAAAGCAACTCCGTTGTTCAATGCTGGGGGAAGGGGGATTTCCATGAATCACGAATTCAACAGAGGCCTGCGCGCGATCACCGCGCCGATCGCACTGGCACTGGGGCTGGCGCTGACAGCGAGCGCTCACGCCCAGGCCACGGACGGCCCGGCCGCGACGATGCAGGCCGGCGCCGCCGCACAGATCGCGGTGCTGCAACAGATCAAGACCTCCAAGACGGCGCAGCAGGACAAGATCGGCTCGCGGCTGTATCTGGCGCTGCTGAAACAACGCGGCGACGCGCGCCTGGCCTCGCTGACCGAGTTCCAGTTTTTAACCACCGGCAAGGACGGCCGTACACCGGTCGACATTCTGCTGAGCCGCAAGGACGGCGCCACGGCGTTGCTGCAGAAGCTGGCCGCACTCGATGCGGAACTGCTGTCGTCCAAGGAGGGCGCGTATCGCGACGGCCTGATCAGCGCGCGCCTGCGGCTGGCCGATCTCGAATCGCTGGCGGCGATGAGCCAGATCAGCCGGATTCGCGAATCCGTCGGTGCCGTCACGCATGCGATCAACGTCTCCGAAGGCGTGCAGACGCACGGCGCAGACGACGCGCTGGCGACCTATGGTGCGACCGGCGCCGGGGTCAAGCTCTGTGCGCTGTCCGACGGTGTCAACTCGCTGGCCACCAGCATCGCGTCGGGCGATCTGCCGGCCGTCGACGTGCTGCCCGGCCAGGCCGGCGATGGCGACGAGGGCACGGCGATGCTCGAGATCCTGCACGACATGGCGCCCTCGGCGACACTCGGCTTCGCCTCGGCGTTCAACGGCGAAGGCCAGTTCGCGCAGAACATCCGCGATCTCGCTACCGACGGCTGCAACGTGATTGTCGACGACGTCATCTACTACGACGAATCGCCGTTTCAGGACGGCCCGGTGGCCCAGGCAGTCAACGATGTCACCGCGGCCGGCGTGTTGTACTTCTCTTCCGCCGGCAATGAAAACAACAAGGCGGACGGCAATTCCGGCACCTGGGAAGGCGACTTTCACGCCAGCGCCGCAGTGAACCCGGCGCCGCTGACCGGGATCGGCCCGCTGCATGATTTCGGCGACGGCGGCGTGTCGATCCCGATTACCGACTCGGGCTCCGCCAGCGTGCTGCTCTGGGCCGAGAGTTACGATCTCAGCGGCGGCGTCGCCTCCACCGACTACGACCTGTATCTGCTGAACAGCAGCATGACCAGCGTCGTCAACGCCAGCACGGATCACCAGAATGGCAGCGGCGGCGACGACATTCCGTATGAGTACATCGGTAGCGGCTCATCCGGCCAGCGCCTGGTGGTCAACCGCGTTGCGGCGGGCACCACGTCCAGTGTGCCGATGTTTAACCTGATCGTATTCCGCGGCCAGCTGACGCAGAGCCTGGCGACCACCGGCGCGACGCGCGGCCACAGCGCCGCGGCGGCTGCCTTCAGTACCGCCGCAACGCCGGCCGGTGCCTCGTGGGACGGCATCACGCCCGACGGCCCCAACCCGGGCCTGTTCACCAGCGTCAACGCGAGCGAAAGCTTCACCTCCGACGGCCCGCGCCGCATCATCCTGAGCCCCACCGGGGTCGAGCTGACGCCGGGCAACCGCACCAGCACTGGCGGCGTGCTGCGGCAGAAGCCGGACATCACCGCGGCCGATGGCGTATCGACATCCGCACCGGGCTTCGATCCGTTTTACGGCACATCGGCCGCGGCGCCTCATGCAGCGGCCATCGCCGGCCTGCTGAAATCCGAATTGCCGGCGCTGGCTCCAGCCGACATCCGCAACCTGCTGATCAGTACCGCCATCGACATCGAGGTGCCCGGCGTGGACGTGTCCACCGGCGCCGGCATCGTGATGCCGGTACCGGCGCTGCAGGCCGGCGGTGCGATACCGCAGCCGTACCTGTCGGCCGGCTCCGCAAAATTCACCCAGGTGAGCGGCGACGGCGATGCGTTCATCGAGCCCAACGAAACCTGGTCGATCAGCGTCGCGCTGACCAACATCGGCGGCGCCACCGCAAAGAACATCAAGGGGACACTGAGCACCGTGACGCCGAAGGCCAAGATCACGACCGCGGTTTCCCCCTACGCCAATCTGAAGGCGACCAAGACCGGCAAAAACACGACGCCCTTCGTGTTCAAGTTACCGCCCAGCTTCCCGTGCGGAGGCACGATCGCCTTCTCACTCAGCGTCAGCTACAACAGTGGCGCGAGCCCGCAGAGCTTCCCCTTCAGCACCGAGACCGGCGGCACTGGCACGGCGAAGAACTTCGTCTATTCCGGCTCACCGGTCGCCATCCCCGACGCCGGCGCAGCGGTCACGGCACCGATCAATGTCAGCGGATTTTCCGGCACGGTTTCGGACGTCAACCTGACCATCGCCGGCAGCAGCTGCAATACCGATATCGGATCGACGACGGTCGGCATCGATCACAGCTTCGTCGGCGATCTGGAGATCAGCCTGATCGCGCCCAACGGCAGCAGCGCGAAGCTGATCGACAACGCGGGCGGCAGCGGCAACAACTTCTGCCAGACGGTGCTGGACGATCAGGGCGGCGGCCCAGGCATCCAATCGATCGTCAGTTCGTCGGCGCCATTTACCGGCAGCTTCACGCCGGCCAATCCGCTGGCGGCACTCAACGGCAGTACCGGCAACGGCACCTGGGCGCTGCAGGCCAAGGACACGGCCGGTGCGGACACCGGCAGCATCCGGGCTTTCAAGATCCGCTTGACCGGACCGAAGGTTTGCAACGTACCGACGCCTTGAGGCTGTACTGACACCGCTTGCGTGAAGCGCAGAAAAGCCGCCGGATTTTCATCCGGCGGCTTTATTGGAGCATTTTCGATTTATAAACTGACATATCCAGAGGAAGCGAAATAGTTTGCGCATTCCTGTGGAGAGAAGGAGTCGAGTAGAGCGCCGATGTGATTCCAGAGGGCATCGACGGTCCGCATCGCAGCTTTGCGGAGCAGGGCTTTGAGTTTGGCAAATAGCTTTTCGATCGGATTCAGATCGGGTGAATATGGCGGCAGATAGCGGACGTGCGCACCGACGGCTTCGATCGCTTCGCGCACCCCTGCCACTTTGTGACTGCTCAGGTTGTCGGCAACCACGATGTCGCGCCCTCCATCGGTCCGTCCAGGACCAAGGGTGCGGTGATCCGATCATGACGCAGACCGGCAATGAAGGTCGTGGTCTTGCGATGTCCGTACGGTGCAAACGCGATACAGCGCTGTCCGCGTGGCGCGCGCCCATAGCGCCGGGTCATATGGGTCACAGCACCGGTTTCATCGAGAAAAACCAGCCGGGAGATCGCCAGATTTGCTTGTTCAGCTTGCCATTGTGCCCGCGCCTGTTGCACGTCGGGCCGCATTTGCTCGCTGGCGTGCAGGAGCTTTTTTAAACGTCAGACCCCACTGATTCAACGGGTGCCAAAGGCCCGGCACCTTCAGCACTTTGCCTTGTGCCGCCAACCGGTCGCACATCTCCTGAAGCGTCAGGTCCGGCTCGGTTTGAAGCCAGCCGCCGATCTCGTCCCGCATTCCCTCAATCACCGACCGGCGATGGCCTCCGAGACGCGCTGACTCGTTCGCGCCCCTTCCATCACCAATCGATCCCGCACGTCATAAACCCACAACCCACTGGCGTCTCACTTCCAGTCGCTGCGCAATCGAACTGATGCTCTCGCCTCGTCCCAGCGCCGCCAAAGCCCGATCTCGCAAGTCTTGTGAGTACGCGCGCACCGCATTCCTCCTCCGAAACTTGAGGATTATCCAACATGCGTATGTTCTTAAATCAAAAATGCTCTAGTCATGCAGCAGCCGGGCTGCGGCGCTGCTTGGATCGCAGCGCCGCGCGACCACCTCGTCGATGATCGCCTCGAAGCGTTCGCTCCGGTTGGTCGGCTGCAGGTAGCGCGAGCGCAGGATTTCCGCGAGATGCTCGGTGACGCGCGCGCGGGCCTGTGCGCGCCGGCGCAGCGCCAACTGCTCGGGATGATCCTGCAGATGCCGCCGATGCGCGTCGATCGCCGTCAGCAGTTCGGCGATGCCCTGGTTGTCGGTGGCGGCGGTCTTCGGCACCGGCGGATGCCAGGCATCGGCACCGAGCGCATGCGTGCGGAATTCGATGGCCTCGCGCAGCGCCGACACGGTGCGGTCGGCGGAGCCGGTGTCGGCCTTGTTGACGACGAACAGGTCACCGACTTCGAGGATGCCGGCCTTGACCGCCTGCACCGTGTCGCCGCCAGCGGGAGTCTGCACGATCAGCACCGTGTCGGCGTGGCGCAGCACGTCGATTTCGTTCTGGCCGACGCCGACGGTCTCGACCAGGATGCGATCCCAGCCCATCGCGTCGAGCACGACGAGCGCGTCGGCAGCGGCCTGCGCGAGTCCGCCGAGACGGCCGCGCGCGGCCATGCTGCGGATGAAGACGCCGCGGTCGGTGTTGTGGCGATTCATGCGCACGCGGTCGCCGAGAATCGCGCCGCCGCTGAACGGGCTCGAAGGATCGACGGCGAGCACGGCGACGCGCTCGCCGTTCGCCCGATAGCGCGCGAGCATCTGGTCGACCAGCGTGCTCTTGCCCGCTCCGGGCGGCCCGGTGATGCCGATGATGGGCGTGTTACCGGCAGCTGCGTGCAGGTCGCGCAAGGTGGCGGCAATCGTCGGATCGCCGGCCTCGATGCGCGTGATCAGGCGCGCGACGCTGCGCAGCTCGCCACGCCGCACCGCGTCGGCGATCGCGTCGCTCATGGCGCGGTGAGCGTCTTTCCGGTGACGTCCTGCAGGAACGCGACGATCTGGGTCATCGACGATCCCGGCCCGAAGATGCCTTTCACGCCCATCTCGCGCAGCTCGGGCTCGTCGTCAGCGTGGATCAGGCCGCCGAGCATCACCGGCACGTCATCGACGCCGGCGGCCTTCATCTTCACCAGCAGGTCACGCGTGTAGTGCAGGTAGGTCGCGGTGCTGTAGCTCAGGCCGACGACGTCGGCGTCCTCGGCGATCAGCGCATTGATCAGCCCGTCGGCGGTGTTGTGCTCGCCGAGGTAGATCACTTCGACGCCGCGGTCGCGCAGCAGCTGCGCGAGCGTGCGGATGCCCTTGCTGTGCACGTCGGTGCCGAGCATCGCCAGCAGGCAGCGGATCTTTTCGCCGATCATCAGGGCTTCGGGTACTGGAACGGCGATTCGATCGCCCGGAACGGATCATAGGGCAGGCCGTTGGCAGCACGTACCGTGCCCCAGACTTCGCCAGTGGTGCCATCGGCGACCAGCGCGTCGATCATCGCCTGGTGGCTGTTCTCGCGGCGATGCGCGACCTGGTAGAGCGCATCGATCTTCGAGCGCAGAACGCTCATGTCGCGCCCGGCCTTGCGCTCCTTGAAGCGCTGGATGTGCGAAGTCATCCGGCCGGGGTCTAAGCTGAAGCGCTTGGGCAGGGTCGAATTCTTCGGCAGGTACTTGTTGACGCCGACGACGATGCGCTGCTGGCTGTCGAGTTCCTGCTGATGGCGGTAGTTGTACTCGTCCATCATGCCTTCGATCGTGCCGTCCTCGATCGCCTTGATCAGGCCGATGCCCTCGATCTTCGCGAGCATCGCCAGCGCCTCGGCCTCGACGTCGTTGGTCAGCTTCTCGATGTAGTAGCTGCCGCCGAGCGGATCGGCGGTGCGCGCGGCACCGATCTCGTTGGCGAGGATCTGCTGCGTCCGCGTCGCGAGTTCGCGCGCTTCTTCGGTCGGAATGCAGATCGGCTCGTCGTAGGTGCAGGTCTCGACCGACTGCACGCCGCCGAGCAGCGCGGCCAGCGTCTGCACGGCGGCTCGCGAGAGGTTGTTCAGCGGCTGCTGGTAGACCAGCGAGCGGCCCGAGGTGTGGCAGGCCAGGCGCAGCCGCTGGCTGCGCGCATCGACCGATCCGAAGCGCTCCTTCATCGTCCGCGCCCAGACCCGGCGCAGTGCGCGGAACTTGGCAATCTCCTCGAAGAAATCGATGTCGCTGGTCGACACCCAGGCCATGCTCGGCGCGACCTGGTCGACGTGCATGCCGCGTGCGATCAGGTCACCGAAGGTCTGGTTGATGATCGCCATGCCGATCGCGATCTCGCCGGCCGCCGACATGCCGCGCTCGCGGATGTCGTAGGCCTGCGGACAGCCCAATGCCCATTTCGGGCTGTTTTTCGCGCTGTATTCGACGCAGTCGACCGTGGTGCGATGGCCCAGTCCGGCGGGCACGATCGCCTCGCTCCAGCCGGCGAGCCGCAGCTGCAGATGATCGGGCATGTGCGAGCCCTGCAGCTTGCTGATGTCCTTGCCCTGGCGCAACGCCATCGCGACGACCATCGGGTAGGTCATCATCGTGCTGTGCCAGGCGATGTCCTGGCGCGTGACGTCGATGCCTTTCAGCAGGATCTCGAAATCCGCGACCATCGGCAGCGAGCAGCCTTCCTGGCCGGCGTCGGCCGATAGCACCGGGTGATCGGCGTCGATCGCCTCCTGGCTCAGCGTATCGAGCACGATGTTGATGCCGGCCGTGCCCATCCTGATCGCGTTCTCGATGCCATCGCGCGTGTCCTCGGGCGAGCCGTAGCCGACGATGTTGCGCAGCGTCCACATGCGGCTGCGGTACATCTGCGAATACGCACCGCGCGTGTACGGGTACTCGCCGGGATTGCCGAGGTCGCGCGCGTAGTCGGTGTCCCTGATGTCCTCGGGACCGTAGCTCGGCTGCGTCTCGATACCGCTCCAGGTCGCCGTGCGCGACAGCTTCACCGACACGTCCTCGAGATGGGCGGCGATGTCGGCGGCGCGTTGCGTCTCGTCTGGCTTGGGTGGCGCGTTCACGTCAGGTGTCCTTGGGGGCGAACTGTTCGCGCAGCATAAACTTCTGGATCTTTCCCGACGCGTTCACCGGCAGCGTGTCGACCACGTGCCAGAACTTCGGCACCTTGTGCCGCGCGATGCGCGACCGCAGGAATTCGACCAGCTCGTCGGCGGTCGCGCTCTGGCCGCCGCGGAAGATCACCGCGGCCGCGACCTGTTCGCCCCACTTCACGTCCGGCACACCGAAAACTGCCGATTGCGCCACCGCCGGATGTTCTGCGAGGCGGTCCTCGATCTCGCGCGGATAGAGGTTCTCGCCGCCGCGGATGATCATGTCCTTGAGCCGGCCGGTGACCTGCACGTAGCCGTCGGGACGCATCACGCCGAGGTCGCCGGTGTGGATCCAGCCTTCGGCATCCAACGCTTCGGCCGATTTCTCCGGCATGCCGAAATACGCCTGCATGCAGCAGCGCGTGCGCACGCAGACTTCGCCGACGACCCCGATCGGCACGATCTCGCCGGCGGATGAAATCACCTTGGCCTCGGACAGCGGCAGCGGCAGGCCGGCGCTCTGCGTCACGCGGTCGATGTCGTCGCCACGACGGGTCACGAACATCGCGCCGCCGGCCTCGGTCTGGCCGAACAGCGTCATGATCTCGGCGCCGGTCTTCGCCTTGACCTCGCGCACCAGCTCGGGCGCGACGATGGTGCCGCCGGTGACGATGACTTCGAGCTTCGACAGGTCGGTGCCCGCGAAGCGCTCGCTCTGCAACATCGCGACCAGCATCGTCGGCACCGCCATCGTCGCGCGCACGCCGTAGCGCTCGATCGCGTCGAGCATCGCCTCGGCGCTGAAGTCGGGCACCAGCACCTGCGTACCGAGGTTGGACAGGCAGCCCAGGCTCATCGTCACGCTGCCGCCGACATGGAACATCGGCAGCAGGTTCAGCCACACCGAACCGGTCGGCACTTCCAGTCGCGAGGCGGTGAAGCGCGCGTTATTGACGATGCCGGCCTGGCGCAACATCGCGCCCTTGGGCTTGCCGGTTGTGCCCGACGTGAACAGGATCATCGCCAGGTCGTCGGCTTTCACGACCGGCAGTTCGACCGTCGGCGCATCGGCGACGAAGGCGTTCCACTGGTCGAGATAAACCACGGTCTGCAAGGCGGGCAGCGAGGGCTGCAGCGCTTCGATCACGGCCTGGTTGTCCAAGCTGCGCCAGACACGTTCGAGCACCAGGCCACGCGACCGGCTCTGCTGCAGCAGGTACTCGAGTTCGCCGGCGCGATTGGCCGGGTTCAGCGTGACCAGCACGATGCCGGCGAGCGCCGCGCCCAGGTGCAGCATCAGGATTTCGGCGCTGCCGCCGGCCCAGGTGGCGACACGGTCGCCGGGCTCGAAGCGCCGCAGCAATGCGTACGCGGTCTTTTCGGCTTCTGCGAGCAGTTCGGCGTAGGTCCACTGGCGTGCCGTTTCACCGAGCTTGGGCGCGATCAGCGCGAGCCGATCCGGCACCTCGTGCGCACCCTGGCGCAACAGGTCGCCGACCGACAGGCCCAGAAACTCCGCGCTCCAGTCGGCGCGTAGGTAGGATTTGCCGAGTGCCGTGCTGCTCACCGTCATCGTGCCTGTTCCGTTTTACTCGCCCACGACCGGCGGCCTGCGTCCGAGCAGGCGATCGACTTCGGCGAGGTAGTGGCGAATGCGGATTTCCGACTCCGACAGCCGCGCACCGACGAAGCATTCGGACTCGATGCCTTTCTGCACTTCGGGCACACGGCGAACGTCCTGCGCCAGCAGGTAGCCGAATTCGGACAGTTCCTTGGGCATGAAGCGCGCCGGGCGTTCCTCGCCTTTCCAGCCCGCGGGACCGAAGGCTTCGGGACCGAAGGAGTTCAGGTCGATCACCTGCGTGGTGTCATCCGACACCGGCAGGCACAGCGTGATCGCGTTGTACCAGCTCTTGCGCGGATCGGTCGGATGCGGGCGGAAAATCTGCAGCAGAAGCGAGTCGACGAACACGTTGATCGTCATGTTCGGGAACGGCGAGTAGTTCCAGTCGTCGACGATCTGATCGTCCGTCAGCTTGTCGAAGAACTCGTAGCCGTGCTTCTTGCCCCACTTGCGCTTGGTGGCGGTCATCGCCTGCTTGTACTCGTAACCCTTGAGGTGATTGAAGTCCTCGGGGTTGCCGCCGTAGATCGACACGAACATCTTCAGGTATTCGTTGACGGTGTCGCGATCCTCATGGCGGCTGGTGACGTAGCCGATCGGGATGATCATGCGGCTCATGCCGTTCTGGTACAGGTCGTACTGGCATTCGAGCATTTCGGATACCGGGATCGCTTCCGGATGCACGTCGTCGGCGTGGTAGAACTCGATGAAGGCGTCGAGCGCGGTCTTCCAGTTCGCGTCCCAGCAGAACTCGAGATCACGCAGCACGCGCATGCGGCCGAAGTCGTAGTCCTTGAGATGTTCCGGCATCACGTCCAGATGTTCCAGCAGTGTCAGCCGCGGCTTCGGATCCGGATTGACGAAGATCAGGCTGTTCCAGCAATCGACGCTGACCGCGGTCAGGCCGGGGCGGTCACAGACCACTTCCGGGCGGAAGATCAGCTCGTCGCGGATCTCCTTGTTGCTGCCGTCGAGCTTGTATTTCCAGCCGTGGAAATCGCAGGTGAAGCAGGCGTTGCCGGTGTGGCCGAAGTCGTTGTGGACCAGGCGATTGCCGCGGTGCGGACAGACGTTGTAGTAGGCCTTGATGTCGCGCGGGCCGGCACCCGTGCGCACGACGATGAAGGATTCCTTGCCGAGGTTGTAGCGCAGGTAGTCGCCGACTTCGGGAATGTCCTGCATCAGGCCGGCGAAGGCCCAGGTTTTCATCCACAGATGCTTCCATTCCAGGTCGGCTTCTTCCTTGGAGAAGTAGCGCGTGCGATCGGGCGGTGCAGTGCCGTAGTCGATGTGCGGTGCCTTCTCGCCGGTCGGGCCGGAGCGACCGTTCGGATAGACCCGAAAACCCTTCTTGAAATCGAACTGAATCTTGCCCATGACTGGAACCTCGTAAGAATCAGGATACAAAGCAGAAAAATCGAAGCGATACACCGATGACGATTTGCGCAGGCGGGAACTTCAGCTCGCCGCGAGCCCGGCTGAACCAGCGGCGACCCGCCGTGTCAGCAAGATCGTGCAGATCCAGATCAGCAGGATCGCGATCAGCACGCTTGCGACGCCGGACAGCTCGATGACCCAGTGCGGCCAGTCGGTGTTCATCGCGTTATACATCGGGAAGCCCGCGCCCATATGGCCCATCAGCGCGCCGACGGGGCCCAGCACCACGATCAGCAGTTGCTTCAACCCTTTCAGATAGGGCAGCGTCACGTGCATCAGTGTCGCGCCCATCAGCATGCAGATCGTGTTCAGCACGTTCCAAGTGAGCGGCGCAGTGCCGCTCCACCACCGCAGCGGCTGATAGTCGTAGTACACCCAGAGGCCGTGGGAAACCGGATAAGCCTCTCCAATGGAATAGCAGACGGCCGTTATCGCGCAGGCCTTCCAGATGAAAGCATTGGTGAACGAGTCGGCAATCATCTTCGGATAGCAGCTGAGATAGAACATCCCGAAGCCGGCCGCGTACCCCAGGGCGATGTGCCACGGAATCGCACGGTCAACGGCATTGAACATCATGATCTGGCCCGGCGCCGGATGAATCGCGTGGCCGAGGAAGGTGACGATGGTTTCGAGCGGGACTGCCGCGAAGCCGGCGGCGACCATCAGTACCGGGACCGCCGATCGATGATTTCGCGCCATCAACAATGCCCACACCAACACGCCAGCGGTCGCCGCGATGGTGAGATACAGGAATATCGTCTGAAGCCCCTCTGGAATCGCGGCGTCCGGAGGGACAGGGAAATTGACCGTCAGTTGATTGCTCATGGACCGCCCAGGGGTATTACGTGCTCAGCGCGATGGATCGCGCTTCTTCGGGATCGGCAGGAAGCCGCTGGTCTCGTGGATGACCTTCTGATACTCCGGACGCGAGCCCATGAACTTGTCCTGGAATGCGCGGCCGAGGATGCCGGTCAGCATGATCGTGTTGAACACCGGGCCGGCGACGGTCCACCAGATCTCGTGATGGGCCGACACCGCGACGATCCAGATGCCCCACCAGACGCAGGTGTTGCCGAAGTAGTTCGGATGACGCGTGTGGGTCCAGACGCCGGTACGCAGGTAGCGGCCCTTGTTGAACTTGTCGGCCTTGAAGGCCTGCAGCTGACCGTCGGCGACGGTCTCGAAGTAGTAGCCATAGCCGAATAGCGCCATGCCGAGCAGCGACAACGCATTGAGTTGTCCGCCGTCGACGCCCTTGGAGGCGAGTACGCCGAACACCGCCGGCAAGCCGATCACCGCGATCACGATCGCCTGCGGCTCCATCACCACGAAGAAGCTCTTCCACCAGTAGCCGGGCTGGAATTTCTTGACGAAGCCGAGGTAGCGCTGGTCACCGCCGCCGCTGACTTTCTTGTAGCCCATCCAGCGTTTGGAGAGATAGATACCGAGGCGGCAGCCGTGCAGCCCGCACATCAGCAGCAGCACCGCCGCGGTCTGCGACTGCGCGCCCGAGATCAGAAACGCGATCAGCGTCGGGATCGCGTAGCCGAAGCCGTAGTAGCCGTCCATCATCGAGTGATCGGTCTGGAAGCAACCGATGATCCAGATGAGGGTGACGACCAGGAAGGTGTAGGTGGTGCACAGCCAGAAAATCCCCCAGTTGGTACTCAAGTCGAAACCAAGGCCGGTGATTATCTCAGTCATCAAGTTCATCCTTAGGAGGTCTTGCAAAAAGGTGGTGTGACCCAAGGCGGTGGCTGATGCAGCGGGTCGATGACGTACTGGTCAGACCTAACCATGACTGGCAGCCGCAGATTATTTTCAACCGACCGATTTGACGTGTTCGGCATTCGAGAGAGACACCGTAGTGTTTACCAGCGCTTGCGCATCAACGCGCCCCGGCGCCGCATGCGGATGGCCGCTTCGCGCTCCTCGGGGCTCACCACCGAGGTTGCAGGCGGGAGGTGCTGTCTCACGTCAGCGACCTTGATTTTGGTGACGATGTGATCGGGATAACGCTCGCAGCGTTCCCACCGAACCTGCATGACTCCACGCCGGTAGCCCATACTGTCCAGCCAGTTGGGAACGCCGGGATCTACGGCCGACACGACGATGCGGACGAAGCCATCGGTGTCGACGATGGCCGTATGGCCGTTGAGATGAGTTTGCCTGTTGTACCAGTCCAAGGTAAACGATGCGTCGTCCATGAGGTGCACGCTCCAGTAACGACAAGGCACCGGCACCTGGACCTCGATGATCAAGGCTTCGTCGGCTGCCAGGTCAAAGCCGCCGTAAGCGTACTTCTGTGTCAGCAGTTCACCGTATTCGGTGAGATCCTTGTAGCGGATCTGATTGATACCCTGCTCGCGGTAGATTTCTCGCGCGAAGGCAATGGACAACTGGGTCCATCCCTCGGTCCAAAGCACCAGCTGGCGGAGATTCTCATCGAGACTCTTCGCAGTGGGCCGCGGCTTTGCCGCGGCGCGGTCCAGGCGCTCTATCGAAAAGCGCCCATCCACTTCACCGATCCAATCGTACGATGTCTGGCGAAGCAACAGATAGGTGGCCTTTGGATGTAGCTGTAGCCAGTTGCCGCTGTAGTTCTCAGGCCTTGCTGGGCTCAGAATCACATCGACGAATCCATCAGACCCGATTTCGAGCGCGTCGAAGTCATAGTTGGCCAGAGTCAATCCGAGCTTCTGGGCATCCATGACACCGCGGGAGAAAAAGCTGCCGGTGCCAATCTGCACGTCGACACGTTTGACCGTTCCTCGGTACCCCGAGATACGGTAAACGCCGACATCCTCAATCGGACACATGGCATAGCCTTGATCGGGATTGGCCCCCGCGTAAGCCGACATGATCGTCGCGAACGGATAGAAATCCGGATGCTGTGGATCGACGTACAAAAGGCCGACATAGGCAGTCACCAACTGGGAGAACAGGTTGCGATAGAACTCGCGTCTGATCTGTTCGTCCTGAGCGTCGAGCAACTGAGGGACCAAGCGACCGGCCAGCGGTAACAGCGCCTCGATGTAGGTCGACCACTCTGCAGTCGCAAGCTCGGCTAAGTCTTTGACCTCCACGCGGGCCGGTGCATCGTCAGCCGGTTTGGAGCCAAAGCTGGATTCCATTTATTCGCGCTCCTGCCGGTGAAAGTAAACGATTGCCCGCAATGTCGGACCGCACGGAAGTAACGGCGGCTGATCAACTGAGTGTATCGGTGCAGCAAAAGCCCGCCTAATGATTTGTGCGCATCGCTGTCCATGACTACGGCTCATCGACTCGACTACGGAACTGGCGATCACATTGTCCCCGGCCATTTGTTAAAAGCGTCAGCCATTGGCATTTATCGAGGGCAAGGAAGTACGGGTGCTCCACTCCGCTAAAGCACATCGATTTACCGGTTCTGCTGCACTGATTCTCGGTAACGTCAGCGCGCCCTCCGGCGCGCGAGTGCGGGAAGAGAAGAGAGCGCAGTTCGAATGGAGGAGCAATACGAACTGCGCCCAAACTACGAAAGGCGCTCGGCGGCTAGTGCTTTGTTGCATAAGTCTGCGTCGCACCGAAAGCGCTCTGGCGCCCCGAGTGCAAGGCGCCAACCGCAGGCATAGCACCGCTATGGCGAGGATTGGCAACGCCGCAATCGGGGATGCCAGAGCGCTTGAATGCAGCAGGACTTATGCAACTAAGCACTAGGGCGTGACAGCGAACGGATCGGCCACTGGTGGCGATTCGGTGGTTGAAGAAGGCGCAGGAGTAGAAGTCGGCGCTGCCGCAACGGCAGCGCGGCTTCCCGTGACCTTGAGTTCGACGCGACGATTCAACTCCCGCCCTTCGTCCGTATCGTTGTCGGCCACCGGCTGCGTCTCCCCGTAGCCGACCGCCGTCATCCGTTCCGCCACAATTCCTTTCGCAACCAGATAGGCGACGACCGACTTTGCCCGGCGATCGGACAATTTCAGGTTGTAGACATCGGCCCCCTTGCTATCGGTGTGGCCGCTCAATTCGACGTTGATCTGTGGATTCGCGATCAACTCGTCGCCGACGTTGTCGAGAATGGTCTTCGCGTTCGCCGTCAGCGTGGCTTTGTCGAAATCGAAATTCACGCCGCGCAGCACGATGATGTCACCGGTCCCGCAACCGGATAGGGTGACTCTCTCACCCGCCAGCGGCGTCTTGCAGGGATCCGTCTCATCGTTGTCGTCGGCGGAAGTGCAGCCCTTGTCGGCGGGAAAGTCGACCAGGCCGTCGCCATCGTTGTCCTTTCCATCCGAGCACATCGCCGGATCGGTCTCGTCGTTGTCATCCGCAGCGGTGCATCCGGCGTCAGCGGGAAAGTCGATCTTTCCGTCTCCATCGTTGTCGACCCCGTCCGAGCAGGCTGGTGCCAGCGGGACAACGGTGGCCGGAGCCGGCGCGACTACGGGTGCCTTCTTCCCTAGTGGCAGCCACAGTCCGAGATTGAACACCACATCGCCATAGTTGGCGGGTGCGTCGAGATCGACCTCAGTGGCATTCAGCCTGGTCTCGCGGTGGCCATAGCGATACAGCGCTTCGACGCGTAATGCCCAGTTATAGGTATCGCCAATGAATGGGAACAGATAGCCCAGACCGCCTTCGACCGTGGTCAGCGAAAAGGAGCGGCCCTGGTTTGTGGCGTAGTCCCGCACTTCGAGTCCACCGAAACCGATTTTTCCATAGAAATTCGACAGGCTCTTGAATGGGAAAAGCAGCCCGTTGATTGAGCCCCCGACGTACTTCGGATTGCCATCGCCACCCATCATGTCATACACGCCGGTGGCCTCGATGGCAGAATATTCCCAGCGATAGCCGGCGCTGAATGCCCCACCGTATCCGTCGTCCAGCCGGCTCCGAGTTACCGGCATGATGTAACTCAGCATCGGAGAGATGTAGGGACCTTGCTTGAGCGGACTGGTGTCGCTGCTTTCGCTCGTCGGAACGACGTCCTCCGGCTGGGTCGTCGCGCCAGCAACAGGAGGAGGGGGAGACGTGATAGTCATCGACGCACCGGGCGGCGCCATCGCGGTGTTGGGTGACGGCGATGCCTGTCCGACCGCGACAGTGCAGGTCAGGTTGCCGCACAACAGCAGCAGGCCGCTGACTCTCATTCTCATGCTCTCCTCCTTGGACTTTTAATGGCCATTTATTTGAATGTTGATCGCGGTGCGGCCCCTCAACTTGACGAGCCGCCCGGCTTTACGAGGTTTGAGCCGCATCCCTCAGTCCGCCGGCTTCCGCGCTCGATGTGCGAGATCGGCCTCGAAGGCCTCGCATCATCATCCCTCAATTCTTGATTTCCTCGCGGTTCGCTGACCAATGATTTATGTGCATGACTCCGCATGAGTCTCACGCATACCGATCTACCGGCTTCGAGTCAGGGCGATCGCCGCCTGCCGTGGTGTGTTGCCGCTGATCATCCTGAAGACCGCTCGCTTCGCGAATGACGGATGACGGGAAGTCGAACGGTTCCACTTGGCCTACTTGCGCCGGACGCATGGCCATCGATGACTAGAAATCATTTGCCGATCAGGACAGCCGAAACTTACATTTAGCCGCTCGCACCGCCCTGCGGCATGAAGCACAACCAACAAAGAGGCGGAACTGGATGCCGGGGAAGCTAGGCGATTCAGTGAGATCAATCACTACAATTTGCGATATGAGGAGCAGGCCATGTTTTCATCGGAGGACGACCCCAGCCTGAATTGGCAGCCTCCGAAGCGCCCCGAATGGGTCCAGCGGGTTGTCGAGGAGGGCGCCTGCATGGATATCCGCGGTGTCGTCCCGCTGGATGAGCAATCCTTGCTGCAAGCTGCAGTTCAGAGCACCGGTCTCTCCGACTTCGGAGACCCGGAGTGGCTTACAGCATTCAGGGTCTTCATTGATGCCCTTGAGAAGGAAGCGAACCTCAACCTCATGGGGCGCCTGCGTATCCGGCAGGAAATGCTGTTGTTTCTGAAGACGCGACTGCAGGTCGAGGACACTTACAAGCGTCACCCGGAAATCGACGACGAGGTTATTCGGCAGCCGATTCTGGTCACCGGTCAAGGACGCAGTGGAACGTCGATGCTGCAGAACGTATTGGCCGCGAACCCCGACTATGGGACGCTGCTCCACTGGGAGATGCTGCTTCCTTGTCCGCCTCCCGAGAAGGCCACGTACCACACCGATCCGCGAATCGAGCAGGCCGATCGCTGGATCACTCAGTGGAATCGTGTCGTCCCGACGCTGGAGTCGATGCACGAGTTCCACGCACGGATGCCGTTCGAGTGCACGGTCGTGATGTCGATTCCCTTCCAATCCGATGCCTGGCTGGCCGGACTGGTGCAGGTCCCCAGTTTCCACGGCTACATCGCGCAATCCGATCCGACCCTGCCGCTGCTGTTCCTGAAACGCGTTCTGAAGCTATTGCAGTGGAAGAACCCCCGGAATCACTGGGTGCTCAAAGATGTCTCCCTGCTGCGCAATCTGCCGGCCGTTTTTAAGGTATTTCCAGACGTCTGCGTCGTGTGGGCACACCGCGATCCGGTTCGGTCCACGGCCTCCTTCATCAATATGCTCGGCACGATGCAATGGGCTCAGAGCGACACTCCTCTTCAGGCCGGGTCGCTGGACATGATGCGCGATCCGATGCTCAGTGCGTCCTTGTTCAACAGCGTCATCGACCTGATCGAGAGCGGAGCGATTCCCGCCGGGCAGTTGTACAACGTCCACTACAAGGATCTGGTTTCCGACACGATGGGCACGTTGGAATCAATACATCGCTTCTTCGGCATTCCGCTCAGCGATGCGGGCCGGGCGGGCATGGCGAAGTATCTGGCCGACAACCCTCGAGACTCGCGGCCCGCTCATCGTTACCCTGCAGTGAAAGGGCAAGCCCTCGACCGGGCTCGAGAGGTTTACAGCCGCTATCAGAACTATTTCGGCATCCCAAGCGAATGAGCTAAGGACGGTGTGAGGTCGCCGATCAGACAGCACGGAAGGATGTATCGCAGAAACCAGTCGGCGCCACGCGCGCTTACCAGCACACAAGGAGTTGCGTTGATGAGTATGGGGCAAACTCGAGAGTGGAAGGGCACGGGCTTGACGATTCCGGCACATGTGCCGGATGAGGCGGTTCATGATTTCGACTTCTACTTCACCAAGGAGCGCGACAGCAATGCCGCGTTCGATGTCTACGACGCCTACCAGGAACTGCAAAAGAACGCTCCGGAGATCTTCTACAGCCCACGTTATGGTGGGCACTGGGTAGTGACCCGTTACGAGCACCTGGAGGCCATCTACTCGGACCACGAGCACTTCTACAGCCGCAACAACATGATCCCCCCGGCGCCGGAGGGGGGCTTCGCGTTCCTGAACTACGACGGAGCCAAGCACGCGGCATTTCGCAGCATTCTTCAGCCCTTCTTCTCACCGAAGGCCGTCGCACAGTTCGAACCGGTCATCCGGCAGGTCGCGAACTCGCTGATCGACGAGATCATCGACAAGGGGCACTGCGAGTTCGTCAGTGAATTCGCCAAGAAGATGCCGACTCTGGTCGTGATGAAATTCATTCTGCAGCTGCCGGAGGAAGATACTCCATACCTGATCAAGTTCGTCGACGACGTCGCACACGCCGGCGACGACATGAAGGCCTTCATGGACGCCTTCCAGCAACTGGCCGGATATGTCGCCACGCGCGTGATTCCGGCGCGGCGCGCCAATCCGGGGTCGGACGTCCTGAGCAAGATCATTCATAGCCGCCCCGAGGGCCGTGAAATCCTGGAGCAGGAAATTCTCGGCGCCGTGTCGGTGCTCATTGTCGGAGGACTGGACACCGTCGTGGGCGCGTTGGGCATCGCCGCGAAGCACCTGGCGCAAAACCCCGATCAGCTTCGCAGGCTCGTCGAGAACCCGCAGTTGGTGCCGGCCGCAGCCGATGAGATGCTGCGCCGCTTCGCGATTGTCAACCATGCTCGTACGGTCGCCAAGGACATCGAATTCAAGGGGCGGCACTTCGCAGCGGGCGACATGGTGTTGTTGCCGACCACCGCCACTGGCATCGATGATCGGAGGTTCGAGAACGCTTCCGAGGTGGACTTCGGCCGCACCAACAACCGCAAGAATCTGACCTTCGCCAATGGTCCGCACTTCTGCCTGGGCACGTTCGTCGCCCGCTCCGAGATGGCGATCTTCCTATCGGAATGGACTCGCCGTATCCCGGAATTTCAAATCAAGCAGGGAGCCACGCTCAAGTTGCTGAGCGGCATCACGAATCATCTCGAATCCCTGCCACTGGTTTGGAAAGCTCCAGGATGAAGCCGGACGGGGCCGCACGTGAATGACCCCTACAAGCGCTACCAATGTACGTACTGTGGCTTTGTCTATGACGAAGCGGTCGGGCATCCGGAATCCGGTATCCCGCCCGGCACGCGTTGGCAGGACATACCGGACGAATGGGTGTGCCCTGACTGTGGGAACGGCAAATCCTCGTTCGAGATGGAAGAGATCTAGGGATCTCGAAGCAGATTGAAACAAGCCGTCGGAGCGGGAGCAACAGACGGATGACATACAAATATAGGAAGGAGGAGAAAACAGCATGCGCGTAACATCAGCTACTGCATTGGCACTGGTGGCATTGGGAAGCTTGTCGTCGATATCTGCCCGCGCTCAGGTCGAGGGCAGCTCCGCTGAGGTGCCTCCTCCGGCGCCGACTGCCGACACTGCGGCTGAAGCGCCGGTGGCGCCGGCTGCCGACACTGCGGCTGAAGCGCCGGTGGCCCCGGCTGCCGAGAGTGCCGCGCGCCCGTCGAGCCGGTTTGTGGAAGAAGTAATCGTGACCGCGCAGAAGCGCGAGGAGAAACTTCAGGATGTTCCGATTTCGGTCTCGGCGTTCAGCGCGGATACGCTGGATGCGAAAGGCATCAACAATCCGACCGATCTCCCGTTAGTCACCCCAGGTCTGACTTACGCCTCGCTGGTCAGCTACGCCAAAATCTACATCCGCGGTGTCGGCACGGATGCATTCGTGCCCTCGTTCGATATGAGCGTGGCCACTTACGTGGACGGCGTCTACATGCCGTATGCGTCGGGACTGGCTCAGGACTTCGGGGCCCTTGAGCGCATCGAGGTATTGAAAGGCCCTCAAGGCACCTTGTTTGGTCGTAATGCCACCGGTGGCGCGATCAACATCATCACGAAGAAGCCCAGTCTGGCCAATGCAGAGGGAGAGGTCGGTGTCTCCTATGGGAGCTACGACGATCTTCAATCGAAGACCTACATCAGCGTTCCGCTGTCGGACACGTTCGCCTTCAGCGTGTCCGGCCTGTATGACCACCGGGACGTGTACTACAAGTCGGTGAATTATGACGCTCAAAGCGATATCGCCAAGGGGGTGCGCGGCAAGCTGCGCTTCAGCCCGAACGAAGATCTCGACATCATCCTGGGTGCCACCAAGATCGAAAGCCAAGGTGCCGGAACGGCTCTGGGCGCCAACCTTGCACCCAAGCCATTGCTGAAGCTCGTCGGCCAGGGAACGCCACCTCCTGACTACACGACCAATATCAATGATCCGGCCTACAGCGCGAACACGACCACGATCTATCAGCTCGACGGCACCTGGACTCTGCCCGGTCTGACGACCAGGACGATACTCGCGAGTCAGAACGTGAAGGCGGTAACGGCGCTGGATTTCGATGAAACGCCGCTGCCGCTCGTGTCGTTCAGCCACCCGAACGGATTCAGCAAATTGAAGACCGCGGAGCTCCAGCTTCTGTCGAATGAAGACAGCTGGGGCGCCGATTGGCTGAATTACATCGGTGGCCTCTACTACCTCGACAGCAGCGCCGGCTATGATCCGCTCGAGCTGTATGTCGGCGTACGTCAACTCCAGGACCTGTTCCGCACCCAGGCCACTAGCGTTTTTGGTTCGTTGGTCGGTCAGCTGGATCAAGGCATATTCTCGCCGCTGCTGTCTCAACTCGGCACGGGGCCGTCACCGGTCACGGTCGTCACCCGAGGCGTGGTTGATACGAAGTCTTACGCAGGGTTTCTGCAGGGAACGGCTAAGCTGACGGACACCATCTCGCTCACGCTGGGTGGGCGTTACCAGGACGAGAAGCGTTCGTTGGTCAAATCCTCGGTAGGCAACTACCTAGTGCCCAACGAAGTGCTCATCAACTTCCCGCTGCAATCAACGACAAAAAAGAACTTCTCGCCAAAGTTCACGCTCGATTTCAAGCCCAACGATGACTTGCTGTTTTACGGAACGGCCTCGCAGGCGTTCAAGAGCGGCTCGTACAACATCGTCAACATCTACACCGGCTCCAACTACGTCAAGCCTGAAACCGTCACGAGCTTCGAACTCGGCGCCAAGACCGAGCTGTTCGACCGCAAGTTGCGGCTCAATGGTGCGATATTTCAAAACGGGATCAAGGATCTTCAGGTCCAGGTGCTTTCACTGACGGCCGGTGGCGCGGTGTCTCTCGAGAATGCCGGCAAGGCCCGGATCAGGGGTGCGGAGTTCGATATGACCTGGCAGCCCTTGTTTGAATTCGCGCCCGGATTCGTAGCGAATATCGGCGGCAGCTATCTCGACGCCAAGTACACCCGTTTCGACCAGGGCAGCGGATACGACGAGACCACCGGCCTGTTCTTTGGTCCGAGGGCGATCCTGGGACCGTTGACGCCAGGCCGCGATTTCTCCGGCAATCGGATTACACAGACACCGGAATACACCGCCTCGTCCAGTGCCAGCTATTCCTGGGATCTGACCAATGGTTCGATCGAAGCTTCAGCGGATTACTACCTGAGCGGCAACTTCTACTTCACAGCACAGAATTCCCAGGACGCGAAGCAGCCCGCGTACGGCGTACTCGGAGCGCATGTGAGCTACTTCTACAAGCCCTGGAGCACTCGCGTAACGGTATTCGGCAAGAACCTCACGAACGAACACTATTTCCTCTACAAGCTGGAGGACGACTTCACAACGGCGGGCTTGCTGCAGCCGGAAGCGACTTACGGTGTTCGTTTGAACTGGACGTTCTAGTCTTTGACCTCCGCTCGGCGGCGACAGGCTGGGCGGGACGCCCTATGCCGCCTCCGCGCTAAGTTCGCGGAAGACCCCCCGGATCATTTCGGAGATCCACAGGTGTACGGAGGATTGGGCAGTGCGCTCGTGTTGAATCAAGGTCAGCGTCGACTCCGCGCGTCCGACTGATTCGACGTACTCCATTGGCCTCGATACAAGATTGTCTCGAAAGGCCGGAACCTGCGACAGATGCTCGAGCCCCAGCATGGTGGCATCCGACATCGTCAGGATATCCAGCGTGACGAGGAGATGGCTCGTGTCGATGAGAATCTTCGGCGGCGGAAGGCCGGCGTCTTTGATCGCTTGCCAGATGAGTCGGTTGACTTCACGACTGACGTTCTGGGCGTGGAACGAGATGATCGGGTAAGAGCAGATGTCGGCGAGACTGATTTCTTTGTGAGACTCCAGAGGATGGCCCTTGCGAAACCAGAACAACGGCGTGATTGACATCAAACGTGAGCCTAGGAAAGTGTCAGGATGGGGCTCGTCATGATTGATGACGAAGTCGAGAAGCCCCTTTTCAAGCTGTTCGCGGTGGTTGTCCGGAAGGTGCAAGGCTTCTATGCGCACGGCTGGAGCTGCGGCTCGAACAGCCAGAGCAAGGCGCGGCAAGGCCGCGAGAACGAAAGATTCCGGCGCGGCAATCCGTATAAATCCTTCGGCTACACGCGGATCAAAAGGGGGCGGTTCGAACAGTCCCCCCATCTTTTCCACCGTCTCTCTGACGACCGCTGCGATCTGGTTCGCTCGCTCGGTTGGTACCAGCCCCTGAGAGGAGCGCACGAGCAGAGGATCATTGAACATATCCCGCAGGCGCCCAAGCGATCGACTGATCGCCGACTGTGTGACGAACAGCCGTTCCGCAGCCCTGGTGACGTTGCGTTCCTCAAGCAGCACGTACAGGACCTTCAGCAGGTTCAAGTCGGCACGCAGAAGAGCCTTGTCCACCTGACCATCCTCCTATGAATTCGCGCACGCCATCTATTAGTGGCCGACCTCAGCAGCGTTGGCCCCGGCGATTCGAAGGTCGCCATCTGAATACGCTAGCACATAGCCCACTGGGGCGGGTGCGGGTCGGTGGCTTGCCGGCGGTACGTGGCATGTTGGGCGCCGTTCGTTCGGCAATGCAGATAAATGGTCTTCAAGGGAATGGTTGGCATGGGCAATAGCAAGTCGTGGGACTACATCGTAGTCGGCGCGGGGCACAACGGTCTGACTGCCGCCTGTACCCTAGCAAAGGCTGGCAAGTCGGTGTTGGTAGTCGAGCAGCGCGGCATGGCTGGCGGGCTATCGGTCAGTCATCCCTTTGTGCCCGCTGCGCCCAACCATTTTCTGAGCCTCGGCGCCATGGACGATGCCCTGATGGCGCATAGCCCCATGATCGAATTCCTCGACCTGCGAAGCCACGGCTACGACTCCGTACCGATGGCAGCGCCCTACGGTTGGATGGGCGAGGACGGCGAAACCCTGGTGCTGCATAAGTCCTTCGAGCGGACCGTCGAGGAGATCAAATACTTTTCGCCGAAGGATGCGAAGACCTATGCCGACGTGCGCGGCGCCATCGACCTGGTTATGGGCGGGCTCGAAGGAATCATGCAGCATCATCCGTCGGAGGTGCCCAAGCGCCTGCTCCTGAACGTCGTACTCAAACTGGCCTCCGACCGGAAAACCCGGAAAGTACTTGCGCGCATGCTATCGGTTAGCGCCTTCGAGATGTTCTCAGAGACGTTCGAGTCCGAAGCTATGCGGGGCCTGTGGGCGTTCTGGGCTTGTATGTTCGCGCCAGCAACTGTTCAGGCCAGCGGTCTCTACCTCGCAGCATTCGGCAGCGTGCATCGCGCCGGCATTTTTCGTCCCATAGGCGGTATGAGCGGAATGATCCGCGCGATGGAGCGGTGTCTAGAAAAGCATGGCGGTGAGGTCCGCTGCAATCACAAGGTGGAGGAGCTTCTTCTCGATGGTAAGCGAGTAACAGGAGTCAGGATCGTCGGCGGGCAGGAGTTCTTCGCAACCGAGGGAGTGTTGGCGAACTGCGCCCCGCAGGTGGCGCTCGGCAAGCTGCTGCCCGATTCCGCCCGCGACGAGGGTCTGCGAAAGAAGATCGAGTTCATCCCGGCCAATTCGATCGCGGTGGCACCGTTCAAGATTGACTACGCCGTCGGCGGACCGGTCACCTACAGAAAGGCAGTCGCCGCGCGCGCCAAGCGTGACGATCTGGATGTCCGGAAGACTACCTTCATGACAGGTACGCTAGAGCAGCACATCGCTCAGCATAAGGCCGCGCTACGAGGCGAGAACGTCGACTTCCGGCCGCCGCTGTACTTCGCGATCATGTCCGCCAACGACGCCAGCATTGCTCCGAAAGGGCAGGACGTGTTCTATCTATACGTCAATACGCCGCTCAATCCTGTTGGAGGCTGGGGTGAGAACAAGGCCGGCTACAGCCAGCAGATTCGCAATGCCGTCAGCCATTATGTCGACGGCCTTGAGCATGAGATCGGCAGCGTCGAGCATTGTCCCAAAGACTTCGAGGATCAGTTCGGCACCCCCAACGGTGCCTATTTCCACGTCGACATGATTCCGACGCGCATGCTGATGAATCGCCCCGCTTCAGGGCTGGGGGGCTATCGCACGCCGTTTGCCGGGCTCTATCTCGCCGGAGCTGGTTCACATCCTTCCGGAGGCGTCTGTGGTTGGCCAGGTCGACTTGCTGCGGAGACGGCGATGAAGGACGCGCGAGCTGGCTAACTGCAGAATCGTACGTTGGGGCGCTTTGAAATTGAGCGTCATGTCGCCAATCGGCAAAAGCCGCGACGGAGAATCGCGCCTGAATCCATTAGCGTTGCGGCAGCGGCAGCCCTTGCACACGCAGAAACGACAGCTTGTCCCAGTAGCCGCGCTGAAACACGATGCGGCCGCTCATTACCTGAAAGAACCCGCAGCCGCGCAGACCCAGCGGATCGCGCCACTCGAGCATCGCCCACTGGCCATCTTCGAACAGGTTCTCGACGATGCAGACCATGGCCGCGGAAGCGAAACCCGCTGCGAACATCTCGCGGATCGCGGCGCGGCCCTGGACCGGCGACTCCGCAACCTGGTGATTGATCGCGTCCTCGGCGTAGAACGCGGCCAGCGCATCCGGATCGGCACGGTTGAAGGCCGCCACCCAGTGATTGACCAGTTCACGCGGGCTCATTGTATGGTCTGCCCTTTGCCAGCCGCGGTACGCTCCTTAATAACGGCGTTGTGATCCCTGATAGTCACGACCATACCGGCGCAGCGCCGGTTCACTGCGGCAATATCGTGGTTGTAGACCGCCTGGTCGTGGTTCAGCCGCTCGACTTCGGCATTCAACTCGCCGGCACCTGCGTTCAACACGTCAAGACGGGCGTTGAAGGCGTCGATTGCGGCGTCGTCGGTATTGTCGAGCTTGTCCTGCTGCGCAATATGCTGGTCCATCTCGTCCTGCAGCTGTTTCAGCTCGGCATTGTGGGTGGTCATGCCCTTCTGCAGCTGCACGCGCCGGGGCTCGATGCGATCGGCTTCCTCCAGGCAGGCGCGATATTCGTCGCGCGACGAATACCGCGGACTCTGCTGAGACTGTGCGCCAGCGGGCAGAGGCAGCAGCCATAGCGATGCGATCGGAAAAGCGACAAGCGAGCGAATGATGATGGTAGGCAGTGGCATCGGACTATTCCCGGCGATGCGACAGGTTAACCGCAGGGCGGGCTCCGCTCCATGATGCAATCCCGGCTCCACCGAAACTCACAGAGCCGGCACTCGCTTCTGACCCAGCGCAAAGCTCGCCTTCTGGATCAGATCCGCCGATACCTCATACAGGCACAGCATCTCCACCGTCCCCCTGCCCTCGGGAAAGTTGCGCGTGATCAACTCGTGGTCCACGACGATATTACCCATCACCACGCGACTCAGCAGCCGGGCGTGCAGATCGGGCTCCAGGAATCGCGCACTCATGCGGGCGCGCATCTGCGCGTGCCCGGACGCCAGCAAGCCGCCATGCAGTTCAAACTGCTGGGCATCGACCGCATAGGTGGCCAGCCATGCCTCCAGATCCCTGGCGTTATAGGAATCAAGCTGCTTCTGGACAATGGTTTCAGCAGGGGTCATGGGAGCTTAGCCACGTCGCGATCAAAAACTCAGACTGCCGCGGATTGAAACGGCAAGTGAAGTGCCCCGACTGCGGGAGCTGCTTATTCATTGCGGCTCTCGACTGTAAAGCCAACCCCTTGCCCATAAGCCAACTCAAGCCGATGACCATCGGGGTCTTTCAGGATGGACCAGTAGCCAACTGGCCAGCCGGCATCGGCAGGGCCGGACTCAAGACAGCCTTCCACTTCCGCTTTTCTGCACAGCTCGTCAAGCGCTTCGCGTGAGGCCACACCCACGCCAAGATGGGCGTGCTGTGCAAACGGCCGTATTTCATCCGCGATTTCAAAGAACACAATGACGAAAGGCCGCGTCTTGTCGCTAAGCCATGCAACTCCCGGACGGCGATGCACGACCTGCATGGCGGCATAACGGCCGTAAAAGTCGATCGTCGCATCGAGAGAACGCACTGGCAGCGCGATGTGGGTGAAGCCGATGTCTTTCATTCATACCTGGCCGGCAATGCCGAAGTTCGTTTGGGCGCACTCACACTCCGACCTCGAAGCCGAGAGCGACTTCAGAGGCCGGCCTGAACAAATCCATCCCTTGCCACCGAACGCCCCCGGTTCACCGGCGGCCCTGCGAAGCGGAGTCCGTCGCTTGCGGCCTGTTATGCCTACGGCTCAATCTCGATAGGTGTGCCCGCATCAACCGCCTCCCAGACTGCTTGCATGTCTTCGTTTGTAAGCGCGATACAACCATCTGTCCAGTTAATGAACCGAGCGACAGGTGACAGCCAGCCAAGCCCATTCTTTTGGCCGTGGATCATGACCGCGCCTCCAGCGCCGACTCCGCGTTGCTTGGCGCGGGCGCTGTCTTCTGCGTTGGGGTATGAGATGTGGATTGACTTGAAAAAGGCACTGTTCTCTTTCTTGTAGTCCAAAACGTAGCGCCCTTCTGGTGTGCGCTCGTCGCCCTCTTGTTGTTTATGGCCCTCTGGCTGAGCACCAAAGACAACCGGGAAGTCGGCAAATGGCGTGCCGGCCTTGATCAGATAGAGCCTTGCCTTTGATTTCTTGACCTGAACCAGATCAGCCTTCTCAGCTGACGCGATTGCCGGCAGCGCTAGAACGACCGCAAGAAGAAGTGCGATCGCTGGGTTGGTTTTAGGCATAACGAGGCTGTAGGAAAATGTTCGAGCGCCCGCCCGAACTGCCAGAAAAGCGGAAACCTATACGCCTACGTTGAATTCTGACGCGCTCGACTTCAACGAGTCGATCAGAACTCGCGCAGGGAGGGTTTCCCGCTCGACTTTCAGTGCCCGATTTCATTTTTCTACAGCCTCAACGCCCGGGCTCAGCTGCGGATTTGCCGTAGCGTAGCGGAGGCAAATACGTCAGCTGGAGCAGCTTGTTGGACGCTCACAGGACTAGACACGATGGCACACCTTACCCACCATAACTGCGATATAAGGCGGAGCATCATGGCGGGCGTAGAGACAACATGCTCTATTTCCCTTCACGAAAGATACCGATCGCCAACGATGAGATGAGAGTTCGGAGGTGTCAGGGAAGGGCTCTTCACTAACCTCCATGACATGTTGCAAGTTGACATAGAAGATGAGGTCCAAGCTGCTCCGCACAGACGACGGATATTTTTTAGAGAGCTTTCTTACTTCTGTTAAACATCTTGAATAGATATCTTCCAAGGTCACGTCAACGGGAGTGAACATTGAGAGCAACCCTTTCATGGTGGTCGCTGACCTAGCCCGCTCCAGCTCCGCTTTGAACTCCGCATGGCGTCTTCTGCCGGGGTCAAGAACCTCCTTAACCTCGAATCGGGCTCCTCTAAATAGAACGTCCGGCGGCTCGACCTTGGAACCCTCCACTTCTTCATTTCTGAAGGGAACTCCCGCATTCATGAGATAAGCTCGTATAACCCACAGTTCGCGAGTTGTTTTGTTCTGAGGTGAAAAGTATGCGACCGCTTCTGCCAACCCTTCAATATAAGCCTCAAGCTTCCTTGATCGGCGCTTGGTCATAAGTCTTTTAGCGTCCAACGCCAATTACCCGGAACCATATTGCAAGCGCAGGTAAGAATTTGCATCCGCATACGCTGATCTCCGGGCGCTCGATATATCGACGTAGGTGCCCGGTCAAATGCGACTTTGAGTCCCGAGCTCTTGTCGGAGCGTAACTCATGTGTCGGAGTTCTCGCTTGGTTCCAGTTGGGATCACCAACCGGCGCCAGATCGGCTGCAAGCTAAAGTGGCCATCCCGGTGTCGAGCTAAATGCCGGAGTGCGTACATCGAACGCCGAACGGCAGTGCGGCACTTTACGGGACGAGCTGCTGTATCGCCGAGCTGAGGTAGTGGTACTGCTCTGGCAGGCGGTGAGCAATGTCGAAGTCGCCGCTGGCGATCGTCGCCTGGTATCGCTGGCAGCGGTCACGCTGCTGGATCTCGCTCAACCGGGATAGCTGGGCCATTTCCCGGGCCGTTGTCCGGCCGATGTCCGACTCGAGACTGGCTTCGCTGCGTGCGACCGCGGCCGACGGGCTTTGCCCTTGAGCGCCACTGCGGATGCCCGCGTAGTAGTCCTGCTTGAGCTGTTCGGCCTGATGCAGGACCGCATCGTTGCGTGCATGCCAGGCCTGGCGTATCGATTCGAAGGCCGGCTGCTCGCCTGTCGGTGCGACCGATTGGCACCACGGCATGACCGCGTCTACATACTTGCGCATCTGCAGCACGGCGGCGACGGTTTTCAGCGGCTCGCTGTCCTCGCCCTCCATTATGTAGTTGATCCGCAACTGCACCCAGGCCGCGGTCGGCACGCCGTCGCTATGCGCGGGTACGAACCGGCAGCGGACCACTGCCGCAACGGCCGCGGCGTCGAGCCGCTGAAAGCCGCTGGATGTTTCCACCCGGGTCTGTTCGACCAGGCCTTCCGCGGAGATGAAGAGCTTCAGCGTCACGCTGCCGGCTTCGCGAGCGCCGCTCGATTCCGCCGGGTAAGCCGGGTCGGGGCAGAGCTTGCTCGCCGGGCGGGCATGGGTCGTGATGGGCGCGGCATCATCGGCCGCCGATGCGGACGACGCGGCAAGAATCGCGATGAAGGCCAGCGCCGCCAATCTGAATGTCATTCCGCGCCCCGTTGGTTCTGGCCAGTGATCCCGCCCCCGCGGATCGCGCCGATGATCTCAGAGTTCGTCGCCCGATTGCCAACGGCACGCCCGGCTCTGCTTCAGCACCAATGCCGCTCGATCAGCGACCGCCGCTTCGAACTTGTCCGCAGGGGAATCAAGACCAGACCACGTCTTACAACTTCTTCATAAAACGTGGTCTGTCCCGAAGGTCTGTCCCGAATGGCACTCCGCTCAGGATGACGAGCCTGCTTACTTGGGTAGGTAAGTATTCCAGAGTAGGTTGGTGAAGCGGTTCGCCGGATCGACCTGCGCTTTCAGCGCCGTGAATCTGCCGGCTTCCGGGTAGCTGCGGCGGAACTGGTCGACGCTCGCGTGCAGCAGATAAGGAAGGTAATAGCGCCCGCCATACTCCAGTGCCGCGTCGATCAATGCGCGGGTCCAGACGCCGGCCGCTTCGCGGCTGCGGCTGTCGGGACGCTGGCGGTAGTAGAGGACGAAGGAGAACACCTCGGTCGGCGCCCAGCTCAGCAGCGCAGCGGTATCGGCCGGCGAATGGCGGATCGAGACGTTGAGGATGTCCGAACCATGCTGCTTGAGCAGCGCTGCGAGTTTCGCGGCAAAGGCGTGGAAGCGCTCGACCGGGATGAAATATTCCTGCAGCGCCCAACTGCTGCGCGACTTTCCCAGTGGTTCGAGCATGCGTGTATCCAGGCTTGCTTCGAAATTGCGCCACATCACGGCACGCTCGCGGAAGCGCGAAGGATCGACCAGATGCGTGCGCACCCAATCGCCGCCCGGCAAGCCGGCAATGGCAGACAGCGTTGCGCGCTCGGCAGCGAAGGATTCGGAACGCGGAATCAGCCGCCGCGTCTCGGTCAGCGGCGCTGCGCTGCGGTACCAGCTCACGCACAGCGGCGCGTCGTAACCGGGCGGCACCAGGTCGGCGTTGTGCAGCACCGCGGTGCGGTCCTGCAGGATCGTCGTGCGGAAGAAGGATGGATAGTCCGCCAGCGGCACCGCCTGCACGCGGCGCTCGATGCGGTCGTTCTGGTCCAGGTCCAGTTCGACTTCCGTGATCACGCCCAGCCCGCCATAGCCACCAAACGCCGCGCGGAACAGTTCGGCATTGCGCTCGCGCGACAGCTCCGTCACGCCGCCATCCGCGGTGACCAGCTGCAGCGCGCGCACCGAGTTCACCAGCGCGCCGCGGCCGACATAGCGGCCGTGGCAGTTCACGCCCACTGAGCCGCCGACTGTGAAATTGCTGAAGCTCTACATGATGCGCACCGACAGGTCGTGCGGGTCGATCGCGTCCTGCACGTCGCGCCAGCGCATGCCTGCCTGCACGCGGATCACCCTCAGCGCCGGGTCGAACGCGATCACCTTGTTCAGGCCGCGCATATCCAGGTGCAGCGAGCCCGGCGCGGCGATCTGGCCGCCCATGCTGTAACGCGCGCCGCCGATGCAGACCTGACCTTTCCAGCGCTGCAGCGACTGCTGCACGTCGCCAGCCGATTTCGGCCGCGCGACGTCCGCGACCTGCACATCCACCAGACCGCCGCCGGCGTCGCGCACGTGCGGCGGTTCGGCCGCGCCCATCACGGCCTGCGGCATCGCCGCGACAGCCGCGGCGGTCAGCGAGCGAGACAGGAACTCACGGCGGCTCAGGGACACCGGTCGGTCAGGCCGGCTGCTGCGCGTGCCGCGCGATCACGTCGGCCACGACCATGCTCACGCGCTTGCCCATCGGAATGTGCAGGAACTCATTCGGCCCATGCGCGTTGGAGTGCGGGCCGAGCGGAAATCAGCACCAGACTACGTTTTCTAACGTCTTCATAAACGTGGTTCGCCCCCTGGGTCTGTCTCGTTGTCTGAAAGGCCTTTTTGGGGCTGACTTCGCCAAGCCCTTGAAGCTCGCGAGTACCGGATCTCGGCACGATGCAGAAGACACGGACTTGGTCCTCCACGTTGTCTACGCGACGAGCGTCAGCGCGACGTAAGGAACGAGGTTAAGAAGGAGAATTCCGATCTTGTAGATCGCCAATCCGCCGTAATGAACCGTGTCGAAGGCCTCTACAGAAATTCGGAACCACCTCGCGTGCAGCCGATACAGGAGGTCGTGAGCCGACAAAAGAGCCACGAACCACAGGATCAATACGCCATAGTTGATGAGCACGCACCAGAGCAGCACCTCTCTTGCATGTTCGGCGGTCACGGTGCCCAGCCTCGGACGTAGCTCATCTGTTCACCTTCCGAAGCCAACAACGGGTCGATGTAAGACGTCTCTCAATACCGCCCAACGCTCCTCAGCGACCCTGCCGGAGCGGCGAAGCCGCGGTGGCCGGATCGGGTACAGCCTGGAGTTAGCGCTCATCCCTTTTGGCAACTGACGGCGAAGTCAACATGATAGTGCTCATCGTGACGAATCCACGGCTCGCCTTGCATAAAGGGTATCGACGAACGTATGAATCGGGCGCGCTTTGTAGTGTACAGGTCTGGAATGTGGGCTTTCTCGAAGATCACCCGCGCGATTCCGATGCCGTTGTCCTGCGCCGCCTGGTGCAAGGCGTACAGATGCTCGGCGATGGCATCGAAGTCGACTCTCAGTTCTCCGTACCGCGCCTGGGCATCGAATTCGATGGCGTAGCCAAACTTGTTAGTGATGCCCGTCGGAAGGGGAATGGACTTCCCGCTCTTGTCCAGTACAGGCACCATAAAGTCTACGGCTGTTCCATTCTGATGGGTCCGGTGCGGTTTGATCCTTCCACCCTCCCGCCAGCCAGACTCCCCATAAACGTAGACCTTATCTGGCGCGCTCAATTCAAGCGCCTTGTACGCGGCCGCAATCGTTGCCGCGACTTTGGAATGAACGAAGGTCCGACCGAGACTGACCCCAAGCGAGCTGTACGGCGAGAAGTTGGGGCCGGAGTCGGGAATCTGAACCCCACCCGCAAGGTGCCCCGCGCTGGAGGTGCCATAGCAGATGCTGTCGGCCGCGACGCTCGTCGCCGGATGGCCGAGCAAAGCTGCAACGATCAGAACCGAGAAGGTCTTGAGGCACATCTAAAGAGCACTACACGCCGGTTGGACGGCAGCCTCAATGCCGAGCAACTCAATAATTGTGAACTGAGCAAATTTTTCAGGTCCCGCCATGAAGAAGCCTTCTTGGCCAATGCGAATCCACTGCCGAAGATCAGCTCTGTAAGCTGTGTCATCGTATAGAACCCACATTGTTGCTGTGCCTTCTTCTTGTGCCTCTGTGCCGTCGGGAAGCGGAACGCGTTCGGATGTCTCGAACTCCGGCCAGATAGACCATTGCTGACTTTGATCACTACAACCAGCCCAGGAAACATTACTGCGGATGTGCTGAAAAAGGCCCTGCTGAGTAGGAAGCTTCCTGTAGGACACGCGAAAGTCGGGCTCTCGCCCTGTCCGTTCTGAGTAGCTCTTCATGACGCCCAACTCCGAGCGTAAGTCGCCGCCGCTCCGGAGCACAGCGGAGGCGTGAACGTCGGCCTGATGCTCTGGTTAGCGTGCACGTCCGGCCCGCAATGTGGCCACAGCCAGACATGCGTAGCCGAGGGAGATTAGTAAGGCTCCCAGGCCATATGCGATGGACGCGACGGCATTGCCCCAAGGGCTGTCCAGAAGCTCGGCGTCTTGCGCCAACGTGCTTTGGAACACGAAATACAGCAGCACAACAAGCAAGCCAGAAATTATTAGCCACGAACCACGTGCGCGACCCTTGAAAGCTAGAGCGGACGCGCAAGTAAGAAACAGTGTAAACGCGGCGACCAGGACCCAGAAGCCAAACGACTCATACGGAGCCGCCGCCAGCATTTCAGGAGTGGGCCCGGTTGCCCTTCCGAGGTACGTTAGTGTTGCCTCGGTGCTCATAGAGCTAACGAGGCTGTAGAAAAATGTTCGAGCGCCCGCCCGAACCGCCAGAAAAAGGGAAACCTATACGCCTACGTTGAATTCTGACGCGCTCGACTTCAACGAGTCGATCAGACCTCGCGCAGGGTGGTTTTCTCGCTCGACTTTCAGTGCCCGATTTCATTTCTCTACAGCCTCAACGCCCGCCTTCAGCCGCGTCGGCTGGAAGGCATGGTTAGCCATTGCTCTGCAGCCGCATAGTCAGCTCCACTATTGCGCCATCTCGTTTCTCAAGATCCGATATTTGTTTGGCCATAGATAGGCCTATGCGAGCGGCCTCTATCCGCGATAAATCCTTACGAACGTCCTCCAGACGGTTATTTGTTTCCCTGTTCAGTGCAAACACCAGCGCGCTAACGATCTCTGAAACAGCGCCAGCCGTAATGGTAATTAGTCCTGGCGCTATGTTGTCTCTGAACCACAACATTGCCGCACCTGTGAATACGATAAGAACACCGGCCGTCATGAGGCCCAAGGCAACATTAAATGTTAAGCGTGCTTGACGCATTCGCTCGTCACGAATGCTGGAACCTGTTTGATACGTTAGGTCCAATGCCTGTAGCGCGGCGTCCGTCGCAATCTCGGATGCTTTCTGGCTGGTAAGATAGGCGGCTTTGCGATCGGACACTTGGCTTGTGAGTGCGCCTTCACCTGCGTCATCACTTGCCCTTTCTTTGAAGCCCTTCTTAAAGATCTCGATCAGTGACTCAGCAAGTGCACCTGACCCAAGAACCGAGGAAAGTAGTGCCGTAACAAGCGTTACTTCGATTGACACAGTACCTATCCTCTCTTGTGGCTAACGCCGATTTCTCGTAACGATATTGCAAGCACCAGCAATAATTTGCATCTGCATACGCTGACTTCCGGGCGCTAAATATATCGACATAGGGACCCAGTCAAATGCAATTCTGAATCTCCAGGCTCTTGTCGGAGCGTAACTCATGTCTCGGAGTTCTCGCTTGGCTCCAGTTGGGATCGCCAACCGGCGCCTGATCGGCTGCTGACCAGAGGAGCCGTTCCGGTGCCAAGCTATGGAGGGTGTGTGCGGGGGTTGAGGTCTCAATCGCGGTCAAGGACCGCTCCTACAGGACTCTTGCGCACCGGTGATACGCGACTGTAGGAGCGGTCCTTGACCGCGATGGTAGAGCTGAGCGGAGGCTCGCTAACATGCCGCGATGCTTCACCCGTAGAGATCTGAGATCGTAGTGCCGACGCATGCTCAGCCCTGCGCTGCCTGCAAAGCCTTGAGCCCGGTCTCCAGCGGCAGGTACAGCGTCATCGGATGCCCGCCGATGGCGACAAAGCCGAAGCGCTCGTAGAAGCGCTTCGCGGCTTCGTTCTTGGCGTCCACCAGCAATGCGTAGACGCCGCTCTGCTGGCCGACCAGAGCACAGCGTTTGATCGCGTCTATCAGCAGCCACTGCCCGTAGCGCTTGCCCTGCTGACCTCGATCGACCGCCAGGCGCGCCAACATGACCGCCGGCACCGGATGCCGGGGCAGCGTCTTGGCTTCCGCTTCGGTGAGTTGCTCGCGGGCGATGTGGCAGTTGCTGAGGCTGTAGTAGCCGAGGATGCGCTGGGGTGCCGCGTCATCGGTCAGGACAAAGCTGCGCGAGACGCGCTGTGCCTGATGCTTGGCCGCCTTGGTCTGGAGAAAGTCATTGAGCGGGGGCTCGCCGCAGTCAAAGGCCGTCCGGTCATGAACGGCCTTGTCGAGACTGCCGACGATCAGCGCCACTGAATGCCGGCGGCCTCGTAGTCACGCATCGCTGCGATCAGCGCCTTGGTCGGTTTGGGCGGCTTGGCCAGGGCATCGAGCACATCCCGGTATCCCTTGGCCGTGGTGGCGATCTGCTCGGCATCGGCAATGATTTTGCGTGCGCGCTTGAGCGCCGGGGCCAGCACAAACTGGCTCAGCTTGACGCCTTCGAGCTGCGCGGCACGGGCCAGCAGGCCCTTCTCTTCGGACGGCAGGCGGACTTCGAGGCGGTCGGTGGCGGCAGGCATGGCGGCGGCTCCAGCGGGTTTCATGCCGTACATTGTACGGAGGAAACGGGCCGGCGTCAGCCGGCCTGCAGCTGAACCCTGAGCGGGTCCTGATGGGCTTGGATATCTGGGCGCGGCTTCATCGGCCGCCGCTGCGGGCGACGCGGCAAGGATCGCGATCAAGGCCAGCGCCGCCAATCCGGATGATCTCCGAGTTCGTCGCCCAATTGCCAACGGCACGCCCGGCCCTGCTTCAGCACCAATGCCGCTCGATCAGCGCGCTCATCGCCGCTTCGAACTTGTCCGCGTAGGCCGCGCTGTCGAACAAGGTGAAGCTGGAGCGGCCTTCATCCAGGTGACGACGCCAGTCGCGCAGTTGTTCGGGGTGCTGCAGCAGGCTGTCGATTTTCGAGACGTATTCCAGCTCGGAGCTGGTGATCAGGTCGCTCATGCCGACGGACGCGAGCAGGCTCGCCGCCACTCGCGATGCGAACGTCTCGCCGCATCGCGTGACCACCGGTGTGCCGGCCCAGAGCGCGTCGCTGCTCAGCGTGTGGCCGCCGTAGGGATAAGTATCCAGCACCAGGTCGGCCTGACGCAGCCGGTCGAGATGCTGCTGGGTGTCGGTGTGCTCGGTGAAGATCAGACGCTGCGGCTCGACGCCGCGCGCGGCCGCTTGGTGCCTGAGCCGCTTGCGAATCGGCTCGTCACCGCTCAGCAGCCACAGCAGGCAGCGCGGATGCCGGCGCAATATTCCGCACCACAGATCGAACAGGTCGGGCGTGAGTTTGTACAGCTGGCCGAAGTTGGCGAGCATGAGCGCGTCCTCGGGCAAGGCCCGGTTCGATCGCGGTATGTCGCGGGCGTGGGGTCGCTGCGAGTCGTTGGGCTGATAGCAGCCCGGCAGCCTGAGGATTTTCTCCACGTAGGCTGGCTCCAGTTGCGGCGGTACGACGATGTCGTCGGCGATCAGGTAATCGAAGAACGGCATGCCGGAGGTGCCGGGGTAATACAGGTAGTGAATCTGGATTGCGGCGGGCCGCCTGGCGAAGATTCCGAGCCGGGTGCTGGCGGGATTCTTGATCGAGAACAGCACGTCGATGCTGTCGCCGTGGATGCGCACGGCGGCGTCATCGTCCGGCAGACTGCGGATCGACAGGAAGTGATCGTAGGCCTGCATCACGCGCCTGCGATACGGCGTCAGCGGCGGCTCGTCGCCAAACTCGTAGGCGAAAACCTCGAAGCGATCGCGGTCGATGGACTCGATGAAGCCCGTCGTCAGGTACGAAGTCGCCTGCTCGTAGAAGTCGCAGCCGACAAAGCCGAGCCGGATTTTGCGGCTCGGCGCACGGTGCTGGTACGCCGTCATCGGCGGTAGCTGGGCGATCACCGCAGCGGCGTGATTCTTCGCTGCGTGCAGCAGTGTCGCGTTGCTGAAATACGGCGAGGCCAGCGCGTGTTCACCGACCACCCAGCGCGTCGATGCCAGCACGCTCTGGCGAACCAGCCGCTGGGCGCGATCGTATTGCGCCCAGTCGCCCGCTTTCGTAAACAGCTGCAATGCCGTATCGAAGCGCTGCTCCTGCAGCTGCGTGTCGACGATGCCGAGCGCTTCGGCCGCGTCGAAGTGGATCAGTGCGCGCGCGGGCTCGCCGATGGCCTGCAGCGCCTGAGCGAGTTGCCATTGCACCAGGCCGTTGCGCGGATTGGCGCGCAGCACGTCCTCCAGCAGCGGCAGCGCCTGCTCCGGGTCGTTCAGGCGCAGGTGCGCGAGGCCGACGATGTGGATACCGGCGCGATGCCCGGCATCGGCCGCGAGTATCTGCAGGCCCACACGCAGCGCCTCGGCGTAGTCGCGCCGCTCGATGCCGGCCAGGCATGCGGCTACTCGGGCTTCGGTTTCGGCGATGTCGCTGGGGGTCATCAGGCACCGATGTGTTTCGTGGCCCGGACGACCACCGCCACTGTAGGAGCGGGTCGTACCCGCGACTCAGGCCTTGAAGTGCATGGTCGCGGGTATGACCCGCTCCTACAGGTGCAGCTAGTCCGGCTGGACGCTGCCGCAGTCGGCCGAGATCCAGGTGCCGCGCGCACTGGTCTTCATCGCAACCGGGCCCTGCGCCGCGGGCGCACCCGGGGCGCCATGCGCGGCCATCTGGCCGGTGCCCTCCATCGTGTACGTCCAGTGCTTGGCATCGAGGATGCTGTACTCGCCGTTGAAGTCGCCAGTGGTGCCGTGGGGATCGTCGCAGCGGACCTTGTACTTCACCGTGCCGCCGCTGACCGACACGATGTCGGACTTGCAATGCGGCTGCTCCTTCATCGACTTGGCCAGTGCCTTTCTCGGATCGGCGAATTCAGCGATCTTGGCGGCGTCCAAGCAGGAGCGCGACGGGCCCGATGCGGTGTGGTTGGGCATCGACTCCACCATCTTGCGCTGCTCGGGCGTCAGCTTCTTCAGCATCTCCGCCTGGGCCTGGCGCATGCGCGCCATTACGTCCTGGCCATTGACCAGCATCTGCACATCTTCTTCCCACAGACCCGGCTGCGGCAGGGTCGCGAGCGATTGAGCCGAGGCCGTAGCCACGAATGCAGCGGCCACGAGAGCGGCGATGTTTACGGGACGCATGGAATCTCCTTTTCTTGTTTGGGGGCGATGCATTGCCGCGATTAGACGATACGAGCCAAGCGGACCGCTACCGCGCGCATCGTTCAGAACATCTTGCCGATGTCGGACAGGCTCGGCATCTTCGGCCCGGCCGGCGCGGCCGGCGCCGTCGACGGACCGATGCGCGCGTTCAGGATGATCTTCTCGTCGACCGGCACCTCGCGGCCGGCCGACACGATTTGAGAGTTGGTGATCGGCAGCGCCTTGCCTTCGGCGACACGCTGCGCGGTCAGCGGGCCGCGATTCGGATCTTTCTTCACCGCCTCGACCGCCGGGTCCTGCTGGCCGTCGTTCATCGCGGCGTCCTTGATCGCGCCGGGCGCGCCAGTGACGTTGTTCTTCAGGTCGTCGAAGGCGCCGGACTGCTTGGAGAAGCCGTCGACCGCGTCGTCCTGGTTGACATCGGACAGCCTGCCGATCTGTTCATTGGCCTTGCGCTTTCGATCGTCGATCTCGTCGTCAGCCCGGCCCAGGCCCTCCTTGATGTCCTTGCCGGAATCGTGGATGTCGTCCTTGGTGTCTTTCACCGATGTGGCGACGTCGGTGACTTTGCCGATGCCCTCGCTGACCGGATTCCAGACCTGGCCGGCGAACTTGTCGCCCATGCCGAATACGTCCATCACCAGGTTGAAAATCGGGAACAGCAGGTTGCGCATCACCGTCGCTGCCAGCATCGGCAGGCGGCCCAGGTAGGCCTCCATCGTCAATGCGTTCTTGCCGTAGCTTTCCAGGTAGGCATCGCCAAGTTCCAGGCACAGTTCCTGTGCGACGAAGAAGATGATGCCGTCGAGATGCTGGCCCTGGTTTCTGAGGAACGCGGTGACCAGCTCGGCTGCCTTGTTCTCTGCTTCCTGGTCGATGTTGTCGCTCAGGCTCTTTGCCTTGCCCAATGCCGATCCGAACGAACCGGTACCGACGTCGTCGACCACCGACTTCGCAGTCTTCTGCTTGTCGCTGCTGTCGTTGGCGGCCGGGTCGCGGCCGAGAATCAGGCTGAAAATGAGCCCCACGATCTTACTGGCGATCGCGTCGTTCACCGCGGCCAGTACCAGCGAGGGATCGGGCGTGCCGCCGACGCCGTGGATCGCGCGGTACACCTTGTCGAGCACGGTCAGCGTCGCCTCGGCGAGCTTGCCGGTATAGAACTTCATGAAATCCGGCAGATCGCCGTCGATCAGCGCCTTGCCCAGCGCGTCGTTCATGCGCTCGCCGAAAGACTTGACGCCGTTGGCGGCGTCACCGGCGAACAGCGCGAAAGCCTTGGCCAGCGTGGCAACGGCTTCAGGCGGCATTTTCGACTGCAGATCGGCTGCGGTCTGCAGCAGGCCGGCGAGCATCTGCGCCTTGTCCTCGCCACTGGTGCGCAGATCCTTGACCGCATTCTGCGCGTCGACGAGCTTGTCGCGCGCATCCTTGCCGGGGCCGGTGTCGGTTGCGCCATAGCCGCTGCCGCCGAGCGTGATCACGTCCTCTTCGAGCTTGTCCTGAGCGGCCTTCAGTGCCAGCTCGACCTTGCTCAGATCATCGACCTGGCTCGGATCGTCAGTGGCCTGCGCGGCCTCGGTGGCCTCGGCATTGCGCTGGCGCCAGATGTCGAACGTCGGCTGCCATTTGCCGCGCACCGCGTCGAGCGAATAGTCATGGCACAGCTTCATCAGCGGCCATTCGTAGGCGATGCGCGCCTCGCGGTACATCGCCAGGTACGCGTCCTGCACCTTGAACAGCCAGGCCGGGATCTTGGCGACGATGGCCGGCACACCGGCGCCGGCGAGCACGGAATCCAGGCCCGGGATCGAGGGCAGGCCGAGTCCGCCACCGCCATCGGGCACCATCGCGTTCTTGCACAGCTCGTTATGCGCGTCGGCGGTCTTGGCCAGCGCAAGCCCGGCAGCGTGGATCACCGGATAGTCGAAGCTTTCTTGGTTGATCGGATCGGTTGCGCTGCGGATCTGCGTGAACAGCGGATCGAAAGCCTCCGGCCCCGGCGCGGCCTGCTTGGCGCCACCGAGCAGGGAACTCGCCGCGCCCAGCAGCGCACCGGCTGCGCCCTTGCTCTCCTTGTTCTTGGCCAGCACACGCTTGCCACCCTGCGCGAACGAATGCAGCAGCACCGCCTCGCGCACCAGCGCGTCGCGGAACGCGATGCCGTGCGAAGTCACGCCGCCGGGGAACAGCGTGCCGACGTCGTCGTGCGCATACGCCAGGTGCAGGAACTGCGGCGGCTTGTCCATGTTCAGCGGCGTGCTGCTTTTTGCCGGCGTATTCGCGCCGGGATTGTCCGGTGGCGCCGGAAAAGTACGCGGCTTCTTCGCGATCTCGATCGGGCCGCCATCGATGAAGCGCGCAATGCCGGCCGGCCCGGCGCCGGCACTGCCGGACAGGCCGCCGGCAATCGCGTCGAGCGCGCTGCCCAGCGGATTGTTGGTGGCCTTGTCGGCGGCCTTTTCGGCGAATCCGCCAGCGTCGTCGAGCAGGCTCATGGGCCCTCTCCGTCTCCCGGCGCTGTCGCGCCACCCTCTCCCAGGAGAGGGGAAAGCCGAAGGGCGATCGAAGCTGCATTTCCCCTCTCCTGGGAGAGGGTGCCCCGAAGGGGCGGGAGAGGGAGAGACCGCCGCAGGCTTGCATCTGCCGGCTTGAATCCCGGAACCGGCCAGCCCCTTCCCCCGTCTGCGGGGGAAGGTTGGGATGGGGGCGAGACGACAGCGCCGCGCCTTCCGCCCCCACCCCGGCCCTCCCCCGCAAGCGGGGGAGGGAGAGGGTCCTGGGTAGGGTCTGCTCTACCCATGCCGCTCTCCCAGCTTCGCCCGCGTCGCATCATCAATCTCGCCGGTCTCCGCAATCTGCTCCGCCCGCTGAAACGCGATCAGCGCCTTGCGTGTGCCCTCGCCGACTTCGCCCTCTTCGCCATCGCAGTCGTAGCCGAGGTTGCCGAGCCGGTGCTGCACGCCGCTGATCTCCTCGATCGGATCGAGCCCACCGATCGCGACGTCGTAGACCTCGGCGCCGCTGCCCAGCATCAGCTTGGCGGACTTGGCTTCGCCGACAATCGCCTCGTCGATCTTGCCCTGGTCGTCGGTGCTGCCATGCACGACCTTGTCGCCGAACGTCAGCGTGTACGGCTCGTTTTTGCGCGGTTCGCCCATGCTCAGCAGTTGCAGTTTGAGCCGCGTCGGCTCGCCCTTGCGCTTGAACGTGTGCCTGGCATCGACCGGCTTGGCTACGCTCTTGGTGCCTTTCTCCGGCAGAAACACTTCGTCGCCCTCGACCAGCTGATTCGGATACGGCCGCTTGGTTTTCAGCGCCGCATTATTGGCGTGATCCCAGATCGTGTTCCATAAAAAACCGTTCTCTTTGGCGATGCTGGCAATGCTCTCGCCGGCACTGACGGTATACGTCGGCATCAGCTTTCCTCCCAGGCTTCGTCGTCGAAATCCGGGAACGCGACTTGGCATTCGCCGGGATCGATATTGCTGACCTTGTACAGGCCCTTCTCGTCGGTGGTACCGGAGGCGACCGATTCGCCATCAGGCAATGTGACCTTGACCGCGGCACCGGCGACCGGCTGGCCGGCCTCGTCGACCAACGCGATCTCGATGTAGTGCGTCTTGTCCTGGTTCTCTTCGGCGTCGGGGTCGTGCGACTTGGCGTCGTTCGGCGGCGCCGCGCCGCGCTGGTCGGCCAGCGGCGACATCGCCATCTCCGCTCCGGGCTTCGCGGTCAGTGCCGCAGCGGCCGCCAGCACCGCCATCGGCGACACCAGCGACGCGGCGGAGCCCGAGCCTGCCGAGCCGCCGCAATTGATCTTGGCCAGCGGGCCGTCGAGGGTCACGCCGGCGGCGGAGATCGTCACCGAGCTGCCGCCGACTTTCAGCGTGATCATCGCGCCGGCCTCGATCACCACGTTGGCGCCGGCATTGACATACCAGTTGGATGAGGCCGCCTCGCTGTGATTGACACAGGATTCGCCGATGTCGCTGCCGACTTTCAGCGACAGCGAGCCGCCGATCTTGATCGCCTGCAGGCCGCCGACCGTCAGGTGATCGTCGCCCTTGACCTCGGCGACGCGCTTTTCATTGACGTAGGCGTGATGGCTGCGATGGGTCTCGTCCATGCGGTCGCGATTCACGACGAGGTTGTGATCACGCTCGGTCCAGTCGCGTCTGTCGTTGCCGACACGCAGGTCCATATCCTTCTGCGCGTTGATGAACAGCTGCTCGTTGTCTTTCTTGTCCTCGAAGCGCAGCTCGTTGAAGCCGCCGCCACCCTTGCTCGAGTTGGTCTTGATCGTCGACTTGGTCGCCTCGGCCGGCAGCTCGTACGGCGGCATGTTGTCGGCGTTGTACAGGCAGCCGGTGACGATCGGCCGGTCCGGGTCGCCTTCCAGAAAATCGACCATCACCTCCATGCCGATGCGTGGCAGGAAGAACGCGCCGTACTGGCGGCCGGCCCAGATCTGCGCGACGCGCAGCCAGCATGAGCTCTTGTCGTCGGCAGTGGCCGAGCGGTCCCAATGGAACTTGACCTTCACCCGGCCGTACTGGTCGGTGTAGATCTCCTCGCCCGTCGGGCCGACCACGATCGCGGTATGCGGGCCATCGACGCGCGCACGGCGGCGGTTCACCGGCGGCCGGTACTGCACGCGGCTCGGCATCACCGAGAACTGGTTGCGGTAATGGCCCTGCTCGCCGCCGCGGCCCAGATTGTTGCGGCCGTCGTGCCGCACTTCGAGCACCAGCTGGTCCTCGTTGAGCTGGTCGTCGGGATGGCCTGTCAATGTGAAGGTATAGCCCGGCGTCAGCAGCCGCACGTTGCTGTCGCCGTCGAGAATCTCGTGCTCGGCTTCCTCGCTTTCCATCAGCAGCCGCGCGACGTTTTCGCCCTGGTCGCGATCGGCGAATCCGCCCGGATACCGATAGCGCTCGTAGTTGGCGTTGTCGCCGGTCTTGATCAGCGTGTCGACCGAGACTTCGATCGGGCTGCGCGGCTTTTCGAAGTTGAAGTCGCGCATCACCACGCGGCCGGTGCGCAGCGCCTGGCGCCGTTTCAGCTTGCTGATCACGTCGCCGTCGGTCAGGCCCTCGGCGTGGAACTCGATATGCTGCTGTTCCAGCGCCGGGTTGTTGTCGCGGTTGTCGGTCAGCACCAGCAGCTCGCGCTCGGCCTCGTGCTTGAAGAAGTAGTAGATGCCGGCGCGCTCCAGTATCCGCTCGATGAAGGCCAGCGTGGTCTCCTGGTACTGCACGCAGTATTCGATCGGTGCGTAGGTCTCGGACAGATGGAACTCGTAGTCGCTGATCTGGAACTGCTGGAACAGCTCCTCGACGATGTCGCGCACGGTCTTGTTCTGAAAGATGCGCTGGCCGTCGTCCTGGGCCAGGAACGCCAGCAGCGGCACGATCTCGCAGGAATAGTCGGTGTAAACCTCGTCCTCGCCTTCGATCTTGATCTCACCCACGCGCTCGAAGCTCGCGATGAAGCCGGTCCAGTGGCGCTCGCCTTCCGCGGTCTCGACGCGCAGCGTGACGCGCTGGGTGATCAGCTGCTCGGCGTCGATCGTGTCGTCAGGCGACACCAGCGACAACTCGAAGCGGAAGCACTGCGAGACGCGCTCGGTACCACGGAACTCGCGCACGACCAGATCGTCGTCGTCGAGCGGCGTGCTCAGCTCGAAAAGGCGCGCTTCCTGGGAGTAGGCCATCAGCGACCCTCTCCCACCCCTTCGGGGCACCCTCTCCCAGGAGAGGGGAAATACTCAGGCTGTTGCAGGCTCATTGCTACTCGACCCCCTACTCGAAACCGCCATCTGCGTTCACAGTCACGGCGACACACTCCGGCTTTCCCTCTCCTGGGAGAGGGTGGCGCGACAGCGCCGGGAGAGGGAGAGGGCGCGCTCATTGCTACTCGACCACGTATTCGAAACCACCATCCGCACTCACGCTCGCCGCGATCCGCTCGATGCCGCGGCTCTCCGCCATTCGCGTCAGTACCTGCTCGGCGATCTGCGGCAGCATCGTGCCGGCGAGGATGTTGTCGATGTTGCGCGCGCCCGAATCGACTTCGGTGCAGCGCGCCGCCACCGCGTCCACCAGCGCGTCGTCGAACGTGAACGCCGCGCGATGGTTGGCGGCGATGCGCTTGCCGATCTTGCCGAGCTTGAGCCGCACGATCTTCTTCAGGTTCTCGTCGCGCAGCGGATAGAACGGGATGATCGTGGTGCGGCCGAGAAAGGCCGGCTTGAAGGCATCGTTCAATTCCGGTCGCAGCAGCTCGATCAGGCTTGCGGGCTCGGGCGGCGCGTCGTCGCCGCCGCGCATGCAGGCGCGCATGATCAGGTCGGTACCGACGTTCGAGGTCAGAATGATCAAGGCATTCTTGAAGTCGATCTCGCGGCCCTCGCCGTCTTCCATGACGCCCTTGTCGAAGACCTGGAAGAACAGCTCGAGCACGTCGGGATGCGCTTTCTCGATCTCGTCGAGCAGCACCACGCTGTAAGGACGGCGCCGCACCGCCTCGGTCAGCACGCCGCCTTCGCCGTAACCGACGTAGCCCGGCGGCGAGCCCTTGAGGCTGGAGACCGTATGCGCCTCCTGGTATTCGCTCATGTTGATCGTGATCATCGAGCGCTCGCCGCCGTACAAGGTGTCGGCCAGCGCGATCGCGGTTTCGGTCTTGCCGACGCCGCTGGTGCCGACCAGTAGGAACACGCCTTTGGGCTTGTTCGGATCTTCGAGGTTGGCGCGCGAGGTACGAACACGTTGGGCTATCGCGTCGAGCGCATGCGACTGGCCGATCACGCGCATCTCCAGCTGCTCGCGCAGCTTCAGCACGATCGCGATCTCGTCGGACACCATCTTGCCGAGCGGGATTCCGGTCCAGCCGGAAATCACCTGCGCGACGGTGGCGCCATCGACCAGGGCCTGCACCATCGGTGTGTCGGTCTGCAGCGCTTTCAGCTGCGTACGCAGGTCTTCGAGCACCTTGCCGGCGACGACACGCTCGGCCGATTCCGGCGGCAAGGTGTCGAGCGCATCGAGCTGCTTGATCGCGCTCGCGACCAGCTCCTTCTCCTGGTTCCAGCGCGCCTGCAGCGTCGTCAGCGTCGCGCCGATTCTGGCGGCTTCCTCGTCGATCTCGGCCAGGCGCTTGGCGTGGTCCGAGCCCGACGCGGCTTCGCGGCTCAGCGCCTCGTGTTCGGCGGCTAGCGCGTCGCGTTTGCGCGTGGCGTCCTCGATCGCGGCCGGCGTTGCGTTCTGGCCGATCGCGATCTTGGCGCAGGCAGTGTCGAGCACGCTGACGGCTTTGTCCGGCAACTGGCGGCCGGTTATATATCGCGACGACAGCTTTACGGCTTCAACCACGGCTTCGTCGAGAATGCGGACCTTGTGATGCGCGGCCATCGCCTTGACGATGCCGCGCAGCATGATCACCGCGCGCGCGTCGTCGGGCTCCTCGACCTTGATCACCTGGAAGCGCCGCGTCAGCGCCGGATCTTTCTCGAAATATTTCTTGTACTCGCTCCAGGTGGTCGCCGCGATCGTGCGCATCTCGCCGCGCGCCAGCGCGGGTTTGAGCAGATTGGCCGCGTCGTTCTGGCCGGCGGCGCCGCCGGCACCAATCAGCGTATGCGCCTCGTCGATGAACATGATGATCGGCTTGAGGCTCTTCTTGACCTCGTCGATCACGCCCTTCAATCGATTCTCGAATTCGCCCTTGACGCTGGCACCGGCCTGCAGCAGGCCCAGATCCAGCGACATCAGCTCGACACCTTTCAGCGCCGGCGGCACGTCGCCGGCGTGGATGCGCGTGGCCAGGCCTTCGACCACCGCGGTCTTGCCGACGCCGGCCTCGCCGGTCAGGATCGGATTGTTCTGGCGGCGTCGTGTCAGCACGTCGACCATCAACCGGATCTCGGCGTCGCGGCCGAGCACCGGATCGAGCTTGCCTTCACGCGCGCGCTGCGTGAGGTTGGTGCAGAACTGGTCGAGATTCGGTGTTGCACTCGGCCTGCCGGGCGACGCTGCGGCCGAGCCATCGGCCGACGGCGCGGCAGCAGCGGCATCACCGATCGGCCGTGCATCGCGCGATTCGGTGGAGGCCTCGACGATCGCATGAAAATTCTTGCGCAGCGTCTCGACATTGATCGCGGCCAGGCACTTCAACTGGCGATCGATCAGCCGGCGCAGCTCCTCGTCGGCCAGCAGCGCCACCAGCAGATGGCCGCTGCGCACGCGCGATTCGCCGAACTCGACGCTGGCGTAGATCCAGCCGCGCTCCAGCAGCTGCGGAATCTGCGGCGACAACGCCGGCGTGCGCGTGTTGCCGCTCTTGAAAGCATCGAGCGCGCGGCCGAGTTCGCGTTCCAGTGTCTCCGGTGCGATCTCGAACTGTCGCAGGATACGGCGCAGGTCGGAGTTCTCGGTCTCGACCAGCTTCAGCAGCAGATGCTCGACCTCGACGTCGTAGTGGCCGCGCGACAGGCACAGCCCGGCCGCACCTTCCATTGCGGAACGGGTGCTGCTGTTGAGCCGGCCAACCAGCGAGCGGATATTCACGGTCATGATGCGGTCCTCGGTGCTTAAGCCAAAGCGGAAAGATGAAATTCGCAATCGTCGGCGGCGCGGCCGCGACGATCGCCGGAAAGCCAGGTGTTCCAGCCGAGCTGTGCTGGATGCTGGTCGCGGCGGCCAAGCTGCAGCGGCCGCCAGTCCGCATTGCACAGCTGCAGCTTGAAATGCAGATCGACCGCGATGCCGGTCATGAAGCGCGCAAGCTCGGTCGCCTGTGCCAGCAGTGATCCGCCGGGCAGCAGCGCCTGGTAGCGGTCCGCGCTCAAGGGGCCGACACGCAGCCGCAGCGTGGTCTGGCGGTCCCAGTAGCAGCTGCCAAGCGCGCAGGCCGTGCCCAACGCGGACGAAGCGCGGCCCAGGCGCGCACGATCCGCATCCGGTATTTTTTGCCAGGTACCGAAGCAGCCATCGACTTCCACCGGCGCACCGATGAAATCGCCGAGCACCTGCGACACCGAGCCGATGCCGTGCGGGCGCTGCGAGATCAGCCCCGAGTAATAGCCGAGCGCGTGCGTCGGCAGCACCGCGTCGACTGCGACTTCCGCGCCGCGCCTGCGACGCGGAAACACTTTCTCGTAAAGACTCGGCGTGCCCATGCCGACCAGGTGGAATACATAGCGCAGCACCGAGTTTTCCTGGCCGAATTCCAGGCCGATATCGGCGCGGTACTTGGCCCAGGCGCGCCAGAACAGCTGGATCAGCCGCGTGTTGAACAGGTCGAAGAAATCCTGCATGACCGGATCGCGATTCTGGCGGCGCGCGATCATCCACTCGGTGTAGTGCCGCGGCATCACACCGCTGGTGCCGGTCAGGCCCATGAAGTTGACGCGCATCGTCAACGTGGTGTCGATCGCATCGATCGCCGGCTTGATCAGATCGTCGATTTCACTGGCCGGGAAGGCCAGCGACGCCGGCACGCTGAAGTGCAGCGGGCCCGGGTCGGTCGGCGTTGAGCGGGTGCCGAAATCGTGGGCGCGATAGATCAGGCGCACGGCCTGGAAGAAACCGAAGCGGTGCGGCTCGGCGTAGAGGCGCTGCAGCGGGGTCTGGATTTCGGGCGGGATGGACATGCTAACTCGCACGCCGTGTTCCCCTCTCCCGCCTGCGGGAGAGGGTGGCGCACAGCGCCGGGTGAGGGTGCGCAGTCGGACTAAAGCCCCTCACCCGCCTCTGCGGGGCACCCTCTCCCGCAAGCGGGAGAGGGATAAGTACGTGCGGCCCGGCGCGCATGATCAGATCAAATGCAGCGCGCCGGCGCGTGGCGCGAACTGCGTGATCGGCTCTTCGCGCTGGCGTGATCGCAGGCTGAGACGGGTATACGAGTTGCCGGTGCAATACAGGCCGAAAAACAGGTCGAGCACGCGCGCCAGCAGGTAGATGCCGGAGCCGACGTACTGGTCTTCGTCGAACGTCAGCTCAATGTCGGTACCGCGGACAAAAGCCATGCGCGGCGCAGTGCCGATGCGCGTCACCGAGGGCTGGCTGCGTACGTCGACGATGCCGGCGATCTGCTTGCGCAGGCTCGCCGAATCCGCATAGTTGTACAGGCTCAGGATTTCCAGCAAGGCTTCGCGGCCGCCGTTGACGATCGACAAGTGGTTCAGCGCCAGATGCGAAATCAGCCGCCATTGATTGGCCAGCCGCATCGGCGCGCGCCAGGTCGCGGTCGGCTTCTTCAGCAGGCGCGCGATCGAGATCGCGCCGCCCTCCTCGACCTGCAGCGCGCTGTCGCTGCCGCCGAACGGCAGCGAGGCAGGCAAGTCCCGATTGGTGCAGGTCAGCGACAGCGACAGCGTCTCCACCGCCGGTGTATTGGGCGTCATCGAGCGATCGACCAGCGCGATCGTCATCTGCGTGCCCTCGTCGTTCGGCAGCGTCGAGGCATCACGGCGCGCCAGCCAGTAATGATTCGCCGCGTCCTCGCCTTCGACGCCGTGCTTGATCGAATAGAACGGCTGGAACTCGACGATCGCCTCGCGCTCGCGGCTGCGGCTGAACTTGCGCACGCTGTCGATCGAATAGACCTCCAGCCCCAGCGGCCGGCGCACGTCCGGAATCACCGGGTATTCGTGGCGCTCCTGGGTGATCTGGACCGGCTCGGCGAGTTGCTTGAACAGATTCACGATCGGCGTGCAGTGCAGCCGAAAAGTCTCGGCGCCGACGGTCTGCTCCAGCCTCGCCAGGCGCTCGGGACGGCCGAAGGGCTTGATCGTGAACACCAGGTCGACGGCGTTCTTGAAGCGCGACAGCTCGAGACCACTGACCTCGAAGAACAGGAATTTCTCGGGCAGTACGAAATATTCCTGGATCAGCTGGTAGCCCAGGAACGAGCGCGGATCGTGGTCGAGCAGCGCCTCGTCACTACCGAATCCGACGCTGCGGATCACGCTCGCCGGTAATTCCAGCGGCGCGATCCTGGCGTTGTCCGGCGCCAGCAGCGTCACCCGCTCGACGCTGTTCATCAGCAGCTCGTAGAGCGCATGCACCACCGGGCTTTCGCCGTCGATGTAGAAGCGCAGGCGATCGATGCCCAGCGCGCCGATGACGATGCCGGCATCGGCCTGCACGCGGATGCGCAGGCTCGCCACCGCCGTGGCCGAGCGCGCGACGAAGGCCGAGCGTTCGAGCGCTTCGAGGCGCGCGTCGACGACGCTGACCGGCCAGACCTCGACATCGTAGGCGGTGCGATATTTGACCGGCATGCCGTTGACCGGGCGCGACAGCAGCTGCGTGCCGCGCGGTATCGGTTGGCGGCTGCTCAGGCCGGCGCCGGGCGCGGCCGCGAGCTGCACGATCGACATCGAAGGCACTGGCCGCAGGAAATGCGGATACAGCACCGACAGCAGGGCCTCGGTGACTTCGGGCAGTTCGTCGTCGAGCTTGCGATGGATGCGTGCGGTCAGGAACGCGAAAGATTCGATCAGGCGTTCGACATGCGGGTCTTCGCAGACCTCGCCCTCGAGCATCAGGCGACCGGCGATCTTCGGATAGCGCCGCGCAAAGTCTTTCGACAGCTTGCGCAGGATCGTCAGCTCGTTTTCGTAATGCGGTAGCAGGTCTTCAAGCATTCGCCGGGCGCTCCACTTCTCGACAGCGAGTCTAGGAAGCGCGCGGCGCCGCCACTATCCAACGGATGGTCTATTCCCTGGGAATAGCGGCACCCTAAATCGCGGAACTGTAGGAGCGGACCTTGTCCGCGATTGTGCACTTCAAGGTCTCAATCGCGGACAAGGTCCGCTCCTACAGTTCCACGCCCCAAGCAACGGTGCGGGCCTCACTCTTCGACGCAATTCTCGTCGTCTGCGATCACGCATTCGGCCGGCCGCAGCACGCCGCCGGGGCCGCGCGTCTTCACCGGATCGGCGGCGCTGATCTGAAGATCCTTGGGCAACAGCAGCCACATGCGGCCGGGCTCGTTCATCGCCGCGGCCTGGGCGCCGGCCTGCGGGCCGAAGCCCCAGAAGAAATCGGCACGCACCGGCCCGCGGATCGCACCGCCGGTGTCCTGCGCGAACATCAGGCGCCCGGCTTTCTGCGAGCCGTCGGCAGCGACCGTCGACAGGAACACCGGATAGCCCAGCGGCGTCGTGCGCGGGTCCACCGCGATCGAGCGGCCCGCGGTCAGCGACACGCCGAGCGCGCCCAGCGGACCCTGAGGGCTGTCGGGAATGCGGCGGAAGAACACGTAGCTCGGATCGGGAATATCGGTGCGCGGCCCGGCTTTGGACAGGGGCGATGAGGGCTCCGCGCCGCTGCTGATCACAGTTGCCGGCGACGCCGGCGCAGCGGACGATCCCGAGCCTGAGCCCGAGCCCGGCTGCTTCAGCGCGGCGATCATCGCCGCGACATCGGACGATGCAGGCGTG
>NZ_JAQGNT010000034.1 GCF_028291725.1 Hydrocarboniphaga sp. | reverse complement strand
GAACGTGGCCTGCCGCAGCGGCGAGAAGATGCCGTTGGCGTTCACTGCCTCGGCCGCGCCATCACGCGGCCGGGTGTCGCGTGACCCGCTCGCAGCTTTGGCTTCCGGAGATGTCGGCATTCAGCCGGCGAGTTTAACCGCGCGAGCCCCTCGCTTCGAAATTGTGTTCTTTCTTCGATGAACTTGAATCTCCCTGGCAAGCTTGTGGTGGTGACGGGCACGAAGGTCAACATCGGACGGATCACCGCGCTGGACCTCGCCACCGAGGGTGCGAAGCTGGTGGCGGTCGGGCGCGATCCCGTCTTCGGAGCCGTGACGGGTACAGCCGCGCTTGCAGCACGACTTCGGTCAGCTCCGGCGGCAGCGGCCAGGTGATCCCGCCTTCCCGCGCCCGCCGCAGCGCCTCCTGCACCGTCGAACGGGCCACACCCAGGGCGTCGGCGATCTGCCGCTCGCCTACACCCGCCTCAAACTTGAGGCGAAGAACTTCTTGAATCTTGCGCACGGATAACCTCGATTGCGCCACCAGCGACCCCTTTTCAAAGAAATGGGCGCCACGGTAGCGGGGTTATCCCGCCTCACCTCACTGGACCGACATCACGCGGAATCGTGGACCGGCTTCGCGCGGAATACGCACTATGGTAAAGCTCGACTGCGTCGGCTCTGTAGTAAAGGAATGTGCAGAACAGTAGGCCAAAAATCACCATATCGCCGAGCACGAAAACCCAGATACCGAGTTCGCCGGAAACTCGCCTGATAGAACTTCCACCCTCGGAAATCATCAGATCGAGCGAGCGTTATCGTTCATCCTGAGGCTGACGTTTGATGGTCTGAATCAACAGAACCGTCATCACGATAACCCAGGAGAAAAAAGCCAGAGCGGGAATCCAGAACCCGAAAAGACCATTCCAGGCGAACGGCCCGGTTTTGAAGAATGTCATCAGGCCTCCCGGCAAGAACAGCACCGCCATCCACAGGTTGAAGAAGCCTGCCCAGCGAGGAAAAACCGGCGCCGTTGCCTTGTCTCCCAACACGCTGATACCGATCGCCAGCAATTGAACAGTGGCGGGCGAAAACGTCATCAGGAATAGCAACCAGGCGGTATCGTTGAGCAGCAAGGTCAACTCAGGCGCGCGTTCAGGACGGAACGCAGCCGAGGTCCATAGCATGGCCGGCAATATCAGAATGAAGACACCGGCCGCAGCCGCGCCGAACTGGGTGATCGCCATCACCGCATGCCGGCCTTCGATCCGCATCAACTGAACCGAAATCACCGCGGCGAACGGGATCGTCAGCGCGCTACCCGCCATCAACAGCACTTGCCCCAGCCGGATCATTCCGGTATCGGCGCGAAAGATGGCGGCGATCTGTTCGGCACTGGCGCTCGGGTAATGTGGCGGAAAGAATCCGGCGAAGGTCCAGAAGCCAAGGCCGAACAACAGTGCAAAAACCACTCCGCTCCAGGCGCACAACAACTGATTTCTTTGGTTCACGAGGTTCTCCCGTCGGCACTGCGCACTTGTCCGCAAAAAGTCGTGTTGTCCACCGCCCCGCTACGCGTTGAGACCTCACGCCCCCATCTTTATTAACCGAAGCAAGCCTGGCCGAAGCTGAGGCGTTCCCGGCATTCGAGCACCATGCGCTGGATCAACTCGGCGCAACTCGGCACGTCGTCGATCAGCCCGACCACCTGGCCGCCCCAGATCAGGCCGTCTTCCGGCAGGCCGCGTTCGAGAGCCTCGCGACCCCGGACTCCCTTGACCAGATGATGGATGTCGGCGAATTCGCAGCCGCCAGGGCGCCGCTCGATGGCCACGACTTCATCCGAGATTGCGTTCTGCAGCACGCGCCCCGAGTTGTGCAGCGTCCTGAAGATGAGCTTGGTATCCCGCTCGTTTTTTTCGACCATCATCTGCTTGATCGATTCGTGAATCGGCGCTTCTTTGGTCGCACAGAAACGCGTTCCCATGTTGACGCCTTCTGCTCCCAGAACCAGGGCCGCTGCAAGACCCCGGCCATCACCGATGCCGCCCGAGGCGAGCACCGGTATTTTCAGCCTCGATGCCGCGCCAGGAATCAGTACGAGCCCGCCGACATCGTCCTCTCCCGGGTGACCGGCGCATTCGAAGCCGTCGATGCTGACGATGTCGACTCCGTTGCGCTCCGACGACAGCGCATGCCGCACCGCGGTGCACTTGTGGATGATGACGACCCCGGCCTTCTTCGCCTTGGCGATGAAGTCTTTCGGGTTGTTGCCGGCAGTCTCCAGAATCTTGATGCCGCTGCCGATGATCGCGTCCAGATACGCTTCGTAAGGCGGCGGCGGCGCAGACGGCAGGATCGTCAGGTTTACCCCGAAAGGCTGGTCGGTCATCGCGCGGCAGCGCTCGATCTCGGCGACGAGCGCGTCCGGCGTCGGTTGCGTCAGCGCGGTCAGAATGCCCAGGCCGCCAGCATTGGATACCGCAGCGGCGAGTTCGGCCCGGCCCACCCACATCATGCCGCCCTGGATGATCGGATAACGGATGCCGAGCATGCGGGTGACGCGGTTGCTCATCGGGGCTGCATCGTTCACGGCCATATCCTGATTCAGTGGTTGAGAAGATTGCGGGCGATCACCAGGCGCTGGATGTCGCTGGCACCTTCATAGATCTGGCAGACGCGCACGTCGCGATAAATCCGTTCGACCGGAAAGTCCTCGACATAACCGTAGCCTCCATGCAGCTGGATCGCGTCCGAGCACACCGTCTCCGCCATTTCCGATGCGAACAGCTTGGCCATCGAAGCCTCGCGCAGGCAGGGCTGCCCGGCCTCGCGCAGCGACGCGGCATGCAGTACCAGATGGCGCGCCGCCTCGATCCGCGTCGCCATGTCGGCGAGCCGGAAGGCCACTGCCTGGTGCTCGATGATCGGCACGCCGAAAGCGCGGCGCTCCTGCGTATAGGTCACCGCTGCCTGCAGCGCCGACCTCGCCATACCCACGGCCTGCGCCGCGATTCCAATGCGCCCGCCCTCGAGATTTGCCAATGCGATCCTGTAACCCTCGCCTGGAACCCCCAGCATGCAGTCCTGGGTGACTTCGCAATCCTCGAACAGAATTTGCGCGGTATCCGATGCGCGCTGGCCGAGCTTGGCTTCGATCCGGGTAACCTGATATCCCGGCGTCGATGTCGGCACGATAAACGCGCTGATGCCTTTCTTTCCCGCATCGGGGTCCGTGACCGCAAACACGATCGCGACCTGCGCGTTCTTGCCGGACGTGATGAACTGCTTGGTGCCATTCAGAACCCAGCCGCGATCGCTTCGTCTTGCACGGGTCTTCAAAGCGGAGGCATCCGAGCCGGCCTGCGGCTCGGTCAGGCAGAACGCGCCCAGCCATTCGCCGCGAGCCATCGGCCGCAGGAAACGTTCTTTCTGATCCTGCGAGCCGAACTTGAAAACGGGCATGCAGCCCACCGAGTTGTGCACGCTCATGATCGTCGACGTCGCACCCTCGCCCGCCGCTATTTCCTCGAGCGCAAGCGCGTAACTGACGTGATCGACACCGGCGCCGTCCCACTCGGCCGGGACCACCATCCCGAGCAGGCCCAGAGCACCCATTTCCTTCAGGGCGGCAGCAGGAAAAGCATGCGAGCGATCGCGCTCGCCGGCGTACGGCGCCAATTGTGATTCGGCGAAACTGCGCGCGGTGTCGCGGATCATCCGCTGTTCATCGCTGAGAATCATTTCGCCGCCATTCGCAGCGCCGCATCCAGCCGGATCGTTTCGCCATTTAGGTAAACGCTCTCGACGATATTGAGCGCCTGCTTTGCAAACTCGTCGGCCCTGCCCAGGCGCCGCGGGAACGGTACCGTAGTCGCAAGGCTGGCACGCACGTTCTCTGGCAGGCCCTCCATCATCGGCGTCTCGAACAGGCCAGGCGCAATCGTGCAAACCCGAATGCCGACCGATGCAAATTCGCGCGCAGCCTGAATCGTCAGCGCGATCACGCCGCCTTTGGATGCCGCGTAGGAGGCCTGCCCGATCTGGCCCTCGTATCCAGCGATCGACGCGGTGTTGACGACCACACCGCGTTCGCCATCCGCGAGCGGCTCCAGAGCCATCATGTCGGCAGCGGCCAGACGCAGTGTATTGAAGCTGCCGATCAGATTGACTTCGATCCCCTTGCGAAAATCGTCCAGCGGCAAGGGGCCGTTGCGGCCGACGATCTTGCCGGCAGGCGCAATGCCTGCCGTATTGATCAGGATTCGAGCGGCGCCGTGCCTGTCACGCGCCGCCCGGATCGCATCCTCCGCGCTTTCGGCGCTGGTTACGTTGCACCGCACGGCAAAGCCACCGATTTCGTGAGCCAGCGCCTGTGCCGCTTCAATATTGAAGTCGAGCACCGATACTTTCGCGCCTGCCGCCGCGAGCCGCCGCGCCGTTGCCGCGCCCAGGCCCGATGCACCGCCGACGACGAGTGCCGGCACGTTCTGAATTTGCATGTAGTGCTCCTGTTCTGGTGGTGCTGCTCTGATCTGCGCCAGATCAGTTCAAGACGCATCTGCGAGACTCCGAACTACGCGGCGATATCCTTCAACTGCCGGCTGGTATCCCGCAGTGCGCCCGGATCGAGCTTTGCTCCATCGACGACCAGCTTGCGGCCCTGTACGTAGTCCCTCACCGCGTTGACGCAATCCAGTGCAATGACGCGACCTTGTAGCAGGTAGATAACCGAAAAGCTGCGTGCCGCAAGCTCACCTCTGAGCACGGTCTGGTCGTGCCCGATCGACAGGCCAACGGTTTGTAGCTTGAGGTCGTACTGATTCGACCAGAACCAGGGAACGGCGTCGTAGGCGACCGCCAGCCCAAGGAGGCACTTGGCGGCGATGATCGCCTGATCGTTCGCGTTCTGGACCGATTCCAGTCTCAGCGTCGCGCCTTCGGCGTAGCGGTTGGCGTGTGCGGCGCAGTCGCCGATCGCATACACGTCGGGCAGGGTAGTGCGGCATTGGGCATCGATCTGGACGCCATTGTTTCCGGCAGCGCCGGCCGCGAGCAAAGGTTCTACCGCGGGGATGATGCCGATGCCGACGATCACCATATCGGCAGGCACGATCTCGCCGTCATGCAGGCGTACACCGCTCGCCTTGCCGTCCTGTCCGACAATGCATGCAACTTTCACTTGCGTACGCAGATCCACGCCATGAGCGCGATGCTCGGCTTCGTAAAACGACGACAGATCCGGACCCGCGACGCGAGCCAGTACGCGATCCAGAGCCTCGAGCAGCACGACTTTTTTACCGAGCTTGGTCAGCACGGCCGCAGCCTCGAGGCCGATATAGCCGCCGCCGATGATCGCGACGCGTTGCGTGGTTTCGAGCTCGCGCATAATGCGATCGACATCGGCACGCGTGCGCACCGAGTGCACGCCTTTGAGGTCATAGCCGGCGCAGCTCAGCATCCGCGGGCTGCCGCCGGTGGCCCAGATCAGCGAGCCGTAGCCGTGCTGGCTGCCGTCGCTGAGGCTTACCTCATGCGCCTCCGCATCCACCGCGACCACGCGCCGGTTCAGCCGCATCGCAATTTTCCGCTCCTCCCAGAAAGAAGCGGGACGGATCAGGATTCGGTCGAAGGTCTTGTCACCCGACAGATAGTCTTTCGACAGCGGCGGTCGTTCGTAGGGTAGCTCGGGCTCGTCGCCCAGTATGGCAACCGTTCCGGTGTAACCCCCTTGCCGCAATGCAATCGCTGCCTGGGCCCCAGCATGGCCCGCGCCGATGATCAAAACATCCGTCCTGTCCACGGCACTCAGTCCTCGTCCGCGATCGTGATTACAGCGCCTTCCAGCGCGTCGCTCACCTCGATCTGGCACGACAGACGCGACAGTTCATCGCGTGAACTGGTCGCCTCCAGTAGATCGTTTTCGTCGTCGCTCATTTTCGGCAGCCTGGCGAGCGCGCCGGCTTCCACATGCACGTGGCAGGTGGCGCAGGAACAGCAGCCGCCGCACAGCGCCAGCAGTTCGTCGAAACCCGCTTCGCGCAGGGTTTCCATCAAGCTGCGGCCTGACGCCGCCTCGATAGTTTTACCGATGCCCGAACGATTCTTGATGATCAGCGTTGGCATCGGGCCGCCGCACGCAACTGAAGATCCGGCTTCACTTATTGCTCCTGATTGAATGGACATTCCGACGGCTGAGTTGCGCGAACCAATATCGATCAGTCCGCAGTCCAGCCGCCATCGATGATCATGGACGTGCCGGTCATCAGCGCCGAAGCGTCGGATGCCAGATACAGCACTGCGCCCATCAGATCCTCGACCTGTCCGATTCGCCCCAGCTTGATCTTGGCCAGTACGCTGTCGCGGAAAGTTGGGTCTTCGAAGAACGGACGCGTCATCGGCGTTTCGATGAAAGTCGGCGCGATCGTGTTGACGCGGATGCGGTACGGCGCGAGATCGAGAGCCATCGCCTTGCTCATGCCTTCGAGGCCCCATTTCGACGCGCAGTAAAGCGTGCGTCGCGGGCCGCCGACGTGGCCCATCTGCGACGACATCTGGATGATCGATCCGGCGATCTTCGCCTCGACCATTTGCCGCGCCACCGCCTGCCCGACGAAGAACGCGGAACGCAGATTGAGATCCAGCACCGCGTCGTAATCCTCGACCGTGACTTCCAGCAGAGGTTTCGGGCGATTGGTTCCAGCGTTGTTGACGAGCACGTCGAACGCAGGGAGAGCCGCAAGCGTCCGATGGACCGCTGCGATGTCCGACACGTCGAGAATCAGCGTTTCGGCACTGCCGCCATCTTCGCGGATCGCGCCGGCCACCTCGTCGATCTCTTTCTCGGTGCGCGCGCACAGCGTGACCTGCGCGCCGGCCTGCGCCAGCGCGGCGCCGCAGGCCAGGCCGATGCCCCGGCCGGCGCCGGTGACGAGCGCCCGCCGACCGTCCAGGCGCATCGAAGGAGTCTTGGGTAGTTGCATCGCAATCTCAGCGCGAGGCGACAGGCTCGGCCTTGCCGCCGTAAGGCACATCGCGATGTCCGTAGCGACGCACGCGGATGTTTGCCTGCTCGCCATGGCCGACGAAGCCTTCGAGCGCGCACAGGCGCGAGCAATACTCGCCGATCATCGCGGACGCTTCGTCGGTAGTAACTTTCTGATACGTGCAGGTCTTCAGGAACTTGCCGACCCACAGTCCGCCGGTATAGCGCGCCGCCTTCTTCGTCGGTAGCGTGTGATTGGTGCCGATGCACTTGTCGCCGAACGAGACATTGGTCCGCGGCCCAAGGAACAACGCGCCATAGTTGCGCATGTTCTGCAGAAAGTAGTCCGGATCGCGGGTCATCACCTGCACATGCTCGGAAGCGATACCGTCGGCGATCTTGACCATCTCGGTCTGATCATCGGCGACGATGACCTGTCCGTGCACTTCCCAGGCTTTGCGCGCGATTCCCGCGGTCGGCAGGATCTGCAGCAGGCGTTCGACTTCGCGCATCGTGTCTTCGGCAAGCTGGCGCGAGGTCGTCAGCAGAATCGCCGGGCTGTCCGGGCCGTGTTCGGCCTGGCCGAGCAGATCGGTTGCACAGAGTTCGCCATCGACGCTGTCGTCAGCGATCACCAGGGTCTCAGTGGGGCCAGCGAAAAGATCGATGCCGACGCGGCCGAACAGCTGCCGTTTCGCTTCGGCGACGAATGCATTGCCGGGACCGACCAGCATGTCGACCGACGCGATGGTCTCGGTTCCGAGCGCCATAGCCGCGATCGCCTGAATGCCGCCGAGGCAATAAATTTCGTCGGCGCCGGCCAGCGACTGCGCAGCGACGATCGCCGGCGCCAGGCCGCCCTGATACGGTGGAGCGCAAGTGACGACACGTGGCACGCCGGCTACCTTGGCGGTCAGCACCGACATATGCGCCGATGCGAGCAGCGGATACTTTCCGCCGGGCACGTAACAACCGGCTGCACCGACCGGAACGTTGCGATGCCCGAGCACCACGCCCGGCAGGGTTTCGACCTCGACGTCCTTGATCGAATCGCGCTGAATCTTCGCAAAGTTGCGCACCTGGTTCTGCGCGAACTCGATGTCCTTCAGGTCCCGTGCGCTGAGCTGATCGATGCAGCCCTGGATGTCCTTGTCGGTTAGGCGGTAGCTGTCGCGATCCCACTTGTCGAACTTGATCGAAAGCTCGCGCACTGCGGCGTCGCCGCGACGCTCGATGTCGGCGAGGATCCCCTCGACCGTTTCCCGAACCTGGCGGTCCGCGCTGGCGACCGCTGCCGATTCCGCTCCTTTCTTCAACCAGACAGCCATGATTTTCTCCCGAATCCTGATGTTCAGACTATACCAACCGAACGTTTGGCTCAATACAAATGACGGCCTTCACCGACGAGCTTCCGCGGGCTTTGCTGATGCGGCGGCGCAGCAATAGTCCGACGCGAAATCTTTACCTGGCCGGAACTGCGCTGCGCAGCAGGAGGGTCCACAGGCGCGCGAGATCCCTGGCTCCGTCGTTGCCCTGCACCGCCGAGAACGCTTTGATCGCCTGGTCCTTCTTACCCGCGACCAGATAGGCGTAGCCGAGATGCAGCTTGGCCTGCTCTGCCGCCTTCAGCCCGCCTTTCTTGACGCCCTGCTCCATCAGCGGAATGCCCTTGTCGGCCTGGCCATAAGCGACATAGTTCAGGCCGGTGCTGACCAGCGCATCGCCGGCAGGCTGGGACGCTGCCGCTTTTTCGCCTTCCGCGAGCGTCGCCTTATCCTCGGCGAGTTTCCTGGTCACCAGATCTTTCAGGCGCTGCTGCCGGCTGGCCTCGTCGCCGGTGCCGAGCAATTTCTTCTGATAGCCCTCATCGACAAATTTCTGTGCTTCTCCGGGATAGCCCGCCTGCAGCGCCAACTGAGCGGCTTCCATGTAGTCGTTGGACTTCTCCATCGTCCCGGTCACGCGACGCAGGCGGTAAACATCGAGATCGAGATTATTAGAGAAGCCCGGCTTGCCGGCCGTACGCAGAACCAGATCCAGCCAGTACTCTTTTTTTGGCGTGAACACGACGATCTTTTCGAGCGCGGCGACATAGGCGTTCATGTCGTTCTGCTTCAGCGCGCAACTCGCCAACAGCTGCAGCTGCGTGTCGCTCGGACGCTTGCCCGCCGCTTCCTGTGCGCCGATCTGGCTGCTCAACTCGGCTCCGGCTTCCTTGTACTTGCCGGCGAGATACAGTGACTGCGCATACAGCCCCAGCGTTTCCGCGGCAGTGCCGCCAGCCGCCTTGTACTTCTGAATCGCGTCGGCGGTTCGCGCGTAGTCCTTGGCCGCATACGCAAGCTTCACGTACGAGTCGAGAGTCGAGACTTTCTCGGCGGCCGGCAATTCAGGTGAAGCGATGACCTGTTCATAAGCCGCCAGCGCGCCCTTGTAATCGCCCTTGCCGATCGCGGCGGACGACTTCAGGCGCGCAACCACGTACTGCTCGTAAGAGCTGAGCTTGCCGACCGCTTCGGCCTTGGCGATGGACGCTTCGGCCTCCTGATATTGCTTGGCCGCCAGCGACTTCTGAGCGGCCTGCAGAGCGGCGCCGACTTCCGGGCGTACGCTCTGCTTTTCAGCAGAAAAGGTCTGGACGGCCGAAAGGAGGAGGAGTGCGCCGGCCGCCAGACTAAAGAGAGTTTTGTTGGTCATCGTTGCTTCCTACTGCATGAATTGTTCATTACCGACGAGACCGATCTTGGTCACGCCATGGCGTTGCGCCGACGCCAGCACCGCGGCGACGTACTTGTACTCGACGAGCTTGTTCGGCCGGATGTGGAATTCGCTCTGGTTGTCGCCCGCTTCGCCTTCACGGCGAAAGTTCGAATCGAGCGTGCCGCGGTCCATCGGTGTGCCGTTCCACAGCACCGTGCCGTCGAAGTCGATCTCCAGGTCCACCGCCGGCGGTGGCGGCGCATCGTTCGGCGGCTGATCGGCCGACGGCATGTCCAGCTTCACCGC
>NZ_JAQGNT010000004.1 GCF_028291725.1 Hydrocarboniphaga sp. | reverse complement strand
TGGGGTGAGCGCAGCGAACCCCAACAGCCCCAGCTCAATGCGCCAGATGCAGCCCGCACTCGCGTTTGTCATCGACCTTGGTCGGGTCGTAGTAGTCGAAGTTGTTCGGCAGGCCGTGGCGCTTCAGGTATTCGTGCAGTTGCCGGGCGCTCCAGCCGAGCAGCGGCGCTACCTTGATCAGGCCGTCCGGATTCAGTGACACCGGCAGCATCAGCGCACGCTCGGCGGTTTCTTCGGCGCGCACGCCGGTAATCCAGACCTTGGGCGCCAGCTCCGCCATGCCGCGCTCGAAAGGTTCGAGCTTGACCTCGCTGGTGAATGCCGCGTGGCGCGGGTCGCCGGGTTCCGGCACAGCGCCGTCCACCGCATCGCGATGCGCGCGCGAACGCAGCGGATGCACGATTTTGAGCTTGAGGCCGAGCTGCCGGGTCAGCTGATCGGCATAGCGGTAGGTTTCCGGTGTGTTGTAACCGGTGTCCATCCACAAAATCGGCAGATCCGGCCGCGCCTGTGTGACCATGTGCAGGATCACACCGGAAAATGGGCTGAAGCTGGTGGTCGCCACCGCCCGCTCCTCGAGGCTCAGCGCCCAGGCCAGCAGCGACTCGGGCTGTCCGGCGAGTTCGCGGTTGACCGTTTCCAGCGAGGTGAGATCCAGCTTCATGACCATCCTTGTCGCAAGCCGCAGGGGCTGCGGATAATGCCCGGCAATATGGGCCCGCTTTAAGACCATTCAATGTCCCGGAAGTTTGACGATGCACCTCGGCGGACCAACGGCGCGGACCCGCGGGCAGGCCTGTGACCGGCCGCTGGCTGGCCCTGCATCTGCTGGCGATGCTGCTGCTGAGCCTGTGCTGGGGCGTCGGTGTCTGGCAGATAGACCGCGACGGACTCGCTCGCGACATCCTCGACGACGCTGCGCGGCTGGATCGCGCCGAACGCCTGCTCTCCGACCGGCTGACCGCCACCGTTGGCGAGCTGCGTTTCCTGTCCCATACCAGCGAGATCGAAGCGACGCTGCGCGACCCCTCGGCCGCGACCCTGGACCGCGCCGCCGCGCTACTCGCCGAGTTGCTGCGCGACAAGCCGCGCTACGCCGGCGTGCGGCTGTTCGACGAGCGCGGCCAGCTGCTGATCCGCGTCGACCGCAAGCTGGACCAGATCACGCGCAGAGTCGACGACACGCTGCGGCACCAGCAGGGCCACGACGTGTTCGACGCGACGCGGATCCTGCAGCCCGACACGGTGTACCTGTCGCGCTTCGAACTCGAAGTCGACAACGGTCAGCTCGCGCTGCCGTATCGGCCGCTGCTGCGCGCCGCGCTGCCGCTGCGTCGCGGCGACCAGTCCGCGCTGGTACTGGAACTCGAGCAGGATGGCGGGCGGCTGCTGAGTTCCCTGGCCGAAACACTGTCGATGGCGAACGCGCAGGGCATGCTGATCGACGATCTCGGCTACTGGCTTTATCACCCGGACCAGATGCTGCGCTGGGGCGCGCAGATCGGTGCCGGCGAAAGCATGGCGCGCCGGTATCCGCAGAGCTGGGCGCTGATGCAGGGCTCGCGCGGCCGCCTCGACAACGAAGAAGGGAGCTGGACGTATCGGCCGGTGTTTCCGTTCCGCGAAGTTCCCGGCGCCGTCGGCCCGATCGCGGACCGCGGCTGGTGGCTGGCCCTGCGGCATCCGCCCGCGCACAGGTCGATCCTCGAACGGCTGCTGCGGAGCCCCTGGTTCTGGGCGGCGCAGGCCCTGCTGCTGACGGCGAGCCTGCTGCTGGCCTGGCAGCTCGCGCGCGTCGATCGCCGGCGCGCGGGCCACGAAACAGCGCAACTGGCGGCCGAAACCGCGGCGCTCGCGCAGCGCCGGGTGCGCGAACAGGTCTACCACCTGAGCCTGCAGGTCCAGGCGGCGACCAGTGCCGCGATGTTCGGAAACCTGCTGCTCTCCGAACTCGCGCCGCTGCTGAAACTCTCGGTCGGCGCGCTGTACCGCCTCGAAGGGCCATGGCTGCATGCGATCGCCGGCTACGGACTGCCCGAGGACGTCGCCGGCCGCCAGTTCCGCGTGGGCGAAGGCCTGGTCAGTGAAGCGCTGGCCGAGCATCGGCGCATCGAGATCGACAGCCTGCCCGCCGATTATCTGGAACTACGCAGCGCACTGGGCCACGCCCCGCCGACGCGGCTGCTGCTGGTGCCGCTGTGGCTGCGTGCGGAGAACCTCGGCGTGCTGGAGCTCGGCCTGAGCGCGCCGCTGGATGCGTCGGCGAGCGAAGTGCTGAGCCAGAGCCTGCCGCTGATCGCGCTGCACCTGGCGAACTACGCGCATCGTCAGGACGCGGCTCGATGAGCGGCCCGCACGCTCGTTCAGCCCGGCGGCCGCTATCACCCTTAAGATGCGCATCGATGACGAACCCTGCGCCACGGCCACGCCGTTCCGATCTCCGGCGATGATGTCCAGACGATGGCTCCTGCTGCTGCCGCTGGCCGTGCTGATCGCGCTGTATTTTTCGCTCGACCTGAAACACCTGCTGACGCTGGAGGCGATCAAGGCGCAGCAGTTGAACCTGGTCGCTTTCCGCAACGAGCGCCCGCTGCTGACCATCGCCGGCTTTCTCGCCGCCTATATCGCGGTCGGCGTGTTGCCGCTGCCGAGTGCCGCGCTGCTGGCGGTGCTGAGCGGCGCGCTGTTCGGCCTGTTCGGCGGCTTCCTGGTGGTCACGTTCACGTCGGCGATCGGTGCCTGCACCGGCTTCCTGATTTCACGCTATCTGCTGCGCGGGCCGCTGAGCCGGCGCTTCGCCAGCCAGGCGCGGACGATCGACGAGGGCATCGCGCGCGACGGCCTGCTGTACCTGGCCAGCGTACGCCTGGTCCCGGTGCTGCCGTTCTCGCTGATCAATGTCGCGTTCGGCTTGTCGTCAATGCCGCTGCGCAGTTTCTACTGGGTCAGCCAGCTCGGCATGGCGCCGGGCGCGGTGCTGTTCGCCAACGCCGGCCGTGAGTTGTCACAGCTGGAAAACCTGCACGATCTGCTCTCGCCCGGCGTCATCGCCAGCCTGGTGCTGGTCGCCGCCCTGCCCTGGCTCGCGCGTGCGCTGGTCGGCACGCTACGCCGCCGGAGCTCACCGTGAGAACGACCATCAGAACGATCATCAAGACATTTTTTCGACTGGGCGGCGCAGCGGTGCTGGCCGTGGCATCCACCACCATTTTCGCTGCCGGCGGCACGGTTGCGCTGCAGACTTTCGATGCTGACGGCAATGGCGTCGACGTCGTCATCGAGACTCTGGATTCCCAGCACATGCGGCTGTCCAGCCCGCAGCATCAGGAAGCCTATCTGGTGATGCTAGGCGCCAAGACCTACAACGTGCTGCAGTTCGGCAGCCTGCCAATCGTGATGGATACCGCCGACATGCTCTCGCAAATGGGCGGGCAGATGCCGAGCGCGCCATCGCCGAGCGACGACATTCACAAGCTGGTCGCTCTGGAAGCCACCGGCAAGAAGGAAACGGTTGCCGGAGTCGTCGGCGACGTGCAGCTGCTGCGCTTTCTCGACAGCCGCAACCAGCCGCGCGTCGAGGAACTGGTGACGGTGCGCGATCCGCTGCTGCACGACATCAGCTTCGGCCTGTACCGGCTCGGTACCGTGATGGGAGCGGCGGCCGGTATCACCACACCGGAAGGCAGCGACAAGCTGGCGCGCGAACTCGACGCCAAGGGCCTCGGCATCCTGCGCATGGGCAACCGGATGCGACTGATCTCGGTCAACCGCGCGACGCCGCCGGCGAACGTTTTCGATCTGCCCGCCGAACCGATGCGGGCGTTTCCGCCGTTGAATTAGGGCACGCAGTCGATAAACGAGCTTGCCCCGTAGGTCGGCAATCCCTTGCCGACGTGAGGCCCGTTTGCGCATCGGAGGGTGCATGTCGGCAAGGGATTGCCGACCTACGGGGGTGGACCTTCCAAGCCGAAGCTGTCACGCAAGCGTCATCGCTTCGTCATCGACGCGTCGCCGCGCTTCACGACACTGGCCGCATGGCCAAGGATCAAACCAAGACGCGTCGCTATCGCACGTTGTGGATCTCCGACGTGCACCTCGGCACCAGCGGCTGCAAGGCCGAGCACCTGATCGACTTTCTGCAGCACAACGAGTGCGAAACCCTGTATCTGGTCGGCGACATCATCGACGGCTGGAAGCTCAAGAACGGCTGGTTCTGGCCGCAGGAACACACCAACGTCATCCGCAAGATCCTGACCAAGGCCAAGCGCGGCACGCAGGTGATCTACGTGACCGGCAACCACGACGAGTTCCTGCGCAAGTTCGTCGAATACAAGATCGAGATCGGCAACATCAAGGTGGTCAACGAGCACGTGCATCGCACCGCCGACGGCCGCCGCCTGCTGGTGATGCACGGCGATCTGTTCGACGTGATCACGCGCTATCACCGCTGGATCGCGCTGGCCGGCGATTTCGCCTACGAGGCGACGATGCGCGCCAACGAAGTGATCAACCGCGCGCGCGCCCTGCTCGGCATGCGCTACTGGTCGCTGTCGGCGTTCGCGAAGAAAAGCGTCAAGAACGCGGTCGCGATCATCAGCGAGTTCGAGGACAGCGTGGCGCGCGAGTGCAAGCGCCGCGAACTCGACGGCGTGGTCTGCGGCCACATCCATCACGCGGAGATCCGCCAGCTGCACGGCGTCACGTACCACAATTGCGGCGACTGGGTGGAGTCCTGCACGGCGCTCGGCGAGTTGCCGAACGGCCGCATCGAAGTAATCCGCTGGGTCGAGCTCGACCATCTCAACCTGCGTCCGAACGTGACGCCGCTGCGCAGCCGGATCGCCAAGGCGGTGAAGCCGGCAGCCATCGCCAGCTGAGCCAGCTGAGCCAGCTGGTATCGGCGCCGCTCGGCTGGCTAGCAATTTTGTAGGACATTGGCTCGCCTTCGTATCAATTCATATCAGTTCAGCCGGCTGACAGTTATTGAGGCTAGCCTCAGGTGCGCGGCTTCAACAGCACCGCCTCCGGTCGCGGCCGCCCATCGGAACCGAAATGAAAATTCAACTACCCGCCACCCGGGCGCTGATGTCGTGCATGCCGTTGATGCTGATGCTGGCGGCCTGCGGTGGAGGCGGCAGCAGTGGCAGTGATGACAGCGGCAGCGACGGCGCGATGCCGGCGGTCAGCGACGTATTCGCCAACCCGGAGGCCGCCGGCGCCGATGTCGGCTGGACGCTGGCCGACAGCAGCCAGGTCACCGGCTACCTGGTCACGGCCGCGGCCGCCGGGCATCCGACCGTCAGCAAGACCGTGCCGGGCAGCGCCAATGCCGCCACGCTGAGCGGCCTGGTCGCCGACCAGGACTACACGATCACCGTCAACGCGCAGTACTCGGCCGGCTCCACACCCAGCACCACGGCCACGGTACACGTACCGCGCCTGATCAATACGCTGGCCGAAACCACCGCCTTCCAGAGTGCGGCCACGTATTCGGCCAGTCACACCGGCGATGCCGTATTGATCATGCGCGATGGCCAGATCGTGTTCGAGCGTTACAACGGCGATTTCAGCCGCGACGACATCCACGTGCTGGCCAGCGGCACCAAGAGTTTCTCCTGCGGCTTCATGCTCGCCGCGGAAACCGGCGGCTATGTCACGCGCGACCAGAAAGCCTCGGACGTGATCACCGAGTGGAAGTCGGACCCCAACAAATCGCAGGCCACGGTGCGCCAGCTGCTGAGCCTGCAGAGCGGCCTGTCGACGAATCCCGACTACTCGCCGGCGAACGTCGGCCAGCTCGATACCTATCAGCTGGCGATCGACGATCCCGCCAACTACGCGCCCGGTGATGCCTTCATCTACGACCCGCTCGCGTTCCAGGCCTTCGCGCTGATGTTCGAGCGCAAATCCGGCAACACCGATCCGATCGAGTTCATCCGATCCAAGGTCTTCACGCCGATCGGCCTGAGCGGCGACGTATGGCAGCGCGACGCCCAGAACCATCCGCAGATGGCCGGCGGCGCGTCGCTGAGCGCGCCGATGTGGGCGCGCTATGGCCAGCTGATGCTGCAGAACGGCACTTGGCAGAGCGCGCGCGTACTGCCGGCCGAAGGCGTCAAGGACTGCCTGACTTACGCCAATCCGGCCTACCTGGGCTACGGCATCAGCTGGTGGCTCAACCGCAATGTCGGCGACACCTACGACCCGAGCGTCGACATGATCCCGGCCGACGGCGTCGCCGGCCCCAGCGGCCAGATCGCGCCGAACGCGCCGGCCGACCTGGCCATGGCCGCCGGCACTGGCCACCAGCGCCTGTACCTGCTGCCAACGCAGCGCCTGGTCGTGGTGCGGCTGGCACCGCTGAGCACCGAAACCGACGAGTGGTCGGACGACGAGTTCCTGTCGCGGCTGCTGGGTAGCTAAGCAACCTCTGATTAAGACCTGCACGTCCGCTCCGGCGCCAAAACGGGTGCGCAGAACTTAATCAGAGGTTCCGTAAGGCGCCGCGGGCGGTCCGTAGATCGCGGTTCGCTGCGCTTCCCCGAGATTCGCTGTTCCAAGTCTTCATTAACTTTTGTTGACTTACTGGTTGATAGTGAGAATGATTAGCCTTTAGCTTCCGCCGCGCCGCCAGCGGTGATCAGGTCCGCCGACAGAGCGGCCCATAGCTCAAGGGCTACAAGCGCAAATGAAAGCGGTCATCGTGTTTCACCGTCGCGGCCGATCGTCGTGGCTAGCAGCCTGTCTGCTGGCCGCGTCGGCGTTTTTGCTGAGCGCCTGCGGCGGCGGCTCCGATCTGCCCGCCGCCACCGCACCGCAGGCGCTGTCCGCGACCGCCGCGCTCGGCAAGAAAATCTTCTTCGATACCTCGCTGTCCGCGTCCGGCGCGCTGGCCTGCGGCAGTTGCCACGTGCCGAGCCGCGCGCACTCGGGCGACGATGGCCTGGCGGTGCCGCTGGGCGGCGTCGACCAGATCACGCCGGGTTTTCGCAATGCGCCTTCGCTGCGCTATCTGAACCTGACCCCGGCGTTTTTCTTCGACAGCGAAGGCACGCCGACCGGCGGCTTCGACCGCGACGGCCGCGCCGACACCTTCGCCGCACAGTCGCGCCGGCCGCTGCTGGCCGCGCACGAGATGGCCAACGGCGACGCGGCGACATTCGCCGCCAAGTTGCAGCGCGCAAGCTACGTCGCCGACTTCACCGCAATCTACGGTGCCGGCATCTTCGACGACAGCGACGCCGCGCTCGACCGCGCCACGCAGGCGGTGCAGGTCTACGAGCAGGAAGACAGCGGCTTTCATCCCTACAGCAGCAAGTTCGACGACTTCCTGCGCGGCTCGCAGCCGCTCGGCGAGCAGGAGCTGCGCGGTTATGCGCTGTACAACAACCCGCTGAAAGGCAATTGCGCGGGCTGCCATCCGAGCAGCGTCGTCGCCGGCGCGCTGCCGCTGTTCACCGATTTCACCTACGACAATCTCGGCGTGCCGCGCAATGCCGAGATCCCGGCGAATGCCGACGCGAGCTACTACGACCTCGGCCTCTGCGGCCCGGACCGCACTGACCTGGTCGCGACTCACCAGGATCTGTGTGGCGCGTTCAAGGTGCCGACGCTGCGCAACATCGCGCTCACCGCGCCGTACTTTCACAACGGCCGCTTCGCGACGCTGAAGGAAGCGCTGCAGTTTTACGTGCAGCGCGATACCAACCCCGAAAAGTGGTATCCGAGCACCGCGGCCGGCGTGCAGAAATTCGACGATCTGCCGGCCGAATACCAGCGCAACGTCAACACCACCGAAGTGCCCTACAACCGCAAGCTTGGCGATCAGCCGGCGCTGTCCGATGCCGAGATCGACGACCTGATCGCGTTCCTCAACACCCTCACCGACGCCGACCTCTCGCCGGCCGACTAACGCTGACTAACAAGACTGAAGGCCAATGAAGCAGAACAACTTCCCGAAAACGCCGCGGTTCTCCCTGACGGCGATCAGCCTCGCCGCCGCGCTGTTCGCCGCGCCGGCGCATGCCGCGCCGGATGCCGACGCGCTGGCGCAGAAGCTGGACGCGCTCGCCGCGCAGGTGCAGGCGATGCAAAAAGAGATCGCGGAGCTAAAAGCGCAGAACGAAGCGCTCGCCGCGCAGCAGGAAGCCGGCGCCAAACCCACGACCGCCGGTACGTCCACCGCGGCCAGCGCTGCTAGCGGCCACGCCGGCGCGGCAACGGCGGCCGCCTCGGACGAGAAGCAGTTGTCGATCTACGGCTACGGCGAGATCGCCTACAACCACTACGATCACGACTCGTCCCGCACCCAGGCCGATCTGAGCCGCGCGGTGTTCGGCTTCGGCTATCGCTTCAACGACAGCACGCACTTCCTGTCCGAGTTCGAGTTCGAGCACGCGGTCACTTCGTCCGACGATTCGGGCGAGGCCGAAGTCGAGCAGTTCTACGTCGATCACTCCTTCAATCATTACATCAGCGCCAAGGCCGGCCTGTTCCTGATCCCGTCGGGCCTGATCAATACCTCGCACGAGCCGACCTACTACTACGGCGTGCTGCGCAACCAGGTCGAGACCGCGATCATCCCGAGCACCTGGCGCGAAGGCGGCGTCGGCCTGCACGGCAGCAGCGATCTTGGCCTGAGCTGGGATCTCGGCCTGACCACCGGCATGAAGCTGGCGAACTGGGATTTCACCGGCACCGACGGCCGCGAATCACCGTTCGGCGCGATCCACCAGGAGCTGCAGTTCGCGTCGGCGTCGGACCTGTCGCAGTACCTGTCGGCCGACTACAACGGCGTCGCCGGCCTGCGCCTGGGCGCATCGGTGTTCACCGGCGAAGTCGACCAGAGCCAGCCCGGCGTACCCGGCAATCCGCGCGCGACGCTGTGGGAAGGCCACGCGCGTTATCTACGCGGTCCGCTGGATCTGGCGGCGCTCTACGCGCACGGCAGCATCAGCGACACCGCCGCGCTGAACCTGGCCAATGCCGGCCAGCCGACACCGATTCCGGAGGATTTCTACGGCTGGTATTTGCAGGCCGCGTACAAGGTCTGGCAGCACGGGACCTACTCGGCGTCGCCGTTCGTGCGCTTTGAGCGCTACAACACCGGCGCCAGCTTCGCCTCGCAGCCTGCCGGCCTCGGTACCTCGCCGTATGCGCTGGAAAGCGTGCAGACCATCGGCATGAACTTCTACCTCGATCCGAACGTGGTGCTGAAGATCGACTATCAGAACTTCGACGTGCTCGATGACGACCGCCTCGACCTCGGCATCGGCCTGACGTTCTGATGCCGGGCTTGCGCTGCCAGCATGTTGCGCTGCTGCTCGCACTCGCCACGTTCAGCGCGGGCGCAGAGGAGCAGGTCATGGCGCCGGAGGCTTTCCTGGCGCGCGCGTTTCATGACGAAAAGCCGGCGGAAGAGGTCATCTGGCTCGACGCGCCGCTGCAGTCGCGGTTGCGGCCGATCCTGCGCCACGCCTATCCGCGGGCGCGGCTGAGCTATTGGCGCAGCGGCCGGCGCAGCGCCTGGGTGCTCGACGAGATCGGCAAGGAGTTCCCGATCACCGCCGGCTTCGTCGTCCAGGCCGGCCGGATCGAGCGCGCCAACCTGCTGGTCTATCGCGAAAGCCGCGGCGGCGAAATCCGCTTCCCGTCGTTCCTCAAGCAGTTCGCCGGCCAGCGTCTCGACAACGGTGATCAGCTCTCGCCGGACGTGGATGGCGTCAGCGGCGCGACCTTGTCGGTGGATGCGATGCGGCGCATGGCGCGCGCCGCGCTGGCGCTGGCCGCGGCGGCCGACGCGAAGCTCTGATATCTCACTGTAGGAGCGGGTCGTACCCGCGACTGAGGCCCCACCGGCACCGTCGCGGGTATGACCCGCTCCTACAGGCTCGGCAAGAACCGCTCTGCAGACTTGGTATCCTGCCCGTTCACAAGACGAGCGAAGCCATGTCCGCCACGCTGAAGTGCGAAATCATCCCGGTCACTGCGTTCCAGCAGAACTGCTCGCTGGTCTGGGACCCGACGACGATGCTCGGCACCCTGGTCGATGCCGGCGGTGACATCGAGCGCCTGCTGGAGCGCGTCAGGCACCACGGCGTCACACTTGAAAAGCTGCTGGTCACGCATGGCCATCTGGATCACGCCGGCGGTGTCGCCGACCTGGCCGAGCAGCTGAAGCTGCCGATCGAAGGCCCGCATCGCGACGACGAATTCTGGATTCAGGGCATGCCCGCCGCGGGCCGCCAGTACGGCTTCCCGCCGCTGCGCAGCTTCGTGCCGGACCGCTGGCTGGAACACGGCGACACCGTGACCGTCGGAACGATGAGCTTCGACGTGATCCATTGCCCCGGCCATACGCCGGGCCATGTGGTGTTTCATCACGCGCCGTCGAAAGCGGCTTTCGTCGGCGACGTGATTTTCCAGAATTCGATCGGCCGCACCGATTTTCCGCGCGGCAATCACGCCGACCTGATCCACTCGATCCGCGAGAAGCTGTTCCCGCTCGGCGACGACATCAGCTTCGTGCCCGGCCATGGCCCGCTGTCGACTTTCGGCCGCGAGCGCCAGCTGAATCCGCACGTGTCCGACCGCGCGCTCGGCTGAGAGGGTCTTCGCGATGCGCGTCGCGCTGCTGTCCGACATCCACGGCAATGCGCTGGCACTGGAAGCGGTGCTCGGCGAAATCCAGAGCGAACGCGTCGATGCGGTGATGAATCTCGGCGATATCTTCTACGGCCCGCTGTGGCCACGCCGAACCTGGGATCTGCTGCGGACGCTGAATGCCGTGACCATCGTCGGCAACGAGGATCGCGAACTTTTCGACGCCACCGCCGAACAGATCGCCCGCCATGCGACCGTCGCCTACAACATCCGCGATCTCGGCGAGGAGCCGATCGAGTGGATGCGAGCGCTACCGGCGACGACGCGGGTCGATCAGATCTACGCCTGCCACGGCACGCCCGACAGCGATCTGATCTACCTGCTCGAGAACATCAGCAGCGGCGATGCGCAGCTGCTGGACGAAGCCGAAATCAAGGCGAGGCTCGGCGCGCGCCGTGACTGCGTGATCGTCTGCGGCCACTCGCATACGCCGCGCGCGCTCACGCTGAGCGACGGCACCCTGATCGTGAATCCGGGCAGCGTCGGCCTGCCCGCTTACGACGACACGCTGCCTGTGCCGCACCGCATGCAGACCGGCACGCCGCACGCGCGCTGGGCCTTGCTGGAGAAGACGCCTCAGGGCTGGCGAGCGCAGCTGCGCTCGACAGCCTACGACCACGAATCGGCCGCACGGCAGGCCGAAGCGCAGCAACGCCCCGATTGGGCCGGCTGGCTGCGCACCGGCCTCGCCACGATCCCGGCTCGTTGATGGACTACGATGTCGTCGTCATCGGTGGCGGTGCCGCCGGCCTGTTCTGCGCGTTCAACGCCGGCTACCGCGGCGGCAGGGTGCTGGTGATCGAGCATGCCAACAAGGCCGGCAAGAAAATCCTGATGTCCGGCGGCGGCCGCTGCAATTTCACCAATCTCGACGTGCGGCCGGATCGCTATCTGTCGGCGAATCCGCACTTCTGCAAATCGGCATTGGCGCGCTACAAGCCCGAACATTTCATCGAGCTGGTCGACCGCCACGGCATCGCCTGGCACGAGAAGGAACTCGGCCAGCTGTTCTGCGACGCATCGTCCAAGCAGATCCTGCAGATGCTGCTCGCCGAATGCGCCGATGCCGGCGTGCGCGTCGAAACCGGCTGCAGCGTGCAGCACGTGCAACAGCGCGAGGGCGGCTTCGCCTTGAATACCTCGCTGGGGCCGATCCAGACATCGAAGCTGGTCATCGCGACCGGCGGCCTGTCGATTCCGTCCATGGGCGCGAGCGGCTTTGGTTACGACATCGCGCGCCAGTTCGGCCACCGCATCAAGGTCACGCGCGCCGGCCTGGTACCGCTGACCTTGTCCGGCACGCCGCTGGAGCAGTGGCAGGACTTGAGCGGCCTGTCGCTGCCGGTCGAGACCCGCTGCAACGGCGCCAGCTTTCGCAACCAGATGCTGGTCACGCATCGCGGGCTCAGCGGCCCGGCGATGCTGCAGATATCCTCGTACTGGGAGCCGGGCCAGCCGCTGCAGATCGATCTGCTCGATGGCGGCGATGCGCTCGAGCTGCTGAAGACCGCGCGCCGCGACCGCCCCAATATCGAGCTGAAAACCGCGCTGACGCCGCCGCTGCCGAAGCGCTTCGCACAGCGCTTCGTCGAGGTGCAGGGCTGCGACGAGCGGCCGCTGAAGCAGTATCGCGACACTGAGCTGGCAGCGGTCGCCGCCGCGCTGTCGCAGTGGCCGATCACGCCCAACGGCACCGAAGGCTATCGCACCGCCGAAGTCACGCTGGGCGGCGTCGACGTCGATGAGCTTTCATCCGCCACGATGGAATCCAGGCTGGTACCGGGCCTGTATTTCATCGGCGAAGTCGTCGACGTCAGCGGCTGGCTCGGCGGCTACAACTTCCAGTGGGCCTGGGCCTCGGCGCATGCGGCGGCCGGGGTGCTCTGAGACCGGGCGGACCGTTCAATCCGCAACTGTAGGAGCGGTCCTTGACCGCGATTTGCCCTGCAAGGTCTCAAACGCGGTCAACGACCCCACCAA
>NZ_JAQGNT010000106.1 GCF_028291725.1 Hydrocarboniphaga sp. | reverse complement strand
GGCGTCACCTCGGAGACCATCGTCATGCGCATCTTCAAGGACATCCGCGCCTTCCGCATTTACGACGGCCCCAGCGAAGTGCATCGCTGGAGCATCGCCCGCAAGATCATTGGCAAGCCGCAGCGAGCGGAAAAGCACTGATGCCCTTGCCCTCGCCTTTCGATCTGAGCGGCCACGTCGCGCTGGTCACCGGCGCCTACATGACCGGCAGCGAAATCGTCGTCGACGGCGGCCAGCTGTGCAGTTCACTTTAAGATTGAAGCGATGGGTCTCGGTATCATCCATGCCACACAGATCGTCGGTGCCGGCCACGCCGCTCGCAAAATGACGGTCGCTCTGCGCATGAACGGTTATACCGGGGCTGTAGCCCAGAGAAGCCAACCCAACAGGCCCGCGGCTGTTGCCGCGATAAGCGGACATGGTCGTGCCCTGCCCGACCGCTTCATATCGGCCCGATAGCGGACGTTCGAACCGAACTCGCCAGCCCATCGATGACCGGGAACCGGATCAAACCGTAAGCTTAGTGTTGATCAGCGTTCGAATCCGGTCGGCGTCTTCCGGGGTCGACGGGCTGTAGATCACCATGCCGAGGTCGGGTCGGCCATCCACGGTGAAGGCCGAATATTCCATGCCGATCAAGCCCGCGATGGGGTGGCGCAGATGCTTGGTGCCCTCACCGGACGAGCGAACGTCGTTTTCGCTCCATATCTGTTTGAACTCGGGGCTCACGCGGCTGAGGTCTTCGACCAGAGCTTCGACATCCTTTGCCGGTGCGGCCCGAAACGCGTCTGCGCGGAACGCCGCCACCACGTAGCGGGCTACGCTTTCCCAATCCGTCTGTGCGGCGCGAGCACGCGGATTACAGAAGATCAGGCGTAGGATATTGCGTTGCTCGGTTGGCAGCTTGCCGTAGTCGGTCAGCACGGCCGCCGCGGCGCGATTCCAGGCGACGACATCCCAGGTCGGTGTCTTGACAATGGCGGGACTCAGTTCCAGCGAGTCGAGCACACGTTGAAGACGCGGCGTCACGCCCTCGGAGGCCGTGTGGCCAAGCTCGATCGGCTTTCCCAGTCCAAGCAGGAACAGGTGCTCGAGCTCGACCTGCGTCAGCATCAGCGCGTGGGCGATCCGGCCCAGCGCGGCTGCCGACGGCGCACCGCCGCGGCCCTGTTCGAGCCATGTGTACCAGGTGGCACTGACGCTGGCACGTTGAGCCACCTCTTCACGGCGCAGTCCCGGCGTTCTCCTGCGGGTCAAGGCAAAGCCGAAGGCCGCAGGGTCGAGTTTCTCGCGCCTGCCCTTCAGAAAGGCGCCCAAGCGGTTTTCGTCCGTCGCTGGCATCTGGATCCTGTTAGTCGATATACCTGGATAAAGTCACTACTTCACCCCGATACGGTATGAGCCGAGAGTAGGCTGCGTCTACTCCACGGAGGTTTCAATGAAAGTCTTCGTCACCGGCGCCACCGGTTTTATCGGCTCCGCGATCGTTCCGGAACTCATCAATGCAGGCCATCAGGTCATCGGACTGACGCGGTCGGATGCGGGAGCCCGCTCTCTTGTCGCTGCTGGTGCCGCAGCGCATCGAGGGGATCTTGAAGATCTGGAGAGCCTGCGCATCGGCGCATCGAAATCCGACGGCGTGATCCACTGCGCCTTCGACCATGACTTCTCGAATTTCGTGGCGAACTGCGAGAAGGACCGGCGCGTGATCGAGGCGCTGGGCTCCGCCCTCATCGGGTCCAAGCGCCCGCTGCTCATCACCTCCGGCGTCGGCATGGGCAGCCTGGAGCCCGGCAAGCCCGCGACCGAAGACGTGTTCAATGCCGACCATCCGCATCCCCGCAAGACTTCGGAGCTTGCAGGCGTGTCGATGTCGGCGGCGGGCGTCAACGTGTCGGTGGTGCGCCTTCCCCAGGTCCACAACACGATCAAGCAGGGCTTCGTCACCCCATTGGTGAACCTGGCCCGCGAGAAAGGCGTCTCCGCGTATGTCGGTGACGGAGCGAATCGCTGGTCGGCAGGGCACGTGCTCGATGCCGCGCGTCTCTACCGGCTGGCGCTGGAGAAACAGGAAGCGGGCAGCCGATATCACGCGGTCGGTGAAGAGGGCGTACCGATGCGCGACATTGCGGAGATTATTGGCCGGGGCCTGAAAGTACCGGTCGTTGCCCTCTCGGCAGAAGAGGTGGCAGCCCACTTTGGCTGGCTCGCGATGTTCGCCGGTGCCGAAATACTCGCGTCCAGCGCGATAACGCAGGAACGGCTTGGGTGGCGCCCGACGGGACCGAGGCTGATCACAGACCTGGAACAAATGCGCTACTGAGCCGGAAATTAGTCGTTCGGTGGCCATGCTGGTCCATCCAATGCGAGCAGCAACACCGGATGCTGCGAAACAGTTGATCGCGTGGCACCGGCAGCGCGGGCATTGCGACGAGCTGCTGCCGCGGAATGTCGCGGCTCATCTGCAATAGGCCCGCACCGGCACGCCTTGCCCAATCCGGCCTTTTACTTTGGACGAATCAGTTTGGCCATCAGCGCATCGAACAATAACTCACTAGTCGGTTTGACTTCGGCAGCCGGCATGCCTTGCATGAATAGTGTCAGGACCCCGCTTGAGGCTGCCCAGATTGTGCGTGCCGCGGCGTCCACCTCGGCCGTCAAGCGGGCTTCTGTTGCCAGGCGTTCGACAATCGCCCGCATGAGGACGAACGCCTCATCCATCACACTCGGTTCTGATCGCGTGCTCTCGACCATCAAGCGGAACAGTTTCGGGCGTTCATGCGCGAACGCGATCCAGCTATCCCAACCACGCTTCAGATCGGCCAGGGCATCAGCCGTCTGACGATTGCTCCGCTTCCGCGCCATGAACCCCTTGAGACCCTGAGCGACAACGGCGCGAAGCAAGCCTTCTTTGTCGCCGAGCCGGCGGCTCTGGCTTTGTCGGCCTGTACTTAATACGTCGACTTGTGGCGCAAAATGTTCGTGTCGTAGCGCTGGCTCGCAGCGAAACTGCAGCGGCGGTAGTCGAGAAAGAGGGTGCAATTGTATGTCGCGGTGACCTGCAGAACGAGCCGGCGATTACCCAAGGCATGTAGGGCTGCGATACGGTGTTCCATGTCGCCGGCCACCTGAGTCAGGCGGACCCGTATGAGGTTTTTCATCAATCCAACGTCGTTGGCACCCGCACGATGCTCGCAGCGGCAAAAAGCGACGGGTGCGTCGACATTCGTTGCTGTCGGGGCATCCGCCGTAGTAATGGGACGACCGATGTCGATGAAAAACATAACGGAAGATTTGCCCCTTCAGTCTCCCTCATGGGAGCCTTACATCAAGACAAAAGCGCAAGCCGACCTGCTGGTGCGGCAAGCGAATTCGTCTGCGCTTCGAACGGTGGTGATCCGGCCGTCACTGATCTGGGGTCCGGGGACGCCGCAACTTGAGGAGATTGTCGATTTGGCCAAGGCTGGCCAGTCCGCGTTGCCGGATGCCGGCCGGCAAGTCTCCTGCACCGCCATGTCGATAACGCCGTCGAGTGCGTGCTCTTGGCTGCCGAAAATGGCCAGGGCGGTCAGGCCTACTTTGTGACCGACGGCGGAACCAACACGCTCAAAGACATGTTGAATGATCTGCTCGGAACACGCGGCGTACCACCTATTGAACGTAGCGTTCCCTTCGGCGTCGCCTGGCGAATGGCGGCCGCCATTGAAACGGTTTGGCGACTATTTCGTATTCGCTCCAAGCTGCCCATCTCACGCCAGAGGCTGCGCATGATCGGCCAGGACTTCACCCTCGACATCACGAAGGCTCGCCGTGATCTCGGATATGTACCCATCATCAGCTGGGCTGACGGTATCTCAGGCATGCGCGGACAGCACGAATAAGACTGTTGCCATAAATCGGTCTCTCTGTACCCGAGTTGTGTTGGGTAAGCCATCGGCACGCAATGACTATCATATCGGCTGGCTGCTTAGACTAGATTTCGGCAGTCTGGTCGACTCTCAACCGGCAGCAACAGCCGTGCTCGACCGACTGCGATGCAGCGTCGACTCGATATTAAGACTTCGCACCGTCATAGAACCTCCGCGCGGACTCGATGCTTGCCATATTTTCGTAGGCCCAGTTTCGGACCGTTACAACGGCAGCGGCGAGACTATGGCCGAGCGGCGTCAAGCGGTATTCCACGGTAACAGGGACGGTCGCATAAACGGTGCGTGACACCATGCCGTCCCGTTCCAGCGCGCGCAGCGTTTGCGTCAGCATCTTTTGAGTGACGCCTTGAATTCGAGCGCGAAGCTGCGAAAAGCGAAGCGTGCCGTCCTCTAGCGCCAGCACGACGAGCATGGTCCATTTGTCGGCAATCCGCGCGAGCACCTGCCGGGTCGGACAGGCATTTATCATCACATTGAAATTGTCGTTCATGAGTATCTTCCAAGAACCTAGGCCACTAATTAGTGCCTTCTTCTTTCTTGATGCATTCGTTCCGATACTCCGTCGCGAGGCAACCGCCTCATTGTCGATGGAGTAAGACCATGAAAGCTTTCATTCCGAGTCTAGGCCCCGATCGCTTGGTGTCGCTGGCCGATGTGGCCGAACCTGCGCCAGCACCGAGCGAAGCCGTGATTGAAGTTGCGGCCTATTCGGTCAATCGAGGCGAGACCTTCGTGCTCGAAAGCCCACCAGAAGCTTGGCGTCCCGGAAAAGACGTTGCTGGCATTGTGCTCGACGCGGCCGCAGACGGGTCTGGTCCCGCGGCTGGCACCCGGGTGGTCGCCCACCCCCCGGCGTCGGGTTGGGCAGAACGCGTCGCGGTGAGAACCGACCTGATTGCGGTGCTTCCGTCCGGGATCAGCGAGACCGTCGCGGCGGCGCTCCCCCTCGCCGGCCTGACCGCGTTGCGGCTGGCTCGCGTCGCCGGCCCTCTGGCCAGTCGTCGCGTCCTGATGACCGGCGCTTCGGGCGGGGTAGGACACTATTTCGCCGAACTGGCGGCCATGGCCGGTGCCGATCTGACCGTGTTGACCGGTACGGCGGACCGAGGGGCGCGCCTGCGTGAGCTGGGTGCTCGGCATGTGGTGCAGAATCTTGCCGATGCGAACGGGCCGTTCGACCTCGTGCTCGAATCGGTCGGCGGTGACTTGCTCCAACAGGCTTTGGTCATGCTTCGACCCCGCGGGACCCTCATCTGGTTCGGGCAGGCGAGCCGAACCTCCCCCGCACTAGATTTCTTTCGTTTCTGGGAAGGCCCCGCCTCGGCGACGATTCGGCATTTCGACTACACCGACACCGACGTTGCTGACGGTCGCGATCTGGAGACGCTGGTACAGTTGGTCGCCGATGGCCGCCTCCACCCGGAGATTGGCCTGGTGACCGATTGGATGGGCACCGAAGACGTCTTGAGTGTTACCGGCTGCGTAAATCCGCGTAAATCCGGCGGCAAGGCTTGCTCTGTGGCGGCGACGTGGTGGCCTGTGACTTGGAAGCAGTCGGCGGGGGACTACGGGATTTCGCGACGGCTGTTTCTCAA
>NZ_JAQGNT010000096.1 GCF_028291725.1 Hydrocarboniphaga sp. | reverse complement strand
GAACGTGGCCTGCCGCAGCGGCGAGAAGATGCCGTTGGCGTTCACTGCCTCGGCCGCGCCATCACGCGGCCGGGTGTCGCGTGACCCGCTCGCAGCTTTGGCTTCCGGAGATGTCGGCATTCAGCCGACGAGTTTAGCAAGAGCGGCAATAGGCCCCGGCTTTGGGCGCCGACCTTTATGCGTTCGGGCCGCCGACAGCCTTGAGAAAACCGACTCTGCCGGCCTCGCCTTCGCGCCGCAGAACGCAGGCGTTCAGCTCGAACTTCACGCCCGGGATGGTCTCGTTGACCGTCGGATTGCCGGTCCACCAGACGACGCGGCAAATGCGTTTGCGGATTCGCCAGCCTGCTTGTGTACGCATGACCTCGTCGTCGTACCAGCCGCTGCCGTCCCACAGAGGCGAGCCTCCGGCCGCATGACGCACGAGGCGCCAGCTGCCATAGGTGAAAGCCTGCGCCGAGTCGCCGTCGACCTGCACCAGGTGGTTCATCATGCAGTGCTGAGTGCTGTCGAAGGGCGCGTGGAAGGCCGCAAAATCCGACTTGAACCTCGCACGATCACGCCAATGCGCGGACTCGCTGTAGTCGGCATCGACATCGTCGGTGAAGATGCGATCGAATAAATCCCATCGCTGCGCATCCACTGCGACGCCGTAAAGATTGACCAGCTGGATGATGGACATGATGTCCGGCTGCGACATTCGAGCCTCCTCAGACCGATGCTCACCCGGGTGATCAAAGCGGGTTCAGCATCGGAGTCTGTGCCCGCCCCGACATCGTCGTCCATGCGAAAACCCATCGCGACGAGCACAGGCAAGCCTCGTGTCACGTCGAGGCAAGACGACACGGCCCGGGCAGCATTGGAATCCACACGAACCTCGCGACCCTCTTATTCCCTCCATGAACCGCCCCTGCCCCGCGAGCGACGTCGGTCGGCAATCCCTTGCCGACGTGTGCGCCCTGATCGCTTGAGCACGTCGGCAAAGGATTGCCGACCTAGCTTCATCGGCTTCCTGGGGGAATTCTCGTTACGTTAGTGCCATTCGCCTTAGGAGTCTGCCGGCGGTGGCGCGGTGGACTGGCGCAGCTTGATTTCGTATTCGAGATCCCGCCGCGACGCAGCGGCCGGCGGCGAGCCGGTGTCCTTGTGCCCGGTCAAGGCCAGCAGGATGTCGGCCGCGGCCTCGGCCATTTGCGCGATCGGCTGGCGCACCGTGGTCAGCGGCGGCCAGACCACGCCGGCGATCGGCGCGTCGTCGAAGCCGACCACCGACAGCTCCGACGGCAGCCGGATGCCGTTTTCGTGCGCCACCGCGATGACCGCAGCGGCCATGTCGTCGTTGCTGGCGAAAATGGCAGTCGGACGCTTCGGCTGCAGCAGCAGCCGCCGCGCGCACTCCAGACCGGAGGCATACGAGAACAGGCCCTGTTCGACCAGATGCGGCTGCAGCTTGAGCTGATGCGCCGCCATCGCGCGGCAGTAACCTTCGTAGCGCAGGCGCGCGGCCGAATGACCGGGGTCGCCCTTGATGAAACCGATCTCGCGATGGCCCAGGCCGATCAGGTGCTCGGTGAGTTGCTCGGCGGCCGCAGCGTCGTCCATCGCCACCACCGGCGAGTCGCCGAAGTCCTGGTCGGGCGCGATTCTGACGTAGGGCACGCCGGCTTCGCGCAGCACGCGCAGCACGTCGGGAAAGTCGGTGATCGGCGGCGTCAGCACCACACCGTCGAGGCGCAGTTGCGTGACCAGCGCGGCGGTGCGTGCAGCGACGTCGGGCGCGCTGATGTCGATCTGCTCGACCATCAGGTGATAGCCGGCCTCGCGACAACGATTGAGGATGCCGATCTCGACGCGATGCGCATAATCACCACTGGGATCACCAAACAGGTAGCCGATCAGGAACGAGCGCATGCCCGCCAGGCTGCGCGCCGAAAAGTTCGGCCTGTAGTCCAGTTCCGCGACCGCGCGCATCACCCGCTCGCGCATTTTCTCGCGGACATTGGGCTCTTTGTTGATCACGCGGGACACCGATTTGATCGATACCCCGGCGAGCACGGCCACGTCGGTGATGGTTGCCTTGCCGCCGGATTTCATCGATTCACCGCTCTCCCGTTGCAGGCTCGCATGCCGTCCCCGCATCGCCGATGATGCTGGCAGACCAGAGACACTGGCAACTACGGCGATGGGCGGGAGACGCATGCAAGACGACCGGAGCGGTGCACCGCGCGCCACCGCCAGTACCAGGCTCAGCGCGCGCGAGCGCTATGGTTTCGCGGTCGGCGATTTCGGGCTCAACCTGTACTGGCAGGGCCTGGGGCTGTTCCTGATTTTTTTCTACACCGACGTGCTCGGCATTCCGGCATCCGCGGCCGGTCTGTCGTACTTCGTCGCGACGCTGTGGGATTGCGTCACCGATCCGGTGATGGGTGTGCTCGCCGATCGCACACGCACGCGCTGGGGCCGCTACCGCCCGTTTCTGCTGTTCGGCTCGATGCCGCTGGCGATGGTGTTCGCGCTGGCGTTTTCGGGCCCGGCGCTATCGACATCCGGGCTGGTGGCCTGGACGCTGGTAACGCACTTGCTGGTGCGCACGCTGTACACCGCGGTGGCGATCCCCTACTCCGCGCTGTCCGCCTCGATCACCCGCGACAGCGACGAGCGCGTCGGCCTGACCGGCCTGCGCATGCAGTTCGCGTTTCTCGGCGGTTTTGCGGTCGCCTATCTGATACCGGCACTGGCCGAGGTACTCGGCGCCGGCGACCCGCGTCGCGGCTATAGCCTTGCGGCCGCGGTGACCGGCGCACTCGCCAGCGTTGCGTTCGCGCTGTGCTTCGCCTCGGTGCGCGAACCGGGGTACGCCCGGCCACCGCAGGCTTCGAGCAGCGGCTTCATCGCCGAGGCGCGCGCATTCCTGGCGAACGCGCGCCGCAACGCGCCGCTGCTGTGCCTGCTCGCCGGCAAGTTCCTGGTCACGCTGACCTTGACCATGCACACGCGCAACCTGATTTATTTCTTCAAGTACGTGCTGCGCGCCGAGCACCCGATCCGCTACGCGATCCCATTGCTGGGCGTCGCCAGCATGCTCAGCGTGCCGCTGTGGGTGTGGCTGATACGCCGCAGCAGCAAGCGCGGTGGCTGGCAGATCGGCAGCCTCCTGACCTTCGCCAGCGCGCTCGCGCTGTATCTGCCGCAGCAACTGCCGCTGCTTCCGGCCGTGGCACTGCTGGCCCTGATCGCGATGGGCAACACCGCGTATGGCGTGTGCTTCTGGGCGATGCTGCCGGACACCGTCGAATACCACCAATGGCGCTTCGGCCGGCGCGACGAGGCCAAGGTGTTCGGCCTGGCCGCGTTCATCGAGAAGTTTGCAATGGGCCTGTCCGCGCTGGCCACCGGCACGATGCTCGACGCCAGCGGCTTCGTCGCCAACCAGGTCCAGCAGCCACCCGCGCTGCAGGCCATCCGCGCGGCCATGGGCCTGCTGCCGGCGATCGGCGCGGCGCTGTCGATGCTGGCACTGTGGGGCTATACGCTCGACGGCGCCCGTCATCGCCAGATCGTCAGCGAGATCGACGCGCTGACCGGGGATCGCGGAACCGATTAGCAGCGACCGCCCCGCCCGCCGCGCTTGCCCGGCCATACGGCGCTGCAGAAAATGTCTTGACAGCGCTGTCTTTTCGATTAAGGTGGCGCTTAAGGGCTGGCTGCAAGTCTGGCGGTAACTTGCTGGCCCCAAAACGATAAGCGGGCGTCTAACGCCCGCCAGGAGAGAACCACATGACGGCTCGCAGCCCCCGCTCCCAGGCGACCGGACTTACCTTGATCGCAGCCCTCGGCGGCCTGTTGTTCGGCTACGACACTGCGGTGATTTCAGGCGCGATCGGCTCGATCGACCTGAACTTCATCGACCCGCTGCAGCTGTCCGAAACCGCCCGCTCCAGCCTCTCGGGCTTCACCATCTCCAGCGCGCTGTTCGGCTGCGTGATCGGCGGTGCCGGTGCCGGCTGGCTGGCCGATCGCTACGGCCGCAAGCGCACACTGGTGTTCGCCGCGCTGATGTTCCTGATCTGCTCGATCGGCTCGGCGGTGCCGGAACTGGGCCTGGGCACGATCGGCGGCATGGGCGCCGGCGCGCTGCTGCCATTCAATCTGTACCGCATCATCGGCGGCATCGGGGTCGGCGTCGCCTCGCTGGTGTCGCCGCTGTACATCGCCGAGATTGCGCCCAAGCACAGCCGCGGCAAGCTGGTGTCGCTGTACCAGATGGCGATCGTCGTCGGCATCGTCGGCGTGTACTTCATCAACTGGGCGATCGCCGGGCTCGGCAACTCCGAATGGCTGCACCGCGTCGGCTGGCGCTGGATGTTCGCGTCCGAGGCGCTGCCGTCGATGCTGTTCCTGGCGCTGCTGCTCGGCGCGCCGGACACGCCGCGCTGGCTGGTCATGCAACGCCGCGACACCGAGGCGCTGGCGCTGCTGCACCGGCTCGGCAGCGAAGCCGATCCGGGCGCGACGCTGGCCGAGATCCGCGCCAGCCTGGTGGTCAGCCAGGAGCGGCTGTTCGCCTACGGCGCGCTGGTCGTCGTCGTCGGCATCCTGCTGTCGGTGTTCCAGCAGCTGGTCGGCATCAACGCGGTGCTGTACTACGCGCCGCTGATGTTCCAGAACATGGGCTCGAGTACCGACTCGGCGCTGCTGCAGACGGTGATCGTCGGCCTCGCCAACATGGTGTTCACGCTGGTGGCGACCTTCAAGGTGGATTCCTGGGGGCGGCGGCCACTGATGCTGTGGGGCGCGCTGATCATGGCGGCGTCGATGCTGACGCTGGGCACGCTGTTCGCGTCCGGCCACATGGGCCTGGCGGCGCTGGTGGCGATGATCGTCTACATCGCCGGCTTCTCGCTGTCATGGGGGCCCGTGGTGTGGATCCTGTTGTCGGAAATCTTCCCCAACGCGATCAAGGCCAGAGCGATGGCGATCGCGGTGGCGGCGCAGTGGATCGCGAATCTGGCGGTGTCGTGGTCGTTCAAGGTCCTCGACGGCAACTCACTGCTCAACGCCGCGTTCAACCACGGCTTCGCCTACTGGATCTACGGTGCGATGAGCCTGCTCGCGGCGCTGTTCGTGTGGCGCTACGTGCCGGAGACCAAGGGCCGCAGCCTGGAACAGATGCAGCATCTGTGGCGTAAGGCCTGAAGCATGGCCCTCGTTCGCAAACGCTGGTTTTTTATTTCGGGGCTGCTGATCGCAGGCGGCCTCGGCTCCGTTGCCGCGTCGCCGGCCGATGTCGCGGTGCATCCGGCCTTGTGGCCGGACTCGCCGGCCGCGCAACTCGCCACGCCAGCGGTCGAGGCACGCGTCGATGCCTTGCTGGCGTCGATGCCGCTGGAACAGAAAGTCGGCCAGATGATCCAGGGCGACATTTCCACGATCACGCCGCAGGATCTGCACGACTATCCGCTGGGTTCGGTGCTGGCCGGCGGCAACTCCGGCCCGGGCGGCGACGACCGTGCGCCGCCCGCGGCCTGGCTGGCGATGGCCGACGCCTACTACACCGCGGCCATGGACGTGGCGCCGGGACGCACACCGATCCCGCTGCTGTTCGGCGTCGACGCGGTGCACGGGCACAACAACATCATCGGCGCGACCTTGTTCCCGCATAACGTCGGCCTCGGCGCCACGCGCGACCCGGAACTGCTGCACCGCATCGCCGAGGCCACGGCGAAAGAGGTCGCCGTGACCGGCCTGGACTGGAGCTTTGCACCGACACTGGCCGTGGTTCGTGACGACCGCTGGGGCCGCAGCTACGAGAGTTATTCCGAGGAGCCCGAAGTGGTGCGCAGTTACGCGGCGGCCGTGGTCAGCGGCCTGCAGGGCGACTACGGTACGGCCGGCTTCATGGGTCCGGGACGCACGCTGGCCTCCGCCAAACATTTTCTCGGCGACGGCGGCACCGATGGCGGCCACGATCAGGGCAACAATTTGGCCAGCGAGGCCGAACTGATCCGCCTGCACAACGCCGGCTATCCGCCGGCACTCGAAGCCGGCGTGCTGACGGTGATGGCCTCCTTCAGCAGCTGGCAGGGGCAGAAACTCAGCGGCAGCGAGCCGCTGATCACGCAGGTGCTGAAACAGCGCATGGGATTCCAGGGCCTGGTCGTCAGCGACTGGAACGCGCACAGCCAGATCCCGGGCTGCACCAAGGACAGCTGCGCCGCGGTGTTCAATGCCGGCGTCGACATGGTGATGGCCGCCGACTGCTGGAAAGGGCTCTACACCCACACGCTGGCGCAGGCGCGCAGCGGGCAGATCCCGGCAGCGCGCATCGACGACGCGGTGCGCCGCATCCTGCGCGTCAAACTGCTGGCGGGGCTGTTCGAGAAGCCGCGGCCATCACAGCGTCCGCTGGCTGGCGACTACGCCGAACTCGGCAGCCCAGCGCATCGCGCGCTGGCGCGTGAGGCCGCGCGGCGTTCGCTGGTGCTGCTGAAAAACAACGGCGGCCTGCTGCCGCTGCAGCGCAAGGCGCGCGTGCTGGTTGCCGGCACGGCGGCCGACGACATCGGCCGGCAGACCGGTGGCTGGACCATTTCCTGGCAGGGGACCGGCAACGGGCGCCAGGATTTTCCGGGCGCCACCTCGATCTGGCAGGGCATACGCGAGCTCGTCGAACACGCCGGGGGCTCTGCGGAGTTGAGCGCCGACGGCCACTACACGCACAAGCCCGACGCCGCCATCGTGGTGTTCGGTGAGGAGCCTTACGCCGAGTTTCAGGGCGATCTCGAAACCCTGGAATACCAGGCCGGCGACAAACGCGACCTGGCGCTGCTGCGACGGCTGAAGCGCCAGGGGATTCCGGTGGTGTCGATCTTCCTGTCGGGCCGTCCGCTGTGGGTCAACCCCGAGATCAACGCCTCGCGGGCTTTCGTCGCCGCCTGGCTGCCGGGCTCCGAAGGCGCCGCGATCGCAGACCTGATCTTCCGCGCGCCGGCCGGCCGGGCCGCGCCCGATTTCAGCGGCAAGCTGCCGTTCTCCTGGCCGCGCAGCGCGGCCCAGACCCTGCTCAACCGCGGCGACGCCGGCTACGCGCCGCTGTTCGCCTACGGCTATGGCCTGAGCTATCGCGACCATGGCTCGCTACGCCGGCTGTCCGAAGACCCCGGCGTCGCCGCGCCGACGGCGGCCAACCTGGGCATCTACTTCCGCAAGGGCCGCACGCTGGCACCATGGGCGCTGTACGCCCGCGATTCCCAAGGCGCCGCCGCGCTGGATGCGGCAACGCTCGCCAGCCCCGGCCGCGTGCTGCAGGTGCGCGCCGTCGACGGCGCCGCGCAGGAGGACGCACGTTCGATCAGCTGGTCGGGCGGCGGCGACGCTTCGATCTACGTGCAGGGCAAGGCCGTGGATCTGCGGCGGCAGGCGAATGGCGACATGGTGCTGAGCCTGCGCTACCGGGTCGATAGGGCGCCGAGCGCACCGGTGCGGCTGCGGCTGTCCTGCGGCGAAGGCTGCGGCGCATCACTGGATGCCGGCAGCCTGTTCGGTGATGCCGCCGGCGGCGCCTGGCGCACCGCCCACATCAAGCTGAGCTGTTTTGCGGCGGCGGGCGCGGACCTGTCGCAGGTGGAGCGTCCGTTCGAGATTCAAACCGACGGCCGCTTCGGCCTGAGCTTCACCGAACTGAAGCTCGACTCCAACCCGGGCGACGGCAGTTGCCCGGGATCGTGAACGCCTTGCCGGAGCGGATCAGCGCAGCGCACGCCGGTAGATATGCTTCACCAGTGCGCGGTGATCCGGCAGATCGGCCACCGCGTGCGGCGCGAGCTGGCGGATCGTCTGGAACTCGCGCTGCGCCTGCTCGGCGCGCGGATAGCGGGCGCGGCTGGCCGACAGGTCGCTGCGATATTCCATGCCGTACAGCACGTACTGCCAGCTCGACGGCAGGTACATTTCCAGGTCGGTGACGAAATCCAGCCGGTGCGGCGCGCGGTAACGCCACATCGCGAGCTTGTCCTTGAGCGTGTCCGGAATCGTCGCCGCGTCGGCGTTGTCGATCCAGTAGCGGCTGTCGCTGCGCTGGCTCAGGCAGTAATGCATCTTGATGAAGTCGAAGATGCGCTGGTAACGGCCGGTCATCAGCTCGTTGTAGATCCGCGCCGCCGGCGCCATCTCGCCGTCATGCGGCAACAGGTAGCCGATCAGGTAGGCCGCGGTTTCGATCAGGCCGATCCCGGATGATTCCAGCGGCTCGACGAAGCCGCCGGCAAGGCCGACCGATACGCAGTTCTTGACCCAGGCCGTTTCGCGGTAACCGACATTGAGCCGGATCGGCTTGGCCTCCAGACCGGCACCGGCGCGGCCGACATAGGCGCGCAACACCGCCTCGGCACGCTCGTCGCTGCTGTAGCGGCTGGAATAGACGTAGCCGACGCCGCGCCGCGCGTCGAGGCCGATGTCCCAGATCCAGCCCGCCTCCTGCGCCGCGGCGATGGTGTAAGGCGCGATCGGCGCATCGGGCCGCTCGTAGGGCACCTGCATCGCCAGTGCGCGATCGTTGAACAGCACCGAGTTCATGTTGCGAAACGGCGCCTTGAGAGCGCTGCCGATCAGCGCCGCGCGAAAGCCGGTGCAGTCGATGTACAGATCAGCGGTCAGCGCGCCGCGTTCACGCGTCACCACGCGGGCAATCGCACCGTCGGCAGCCAGCTCGACGCGTTCCACCGTCGCACGCAAATGCTCGACGCCGGTCGCGGTCGAGTGCTCGCACAGCAGCGCGGCGAAGCGCGCGGCGTCGAAGTGATACGCGTAGTTCATCGGCCCCTGAAAATCCGCGTCATTGAACCGCTTCGGGCCGCGGCCAGCGTCGACGATCGATTTCTGCAAGGTCACTGCCTCTGCGAATGCAGGCCGGCCTTCGGTCTCGCCCAGCAGCCAGTAAGGCAGCAGCTCCGGACCGTCGCCGCGCTGGCTCGGCAGGCTGAAAGGATGGAAGTAACTCGCCGCACCGGCCGCGCCCGGCGGCCGCACCCAGTGCCGAAACTGGATGCCCTGCTTGAACGTGCCCTGGCTGGCGCGCATGAAGCGCGCCTCGTCGATGCCGATCAGCGACAGGCTGCCCTTGATCGACGGGAACGTGCCCTCGCCCACGCCGACCGTGGCGATCTCCGGCGACTCCACCAGCGTCAGCTGCACGCCCTGCCCGCCGGCGCTGCCGAGCAGACGCGACAGCATCGCGGCGGTCAGCCAGCCGGCGGTGCCTCCGCCGACGATCAAGATCCGTTTGATGGCCGCCATTTTCTCTCCCCAATTTTTAATGCCTCATGTAGCGACGATGGCGGCTCCTGATAACGCTGTCAACCTCGGTTAAATTTAATTGACAGCGCTGTCTTAATTGGTTCAGTATCGCGGCACAGGTTCGGCGTGCGTTTGCAATGAGCACGCAAAAAAATGAACACAGAGGCGCAAGCCCATAAGGAGGAGAGAGATGCGAATCAAGGAACCCAAGTTCCGTCTGAAGGAAGCCGCGTTCAGCCGGCGCGCTTTGCTGATGGCCTTCCTCGCCGGATCGCCGTCGGCGATGGCCCAGCAGGCGCCGCCTATGCCGCCGGAGAATCAAGCCGTCGCTGCCACCGAGCCGGACGCGATCGAGGAAGTCATCGTCACGGCGACCAAGCGCTCGACCTCGCTGCAGGAAACACCGATCGCGGTCACCGCGATCAATGCCGCGGCGCTGCAGGATGCGCATGTGCAGACCGTGCAGGACATCGTCCATCTGGTGCCGAGTTTCCAGGCGACCTCGCAAGGCGATCACGGCGTGATCACGATGACCTTGCGCGGCATCGGCAACGACAGCGCCAAGACCGAGTACGCCGATCCGGAAGTGGCGATGTTCGTCAACGGCATCTATTCGCCGCGAGCCGAAGGCGCGACCAGCCTGCTGTTCGACATGGACTCCATCGAAGTGCTGCGCGGGCCGCAGGGCACGCTGTGGGGCCGCAACTCCACCGTCGGCGCCGTCAACATGCAGACCGCCAGAGCGGTGCTCGGGCAAACCTCCGGCCAGGTCGAGGCGGGAGTCGGTAACTACAACCGCTTCGGCACGCGCGGCGCGCTGAACCTGCCGATGGGCGATACCTTCGCGGTACGCCTGGCCTTCGTGCACGAGCAGCACGACGGTTATGTCGACTATCAGGATGCGCCGCATCCGTCGCTGCAAAGCCAGCAGGCCGCCCTTGCCGCCTACAACGCCGCCAATGAAACCAGCGTGCCGTTCCAGCCGCTGAATCCGAACCTGTTCGTGCAGCAAGGCGACAAATACAGCGCCCAGGATCAGAGCGCCGCGCGAGCCAGCATGCTGTGGCATCCGTCCGAGCAGCTGAGCTGGAACCTGTCGCTCGAGACCTTCGCCGATCGCGGCACGCCCAACATGAATCTGATGCAGGACCCGCGGCCCGGCGAAGACCGCTGGTCCGCACTGATCGACACGGCGCCCTATGTGAAGCGCGACGCCACGACCCTGCGCAGCCGTGTCGACTACGCGATCAACGATGACCTGGCCATGGCCTACGTCGCCGGCTACTCGCACTTCACCGGCGCCTCGGATTTCGACCAGGACGGCGGCGCCAAGGTACCGACCAGCTTCACTACCGGCGCAACCTACCAGGAAGATCGCACCAACCATTCGCGCTACAACAACTACAGCCATGAGCTGACGCTGCAATCCAGCGGCGAACACAGCATCGACTGGATACTGGGCCTGTACTACGCGGCGGAAGACAACGAGATCCGCTTCGACATTCCGATCTTCAACGGCACGCAGCAGGGCACCGTGGCCTGGCAGGGATCCTTCATCCAGCCCAAGGAAACCGTCGAGTCCAAGGCGATCTTCGGCCAGACCACCTGGAACCTGACGCAGGACCTGCACCTGACCGGTGGCCTGCGCTATACCGCCGACGTTCGCGAGAACAAGGGCGGCACCAACAACGGCTGGGACAGCGCAACGACCGCGGCCCACGTGCCGGTCGACCCCAGCAGCGACCCGCTGGCGCCAGGCTCGGGCTTCTCGACCTACCAGCACAACGACGGCCATTACAGCGGCAACAAGCTCACCTACCTCGCTCGTGTCGGCTACGACATAGCCAAGGACACCCTCGCCTACGCGAGCCTGTCCAGTGGCTACAAATCGGGTGGCCTGCAGGACGGCGGGGTCGAATACGGCCCGGAGACGCTGACCAATTACGAGGCCGGCATCAAGAACAGCTTCTTCGACAATCGCGTCACTTTCAACAACGCGGTCTACTACCAGGACTTCAAGGACTTCCAGTTCAGCGCCCCGGTCACCAACACGGACGGATCGCATTCGCTGGTGACCTCCAACGCCGAAGGCGCCAAGGTCTACGGCGTCGAGTCCGAAATGGCCGCGAAGATCAGCCGCGACGATCTGGTCCGGCTGTCGATGGCCTATACGCACACCGAACTCGGCAAGCTGATCGCCGGCAGCAACGACTACGCGCTGCCGCCCTGCCCGGTCGCCGACATTTCGAACTGTCTGGATGTGACCGGCAACGAGCTGCCGCATGCGCCGAAATTTGCCGCGCAATTGCTCTACGAACACAAGTTCCACCTGGCCAATGGCGCGGTGCTGGCGCCGCGCCTCAGCTCGCACTACGAGACGGCCAGCTGGCTGAGCGTGTTCAACGACGGCTCGGGTGATCGCCAGAAGAACTACACCCGCACCGACCTGGGCCTGCGCTACACGGCCGCATCGGAGAAGCCCTGGTATGTGGATTGTTTCGTCCAGAACCTCGAAAACTCGGATATCAGGACCAATGCACAGAGCTCGTTCGGCGTCTGGCAATCGCAGTATCTGCCGCCACGCACCTACGGCGCGAACGTCGGGCTCGAGTTCTGAGCCCAGCGGTTTCCCCACGAGGCAGTGCTTCCCTGCTGGGCACTGCCTCGCTTTTTCACGCTCGCCCCATCGGCCACTCCGCCAATCGCCTCAGTTGAGCAGCGCCGACGGGCTGTAGCTCAGGCTCAGCAGCGAGGCCGTTTCCTTGCCGTCGCCGCCGACGTCGCTCAGCCGGCCGAAGCGCAGATTCACCCATGCTCCCTTGATCAGACGCAGATCGACGCCCAGGGCTTGCTTGAAGGTTCGCTGCGACGCCGTGATGTCTCGTGAGCCGGCATCGCTGAACTCGGCCAGCGCGCGGATTGTGTCGGAGCCGAACGTCAGGCGCGCCACCAGCAGCGACGTGTCCTTGCGCTCGACGCTGGCAGTGCCCAGGGTCTGCAGCACCGGTTCGCTCAGGCTGCGTCGATAGGTGACGGCAAGCGCGGCGCGGTTCTTGAGATCCAGCCGGCCGCCGTCGAGATGTTCAAAGCCATAGGTCAACGACACCGCGAGTGTCTTGCCCAGGCTGCTCTGGTCGCCGCCGTCGTGCGGCTTGATCCAGCCCTGCCCATAGGAGAACGACGCGTTCGAGCGGTTCCAGCGCAGGCTGGCCTGGACGATCTGGTCGCAGGCCTTGACGGCGTCGAAGATCGGCTTGTCGTCTTCTTGTCCGCCGACCTGATTTGCCTGCTTGAAAAGCTCCGCCTGCACGGTACATTTGTCTTTACGCTCGGTGACTGCCTGGTCGTGCAGCGCATCGTCGAACGCGATGACCGGGTCGTCGCTGCGGTTGAAGATATAGCTCATCTCGATGGCGGCGGCCTGACGCTCGTAATCGATGTCGCCGATCTTGGCCTGCCCCTGCGCGTAGCTGAGTGTGGTCGACGACAGCAGGCGCACGTAGTCGTGATTCCGATAGTCCGGCAAGTCGAATGGCGACCAGGCCGTGCGCGCCGGCGCCACGGCAAGGGCGAGCGTCCCGTTGCCGCCGCCTTCACTCGCACCCTTGAACGCGACGACGATGTCACGGATGTTCTCCACGTTGGCGACGACGTCGCCCGAGATGCCCAGCAGGCTCGCCGCGGTGACCGAGCCGGCGGCATCGTCGGACTGATAGCTGCTCCAGTCGCCGCCGCCCTCGACTGCGGCGCCACCTTCATGCTGATACACCGGGGTCACCTGATCCTCGGCAAACGCCGGGATCGACGACAGGGCCCACAACAACACGCATGCCCGCTGGCTAAGCTTGATCATCATCGTGTTTGCCTTAGACGTTGAACTGGACCCAGGGCCGTTCGACGGCCTGGTCGCGCGGACCGCGCGTCGTGTCGACGTTCTTGGCGCCGCTGTCGTAACGCGATACGCCGTCGATCGGCAACTGGTAGTGGAACGTCCCGCCAAAACCGTTCTCCACGATCAGGATCACGTAGCGCGCCCAGTAAGTCCCGGCTGCCAGTTCGACCGCAACGTCCTGGCCCTCAATGAGATTGGCGCCGGCGATCGGCACGGAATCCAGGCTTTTTTCCTTGCGAACCGAGAACGCGCCAAGCAGCGAGGCCGCGCCGCTGACCCGGACCAATCCGAACTTGGTCGACATGACATTCCCCCTTTATGTGCTAACGACAGACCGTGTCGGACTTTCGACAGCGCAGCATCCTCATGCTTGATGATGCGATGCCGCTCTCGCCCCCACAGAGCTTCAACCACTAGCGCAATGCCGTCTAGACTTTGAGCGACCTGGAAATGTAGCGGAGATCGCGTTACAAGCAAGAGTCCGCGAACGAGGAACTACCTCATCGCCTCGATCATCGCCCCGAAGCGCTGCTCGACAGCGGCACCGAGCTGCGGATGAGTGAACACGTAGAAACGATTTTCGCGGATCGCGTCGAGCACCTGGCGGCCCACTTCCAGCGGCTCCATGCCTTCGTATTCAAGACGGTGTCGCGCCGCCGCCCGGCGCGACATCGCATCCGCATCCTGCGGCGCCAGCTGCTGCGACGAGGTTTCGAACAGCCGTGTACGCACCTGCGCCGGCAGCAGCACCGAGACGCCGATGGCTGAGCCCCGTAGTTCCAGCCTCAAGGCTTCGCTCAGCGCAAGCATGCCGGCCTTGCTGGCGACGTAGCTGGCGCCGCCGGCGTAGGGCAGCAGTGCACCCATCGACGCGGTGTTGACGACGTGGCCGCCCTGGCCCGCGCGGCGCATGCGCGGCAGCAGGCTGCGCAAACCGAGGAAGCTGCCGGTCAGGTTGGTGTCGATGATGCGCCGCCATTCGGCGGGCTCGAGTTCTTCCACCGGGCGTCCGCTGCCGGTGATTCCGGCGTTGTTGCATAGCAGGTGCACGCCGCCGAACAGGGTTTCGGCGCGAGCGGCCGCCGCATCCCAGGCCGCTTCGTCGCGAACATCCAGAATCTGCACGGCAGCCGCGTACCCGGTCGCGGCCAGGCGGGCCTGCGCGGCCGCAAGCGCATCGGCATCGACGTCGGCGAGCATCAGCTTCATGCCGGCTTCGGCGCAGGCTCGGGCGATCCCCAGGCCGATGCCGCTGGCGCCTCCGGTGATGAACGCGACGCGGCCTTTCAGATCCTGCACAGTGCCTCTCCGGTTGCGCTCAGAACCCGGAGAAATCCGGCTTGCGCTTCTCCATGAAAGCGGCGATCGCCTCGCGCACTTCTTCGGTGTGCAGCTGCGCGGTGAAGGCCTCGGACTCGCGCAGCAACTGCGCGTCGATGGTCGCGCAAGGCCGACGCATCAGCTCACGGGTGCGCCGCAGTGCCGACGGCGGCAGCGCGGCGACGCGCGCCGCCGCAGCGCGCGCCTCGGCGAGCAGCCGATCCTCGTCGACCAGCCGATTCAGCAATCCCCATTCACGGGCCGTCGCCGCATCGACCGGCTCGCCCATCAGCATCATCTCGGCTGCGCGCAGATAGCCGATGCGCTGCTGCAGGCTCAACGAGCTGCCGGCCTCCGGTACGAAGCCGCGCTGTACGAAGGGCAGCAGCAACCTGGCCGTCGGCGCAGCGAGCACGTAGTCGCACTGCAGCAGCAGCGTAGTGCCGATGCCGACCGCGTGACCTTGCACCGCGGCGATCATCATCCGGTCGATATGCGGCAGCCGCGCGGTGAAGCGGCCACCCGGATTGTCGAGGCCGCTGGGCACCTCGTCAGCCATCGCGTCGGCACTGAAGGCACCCAGATCGGCGCCGGCGCAGAACGACTTGCCTGCCCCGCTGAACAGAATCACGCGCACCGCCGAGTCGGCTTGCGCCCGATCCAGCGCCGCGTTGAGCTCGACCCACATCGGCGGCGTGATCGCGTTGAGCTTGTCCGGCCGATTCAGGCGGATTTCGCAGACGCCGTCGGCGATGGAGCACAGCACGTTCATGCGGCCAGGCCATACAGATCGATATACGCGGCGAAACGCCGGCGTATCGTGTCTTCGCTGATGCCGGTACCCTCCAGCGAATAGCGATGCTCGCCGTGCTTGTTCTGCGGGTTTTCGTCCAGCCAGCGCTGCATCGCCGCCGCGGACGCATCGCTCAGCGCAAGCCCGCAGCGCTCGTAGATCTGGCGGATGGTGTGCATCGGCCTGGAAGCGAAGTCGGCAAAGTAGACATCGACATAGCGATCCGGATGCGCGCGCCGCACCGCCATCGCACTGTCGATGCCCTGCCCCCACAGCTCGACCTCGCGCTGCGCCGCCGCGGTGAGGCTGGTATCGGGGCCCTCGTAGGGAATGCGCGCCATCCGCGCCAGACTCGCGCCGGAGGCGACCGAGGTCACCGGATTGCGATGCGTCTGGATGATCGTCGCCTGCGGAAACACTTCGATGAAGCCGGCAAGGCTGAACAGCGACGCCGGGTTCTTCAGCAGCCAGGGTTGGCCGGCCTGGTTCAGCCCGATCAAGCGAAGATTGTCGCGATAACGCCGCCACATCGGCGCGAAATCCTGCTGCAGGAACCAGCTCTGGTAACTCGGCAGATGCGCGTTGGTGGTGAAGTCCACCGACAGCAAGCTCTGCCGCGTCAGCAGCAGGCATTCGTAGACTTCGTCGGCGATGATCGGATGCGCGGCCTTCATCGCCGGCACTTCGCGATACAGCGCTTCCAACTCGTCGACCGCGCGCCGGTACAGCGTATTCGACTCCCAGCGCGCGCGCGGCGGCCGCGGCATTGGGTTGTCGATCAGCCAGTATTCCAGGCCCTGGAACTGCGGGTCCATCGCCAGCACGCGGTGCAGCGCGGTGGTGCCGGTGCGCGGCAGGCCGGTGATCAGGATCGGTGGCCGCAGCTCGTATTGCAGGCACTGTGGATGCTCGCGCCAGCCGCGCTGTGAATAGGCGCGCCCTACCAGCACCTGCACGATGCGGTCGAAGAATTTCTGCCAGCCGGATTCGGTCAGCCGGGTGTCGTGATCCAGCGCGTGCAGCAGCTTGCGCAGCGCCGGCAGGTAGCCGTCGCCGAAATCGCGCATGCCGCAAAGCGCGGTCGCAGCCTCGTGCAGGCGCGTTTCGCTGGCGACGAAGGAGCGATTCATTCGGCGCAGCGCCCGCCGTCGACCGCGTAGATCGCGCCGGTGATGTAGGCGGCTTCGTCGGAAGCCAGGAAGGCGGTCACTGCTGCGACTTCATCGACCGTGCCGAGCCGTTGCATCGGTGTGATCGATTTCTTCCACTCGATCACGCCCTCGGACGCGCCCTTGACCATCGGCGTCAGGATCATGCCGGGCGCCACTGCGTTGACGCGGATGCCATGCGCCACGTATTCCAGCGCCGCCTGCTGCGTCAGCATGTTGAGCCCGGCCTTGCCGACGATATACGCGGCCGAGCCCACCGAGGGCCGCCTGCCGCCTACCGAGGACATGTTGACGATGGCACCACCGCGCTGCGCCATCATTACCCGCAGCGTGTGCTTCATCACCAGGAACGCGCCGCGCAGGTTCACCGACATGATGCGGTCCCAGAGTTCCACATCGAGCTCGTGGATCGGCGTGCCGCCGTGCGAGATGCCGGCATTGTTGATCAGCACGTCAATCCGGCCGTAGTCCGTGACGCAGGCGCCGACCATCGCCTCGATCTGCTGAGGATCGGAGACATCGGCGCGATACGCGGCGATACGCCCCTGCCCCAGTTCGACGAGTTCATCGACCTTGCTTCCTCGGCTGACCGCAAACACTTCCGCACCCTCGCCGGCGAGCCGCAACGCAACAGCGCGGCCGATGCCGGCACCGGCGCCGGTGACCAGCGCGGTTTTTCCAATGAAGCGAGGCATACATGCTCCTTCAACCGCATCGCAGCGTGTAGGTTGGGGTGAGCGCAGCGAACCCCAACATCGGCGCGGACTTCATGTCGGGGTTCGCTGCGCTCACCCCAAGCTACTCGGCTGGCTTACTTGACGTGCTTCTCGTGCGCGTCATTCTCGTAGCCGTAAGTAAAACCGGCTTTCAGATTGCCGAAAGGCACCGCCTTCTTCTTGCCGCCGCGAGTCAGCTCGGGCACGAACGGCATGCCGCGGTTCATCGACTGGCGGTCGCCCGGATAGCGCGGCTCGAAACGCCCGGCGGCATCGAAGCGGAAGCCGAGCAGCGAGCGCACCTCGACCGGCAGCGACTCGTAAACGTCGTCGTGCAGGCTCTGCACGATGTCGTCCATCGGCCGCATCCACGACTGGTTCCACAGCAGCGTGAACGAGTAGCGCACCGTGTCCGATGTCGAATGCCCGGACTGGTGCCAGGTGCGGCTCTCGAACAGGATCACGTCGCCGGCCTTGCAGATCACCGGCACGGTCTCGATCGGCTCCGGATTGATCGGCACGCCCTGCGGCCCGATCGTGGTCTTCGGGTACAGGTTCCACTTGTGGCTGCGCGGCACCACGCGGGTCGCGCCCATGGCCTCGGTGAAATCGGTCAGGCAGACCATCATGTTCAAGTACACCGGCGTCGGCGTCGGGAACGGCACGAACTGCTGATCGCTGTGAATCACCATCGGCGTCGCGCCCTTCTTGACGATCAGGCCGGTCATGCTCGACAGCATCATCGGGTAGTTCTTGAAGCAGTGGTTCGCGTACTGGTGCAGCACCGGGTTCATCACGCCGAGGTCGATGAACACGCGGCCCTTGTTGACCAGCATCGGGATGCCCTGCCAGCAGGGTTCGGCGGGGCCGTCGCTGGCGCGGCCGATCCAGGTCTTGCTGGTGGAGCTCTGATCGCTGAGCTGGGCCACGCCCTGCTCTTCTTCCATCTCCGCCTGTTCTTTCAGGCGCGCGAGCAGCACGGCCACCTGTTCCGGCGTGAACAGCGCCTGGTGCACGGCGAGGCCGTACTCATCGAGATTGCGCTTGTTCTGCTCGACGTCCGCCGTCGCCTCGGGAAGATCGAGGCTGTAGGCGGCCGGCATTGCGGTAGCGAATGAAGTGCTCATTGAAATCTCCTCGGACTCTGATGATTTCGTGGGGCGCCTCCGTGGGCGCCTGCAGTTAGTAGTGCGGCACATAAATTTTGAAATGTCATTCCCGCGAAGGCGGGAATCCAGAGTTCACGGCTGAGTGCTTGGAGCCCTGGATTCCCGCCTACGCGGGAATGACGGTGGCTTGCGAATGCTGAGACATCACCGCGTCACCGCCCTACAACGCAGTCAGCGATGCCGGATCGGCTTCAGCACCGGCGGACAGGCGCGCGGCGGTGATCTGCGCATCGGCCAGACTCCTGGCGATGTCGATCTTGAACAGCTTCGCGGCATTGCCGCCGAGTATCGCGGCGCGGTCCTCGGCCGAAATGTCGATGCCTTGGAAAATGCCCTGAATGACTTTCTGCGAATGCGGGAACGTGCCTTCCAGGTGCGGATAGTCGGCGGCCCACAGCAGCGGCTTCACGCCGGTGACCGAGCGCGACATGATGCAGGCGCGGTCGAACTGGAAGGTGCAGCTGACCTGGCGCTTGACGAACTCGCTGGGCATCATCGACAGCTTCGGCTTGACGTAGAACTGGTGCGCGCGATACACCTCGTCCATGCGCTCGCACAGGAACGCCAGCCAGGACGCGCCGGCTTCGACCGTGACCATCTGCAGGTTCGGGAAACGCTCGAGCACGCCGCCGCAGACCATCTGGAACACCGCGCGCTGCGCCGAGTTGCCGACCTCGACATAGTTGATCACAGCGCCGCCAGGGCCGCGCTCGTAGACCGGCGAGGAGCCGGTGCCGACGTGCCAGGAGATCGGAATGCCGGCTTCCTGTGCGAGCGCCCACAGCGGGTCGAGATCGTTGCCGTTGAACTTCAGGCCTTCCGGCAGCACGCAGGGCACCAGTGCCGAGCGATAACCCAGCTTGATGCAGCGCTCGAGTTCGGCGGTAGCCTGCGCGATGGTGCCCGGCGCCACCGGCAGCACCGCGGTCGGAACGAAGCGGTGCGGATGCGGCTTGAAGGTTTCGATGCACCAGTCGTTGTAGATCCTGCTGCAGGCGATCTTCAGCTCCGGATCTTCGACCAGATACGGCACGCCGCCGGAGGTCGGATAAATCACCTCGGCGTGAATACCGTCCTGCGCCATGTCTTTCAGCCGCGGGTCGAGGTTCGGCTGCACGCCGCCATGCCGCTCCTGGCCGTGATAGCCGTCGCCCATGTTCATCCGATGGACGATCTTGTTGTCGCAGATGATGTTGAGGTAGCCGTCCTTGCGCTCGGCCTTCGGACCGCGGTCCTTCATCGCCTCGGGCAAGCGTTCGGCGAACAGCGTGCGCGGTTCGATCACGTGCGCATCCATGCTGAAAACGAAATCACCCATGTTGATTCTCCTGCCTCGCGGGTCGCGCATCTCGTGGTGCGCCGGATCGGTCCGGGCTTGGCCAAGACAAGGCCGCCACCCGTTTCTGCATCGATAGTGCGCTATTTAAATCGACAGAGTCAAGCACCCTTACACACGGCCGCCTTGCATCGATCTGCGACGAACACGGGCTGCAAGCCCTAAACTGCTGGCGAAGCCGAAACCAGCACCTCATGAGCGACACGAACGTCCCGCCCGAAGCTGTTGCACGCCCCAAACGACCCGAGCTGCTGGCCGCCGCGATCGAAGACCGCGTCGAGCGCGAACAGCTGCAGCCGGGCACGCCGCTCGGCACCGAAGCGCAGTTGATGGCGCAGTACGAGGTCAGCCGTGAGACGCTGCGCAATGCGATCCGCCAGCTCGAGCGCCACGGTGTCGCGGTGATGCGTCGCGGCGGCGGCGGCGGCGGCGGCGGCCTGACCGTCGCGGCCACGGCGTCGATGACCGCGGTGCGCGCGATCACGGCTCATCTGGAATTCTCCGACATCGGCTGGGACGAGATCGTCGAGGCGCGCGCGCTGCTCGACATGCAGGCGGCGAAGCTGGCGAGCCGGCGCATCGACGCGAGCGCTCGCAGCCGTCTGCGCCAGATCAGCGCCGAACTCGATCAGGGCCCGTCAACGGTACGGGCGATCGGCAAACGCCACCTTGCCCTGCCCGGCGCCATCGCCGAGATCAGCGGCAACGCGGTCGTGCAGTTATTCAGCCAGGCGCTCAGCAACTGGTCGACCGACGTGTTGCCGGCCGATCTCGGATCACCGGTGGTGAGGGATCGCGAGACCCAGCGCGTGAACGCGATCCTGCGCACCATCAGCGAGGCGATCGCAACCGGCGACGCCGATGCCGCCGGAGCCGCGGTCGAGGCCTTCAGCGCCAGCAGCCTGAAAGTCTGCAAGCTGCTCGAAGAGCGCCGTCGCCGTGCCTCGGCCAAGGACTGGATGGAGCTGCCTTCCGGCAGCGAAGGCGAAGGCAAGCTGGCACAGCGGCTGGCACTGGCGCTGGCGCGCGACGTCGCAGCCAAGGGCTGGCCACGCGAACGTCTCAGCGACGAGGCCGGCCTGATCGAGCGCTTCGGCGTCAGCCGCTCGGTGCTGCGCGAGGCGATCCGCATGCTCGAGCTGCACGGCATCGTGCGGCCGCAGCGCGGGCGCGGCGGCGGACTGATGATCGGCCGCCCGAACGCGGACTACACCATCGCCTCGGCCAAGCGCTACCTGCGCCGCGCCGGCCTGGGAGCGTCGGACTATCTGGCCGTGCGCGAGGCACTGGAGCGCGGCGCGATCCACCTCGCGGTGACTCGTGCGCATGCAGCGGATCTGCGCGCGATCAGCGAACTCAACTCACGTCTGCAAGCGGCGGACGATACTCAGATCACCGCGCTGGCGATCGAATGGCATGCGCAGCTGAGTCAGCTCGGCCGCAACCGCGCGCTTTCGCTGCTGCTGCGCACGCTGTTCACGCTGACCGAGGAGGCGCAGCCCCGATTGCCGGCCGATATTGCGCAGACTTTGCGCAAGCGCCACGCACGGCTGACGCAGGCGCTGCTGGACCGCGACGAACCGCGCGCGCAACTCGTCGCGCAGGAGCACGTAGCCTGGCTCAACCAGGTACTGGAACTCGGCCTCGCTGCGCTGCACCCGTAGGTCGGCAATCCCTTGCCGACGTGAGGCCTCATTTGCGCATCGAAGTTACACGTCGGCAAAGGATTGCCGACCTACGAGGTCTCAAATCACACCGGAAGCGCGCAGCTTCGCCAGATCGCCGGCACTCAAACCGAGCTTCGCCGCGAGCACCTGATCCGTATGCGCGCCCATCAGCGGCGGCGCCGCGTATTCACCCACCGGGGTTGCCGAGAAGTTGATCGGATTCGCCAGCAGCTTCAGCGCGCCCGACAGCGGGTGCTCGGTCTGCGTCAGCATGCCGCGATGCTGGATCTGCGGATTCGCAAATACCTCCGGCAATTCATTGACCGGGCTTGCCGGGATGTCGTTGGCGTCCAGCAGTTCCAGCCACTCGTCGCGTGTCTTGGTCTTAAAGACCTCGTCAAGTATCGGCAGGATCTGTTCACGGTTGGCGATGCGCCCGGCCGTGGTGTTGAAGCGCGGGTCTTCGAAGATGTCCAGACGCCCCGCCAGCTTGCAGAAGCTGCCAAACTGCTTGTTGTTGCCGGCGACGATGAAGATCGGCTTGTCGCTGCACTGAAAAGCCTGCGACGGAATGCCGCCGAAGCCGCCGTTGCCACGACGCGTCGGCACGGTGCCCGACACCAGATAATTCATCGCGAAATGCGACAGCGAAGCCAGCCCGCAATCGAGCAGCGACAGGTCGATGTACTGCCCCTCGCCACTGTGATCGCGGTGGCGCAGCGCCGCGAGTATGCCGACCGCCGCATAGAAGCTGGTCAGGATATCGACCATGCTGATGCCGACTTTCATCGGCTCCTGCGGATGGCCGCTGACGCTCATCAGCCCGCCCATCGCCTGGAAAATACCGTCGTAACCCGGCTTGTGACTGTAGGGCCCGGTCTGTCCGAAGCCGGTAACGGACAGATAGATCAGCTTCGGGTTGATCGCCTTCAGGCTGTCGTAGTCGAGCCCGTATTTCTTCAGCGTGCCGGTCTTGAAATTCTCGACCAGCACGTCGGATTCGGCGACCAGCCTGCGGATCAATGCCTGGCCTTCAGGCGCCGCGTGATTGATCGTGATCGACTGCTTGTTGCGGTTGCAGGCCAGATAGAACGCGGCGATGTCGGTGGCCTTGCCCTCCAGATCGTGCAGGAACGGCGGGCCGTAGGTGCGCGCCTCGTCGCCGCTGCCGGGCCGCTCGACCTTGATCACCTCGGCGCCGAGGTCGGCGAGCAGCTGCGTCGCCAGCGGCGCGGCAAGCACACGAGACAGGTCGAGTACGCGCACGCCTTTCAATGCGATGGATGGCATGTCAATTTCCCTCAGCCGTAGGTCGGCAATCCCTTGCCGACGTGTACACCTGCTGTGTAATCGCTGCCTCACGTCGGCAAGGGATTGCCGACCTACGGTGACGCGCCTCAACGCGATTAACTTTCATGATCCGCTACGGTTCACTAGTTGCCGTTGAACTGCGGCTTGCGCCTGTCTTTGAACGCCATTACCGCCTCGCGGTGATCGGCGCTGAATTCGGAGATGAATTCGAGCCCGGAGTGTGCAGCAATCAGGCCCTCGACCTGTCCGCGCAGCACCAGATTGATCGCGGTCTTGGTGCCGTTGATGGCGCGCGACGCGCCGCCTGCAAGGCGCTCGGCCATTGCATAGGTCGCAGTATCGAGTTCATCCATCGTCGCGTAGGCGCGCGTGATCAGGCCGATCATCGCGGCCTCAGCGGCCTTGATGGCGTCGCCGGTCAGCAGGTATTCGCGGGCTCGGGCGTAGCCGATCAGCAACGGCCAGATCAGCGCGCCGCCGTCACCGGCGACCAGGCCAACGCCGACATGCGGATCGGCGATCTTGGCGGTCTCGATCGCATAGCTGATGTCGCAAAACAGCGCCAGCGTCGCACCAAAGCCGATCGCATGGCCGTTGATGCGCGCGATCACCGGCTTCTCCAGCGCCAGCAGCGCGCGTAGCATCCGCTGCGCCTCGTCGAACTGCAGTTTCAGGCTCTCGGTATTGGTGAGCTGGTCGAGCATCACGTCGATATCGCCGCCGGCCGAGAAGGCGCGCGTGCCGGCGCCGGTCACCACAACGACCTTGGTCGCATCGTCGCGCGCGATGTCGTCGAAAATCGTCGACAGCTCGCGATGCGTGCCGATGTCGGCCGCGTTGGTCGGTGGATTGTCGAGCGTGACCACCAGTACCGCGCCTCGACGCTCGATCTTCAGACTGCGGTAGGACTCGTACATGCGCTGAACCTCGGACGATGAACCTCAGGCGGCGTCGCGCAGCTGTTGCGCGACCACGCCGACGTGATAGGCGCTGGAGCCGTACGCGGCCTCCAGCACGAGCAGGCGCTTGAAGTAGTGCCCGATGCAGTATTCGTTGGTCAGGCCGATGCCGCCGTGCAGTTGTACCGCCTGCGCGGCGATGTACTGCGCGCTCCTGCCGACCTGGGCCTTGCTCGCCGACACGGCGCCGCGGCGCCGTATCGCATCGCCATCTTCAGCATAGGCAAGCCCGCGATAGAGCATCGAGCGCGCCTGTTCCAGCGCGATGTACATGTCGGCCATGCGGTGCTGCAGCGCCTGGAAGCTGCCGATGGCAACCCCGAACTGCTTGCGCGTGCGCAGGTAATCGCGGGTGATCCACAGGGCCTGCTCCATCGCGCCGACCATCTCGGCGCAACAGGCGATCGTCGCCGCGCTGATGGCAAGGTCGATCGCCGAATCGGCCTTGCCGGCCGCGCCAAGCAGGGCCGATTCCGGCAGCAGCAGCTGATCGAAACTCAGATCGGCGGCCTGGCTGCCATCGACCAGCCGGTATTCGCGCAGCGACATGCCCGGCGTATCGCGATCGATCAGGAACAGGCTGAGTCCCTGCTCGCTGCGCGCCGACACCAGGAACCGGTCTGCGGACGGCGCGGCCAGTACCTGCGTCTTGGTGCCGCTGATCCGGGAACCCCCGCCGGTCGCCGCGGCGCGCGTCTCGACCCAGAGGCTGCGACCGCGGGCGCCAGGCTCGTTGTGCGCAACCGCGTATAGCGTGCTGCCGGCGATCAGCGCTTCGATCAATTCGGCCGCGCGCGCATCGCCGCTATGCAGCAACAGACGCGAGGCCTGTATGTGACTGGCCGCGTAAGGCTCGACCACCAGCCCGCGGCCAAACTCCTCCAGCAGAATCGCGGAGTCGGACAGGTCGCCGCCGAAGCCGCCAGACGCTTCCGGCAGGCCGATACCCAGCCAGCCCATCTCCGCATAGGCATTCCAGTGCGCGCGCCTGAAACCACCGGCCTGCTCGATCAACTGGCGCCGCGCTTCGAACGCGTACTCCTTTTCGACGTAGCGACGCAGGCTGTCGCGCAGCATGCTCTGTTCTTCGGTCAGTGCGAAGTCCATCAGCGCGCCTCACCAGCACATGAACCGCCGTAGGGCGGGAGCAGCGCGGCGTATCCCGCCGTTCGCGCGGCTCCCACGCGCAAGGCGGGATGCTCCCGCCCTACGATGCTAGCCATGTAAGAAAGGTCCATCGTCATAGCCCCAGAAACCCCTTCGCGATGATGTTGCGCTGGATTTCGTTGGAGCCGCCGTAGATCGTCACCGCGCGGCGATACAGGAAGTCGGCGGTCTTGCCGGCGGCAGCTTCCGGCCCCGGCAGCGTTTCAAAATCCAGCTCCGGATAGGCGATCAGGCCATAAGGACCAAGCGCTTCGACGATCAATGCTCCGATTTTCTGTATCAGCTCCGAGCCGCGCACTTTCAGCACCGAGCCGACCGGCCTGCCGGCGTCGGCGCCGTGATCCATGTCGGCAAGTGCACGCAGCGTCAGCCATTCGAGCGCACGCAGCTCGATTTCGGCCTCGGCGATGCGCGATGAAAACAGCGGATCGTCGATCAGCCGCGCGCCGCCGTCGAGCGCCAGCGCGGCGATGTGCTTCAGCTGCGACAGCAGGCGCTTGTTGCGCGGCACCTCGGCCGAGAACGCGCGCTCGTGTTCGAGCAGCAGCTTGGCGTAGGACCAGCCGGCGTTCTCTTCACCGATGCGGTTGGCAACCGGCACCCGGACATTGTCGAGAAACGTTTCGTTGAGCGTATGCGCGTCGTCGATCGACACGATCGGGCGGATCGTCACACCCGGTGACTTCGCGTCGATGATCAGGAAGGAGATGCCGCGCTGCGGCTTGCTGCTGCTGTCGGTACGCACCAGGCAGAACAGCCAGTCGGCGTAGTGCCCTTCGGTGGTCCAGGTCTTCTGGCCGTTGACGACGTAATGATCGCCATCGCGCACCGCAGTGGTTTTCAGCGACGCCAGGTCGGAACCGGCATTGGGCTCGGAGAACAGCTGGCCCCAGAAGATTTCACCTCTGCGCGTCGGCTCCAGGAAGCGCGCTTTCTGATCGTCGCTGCCATAGGTGTAGAGCACCGGACCAAGCAGCGAGAAACCCGCCGCGCAGGTCGGCGGCGCGCCGGCCAGAAAGCACTCCTCTTCGAAGATGAAACGCCGCTGCGGCGACCAGCCGGTGCCGCCGTATTCGACCGGCCAATGCGGCGCGGACCAGCCGCGGCGATACAACAGCTGCGTCCACCACAGCTCGTCTTCCTTGCTGGGATGAAAGCCGCGGCGATTGCGCGCGGCGACATCGACGGGCAGTTGCTCGCGCAGGAAGGCGCGGACTTCTTCGCGGAAGGCCTGGTCGGCGGGGTCGGGCTGAAAGTTCATCTCAGCGTCATTCCCGCGAAGGCGGGAATCCAGAGCTTGGAAGCCAGCGCTCGACGGCACCGGATTCCCGCCTTCGCGGGAATGACGAGTGAAAGTTTGGATATCACGGCGTCACCGAAACGAAGCCACCGGCTGCCGCAATCTTCGTCAGATGATGTTCGCCATCGCCGAACTGCGATTCGATCATCGTCAGCCGCTTGAAGTAGTGGCCGACCGCATATTCCTCGGTGACGCCGATGCCGCCATGCAACTGTACCGCGAGCTGGCCGACGATACGGCCCGACTTGCCGATCTGCACTTTCACCGCAGACAGAGTTTTGCGACGCTCGGCTTCGTCGACATCGTCAACCACCAGCGCGGCCAGCATCGCCATGCTGCGCGCCTGTTCGACTTCGACCAGCATGTCGGCGGCGTGATGCTGCAAGGCCTGGAAGCGGCTGATCGGCGCGCCGAACTGCTGGCGCTGCTTGAGGTAATCCACGCTCATCTCGAGCGCGGCCTGCATGCAGCCGACCGCTTCGCTGGCCAGCGCGGCAATCGCGTAGTCGGAGGCGCGCTGCAACAGCGCGTGGCCGCCGCCGATGCGGCCGACGAGATTGGCGGCCGGCACGGCGACGTCGCTCAGAATTAAATCTGCAGCGCGCAAGCCATCCTGCGTGCGATAGCCGCGACGGCGCAGGCCGGCGCTATCGGCATCGACCATGAACAGGCTGATGCCTTCTTCATCGGTGCGCGCGCCGGCGGTGCGCGCCGCCACCAGCAGGCGGTCGGCGCTGTCGCCGTGCAGTACCGCGATCTTGGTGCCGCTGAGGCGGTATTCGCCGTCGCGCAGTTCCGCGCGCGTGGCGACATCGGCCAGGTTGTAGCGTGACTGCTTCTCCAGATAGGCCAGCGAAACAAGCAATTCGCCGGCCGCGATCTGCGGCACCCAAAGCGCGAGCTGCTCGTCGCTGGCGCCAGCGCGCAGCGCGCCGCCGGCGATCACCACGGTGCTCAAATACGGCTCCAGCAACAGGCCGCGCCCGAGCGCCTCGTTGACCAGCATCAGTTCCACCGGCCCATAACCGAGACCGCCGTGGGCTTCATCGAACGGCAGTGCCAGAAAGCCCTGCTCCGCCAGCTGCGACCACACGCGCCGGCTCCAGCCTTCGGGCTCGGCGGCATAGCGGCGGCGTTGTTCGAAGCCGTATTCCTTCTGCACCAGCTTGTCGATGGCGTCCTTGAACAGGCTTTGCTCGTCTGCGAGATCAAAGTCCATGAGCTTCCTACTTGGGCAGGCCGAGCACGGCTTGCGCCAGGATGTTCTTCTGCACTTCGGTCGCGCCGCCATAGATCGAGGCAGCGCGCAGGATGAAATATACCGGCGCGATCGTGCTGCCCCATTCGGTGTCGGCCGGCGCGTCTTCCGGGTTCGGTGGGTCGTACTCGCCTTCGGCCGCGAGCGCCAGCGGCCCCGCCGCGCGCAACAGCAGTTCGGACGCGGCCTGGCGCAGTTCGACGCCCTTTATTTTCAGGATCGACGAGCGCGGATCGGGTTTCTCGGCATGTTCGCCCATCGCCGCCAGCACGCGCATCTGCGTGATTTCCAGCGCCTTCAGCTCGACCTCGATCTCCGCGCAGCGGCGGCGGAAACCCGCATCCTCAGCCAGCGTACGGTCACCGTCCTGCACCTGCGCGGCGATCTGCTTGGCGCGACGTATCAGATACTTGGACATGCCGATGCGCGCGATGCCGGTACGCTCGTTGCCGAGCAGGAACTTGGCGACGTCCCAGCCCTTGTTCTCCAGGTACACGCGCTGCGCGACCGGCACACGCACGTTGTCGAGAAACACCGAGTTGACCTCGTGGCGGCCATCGATGGTGATGATCGGCTGCACGCTCAGGCCCGGCGATTTCATGTCGATCAGCAGGAAGCTGATACCGGCCTGCTTCTTCGCCGCCGGATCGGTGCGTACCAACGTGAACATCCAGTCCGCGCGATGGCCCATGCCCTGCCACATCTTGGTACCGTTGACGACGTAGTGATCGCCATGGCGGATCGCGCTGGTACTCAGCGCGGCCAGATCGGAACCTGCGCCGGGCTCCGAAAATCCCTGGCACCACCAGTCGTCGAGATTGGCGATGCGCGGCAGCAGCCGCGCCTTCTGTTCGTCACTGCCGAAAGTGCCGATCACCGGGCCGATCATCGAGACGTTGAAACTCACCGGCTCCGGCGCCGGAAACTGGTGCAGTTCATCGAGAAAGATATAGCGCTGCACCGCGGTCCAGCCGGGGCCGCCCCAGGCCGCGGGCCAACTCGGAGTGGCCCAGCCGCGCGCATTGAGAATGCGCTGCCAGCTGACGACCTCGTCCTTGCTCAGCGCACGATGTTCCAGCATTTTGGCGTGGACGGGCTTCGGCAGATTCTCGCGAATGAAGCTTCGCACTTCCTCACGGAAGGCGTTTTCCTCATCGGTGAAGCGAAGGTCCATCGCTCAAGACCACCGTAGGGCGGGAGGAGCGCAGCGCATCCCGCCTGTCGAGCCTGGCAAGGCGGGATACTCCCGCCCCACGGTGACTACGGTGACTAAGAAATTCATCGCTCAGCGCCCCGTGAAAACCGGCTTGCGCTTCTCGGCGAACGCGCGGATGCCTTCCTTGTAATCGTTGCTGGCGTAGCAGGCCTGGAACAGTTCTTCGTTCTTGGCCAGGTCGCGCCGATCCGGGTCTTTGACGATGGTGTTGATCGAGAACTTGCACTGCTTGGCGGTCAGCGGCGCGCCGATCGCGATGCGCTCGGCGGTCTTCTTGATGTAGTCCTCGAACTCGGCGCCGGCCGGCAGCACTTTCGATACGAAGCCCTTGCGCAGGCAGTCGTCGGCGTCCCAGACGGCGCCGCCGAGCAGCAGTTCCTTGGTCGGCGCGCTGCCGACGACGTCGGTCACCAGGCGCAGCGACTTGTAGCGGTAGCCGATACCGTAGCGCAGCGCCGGCTGCGCGACCTGGATCGTCGACGAGCCGTAGCGCAGATCGGTGCAGACCGCGACCGAAATGCCGCCGCCGTAGCAGTAGCCGTTGATCGCGGCGATCGTGATCTTGCTGCAGTTGTACACCGCCATCATCGCGGTCCAGCCGGTCTGCGCGTAATGCTCCTGGGCGTTCTCGCCCATGCGCTCGTCCTCGTATTTGGAAACGTCGGCACCGGCGATGAAGGCCTTCTCGCCCGCACCGCTGATGACGATGACCTTGACCGCGTCATCGGCTTCGAGCTGCTGGATCGCGGTGCCCATGCCTTCCCACATATCCAGCGAAATGGCGTTGAGCTTGTCCGGGTTGTTGAAGATCAGATGGCCGATCGGGCCTTCCTTCTTGATGATGATTTTGTCGCTCATGATGTTCCTCTGTGTGATGGCGGCCGCCGCTGCGCGGTGGCGATAAGTGGGTTACTTGCCGCTAATCAGTAGTTTTAAATTCACCTGCCGGTGACCAATAGTTTTGCATTCACCTGCCGGTGAATTGAGGCGTGCGTTTTTCCAGAAACGCGTCCAGCGCCTCGGCGTGATCCTGAGTTTCGTGTGCCAGCGCCTGAAACGCGGCCGAGAGTTCGAGTACGTCGGCCAGCCGCTGCTGCTGGCCTTCACGCAGCAGGCGCTTGGCAAGCCGCAGTGCTTTCGCCGGATTGGCGACGACGCGCGCCGCCAAGGCTTGCGCGGCGGCCATCAGCTGATCGGCCGGCACGACTTGCGACACCAGGCCGACGCTGAGCGCGTCGGCGGCGCTCAGCATGTCGCCGGTGAAAATCATCTCGGCGGCCTTGGCCAGGCCGACCGCGCGCGGCAGGATCCAGGCGCCGCCATCACCCGGCACGATGCCCATCTTGATGAAGCTCGACGCGAACTTGGCGCCGTCGGCCGAGATGCGCATGTCGCACAGGCAGGCCAGGTCGAGCCCCAGGCCGATCGCATGGCCGTTGATCGCGGCGATCATCGGCACTTCGCATTCCCACATCGTGCGCGCGACGCGCTGCACGCCGCGCTTGTAGTTGGCGCGGGTGGCGTCGGGCGCTTCGAGCGGGCCGATGCCGTTGCGCTCCTTCATCGCCTTCAGGTTGCCGCCGGCCGAGAACGAGCTGCCCTTGCCGGTCAGCACGATGCAGCTCACCGAGACATCGTGCTGGGCGCGTTCGAAAGCCGCGGCCAGGTCGTCGCAATCCTGGTGCGTGCCGATCGCGTTACGGCTGTCGGGGCGATCGAGCGTCAGAGTGACCACCGCGCCATCCTGACGATAGAGAACAAACGGGTCAGTCAAGATCTACTCCGGCCGGGCGCGGAACGGTGCCGGTTTCAAGGCCATCGAGAGCCCATTGTATATGGTGTCCTATTTTAACGGCCACTGGTCCGCCCGTCCTGCAGAATCAGGTCGGCCGCCTTCTCGCCGATCATGATGATCGCCGCGTTCGAATTGCCCGAAACCACTGACGGCATCACCGAGGCATCCACCACGCGCAGCCGCTCGATGCCATGCACGCGCAACCTGGCATCGACGACCGCCATCGGATCACTGCCGATCCGCGCGGTACAGCTCGGGTGGTAGATCGAAGCACCGCGATCGCGGGCGAACGCCAGTACCGCCGCGTCGTCCTCGCGCTCGGGGCCGGGCTCGATCTCGGCCTCGACCAGGCCGCGCATCGCCGGCGCGCGCATGATCGCGCGCAGCTTCTGCAGCCCGTCCACGGTGACGCGGCGGTCTTGCTCGGCAGCCAGAAAATTCGGCCGGATCAGCGGTGCGGCCAGCGGATCGGGGCTCTGGATATGCACGTAGCCGCGGCTTTCCGGGCGCAGCTGGCAGATCGACGCGGTAAACCCGGACCACTCGTCCAGCGCATCGCCCATCTTGTTGGTGCTGAAGGTGATGAAGTGCGCCTGCACGTCGGGCCGCTGCGACTCGTAGCGGGTGCGGAAGAACGCGCCGGCATAACCGGCGCTGACCGTCAGCGGGCCCTTGCGCAGGAACAGATAGCGCAGGCCCATCTGGATCTGGCCCCACCAGCTGCTCATCGCGTCGTTGACCGTGATCGGCCGCGTGCATCGGTACACCGAACGCACCTGCAGGTGATCCTGGAAGCTTTCGCCGACTCCGGGCAGCTCGTGGACCAGATCAATCTCGAAGCGCTTCAAGTTTGGCCCAGAACCGATTCCGGAAAGCTCGAGCAACTGCGGCGTGTTGATCGCACCGCCGGACAGGATCACTTCGGCCGCGGCGTGGACCCGGTGCAGGCTGCCGTCGCGTCCGCGGTATTCGACGCCGACCGCACGCCGACCCTCCAGCAGCACCCGCGTCACATGCGCGCGGGTCAGCACGCGCAGGTTCGCGCGCCGGCGCGCCGGCTTCAGATACCCGGTCGCGGTGCTGCAGCGGCGGCCGTTGCGCGAGCTGGTCTGGAAATATCCGGCGCCCTCCTGGCGGGCGCCGTTGAAGTCGTCGTTGCGCGGATACCCGCACTGCTCCGCGGCGTCGAAGAAGGTTTCACAAAGCTCGTGAGGCTCGGTCTGGTCCGAAACCGCCTGCGGGCCGCCGACACCGTGATACTCGCTGGCGCCGCGCTGCTGGTCCTCGGAGCGGATGAAGTACGGCAGCACCTCGTCATAGCCCCAGCCTTCGGCGCCGGCGTCGCGCCAGCCATCGAAGTCCTCGCGCTGGCCGCGGATGTAGACCAGGCCGTTGATCGAGCTGGAGCCGCCGAGCACCTTGCCGCGCGGCTCGCTGATGCGCCGGCCGTTGAGCTGCGGCTCCGGCTCGGTCTGATACATCCAGTTGACGTTCGGATCGTTGAACAGCTTGCCGTAGCCCAGCGGCACATGTATCCACGGATTCCAGTCGCGGCCGCCGGCTTCCAGCAGCAGCACGCGGTGGCGGCCGTCGGCGCTCAGCCGGTTGGCGAGCACGCAGCCAGCCGAGCCCGCGCCGACGATGACGTAGTCGAAGTCGCCCTGGCTGTCGCTCATGGGCTCGTCCGCTGCCTAAGCTTTGATGGATGCGTCAACGGATGCGTCTTTGGATACATCAATGGATGTGTCAATTGAATAAGCCTTCGGCGATGCCGCCGACCTCGTCGGCGATCGCCAGCGATGCGGTCAGGCCCGGCGATTCGATGCCGAACAGGTTGATCAGCCCCGGTATCCGGTGGACCTCGGGGCCGTCGATACGGAAGTCGGCAGCGGCTTCGCCGGGGCCGGAAATCTTCGGACGGATGCCGGCGTAGCCCGGCGCTAGGCTGCCGTCCTTCAAGCCCGGCCAGTAGGCGCGGATCACGTCGTAGAAACGATCGGCGCGGCTCGCGTCGACCTGGTAATCGGGCCGCTCGACCCATTGCACGTCGGGGCCGAAACGCGCTTGCCCGCCATGGTCCAGAGTCAGATGCACGCCGAGGCCGCCGGGCTCCGGAACCGGGTAGATCAGGCGCGAAAACGGCGCCCGGCCGCTCAGCGTGAAGTAACTGCCCTTGGCGTAGTAGGCGCGCGGCAGCGCGTCCTGCGCGATGCCCTCTACCCGCCGCGCCAGATCCGGCGCCTCGATGCCGGCTGCGTTGATCACGCAGCGCGCTCTGAGCTGCGGCTCCGGATCGTCGCCGGCCACAATCGCAATGCCGTCCTGCTGCGGTATCAGCCGCGTGACCGGTGACCGATAGGCCAGCATCGCGCCATGAGCCTCGGCCTGGCCGAGCAGCGACAGCATGTAGCCATGCGAATCGATGATGCCGGTCGACGGTGAAAGCAGCGCGGCCGAGCACTGAAGCGCCGGCTCCAGCTGCAGCGCCTGCGCACGATCGAGCATCTGCAGATCGTCGACCCCGTTGCGCCGTGCGGCGGCATCGATCCTGGCCAGCTCCGGCTGCTGGGCCGCGTGGCTCGCGACGATCAGCTTGCCGCAGCGACGATGCTCGACACCGTAGCGCTCGCAATAGTCGTATAGCTGTTGCTTGCCGCTGACGCAGAGCCGCGCCTTCAACGAACCCTGCGGATAGTAGATGCCCGCGTGGATCACTTCGCTGTTGCGCGAACTGGTGGCCGTTCCGAACGCGTTTTCACGCTCCAGAATGAGGGTCTCGCGGCCGGACATCGCGATACGCCGCGCAATCGCCAGGCCGACCACGCCGGCTCCGATCACGATGCAGTCGACGGTATCCATAGTCAGAGGCGATCAGCGCTTGCGCGCCGCGCCGGTGCTGGCGCGCACGATCAGGCGCGTGTCGATCTCGATCGGCGTCGTCGTGATTTCGCCGCGCAGGCCGGCCAGCACGTACTCGCCGGCCATGCGGCCGATTTCGTCGGTACGCACCTGCAGCGTGGTCAGCGGCGGCTCCAGCAGCGACACGAACTCGATGTCGTCGAAACCGCTGATCGACAGCTCGCCGGGCAGCGCGATGTTCTGCGCGCGCGCCTCGGACAGCGCGCCGGCAGCCAGGATGTCGGTGCAGCAGATCACCGCGGTCGGCCTCGGGCTCAGCGCCAGCGTCTTGCGCATACCTTCGCGCCCCGCCTCGATCGAGAACGGGCCGTAGAAGATGCGCTCGGCCGGCAGGTTGATATCGGCCAGCGCCATCGCGTCGAGCACACCGTCGATGCGCGCACGCGCGCGCTCGTTGTGCTCGGGCTCGCCGGAAATCACCGCGAAATCGCGATGGCCCAGATCCAGCAGATGGCGCACCACGCGGTGCATCGCGCGGCGGTTGGAGATGCCCACGCAGGGATGACCGCGCGCCTCGTCGATCGACCAGGCGCAGACATACGGCAGGCGCGCCTGCTCGATGCGCCGATACACCGCGAGCGGATGATCGGTGCCGATCAGCACGATGCTGTCGATCCCGCGCTGGACCAGGCGCTCGACGATCGACACCTCTTCCTTCAGATCGTATTCGTGCGCCGCGATCAGCAGGTGATAGCCCTGGCGCCCGAGCGTCTTCTGCAGCGCCTGCACGAAGTTCGAGTAGATCGGGTTGTTGATGGTCGGCAGCACCGCGCCGACCGTCATGCTGCGGCGCAGCGCCAACGCCCGCGCCGCGCCGTCCGGCACGTAACCCAGCCGGTCGGCGGCTTCGCGCACGCGCCTCAAGGTGTGCGCCCGCACCGCGTCAGGCGACGACAGCGCGCGCGATGCGCTGCCAAGCGAAACGCCGGCCAGATGCGCGACATCGATCAGCCGCGGGCGGCCGCCGCCGTTGACGTCGGCAGGAGCCGGTGCCTCGATCGCGACTTCGGCGACCTTTGGCTTGGCCTTCGCAGCCGCCACCGGCTTGACCCTGGGGGCGGACTTGGCCAGCGCTTTCACGGCTGTGGGGGCAGCACTCCCGGTTTTTCTGCCGGACTTGGCCATCAGCTCACCGCTCCCCGGCCAGGCACTGCATTGACGATCGTGATTTCGGACATGCGTGTGAGCTTTCCCTGGAGACGGAAACCGAACTTCAGCCTTGCCCTCGCAACAGCGCCCGCGCATTCCCGCGCACCAGAAGCCATCGCCGTAGTAGGACCGATCGAAGTTATCACCGTTTCATTCCGCGCTCAAAAGCTTGACGACGACCCGCGTTCCACGCCGATCGGGGGCATCGTGATCGCGCCGATCGGCACTTAAACCGCTGACCCAACTCTCAACTCCAATACACTGACATTATTTATTTTTGTACTACCGCCCACAACCGGAAAGCGGTCCGTGCAACAGCGCTGCGGAGCCTGCCACGGGACTCGTCAGGCCCTCCAGCAGACCGCGCCAACGAGCCGGTCGGATGATCATACTTGAAGCGCTTACGGCTTTGATAGCCGTCGTGCAAAAAAAGCGGTGCCGGCACGCAAAACGATCCCGTTATTTAGTATCCTATTTATAGCCAGCCGGACCGGGCCTGTCACCGGGCCCGCCGCAACCCACCGAGGAGAGCCTTCGTGTCCAGCGTCGAATACAGCAGCAAGAACGATGTTGCCGTCATCACCCTGATCAATCCGCCCGTCAACGCGATCAGCCAGGGCATACGCGCCGGACTGATCGAGGCCCTGGACCGACTCGCAGCGGACAGCACGGTGCAATCGGCCGTACTGATCGGCGCCGGCGACACCTTCGTTGCCGGCGCCGACATCAAGGAGTTCGGCAAGCCGCTGGCGCCGCCGACCACACTGGAAGCCCTGGCCGCGATGGAAGCATCGAGCAAGCCGATTGTCGCCGCGCTCGCCGGTAACGCTCTGGGCGGCGGCCTGGAGATTGCTCTCGCCTGTCACTGGCGCGTCGCGGTACCGAAAGTGAAACTCGGCCTTCCCGAAATCACGCTCGGCATCATGCCGGGCGCTGGCGGCACGCAGCGCCTGCCGCGCCTGGTCGGCGGAGCGAAGGCGCTGGACATGATCCTCAGCGGTGCGCCGGTCGACGGCAGTAAGGGTCTGCAGCTCGGTATCGTCGACGAACTCGTCGAAGGCGATCCGCTGGAAGGCGCCATCGCCTTCGCGCGCAGGATCGTCGCGGAGAAACGTCCACTGCGCGTGACCAGCCAGCTTCAGGACAAGGTCGGCAACACCGACCCGGCGATTTTCGCCGAAGCGCGCAGCAAGAACGAAAAGAAATGGAAAGGCCTGCTGTCACCGTACAAGATCGTCGAGGCCGTCGAAGCCGCCTGCACGCTGCCGTTTGCCGAGGGCGCCGCGCTCGAACTGAAGCTGTATCGCGAAACCCAGGCCAGCCCGCAGCGCGCGGCGCTGACCTACATGTTCTTCGCCGAGCGCGAGGCCTCGAAGATCCCCGACGTGCCGCGCGATCTGAAGCCGGCGCCGGTGAAATCGGCCTCGGTGATCGGCGCCGGCACCATGGGCGGCGGCATCGCAATGTCGTTCGCCAACGTCGGTGTGCCGGTGAAGCTGCTCGAAGCCAGCCAGGACGCGCTGGACAAGGGGCTGGCCCGCATCCAGGGCAACTACGCGACCTCGGTTGCGCGCGGATCGATCAGCCAGGCGCAGATGGATCAGCGCCTGGCGCTGATCACACCGACTACCGAATACGCGCAGATCGGCGACGCCGACATCGTCGTCGAAGCGGTGTTCGAAAACATGGAAGTCAAGCAGGGCGTGTTCAGAACGCTGGATGGCGTCATGAAGCCAGGTGCAATTCTCGGCACCAACACCTCGACACTGGACATCGACCAGATCGCCAATGTGACGAAGCGCCCGCAGGAAGTGATCGGCATGCATTTCTTCTCGCCGGCCAACGTGATGAAGCTGGTCGAGAATGTGCGCGGCGGCAAGACCTCGCCCGAGATCATCGGCCGCACGATGGCGGTGTCCAGGCAGATCGGCAAGGTGCCGGTGCTCGCGAGAAACTGCGACGGCTTCATCGGCAACCGCGTCCTCGCGGTGTATGGCCGCGAATGCGATTTCATGCTGGAAGAAGGCGCCACGCCCTGGCAGATCGACCGTGCTCTGCAGGGCTTCGGCTTCCCGATGGGGCTGTTCCTGATGCGCGACATGGCCGGGCTCGACGTCGGCTGGCGCATCCGTGCTTACCGCGAGCAGTTCCGCGATAAGACTCTGCGCTATTCGCCAATCGGTGACCGCATCTGTGAACTCGGCCGCTTTGGCCAGAAGACCGGCGCCGGTTATTACAAGTACATCGGCCGCGACGCGACGCCCGATCCCGAGATCGAGGCGCTGATCATAAAAACTGCGGCAGACCTGGGCATCAAGCGACGCGAGGTCAGTGATGAGGAAATCGTCTGGCGCGTGCTCTCGGTGATGGCCAACGAGGGCGCCAAGATCGTCGGCGAAGGCATCGCGATCCGCGCGTCGGATGTCGACGTGACCTACGTGTTCGGCTACGGCTTCCCGCGCCACCAGGGCGGGCCGATGTTCTGGGCCGAGCAGCAGGGTCTGGACAAGGTCTACGCGAAAGTCGCCGGCTATCACGCCGAGCAGGGCTTGTTCTGGGAGCCTGCGCCGCTGCTGGTCAAGGCGGCGAAGAGCGGTGCGAAGAGCTGGAAGGACGCCGCTGTAGAGTAGATGAGCCTCATGCTACGTTTGTATCTACCAGTGTAGACACGTAGATATCATGGCGTTGAACATCGAAAACCCAGAAGTGGAACGCAAAGCGATAGAAGTAAGCCGCATCCTGGCTCTCAACAAAACGGCAGCGATCGAAGGCGCCCTCGATCTGCTACTCGCGCAGATTCAGAGCCGAGGAATGCGAACGCGTAGCGTAGAACTAGGGCGGCGCTTCCGGTGCAGGATGCCCGTTCAGCCGACGAAATTCTGGGCTTGACTCGCAGCGAATAAGCCGCCCGCTTTCTGGTGGACTGAACACGCCGCGCTTTTTGCCGCTCAGGTTCATGCCTGCTACGGCGCGCAGGGTGGTGCACGAAGCATGTTCCTGCCAGATTTTATGGTCGGCGCGCATCCAGCAGTCGAACGCATGACATTGATGACCCGCGACGCGAGGCGCTACAGACCTTACTTCCCAGCGCTGCCCTGAACTCACTCACCCCCGATCCCTGGCAAGCGGGGTTGAAATGAACGGGATCTCACGGCGCTGGAAATCGTCAACCTCCTTAGTTGCGGCAAGATCGGGTGACGCATATTCGCGCGAGCGATGATCCAGGTGCGTTTCGGCTGAAAGCGCGCAGCAATAGCCCGCGCGCACCGCGACACAACTCGGCGGGCTGGGTTGAAGTGAAACGCAAGCCAGCGGTATCTCCGACAAATGGCGCCAGAATTTTCATTTCGGTCTACGTGCTGGAAATGTCGCTTGCGGGACACGCTGAACGGTGAGATTATGATGACTATGATACCCATTCTGACAACGCCTTTAGGTGAACTGCACCAAGCGGACTGCGATCTCTTCCTCGCTGCTCTCGAACCCGATACGGTGGATCTGGCGTTTGCAGACCCGCCGTTCAACCTCGGGAAGACCTATAGCTCGCGCATCAACGATGCGAGGGCGGACGAGGACTATCTCGATTGGTGCAAGGCGTGGCTCGATCAGATGATCCGCGTGCTCAAACCGGGAGGATCGCTTTTTCTCTGGAACCTGCCGAAGTGGAACCTGCCGTTGGGCGCGCACCTCGGCGGCAAGCTGACGTTTAGACATTGGATTTCGGTTGACATCAAGTACTCGCTCCCAATCCAAAATCGTCTATACCCTTCGCACTACTCGCTGCTGTATTTCATCAAGGGTCCCAAACCAGCGATTTTTCATCCGGACAGGCTCCCTGTGCCGTGCTGCCGCCACTGTGGCGGCGAATTGCGTGATTACGGCGGGTACAAGGACAAAATGAACCCGAAAGGAGTGAGCATGTCAGATGTCTGGACCGATATTCCTCCCGTCCGACATGCCAAGTACAAGAAGCGCGCCGCCAACGCATTGTCGCTCAAGCTGATGGATCGAATCGTCACCATGGCCAGCGACCCCGGCTCACTAGTCCTTGATCCCTTTGGGGGATCGGGCACAACCTTCGTTGCAGCTGAGTTGCGGGGCCGGCGCTGGATCGGTTCGGAACTGGATTGCTCTGCTATTGTCGAGCGTTTCGACACAATTGAAGCAGACCGCGAACACCTGGATCAGATCACGCGGAACAAGAACGTGTTGTTCACAAAGTCCGATCTCGAACGCCGCATCAAAGCAGGCAATCCTCTATCCAAGGATTACCGGCTCAGCGACATTGAAGGCGCGTGTCTTTGTGAAACTCCAGACGGCCTACAGTCAGAACTGTTCACTTCCGTTTAGCACGTTTGCGCTTGGAGCGCCCCTGCTTTGCTCGACCATCCTTGCCGGAAGGCAGATAGGGGAAAGTATCGCTATCGGTCAACTCGTCGTGCTCGACCACGCTGATCGCCAACAGCCCCCTCGGTACGCTCACCTTCAGGCTCTCCCAAAGTTCCAGGTATGCGGACAGCTCACCGATATTCCCGATCCGATCTGTCAAATGCACGTACGTCTGCCTGCTCGGAACGATCAACACGCCGACTTGAATTTTCCCGCTGGCCAGCGCGATTGCCAGCTTATTGAGGGATCGGTGCGACGACGAAATGTTGCCCGTCTCCCACTCGATCGCGACCCGGGTGCCACCTGCAGCGGTCGTGACCAAGTCGAAGTCGCCAAAATTCGACGTAATCGGCTCCTGATACGTTTCCAGGCTCGGGTAAAGCCGTATGTCCGGCTGCCTACGATCCCGAGCAAGGTCTACGTCGGCTTCCGATTCCCATCCTTCGACCTCTACGATGAATTTCAAGAACCTTCGACGGAGATACCCCACGCCATTTCGTTCCGACTGACCATCGGGCCGCTTCACTTTCTTTCGTAATGTCAGGGTTCCGGCTCCTACCGGAAAATCAATCTGCTGGATCGCCCGAACGTAACTCGCATGAATCGACGCCCAATCCGGGCTCGACATGAGTCCGCCGCAGTCGAACAACACCAAGGTCCGAAGCCATTTCACTTCGAGGCTCCAGGCAAATCCGGCGTTAGCGCGGCTACATCACACTTCAAAGCGCGGCTAAGTCGGCACAAGACGATAAACGTCAGGTTTCGTTCACCACGCTCGACACCGCCAATGTACGAGCGATCAATTTCCGCCCTGGCAGCCAGATCTTCCTGCGTCCAGCCGAGCGACTCGCGTCGTTCACGAATTCGTTGGCCAAGAACCTTTAGCGGCTGAGTGGTCACGCCACAAGCCTGGCCAAAAGCGGACTATCAGTCCACGGACGATGATACCCATTACATGGCGCCTGAGAACCTTGGACGAGAGCACAGCACGGTCCCTCAGTTGCTCTACACCTCCATCACCGGCACATAAACCGGCCCGGCCATGTGGTAGCCGCCGTCGGCGTGGATCGTGTAGCCGGTGAGGTAGCGGCTGTCGTCGCTGACCAGATACACCGCGGCGCCGCCGATGTCTTCGACCGGGTCGCCGAAGCGCTGCAGCGCGACCAGCGGCAGGGTCGTATCGACATGCTCACTATGCTGCTCGTGGTAGGCGCGGAAGCGCTCGTCGTCGACCGTCGGCATCAGCACGTTGACCAGGATGTTGTCGGCGCCCCACTCCTGCGCCGCGGTGCGCGTCAGCGCGCGCAGCGCTTCGGCGGCGGCGCTGTAGGCGCCGATGTATTCGGCGACGTTCTCGCCGTAGACCGAGCCGAGGTTGACGATGCGGCCGCCGCCGTTGGCGCGCATCAGCGGCTGCAGCGCGCGCATCGCCCACAGCGCGGAATAGAAGCCCTGCGCGAAACCCTGCTCGAATGCAGAGTCCGGCAGTTCTTCAAGCCGCGTCCACTGCGGTTCTTCCATCGCCGCGTTGACCAGGATATCGAGCCGCCCCGCACCCGCGGTGGCTTGCGTGATCGCCGCGAGCAGAGCGTTCTTGTCGGACGGGTCCGCGTGGAAAAACGGCGCATCGAGTTCACGAGCCAGCGCATCACCGGCCGCGGCATCGCGATCGATCAGCAGCAACTGCGCGCCTTCGCGCGCAAAGCGCCGCGCGATGCCACGTCCGGGCTCGCGTCCGGCGCCGACGATTAATGCGAGCTTGTTTTGCAGTTGCGGCATGGCTCAGTTCCTCATATGCGGCTGCAGCGCCTGCACCGGCCGCGAGATACCCATGCCGCCGTCGAGGAAAAACGTCTCACCGGTGATAAAGCGTCCTTCTTCGCAGGCCAGCCCGAGGATCGCGCCGCCGATGTCGGTCTCGGGATCGCCGTGATGCTGCAGCGGCACGCGGTCGCGCATCATCTTGTAGGCCGCGGGATGATTTTCGCGAAAGCTTTTGGAGGCCGCGCTCTCCGCCGACGGCAGCACCACGTTGACGGTGATGCCGTAGCGGCCCCACTCGTTCGCGGCCGAGCGCGTCAGACCGCGGATGCCCTCCTTGCAGGCCGCGTAGTCGGAGGCCCAGCGGCTGCCGTTGATGCCGAAGATCGAGCCGAAGTTGACGATGCGGCCGCGACCCTGTGCCTTCATCATCGGCAAGGCCGCGCGCATCGCCCATAGCGTGGCGTAGAGACCGGACTGCAGCGTCTGGTCCCAGTCGTCATCCGGCTTGTCCTCGATCGGTGTCCACGGCATCACCGTCTGCGCGTTGTTGATCAGCACGTCGAGCCGGCCATAAATCCGACCGGCCTCGGCGACCACGTTCTGGATCTGTTCACGGACGCCGACGTCGGCGGCGACGTAGTGCACATGCGGCGTGATCGCATGCACCTCGTCGAGCATCTCGGTGGCCTTGGCCGCGGTGCGCGAGCATACGATCAGGCGTGCGCCCTCCTTGGCAAAACGCACTGCGAGGCCGCGGCCGATGCCGTAGCTGGCGCCGGTGATCACCGCAACCTGCCCGTCCAGACGACCCATGCTCTCTCTCCTAGCGTGCGCGCCTGAGGCGCTGCCTATTTTTTGCGCGGCGGGCTTCAGCTTGTGATCCAAAGCCAGCGTGCTCTCCGCCACGATTAAATAGTATGCTATCGAAAGAGGAGTGTCATCACCTCTACAAAACCGCCCTGAGGTTCTGCATGAGCGGCAACATCGATTTCAGCGCTCGCGTCGCGATCGTCACCGGGGCCGCCAGCGGCATCGGCCGGGCGATCGCGCTGGCTCTGGCGGCGCGTGGCGCCCGCGTACTCACCAACGACTTGAGCGGAGCCGACGACGTCGCGCGGGCAATTCGCAGCGCCGGCGGCGAGGCGACGGCAGATTCCACACCCGTCGGCGACTTCGACGCCGCGCGCGACATCGTCGCGCACGCCCTCGCCGCCTACGGGCGCATCGACATGCTGATCAACAGTGCCGGTATTTCGGCGCCCGGCGCGTTCACCGACGTCGGAGAGCGCGCGATCCTGCGCGTACTGCAGGTCAACCTGATCGGCGCACTCGCACTGACGCAGGCCGCGTGGCCGACGATGCAGGCCGCCGGTTACGGCCGCATTCTGAATATCGCGTCGAACGCGGCGCTCGGCATGGGCTACTCGGCGGCGTACGCGGCGTCCAAGGGCGGGCTGATTGCGCTGACCAAGGACAATGCGCGCGAAGGCGCCGCGTTCGGCATCAAGGCCAATGCGATGCTGCCGGTGGCGAGCACGACGATGACCGTGAAGATTCCGCCCGGAATGTTTCGCGACTGGATTGATACGCACTTTCCGCCGCAGAAAATCGCGGCCCCGGCGCTGTTCCTGCTCAGCGAAGCAATGCCCGCCAGCGGCGAGATCTTCAGTTGCGGCGGCGGGCGCATCGCACGCACCGCGTACCTGAATACCCAGGGCTACTTCAATACCGAGGCCACACCCGAATCGGTCGCCGATCATTTCGATGCGGTGATGGACACCGCCTCCGCGGTGCTGGTGGAGAACCAGCCGCAGGAGCTGAACCGCTACACCGCGTGGCTGCCGTGGCCGGAGACCGGCGGCATGCCGGGCATCGCCGGCAACAGGAGCATCGCTTGAGCCCGGTACTGGAAACACTGTTCGGCCTGCACGGAAAAATCGCGGTGATCACCGGTGGGGCCGGCGGCATCGGCCGCGAAATCGCGCGCGCACTGGCGCAAGCCGGCGCGCATGCCGTCATCGCCGATATCGATACCGATAACGCCGAATCCCTTGCGTCGGCGCTGCGCGACGAAGGACTCGGCGCATCGGCGACCCGCGTGGATCTGAACGACGAGGCGCAGATCGCCGCGATGTTCGAGCGTGTACGGGCGCAGATCGGCAGCGTCGACATCCTGGTGAACAATGCTGGCAGCTATCCGAAGTACGATTTCTTCAGGATCACGCGCGAGCAATGGGATGCGGTGCATCACCTGAACCTGCGGGCGAGTTTCGTCTGCATGCAGCACGCGATCGGCCAGATGCTCGAGGCCGGGCACGGCGGCCGCGTGATCAACATCAGCTCGGTGGCCTCGCAGCATCCGGCGACCATCTCGAACATGCATTACGCCGCGGCCAAGGCCGGTGTCGATGCACTGACGCGCGGCGCGGCGCTGGAGTTCAGTGGCCGCGGCATCACCGTCAATTCCGTTCTGCCCGGCCCGATCGCAGTAGCGACGGCCGTTGCCCCCACGCCGACTCATTCAGCGCCGGTAACCGGGCCGGCAGCCGATCGACAGCGCTGGCTCGCCGGCCGCTCCGGCACACCAATGGAAGTCGCCGCCGCGGTGCTGTTTTTTGCCGGTGCCGGTGGCGCCTATACCTCGGGCCAGGCGCTGGCCGTCGATGGCGGTTTCCTGGTCAGCTGACGACGATGGACTCGCAGACCTCGCTGGACGCGCGACAACTCAACACTATCATCCTGGCCAGCCCGTTCAATGCCTGGCTGGGCCAGCGTGTCGTCCATGTCGGCGACGATGGCATCCAGGTAGAGGTGCGCTGGCGCGAAGAATTCGTCGGCGGTGCGCAGACCCGGTATCTGCACGGCGGCATCTTCGCCGCGCTGATCACCCCTGCGGCTGTTACGAGGTGGCCGCGCAACTCGGCCGCACCGTTCCTATCTGACGGCGCCGTGAGAAGCCGGTGTTGTGTTGCCAGCTGGTGTAGGGCGGGTCGTGACCCGCCTCTTTTCGGCTCGGACAACAAAACGGCGGGTCACGACCCGCCCTACACCAGCTCGGGGCGCGAGCCGTAGGTCGGCAATCCCTTGCCGACGTGTACCTTCGATACGCAAACGAGGCCTCACGTCGGCAAGGGATTGCCGACCTACCCAGCCGGGCGGACACTCACCAGTCGAAGCGCACCGCGGTCATCTTCACGCGCGTATAGAAATGCAGGCCTTCCAGGCCCTGTTCCTTGAACGCCGAGCCCGACAGCTTGAAGCCGCCGAAAGGCTGGTGCACGTCCCAGCCTGACGTCGGCAGATTGACCGAAACCTGGCCGGTGTCGGCGGCGTCGAGAAAGCGCTGGGCATAGCGCAGGCTGTTCGTGAACAGCGCCGCCGACAGGCCGTAGACCGAATCGTTGACCGCGGCCACGGCTTCGTCGAACGACGCGACGCGGGTGATCGCCAGTACCGGCCCGAACACTTCGTCGCGCCAGATCGGCATGTCGCGAGTGACACCGGCGAGCACCGTCGGCGCAACGTAACAGCCGTTGACATAGTCCGCGCCCGGTGGTGGCGCGCCGCCTTGCAACAAGCTCGCGCCGGATTTCCGCGCGCCTTCGATATGGGACAGCACCTCGGCCTGCTGGCGACGATTGACCACCGGGCCGACATTCGTCGATGCCTCGCTGCCGGCACCGGTCCTGAGCCTGCCCACCGCATCGCACAGACGCGCGACGAAGGCGTCATGCACCGGGTCTTCGACGATCACCCGGCTGGTCGCGGTGCAGCGCTGGCCGGCCTGGCCGAAAGCCGCGCCGACGATGGTCGCGACGGCAAGATCCAGATCGGCGTCGGCCAGCACCACCGAGGCGTTCTTGCCGCCCATTTCGGTCTGCAGGCGCAGGTTGCGGCCGGCGAGCTTGCGACTCAGGCCGAGTCCGACTTCGGTCGAGCCGGTGAAGGTCACCGCCGCCAGTCGAGGATCGGCCAGCACGTGCTTGTCGAAAGTCGCGTGCTCGCACATCACCAGGTTCAGAACGCCGTCCGGCAAGCCGGCATCGACCAGCGCGCGCGTCAGCTGATAGGCTGCGAGCGGAGTTTCGCGCGCCGGCTTCAGCAGCACCGCGTTGCCGCTGATCAGCGCCGGGCCGAGCTTGCGCGCCGGCGTCAGAAAAGGATCGTTCCAGGGCGTGATCATCGCGACGATGCCGACCGGCTCGATCAGCGCCATCGCGCGCGTGCCGGGCCGGCCATCGGCGATGATGCCGCCCTGCGGCAAGCGCGCGCTCGCCGCGTAGAAGTCGAGAAAATCGGCGCTCTTTTCGACTTCGACGCGCGCCTCGGCCAGCGTCTTGCCGTTCTCGCTCGACACGATTTGCGCGATGTCATCCTGCTGCGCGCGCAGCGTGCGGGCGGCACGCGACAGCACCGCGGCGCGTGCGATCGGCGTCGCCGCTTTCCACAGCGCTGCCCCGGCTGCGGCCGCGTCCATCGCGCGCCGAGTCTGCTGCTCGTCCATCAGCTGGAATCGCGCCAGCACCTCGCGCTGATCGGCCGGATTCAGGTCCTGATTCTCGCCCGCCGCGGCGCCGGGTTCCCAGACACCGCCGATGCGGTATGTGAATTCGTAGCTCATCGAAGCTCCAGCAGTAAGCACATGTTTGCCATGACCACTGTAGGAGCGGCCCTTGACCGCGATTGAGATTGCACCGGCGCAATCGCGGTCAAGGACCGCTCCTACAGTTCAAAAAACGGAAGCGGTATTGCGCTATTTGCGCAGCACCGTCACCACACTCGCGCCGCCCAGCCCGACGTTGTGCTGCAGGCCGACGCGCGCGCCCTCGACCTGGCGCTGCTGCGCGTCACCGCGCAACTGCCAGACCAGCTCGCACATCTGCGCGATGCCGGTGGCGCCGATCGGATGCCCTTTCGACAGCAGGCCGCCGGAAGGATTGACCACGACGCGGCCGCCATAAGTGTTCTGACCGTCGCGGATGAAGGCCTCGGCCTCGCCGGGCTTGACCAGGCCCAGCGCGCTGTAGCTGACGATTTCATTGGGCGTGAAGCAGTCGTGCAGCTCGACCACGTCGAGGTCTTCCGGGCCGATGCCGGCCTGCGCGAACGCGCGCGACGCGGCGCGCGCCGAGACCTTGGCACCGACCACGTCGCTCATGCTGCCGCTGGCGAAACTCTCGTCGGTATCGGTGGCCAGCGCCTGGCCCGCGATCAGCACCGCGCGATTCAGACCCAGCCGGCGCTTGGCACGCTCAGAGACGAGCACCGCGGCGGCGGCGCCGCAGGTCGACGGGGAGCACTGGAACAAGGTCAACGGCCCCCAGATCGGCTTGGACGCGAGCACCGCTTCGACCGTGGTCGGCTCGCGGAACAGCGCATACGGATTGTGTTGCGCATGCGCGCGCGACTTCACCGACAGCAGCGCAAACAACGCGTCGCTGTAGCCATATTGCTTTTGCAGCTCGAGATACGAGCCGCCGAACACCTGCAGCGGAATCGCGGTGTCTTCGTCCCAGCCCTGGATCGCGCGCGTGGCCTCCTTGATCTTGGTGAACATCGGCCGATCGGCAAAGGAGTTCTTCGGCGACCCCATCGGCATCTGCTCAAAGCCGACCGCGATCGCGATGTCCGCGTCGCCGCTCTCGACCGCGCGCCGCATCAGGTACACCGCCGACGAGCCGGACGCGCAGGCGTTCTCGACGTTGACCACCGGGATGCCGGTCAGGCCGAGCCGGTACAGCGCCTCCTGCCCGTTGCAGGAGTCACCCATGGTGTAGCCGACAGCGGCCTCCTCGATCTGGGCGTAGTCGATGCCGGCATCGGCCAGCGCCGCACGGATCGCGGTCTCGGCCATTTTCTCGTAGGTCTCGCTCTTGCCCGGCTTCAGGAAAGGGATCATTCCGACACCGGCAATGTAGGCCTTGGACACGGTGTTTCTCCTCTGGGTAATGAAGGAAGTCGACGAAACGAGCGCTTTCCTCGCGCCGCGCCTTCCGATCGGCTTCTTTAAATAGTATCCTATTTAAAGAAGCCGCCGGCAATCATCGCCGGGGCAACGCCGGAAAACCGCCCGTCCATGTCTGACGCCCTGCACTCCCTGACACTCGACGGCCTGCTCGAAGAGCACCGCCGCTCGCATCCCGATCGCATCGCCGCGGTGTTCGAACATCGCGTGTTCACCTATCCGCAGCTCGCCGATCGTGTCATCCAGCTGTCCAACGCGCTGAGCGCTTCGGGCGTCGGTGCCGGCGACCGCGTGCTGTGGATGGGCCAGAACACCCACGTGATCTTCGAGGCCCTGCTGGCCTGCGCGCGCATCGGCGCGATGTTCTGCCCGCTCAACTGGCGCCAGACCGCCGGCGAAATGGCGTTCGTCATCGACGACCTGGAGCCCAGGGTCGTGGTCTGGCAGCAGCAGGAAATCGGCAGCGTGGTACTCGCCGCCAAGGCCCAGGCGCAATGGCAATCCGCGCAGTGGATCGCGTTCGACGCCGAGGGCAGCGGCTCATACGAGGACTACCTGAGTCACGGCGCGAAGCTCGACCCGCTCGCCGCCGAGGGCCGTATCAGCGATGCCTCGCTGCCCTGCCTGCTGATGTACACCGCGGCGTTCTCGGGCAGGCCCAACGGCGCCTTGCTGAGCCAGACCGCGTTCCTGTGGCAGAACCTGTCGCTGATCGACATCCAGGCACTGTCCAGCCAGACCGTGTTCCTGAACTCGGGGCCGCTGTTCCATATCGGCACGTTGATGGTATCAATGGCGACATTCCATGTCGGCGGCACCAATGTGTTCATCCGCCGCACCGATCCCGAAGCGATTGCGCAGCACATCCACAATCACCGCTGCACGCTGGCCTTCCTGGTCGGCAAGACCCAGCACGAGATCGTCGAGATCAATCGTGACGGCCGCTACGATCTGAAATGCCTGCGCTCACCCTGCCTGTCGCCGGAATGGGATGCGATGGTCACGCCGACCAGCGAGCGCAGCCTGTTCGGCTTCGGCCAGACCGAAGTCTGCGGCCCGGTGGTCTGGCAGTACTACGGCTGGGGCCAGTGCCTGTCGCGCAATGGCCGCACCGGCACTGTCGCTCAAGTGCGGGTGTTCGATGCCGACGACAAGGAACTCGGCCCCGGCGAAGTCGGTGAACTCGCGGTGCGCGGCCCGACGGTGATGAGCGGCTACTGGCGGCGGCCCGAGATCAATGCGCGGCGGCAACGCGGCGGCTGGCACTACACCAACGATCTCGGCAAGCGCGAGGTCGACGGCTCGATCAGCTTCGTCGGGCCGAAGACGCAGATGATCAAGTCGATGGCCGAGAACATCTACCCGGCCGAAGTCGAAGGCTGCCTGCGACAGCATCCGGCGGTTGCAGACTGCGGCATCATCGGCGTGCCCGACGACAAATGGGTGCAGAGCGTGAAGGCGATCGTGCAGCTCAAGCCCGATGCGCAGGCGACGGCGGCGGAGCTGATCGAACACTGCCGCGCCAACATCGCTTCGTACAAGAAGCCTCGTCACATCGAATTCGTCACCAACCTGCCGCGCACGCCGTCCGGCATGATCGACTACGCGGCGCTCGACCAGCGGTTTGGCGGCGGCAACTATCCGGGCGGGATGACGCGCGGGGCATAGTGCCGACCGCGCCAGCACGTGAGGCGGGAGCATCCCCAATGTCACTACCTTAGGAAGAAAATCCCCTCTCCCGCTTGCGGGAGAGACCGCCGCAGCTTGGCGCTGCCGGCTTGAGCCCCGGAACCGACCCGCCCCTTCCCCCGCCTGCGGGGGAAGGTTGGGATGGGGGCGAGACGATAGCGCCGCGCCTGCTCGCCCCCACCCC
>NZ_JAQGNT010000090.1 GCF_028291725.1 Hydrocarboniphaga sp. | reverse complement strand
TGCCGCTTGTGCCGCCACCGTCGGAGCCGCTATCGGTGGTCGCCGCGGCATCGGTGATCGGCGCCGATCAATTGAACCGCGAAATCCAGACCCTGCGCGCGCTGCTCGAAGAACAGCTCGCCGGCCTGCGCTGGGGCGACATGAAAAAGCACCGGCCGCGCCAGGCCGCGGCGCTGCGCGCGCTGGCGAATCTGGGCATCGAGCCCGATCTCGCCCGCTCCATCGCCGAAGAGCTGCCCGAATCCTCCGATCCGGACCGCGCCCGTTTCCTGCCGCTGGGCCTGCTGTCGCGGCGCCTGCCGATCAACTCGGCCGACCCGATACTCGCGGGCGGCGTGATCGCGCTGGTCGGCCCGACGGGCGTCGGCAAGACCACCACCATCGCCAAGCTCGCGGCCCGCTATGCCGCGGTGCATGGCGTGCGCGACATCGCGCTGGTTACCGCCGACCACTACCGCATCGGCGCGCAGGAGCAGCTCTACACCTATGCGCGCTTGCTCGGCGTGCCGGTGCATGCAGTCGGCCCCAAGGACAGCCTGCCGACGCTGCTGTCGCGGCTGACGGACCGCAAGCTGGTTCTGATCGACAGCGCCGGGCTCTCACAGAACGACGCTGCGCTCGGCGGCCAGATCGAGCAGCTCAAGCTCTGCGGCCCGGCGCTGAAGACCTGGCTGGTGATCGCCGGCAACGCCCAGCCCGGCGCCCAGGCCGAAACCGTGCGGCGCTTCGGCGCGATCGGGCTCGACGGCTGCGTGCTGAGCAAGATCGACGAGGCACACCGTATTGGCGGCGTGCTGTCGGTGGTGATCCGCGCCGGCTTGCGTGTCACCTATCTGGCCGATGGCCAGCGCGTGCCGGAAGACCTGCACCTGGCCCGCGCCGACCGCCTGGTTCTGCATGCCACCCAGCTCGCACGCCAGTCCGCCGCGACCGTTGACGAGTCCCTGCTGATCGCCGGTTTCAGCACCGCCAACAGCAACAGCCCGGCGAACCATGCCAATGTCTAAAACACTCGCAACGCAGGGCTCGTCCGCATTCGACGACCAGGCCGCCGGCCTGCGCCGGCTGCGGCCCTTGCGGCCGGTACAGGTGCTCGCGGTCAGCAGCGGCAAGGGCGGCGTCGGCAAGACCAGCGTATCGGTCAACCTGGCGATGGCCATGGCCATCGCCGGCAAAAAGGTCGTGCTGCTCGACGGCGATCTGGGCCTGGCCAACGTCGACGTGATGCTCGGCCTGCAGCCCAGTTACAACATGGCCAACGTGCTCGCCGGTGAATGCACGCTCGACGACACGCTGATCGAAGCTCCGCACGGCCTGTGCGTGGTGCCGGCCAGCAGCGGCAAGCGCCACATGGCCGAGCTGACGCCGATGCAACACGCCGGCATCGTCCAGGCGTTCTCCGATCTGCGCCGCCCGCTCGACGTGCTCGTGGTCGACACCGCGGCCGGCATCACCGATTCGGTGATCACCTTGAGCCAGGCCGCGCAGCAGCTGATCGTCGTTGTCACGCAGGACCCGTCGTCGATCACCGACGCCTACGCGCTGATCAAGGTGCTCAGCCGTGGCCAGGGCATGCAGCGCGTGCAGGTGCTCGCGAACATGGTCGCCAACGAGGCCGAGGCGCGCGAGATATTCGAAAGCCTGCGCCGCGTCGCCGAGCGTTTTCTCGACGTCACGCTGAGCTATCTCGGCTCGGTGCCGCAGGACGAATGGCTGCGCCGCGCGGTGCGCCGGCAGCGCGCCGTCGTCGACGCGTATCCCAATTGCCCGTCTTCGGCGGCATTCCACAACCTGGCCAAGAAAGCGCTGAGCTTCGGCTCGCCGATCGGCGCGCGCGGCCACCTTGAATTCTTTGTAGAGAGACTCGTCCAGAGGACCGCCGGATGAATGCCAGAACGTCTTACACCCAATTCTCAACCGCCAGCACGCGCAACCTGGACCCCAAGTCCGAAGCCGGGCTGGTGCAGCTGCACGCCGACCTGGTGAAACGCATCGCGTTTCATGTCGCTGCGCGGCTGCCGTCGAGTGTCGATGTCGAGGATCTGATCCAGGCCGGCGTGATCGGCCTGATCGAAGCCGCACGCCATTACAACGGCGATCGTGGCGCCTCGTTCGAAACCTACGCCGGCATCCGTATCCGCGGCGCGATGATGGACGAGCTGCGCCGCGGCGACTGGGCGCCGCGCTCGGTGCATCGCCGCCACCGTGATATCGCCGGCGCGATGAAGTCGATCGGCCAGCGCGAGGGCCGCGCGGCGCGCGAGGACGAGGTGATCGCCGAACTCAGTCTCACCGCCGAGAGCTATCGCGCGGCTCTGCAGGACGCCGTGCAGTGCCAGGTGCTGTCGCTGGACGAGCCGCCCGAAGGCAGCGACGACCCGTTCGAAGCCGCCGACACCGGCCAGACGCCGCTGGAAGCGCTCGAGCGCGACGAGTTCCACAGCTGCCTGGCGCGCGCAATCGCCTCGCTGCCCGAGCGCGAGAAAATGGTGCTGTCGCTGTACTACGACGACGAGATGAACCTGCGCGAAATCGGCGCGGTGCTCGACGTCTCCGAAAGCCGCGTCTGCCAGATCCATGGCCAGGCGCTGCTGCGGGTGCGCGCACAGCTGCAGGACTGGGCCGGTGCCGTGCGCAAGCCCAAGGCGAAGAAGTCCGCCGAAAAGTCCGCCGACAAGTCTGCCGCCGCCAAGCCGCCCGCCAAATCCAAGCCGGCTGCCGTGTTTGCTCCCCAGCAAGCCCGCGCCGCCTGAATCTCCCCCTGACCACCCAGCTCGACCGCCCATAGAACCCATGGACAAGAACGCCAAAATCCTGATCGTCGACGACTACTCCACGATGCGCCGCATCGTGAAGAACCTGCTGCACGACCTCGGTTACTCCAACACCGCGGAGGCCGACGACGGCCGCACCGCCTGGCCGCTGCTGCAGGCCAGCGATTTCGATTTCGTCATCACCGACTGGAATATGCCGGGGATGACCGGCATCGACCTGCTGAAGCTGATCCGCGGCGATGCGCGTCTGGCCAAGACACCGGTGCTGATGGTCACCGCCGAAGCCCAGCGCGACCAGATCATCGAGGCGGCGCAGGCCGGTGTGAACGGCTACATCATCAAACCCTTCACCGCGGTGACGCTGAAGGAGAAGATCGACAAGATCTTCCATCGCGCCGCGGCCGCCGCGTAGGAGATCCTCATGAGTGATTTTGATATCGGCGCACAGCGCGCCGAGCTGGCGCTGCGCCTGCACGCCGCGTTGCGGGCGATCGGCGCCGACGATCAGGCGGGACTCGACCAGGCGGTCGCCGGCGTCCTGAGCTGCGTGCAGGTGCCGCTGGCCCTGGGCGTTGCGCGGCTGGCGCGCGACTTCCGCGAAACCCTGCGCGAACTCGACCTGGACAGCCGCATCTCCGGTCTTGCCGAGGGCGAGATCAAGGACGCCTGCAGCCACCTGGATCAGGTGGTGCGGATGACCGAGGACGCGGCGCACCGCACCTTGGACCTGGTAGACGACAGCCGCCGCGTGATCGACGCGCTGGCGCTCCGGCCGGTATTCGCCGAAGCCGCTGCCGAACTCGCCGGGCTGCGCAGCAACATGTTGTCGCTGTCGATGGCGCAGGAATATCAGGACCTGTCCGGGCAGTTGATCCGGCGCGTGATCGGCCTGGTCCGCAACGTCGAAGCCGCATTGACCGATCTGGTCCAGATGGCCAGGCCGGCACTCAAGAATCAGGTGCGCGCGTCGATAACGTCACCAGAGGCAAGGCCTCCGACTGACCTGAAAGGGCCCTCTGCGGCGGTCTCGGCCAGCCAGCAGGACGCTGACGCGCTGTTGGCGGATCTTGGATTTTGAACGGGACTCTGACCCCGCTATGGGCATCGAACTCGACAGCGAGCTGCGCGACGACTTTCTGACCGAAAGTCGCGAGCTGCTGTCGCGCCTCGCCGAACAGCTGGTCGAACTCGAACACAGCCCCGGCGACCGCGAACTGTTGAACGCGGTGTTTCGCGGATTTCATACGATCAAGGGCAGCGCCGGATTCTTCGATCTGACGCCGGTGGTGCGGCTGGCGCATGCGGCCGAAGAAATCTTCGGCCTGCTGCGCGCCGGCCGCTGCACGCTCGATGCCGCGATGCTCGACGCCGTGCTCGAGGCGCTCGATGGCCTGCGCGGCATGCTCGAAGCCGTCGCCGCGGAGCGCGAGCCGCCGCAGCCGAATCCCGAGCTGATCGAAGCGCTGCAGTTTCTGGCCGTGCTCGACGACGCAGAAGCCACTGCGCCGGTGGAACTCACCGCCGCCGGCATTCCGGCCGATCCGTTCAGCGACGACGAATTCGAAAAACTGCTGGACCAGTTGCAGAGCAATGGCCCCGCCGTTGTTGCCCCAGACGGTAGGGCGGGTCGTGACCCGCCGCTTTCGCTCGGGCTCGACGACGGCGGGTCACGACCCGCCCTACACCGGCCCTCTCCCCCCGCTTTGCGGGACCCTCCCCCAGGGGAGGGGAACAGCCCGGTCGACCCCGAACAAGCCAGCATTCGCGTCGACACCCATCGCCTCGACCAGCTGATGGACCTGATCGGCGAACTGGTGCTGGTGCGCAACCGCATCAAGACGCTAGGCGTGGCCCAGGGCGCCAGCGCCGAGCTGCGCAAGGCGTATTCCGAACTCGACGTGACCACCTCCGGCCTGCAGAACCAGGTCACGCGGATGCGCATGCAGCCGATCCGCAAGCTGTTCGCGCGATTCCCTAAGCTTGCTCGCGACACCGCGCGCAAGCTCGGCAAGAACGTCGAGGTCGAGCGCTGCGGTGAAGACACCGAGCTCGACAAAACCCTGATCGAAGCGCTCGGCGATCCGCTGATGCACATGGTGCGCAATGCGATCGATCATGGCCTGGAGATGCCGGACGTGCGCCTTGCCGCCGGCAAGCCGGCCTGCGGCCGCGTACTGCTGTCGGCCGAGCAGATGGGCGGCCAGATCGTGGTCACCATCAGCGACGACGGCGCCGGCATGGACCCTTCCATCCTGCGCGCCAAGGCCGTCGAACGCGGCCTGATCGATGCGAGCGAGGCCGCGCGCATGAGCCGCGACGAATGCCTGCAGCTGATCTTCATGGCCGGCTTCTCGACCAAGGATCAGGTCAGCGATCTCTCCGGCCGCGGTGTCGGCATGGACGTGGTGCGCTCGAACATTCAGTTGCTCAACGGCGTGGTCACGATCGAGTCCACGCTTGGCCAGGGCAGCACGATCCGCATGCGCCTGCCGCTGACGCTGGCGATCCAGCCGGTGCTGATGGTCGAACGCGGCCTGCGCCTGTTCGCGATCCCGCTGCAGGCGGTGCAGGACGTGTTCCGCCTCGATCACAAGGCGATCGAGAACGGCGACCAGCGCTGGGAGACCACGGCCTATCGCGGCGGCCCGCTGCGGCTGATGCGGCTGTCGAGCTGGCTCGGCTTCGACGACATAGGCGACGACCTGGCGCGGCATGTGGTCGTCGTGATGATCGGCAACGAGCGTTACGGCCTGGTCGTCGGCAGCGTGCGCGGCCGCGAGGAGATCGTGGTCAAGCCGCTGGGCAGAATGTTGAAAGGCCTGGCCGGCATCGCCGGCGGCACCGTCACCAGCGACGGCCGCATCGCCCTGATTCTGGAACTGCCGGGCCTGGTTTCGGCTTATGAACGCGCCAATACCACGGGACCGCGCTGATGGATATTCTGAGTTGTGTCTCCGCGGTGCTGGCGATCGTCGTGCTGATCGTCGGTACGATTTTGAAGGGTGCCAATCCGATGGCGCTGCTGTCGCCGGCCGCGTTCGTGATCGTGATCATCGGCACCACCTCGTCGGTGATGATGCAGATGCCGATGAAGTCCTTCATCCACGGCTTCAAGCTCGGCAAATGGATTTTCAAGCCGCCAAGACAGAACGGCCCCGAGCTGATCGCCAAGATCGTCGAATGGAGCAACGCCGCGCGCAAGCAGGGCCTGCTCGCGCTGGAAGCCAGCGTCGAGACCGAGACCGATCATTTCATCAAGAAAGGCCTGCAGATGCTGGTCGACGGCGCCGAGCCGGAAGTGATACGCGGCACGCTCGAAGTCGATCTGTCGGTGTCCGAGCATCACGATCTGGCCGGCGCAAAAGTCTTCGAGGCCTTCGGCATCTATGCGCCGACCTTGGGCATCATCGGCGCGGTGATGGGCCTGATGGCGGTGATGGCCAACCTCGCCGATCCGACCAAGCTCGGCCACGGTATCGCTGCGGCCTTCGTCGCGACGATCTACGGCATCGGCTCGGCGAACATGTTCTTCCTGCCGATGGCGGCCAAGCTCAAATCGGTGATCGGCGACCAGACGCGAGTGCGCGAAATGGTCATCGAGGGCCTGATCGGCATCAGCCAGGGCGACAACCCGCGCAATATCGAAGTGCGGCTGCAGGGGTATTTGCACTGATGGTTTCTGTCAGTGCCCTGTCTTTCCCCTACCCAGGAACCTCTCCCTCCCCCGCTTGCGGGGGAGGGCTGGGGTGGTTCCGGGGCTCAAGCCGGCAGCGCCAAGCTGCGGCGGTGTCTCTCCCGCACGCGGGAGAGGGGAAGAAGCACTAACCATGGCCCGCAAAAAACCCCACGAAGACCACGTCAACCATGAAGCCTGGGCCATCCCCTACGGCGACATGCTGGTGCTGCTGCTCGCGCTGTTCGTGGTGATGTATGCGGTGTCCTCGGTCAACGAGGGCAAATACCGGGTGCTCGCCGATTCGCTCAACGCGGAGTTCAGCGGCACACCGCGAACGATGTCGCCGGTGCAGCTGGGCACCAAGCAGACCGGCTCCGAAGCCGACAGCCGGTCCAGCATGATGCGCCAGCGCGCCGCGCAGACCGCCGGCGGACCGATGGCGAAGAAGCCCGATCCCACCGAGACGATCCAGGCGCGGCTGCCGATGCCGCTGCGTCCCGCTGCCGCCGCTACGCCGGCATCGGCGGCGCGCACCGCGGACGATCGCCGCGCGCTGCAGAAAATGGGTGCCGAAATCCAGGACGCACTGGGTGATCTGGTCAAGCAGAACCTGGTTCGCATCCGCGCCTCGGAGCTGACGCTGGAAGTCGAGATCCGCGCCGACATCCTGTTCCCGAGCGGCTCGTCGCAGCTCGCCGACCAGGCACGGCCGGTGCTCGGCAAGGTTGCCGACATTCTGCGGCGTTTCCCCAACCCGATGCGCGTCGAAGGCCATACCGATTCGCTGCCGATCAGCACGCCGATGTTCCCGAGCAACTGGGAGCTGTCGTCGGCGCGTGCGGCCAGCGTCGTGCACCTGTTCGTCAAGGAGGGCATCGAGCCGACGCGCCTGAGCGTCGCCGGCTTCGGCGAGTTCCGGCCGGCGGGCGACAACACCAGCGTCGACGGGCGCAATCGCAACCGCCGCGTCATCATCGTCGTGCTCGCCCGCGCCGCCGAGGGCCTGCCGCCGATCCCGCCGGTCGATGCGCCTGCGAGCCCGAGCGCTGCGGCGGCGAGTTTGTCGGAGGTGGCCGCATCGAAGCTGCCGTAGGTTGGGGTGAGCGCAGCGAACCCCAACATCGGCCCAGGATAAACGTTGGGGTTCGCTGCGCTCACCCCAACCTACGTTCGCTGGCGTCGTTCTTGCGTAGAGGTAAGCCGGATACCGCTAACGATGGCGCTGACCCATGCAAATGACTGCTGCCTGCTCTCCGCTCGAGCAGGCTTGCGATGCTGACGAAAGCCGCAATGTTCAGCCTCGCGAACGTGGCGAACTGGTTCGCCGATTGTTCGAGGAACACAACCGTGCGCTGATCGGCTTCCTGGCCGCGCGGCTGCAATCGGAGGCCGAAGCCCACGATGTCGCCCAAGAGGCGTATGTGCGGCTGCTGCAGCTTGAACAACCCTCGGCGGTGAGCTTTATGCGCGCCCATCTGTTCTCGATCGCGTCCAATCTGGCCATCGACCGGCTGCGGCATCGCCAGGTGCTGACGCGCAACTCGCCGCAGGATTTTTTTGAAAACCTGCTGACCCGTCCCGGCCCCGAGCGCGCGGTGCTGGCGCAGCAGGAACTGAACGTGATCAAGGCCGCGCTGCGCGAGCTGCCCGAGAAATGCCGCCGGGCTTTTGCGCTGCACATTTTCGGTGAGCAGAGCGTGCAGGAGATCGCCAAGGTCATGAACCTGACCGACCGGATGATCCGCCACTACATCGCCCGGGCCATGGCGACCTGCCACCAGCGAATGGACGAGAGCGCAAAGGACTGAAATGCGGGACAATCGTCGGAGAGGACCGACGATGACAAGCGACCATCCCACTCTATCGCGCACCGAGCAGGCCGGCCTGTGGTGGGTGCGGCTGCGCGAAGCCGACGTAGCGCCCGAGGAAATCAGCCAGTGGCTGGACTGGTGCCAGAGTGATCCGGCCAATCTGGAAGCTTTCGAGAACATCGAGAAGCTCGGCGGCCGCCTCAGTACCCTGGACGCCGAGGCCCGTGCCGCGCTGACGCGCGAACTGCTGGACGAACCGGCTGGCACCGGCGCCGCAGCCGGTATTGGTGCGGGCCGGGATCACCGGCGCCGGCGCTGGCTGCCGCCGCTGGCGATTGCCGCGACCCTGGTGGTCGGCGTCGCTGTCTGGCTGGTCGAGCGCAGCACGCCGCCGCTGCAGACCTACAGCACTGCCCTCGGCGAGCAGCAGGAATTCAAGCTGGAGGATGGCTCGCAGCTGGCGCTGGGTGCGATGTCGTCGGTGTCGGTCGCCTACAGCGCGGCGCAGCGCCGCCTTGGCCTGGACGCCGGCGAAGCTTATTTCGAGGTCGCGCCGAACCCGTCGCGGCCCTTCGTGGTGCAGGTCGGCAAGCTGCGCGTCACTGCCGTGGGTACCGCGTTCAATATTCGCCGGACGGGCGAGCAGATCGAAGTGGCCGTGGTCCATGGCATCGTCGATGTTCGCGAAGTCGATGCAAAAGGCGATGACGAGGACGCCACGCACAAGCTGCGCCTCGAGGCCGGCCGCCAGGTCGTTGCCGGGTCCTCCGGCTGGGCGGTGCGGGCCGCCGACCAGAGTCAGGCGCTGTCCTGGCGCAACGGCAGCATGGCCTTCGTCGATGAAGACCTCGCCCTGGTCGTCGCCAACCTGAATCGCTACGCGGCGCATCCGGTGGTGCTGGTCGATGCCGCGCTCGGCCAGCTGCGCTACACCGGCACCGTGGTGCAGGGCCGCGAAGACGATTGGGTGACCGCGATCGAGGCGGTATTCCCGGTGCGCGCGGCACGCGACGACCAGGGCCGCGTGCTGTTGTCGCAGCGGTAGATTCGTAGGTTGGGGTGAGCGCAGCGAACCCCAACATTGGCGCTCATCGATGTTGGGGTTCGCAAAGCTCACCCCAACCTACGGCTGCATTTCCGATTCGAGGGTCTTGCACGTTTAACGATGCGACAGCCCAAATCCCAGCCGCCAGGAAGCGCATAAAAAAAGACCCATGACCGAGCCTTCGTCCGTTTTACCGATGAGCCGCCGCGATCTGCTGGCCATGATTGGCCTGGTCGCCGGCAGCGGCGCGAGCTACCGCGCGATGGCCAGCATGGGGCTGGTCGCCGAGTCCACTTACAAAGGCCCGATCAAGCTCGACGGCGGTGCGAAGGGCAAATCGGTGCTGATACTCGGCGCCGGCCACGCCGGATCGGTGGCGGCATATGAACTGCGCAAGGCCGGCTACAAAGTGCAGATCCTGGAGTACAACGAGCGCGTCGGCGGCCGTTGCTGGACGCTGCGCGGCGGCGACAAGTTCACCGAGCTGGGCGGCGCCACGCAGACCTGCGGCTTCGACCCTGGCCTGTACGTGAACCCCGGTCCCTGGCGCATCCCGTTCCACCACCGCGCGCTGCTCGACTACTGCAAGCGCTTCGGCGTCGCGCTCGAGCCTTTCGTGCAGGTCAACTACAACGCCTACCTGCATTCCACCGAGGCCTTCGGCGGCAAGCCGCAGCGCTATCGCAACATCCACGCGGACTTCAACGGCCATGTCGCCGAGCTGCTGGCCAAGTGCACCAGCCAGAACAAGCTCGACGACGCGGTCAGCAAGGAAGATACCGAGATCCTGCTGTCGGCGCTGAAGGAATGGGGCGCGCTGGACAAGAACTATTCCTACGCCAGCAACCCGCAGAGCAGCGAACGCCGCGGCTGGGAAAAACCGCCCGGCGGCGGCATCGGCGGCGCGCCGATCCCGTCGACACCGATGTCCACCAGCGATGTGCTGAAGTCCGGCCTGTGGCATCACCTGAGCATCGGCCAGCAGGTCGAGTTCCAGACCACGCTGTTCCAGCCGGTCGGCGGCATGGACGGCGTCGCCAAGGCTTTCCAGCGCGAGATCGGCGACCTGGTGCGCTACCGCAGCAAGGTCACCAAGATCGATCAGAACGACAGCAAGGTCACCGTCACCTATGTCGATTCGCAAACCGGCGGCGCGCCCATGCAGGCGACCGCCGACTACTGCCTGTGCACGATCCCGCTGTCGGTGCTGAGCCAGATCGACATCAAGGTCGGGCCCAAGATGGCCCGCGCGATCCGCGCGGTGCCCTACGAATCCGCGGTCAAGCTCGGCCTGCAGTTCAAGCGCCGTTTCTGGGAAGAGGACGAGCACATCTACGGCGGCACCAGCTATACCGACATGCCGATCCGGCTGATCGGTTATCCAAACACTGGCTATCACAGCAGCGGCAAGGGCGTGCTGCTGGGCGGCTACATGTTCGGGCCGAACGCCTACGAGTTCACCGCGCTGCCGCCGGCGGAGCGAGTCAGGAAAGCCGTCGAATACGGCTCCAAAATCCATGCGCAGTACAAGACCGAGTTCGACAACGGCATCGCGGTCGGCTGGCATCGCGTGCCCTGGACGCTGGGCTGCGCCGGCACCTGGACCGAAGACACGCGCGCCGCGCACTACGACAACCTGTGCCAGCTCGACGGCCGCATCATGCTCGCCGGCGAACATGCGTCCTATGTGAACGCCTGGCAGGAAGGCGCGCTGCTGTCGTCGCTCAACGCGATCGAGCGCTTGCACAAACATGTGCAGAGCCATTGAGGGCGCTTCGATGATCAAACCAAAAAATCTGTTGTGCGCTGCCGTGCTGCTGACGCTGCCGGCCTTCGCGTCGCAGGCCCTGGCCGGCGACGTCTCGTTCAGCCGCGGCTACACCTTCGAGGAGCGCGACGGCAAGTCGATCTACGAGAACGTCTGCCAGGGCTGCCACATGGCCGACGCCAAGGGCGCGACCGGTGCGGGCCGCTATCCGGCACTGGCTGAGAATCCGCGGCTCGCCGGCAAAATGTATCCGGCGATCCTGGTGCTGAAGGGGCAGGGCGCGATGCCGGTGTTCGGCGACGTCATGGACGACGAGCAGATCGCCAACGTCGTCAATTACGTGCGTAGCCAGTTCGGCAATGCCTACACCGACAAGCTGACGCCGGCCGAGATCGCCGCGCTGCGTCCGCCGAAAAAGCCCTAGCCGTATCGATTTTGTAGTTTTGTAGGTTGGGGTGAGCGCAGCGAACCCCAACATCGGCGCGGAACCTGTTGGGGTTCGCTGCGCTCACCCCAACCTACGCTATTGACCTGCACGCTTCTTGCTCCAGCCATCAGATGAGGCGGCGGAGGCGTGTATGTGATCCAGGCAGCAAGACTCGAAGCACGGTACCGGCTGGGCTGGCGATTCCCCGTTGCGCGGGCTGCCGTTGCCTGAAGCCCGCTGCCGATGCTGGTTTGCTGTGCTCGCCGCCGTCATCGCCTGCGGCCCGATCGGCAGCGCGGCGGCCGCCGATCTCGACCGGCGCCTGAACTTCGACATCCCGGCGCAGCTGCTCAGCACCGCGCTGACCCAGCTGTCGCAGCAATCGCATATCCAGATCGTCGCGCCGGCCGCCAGTATCAATACGCTGCAATCGCCGAAAGTGCAGGGCCGCTACAGCATCACCGAGGCGCTGACCCGGCTGCTCGCCGGTGCGCCGCTGGAATACCGCGTGATCGGCAGCGACACGCTGGTGCTGTCGGCGCTTGATGCCGAGCCTGAGCCGCAGGCCGCGCCGCGCAGCCGCGCCGGCGATCGGCCGTGCATCGCCGCGCATTGCCCCGAGCCCGCGGCCGCCATCGAGGTGCAGCCGGTGGAGTTGGTCGCGATGTCGGTTTACGGCGCCGGCCAGGTGCGCGCCGCCAACGCGCTGACCCAGCCCTATTTTCGTGCGCAGGTGCCGGGTTTTGCACCCCAGGCTTTTTTGAATCTGCTGCCGGGCGTCGACATGCAGTCCACCGATCCCTTCGGTCTCTACGAATTCGGCACCAGCGTGCGTATCCGCGGATTCACTGCCGACCAGCTGGCGATCACGCTCGACGGCGTGCCGCTGGAAGAAACGCCCGATACACGCGGTGACACACCGCCGAACCGCTATATCGACAATGAGAATCTCGACGAACTGCAGGTCGCGCAGGGCTCGGCGGATGTGGACACGCCCTCGTTCCACGCGCTCGGCGGCTCGCTGCGCTATTCGACGCTGGACCCGGCGGGCGTCTGGCAGGCGGCGGGCTCGTACACCGGCGGCAGCGAGCAGATGAGCCGGGTTTACGGCCGCGTCGATACCGCGCCGCTGTGGACCGGCGGCCCGATCGCGATGTTCAGCGCCTCGCAGATCCGCGCCTACCAACAGCAGAACTCGCTGGCCTCGATGCAGACCGAACGCGCGCAGTTCAAGGCGATCCAGACGCTGCCGTTCGGCCAGCTGATGTTCGGCTGGCTGTACGGCGACCGCGACGATCACGACGTCGACAGCTACAACATCGATGGCTCGCCCGACCTGATCTACACGCAAAAGCTCAGCGGCGACGGCGCTGCCGACGCGCGCTACTACGACTACTGGCGCAACGGGCGCACCGACAATCTGCTGATGATGCGCGCCGACATCGGCTCGGCCGACGATGCGCATCTGCAGATCCAGCCCTACTACGAGAGCAAGCGCGGCTACGGCACCGCCGGCGTCACGCCGGATGCCGCGCAGACGCTCTACGACGATGCGCTGGCCGGTGCTCCGCAGCGCAGTGACGTGCAGCCGCCGGACAGCGGCGGCGCGGCGAGCGGCCGCCTGGAGCAGCTGCAGGGCGAGCGTCGCGGCGTCACGCTGAGCCTGCAGCGGACGCTGGGTGTGCACAGGCTGACGGTCGGCGGCTGGCTGCAGCAATACGATTTCACGCAGACCCGGCCGCTCTACGACATGGACACCGACGGTACGCTGCACACCGATGCGCTGCCGATCACGATCTACTACGACCGACGCATCGACACCGCTACGCGGCAGTTCTACGCCAAGGACAGCATCGCGCTGTTCGGCGAGCGCGCGACGCTGGCGATCGGCAGCAAGGGCCTGATCGTCGACCGCCGCGCCAGCGGCTATCTGAACAACGACGATTTCAACCGGCAGCAGCGCGAGACGCGCACCAAGACCGACCAGGATTTGCTGCAACCCCAGGTCGGTTTCGTCTGGCGCTATGCGGGCAATGTCGAGCTGTTCGCGAACTACGCGGAGAACTTCAGCGCGACGCCGCGGCTGGCGTTCGTCGCATCGAGCTTCAATGCCGATCTGAAGCCCGAAACCTCGGACAATATCGATCTCGGCATCCGCTCTACCGGCAGCCATTTCGCGAGCGCGGTGTCGGTGTACCACATCGCCTACCGCCATCGCGTGCTCGAGTTGCAGGCTACCGATCCGGACATCGTCGGCGTCGATACCTACGAGAACGTCGGCGCGATCGAAACGCTCGGCGTCGAGACCTCGCTGTACTGGAACCCGGCGCTGCACTGGCGCATCGGCTCGACGCTGTCATTGAATCGCTCGCGCTTTCAGGACGACTACGAGGTCTACGACGACGTGCTCGGCAGCCACACCGTGGACAGCGCCGGCAAGACCGTGCCGGCGACGCCCGGCCGCATGGCGACGCTGGACGTTTCCTGGCGCGGCAGGGACGGCTTTGTCGGCGCGGACGCCAAATACACCGGCCCGCGTTACGGCAGCACCACCAACAGCGAGCGTGTCGGCGGCTACACGGTGATCAACCTGAATGTCGGACGCAGCCATGATTTCGGCGCCGGCCGCATCAGCCTGCAGGCCAATGTCTATAACCTGCTGAACCACCGCTACTACGGCATGCTGGTGCCCGGCGAGGACACCGGCACCTACAACTTCGGCATCAGCCGCAGCCTGTATATCAGCGTGGGCTTGCAGTGGTGAGTAGGTTGGGGTGAGCGCAGCGAACCCCAACGTGTGCCCGCGCCGATGTTGGGGTTCGCTGCGCTCACCCCAACCTACCTGCTGAACTGAGGTGCGAAAAAAAACCGGCCCGCATCGCGCGGGCCGGTTGGTTTTGACGCTTGCCGCTTAGAACGTGTAGCTGACCTTGCCGTAGTAGTAGCCGCCGTTGAAGCCGAACGGGGAGAACGACGGGTACTTGGTGACCGCAGCGTTGTCGACCGCGTCCGTGTAGGTCTTGAGCAGATCGCTGTTGACCTTGTCCGGATACGTATTGAACAGGTTGTTCGCGCCGATGCTGAGCTTCACGCTGGCGGTCGGTTTGAACGCCAGTTCCAGGTCGGTGATCGGTGTCACGCCGATCTCGTTCTTGTAGTACGCGCCATCGTCGCCGATCACCTGCTCGGAAGATTTTCCGTAGAGGGTTTCGCGCAGCGTGATGTAGAACCTGGCATCGAAGCTGTAGGCCGCGCTGAAGTTCACGCGGAACTTCGGCGAAGCGTCGGTCAGATCCGACTGGGCGGTCTCGTCGTACAGCGACTGGCCACCGAGTTCCGCCGGGCTGGCATTGATCTTGGTGATCTCGGTCTTGTTGTAGTTCGCCGACGCAGTCCAGTCGATGCGCCCGAAAGCGTAGCTGCCTGGATAGCTCAGCACCATGTCGACGCCGCGGGTGCGCGTGGTCAGACCATTGGCGAAGATGCTGATGCCCTTCGTGGTCACCGTGGGATCGAGCACGTTGCCGTTGGCGATGATCGCCGCGGTGATCGAGTCGGCACCCTCCACCTCTTCGCCCTGGAACTCGCTGTACAGCGAGCCCGAGGCGACGATGCGGTCGCGGATTTCGATCTGGTAGGCATCGACCGTTGCGGTGATCCTGTCGGTCGGATGCATGACCACGCCCAGGCTGAAGTTGGTCGATTTCTCGGGCTTCAGGCCATCGCCCAGGCCCAGCAGCGATGCAGCAGGCGCGTTCGGTGCAAGCTGCACAAAGGCAGTGCTCGGGCCGACGTTGGTGGCGGTGTAGTACTCCTCAGCCAAGGTCGGCGCGCGGAAGCCGGTGCTGACGGTGCCACGTAGCGCAAACGCCGGCGTGAAATCGTAGCGGCCGGTCAGCTTGCCGATCGTGGTGCTGCCGAAGTCGCTGAAATGCTCGTAGCGCACGGCGGCGTCGAGCAGCAGCTTCTCGATCGGCGTGATCGAGAAATCCGCATACAGCGCGTAGTTGTCGCGCGAGTTCTTGCTCGCATCGCTTTCCTGGATGCCGGGGAACGACGAGGCGCCGGACCCGTAGGTCGATGCGGGATCGCCCTGCTGCAGCTCGTAGGTTTCGTGGCGCTGTTCGACACCGAAGGCGGTGGTCAGCGGGCCGGCCAGGCCAACGGTGTATTCGTGGCTGACGTCCAGGTTGGTGGTCCACTGGCTGGAGACGTAGGCGCCGTCGTCGAAGTTGGTCGGCGACGCGCCGGTAGCGGCATACAGGTCGGTGTTCAGCGAATCGATGGTGCCGATCTTGACGGTGTCCTTGCCGTAAGTGCTGCTCAGATCCCAGTTCCAGCCGCTGACGACGCCGCGTGCACCGCTGGTCCAGGACAGATCGGTTTCCTCGGTGGATTCGCGCGGATTAAAGCCGAAGGGATAGTAATACTCGGTCGTCGTCGTGGTGTCGCCAGCGCTGTCGGTGGTGGTGACCTGGTGCGAGGCGCGGCTCGGCATACGATAGTTTTCGTACGAGTTCGCCTTCTTCTGACCGTAGCTGCCGAAGCTGTAGAGATCGACCGAACCCACGGTGTAGCCGGAGTTGAAGAACCCGGTCTGGGTGTGAATCTCCGGGTCGCCCATAATGTGGTTGAGATACGGATAGCCCTTCAGCAGCGTCACATTGCTGTTCGGGTAGCTGGCGATCGTGTCCGGATCGGTCACACGTGGATCGGGGTTGCCGCGGTCGCTGCGCTGCTTGTTGCGGACTTCGGCAGTCAGGTTGAGGAACGCTTCGGGGCCGCTGCCGAAGCCGATGTTGCCGGAGTGGTCGATGGTGTCGCCGCCGCCGTCGTAGTACTTGCCGTAGGTGCTGTCGACCAGGCCGCCTTCGTAGCCGTTTTTCAGGATGATGTTGATGACGCCGGCGATCGCGTCGGTGCCGTACTGCGCGGCGGCGCCGTCGGTGAGCACCTCGATGCGCTCGATCGCCGAGGCCGGGATGAAGTTCAGATCCGCCGATGCGGCGCCCTGGTAAGGCCCGCCGAGCACGGCGAGGCTGGCCGTGGTGTGGCGGCGCTTGCCGTTGACCAGCACCAGCGCGTGGTTCGGGCTCAGCCCGCGCAGCTTGGCCGACAGCGTCTGGTTGGCCTGGTCGCCGCCGAAAGCCTGGGCGGTGAACGAGGGCACCAACTGCGCGATCGACGCGATCAGGTCGGGTGCTCCGGCGCTTTTCAGCGTCTCGGCGCTGAGCACCTGGATCGGTGCCGGGCTCTCGGATACCTGCAGGCCGCCGCTGCGGCGCGTGCCGGTGACGATCACCTCGTCGAGCACCGCCGTGTCGTCGCTGGCCGCCACTTCCGGTCCGGCAGCTGCGACCTCGGTCGTCGCCGGCTCGTCGGCTGCATGCGCGGCCGGCGCGGCCAGCAGGGCCAGCTCGGCGCCCAGCATCAGCGGTGCATAGGCCAAAGTTTTGACGTGCCGCTTTTTGAACGATGCCCAGACCGCCTGGCGCATTTCCAATGCATCGATTTTGACGCCGACCCGTACTGCATTTGCGTTGTTCACTCACGACTCCCTTGGCTGTTTCTAGCTCGTATGTCGCGCGGCCCGTTGGGCCTCGCTCATGGCTATAACGTGCGTCGCGGGCGAATCGGAAATCCAGGCTGCTCGGACCCGCAGGAAACCGGGTAGGGCCTGACGCAGCAGGGTAGGCTGGGTTGAAGCGTTAGCGAAACCCAGCTTGGCGCTCGCATGGCAGCTCTGCCGCTGGGTTTCGCTACGCTTCAACCCAGCCTACGACAGCTGATGCACCGGTCAGAATCCGCATCTGCGGATCGGCCGCCAACACAATCGCGCTCCCGGGCTCAAGAACCTGAACCGCTGACCGCTAACCCTCTAGAGAATCTGGTCCAGAAAATCCGGATGGCCTACGGGAGCCGCGCTGCAGCATGGAATCGCCGATCAACCCTTTGATGCGAAGCAAGCCGCAGCCGGATATCAGCCGCTGGGTCGGCTTCGAGATCGCCCGCCAGGCCTTTGCGCTGCGCATCGGCTGCGTGCGCGAGGTGGTGCTGTCGGCGAGCATCGACGCGGTGCCGGGCGCGCCGCGCTTCGTGCTCGGTGTCGCGGCGCTGCGCGGCCGTATCGTGTCGGTGCTCGACCTGCATGGACGCCTGCAGATCGAAAGGCTGCCCTGCGACGACGACGCCGGCAGCGGCCAATGCCTGATCGTCGTCGAGTCCGCTGGCGAGCCGATGGCACTGCGGGTCGATCGCATCGGCCAGCTGTATTCGCTCGAGGGCGCGCGCATCAGGCTGCCGCCCCAGGTCGCGGCGCCCGGCGCCGACGGCGCGGTCAGCGGACACGTCGTATTCGGCGACTCATTGCTGACCCTGCTCGATCTCGATGCGCTGGTCGATCCGATTTCGATGTGCTGAGCACGCTGTCCCAGGAGAAACCCATGCACCTGCAAACCGCCATCAGCTGTCTGGCCACGCGCCGTGCAGAGTTTTCGAGTCACGCCGTCAGCGGCACCCTGATCCGCAAACGCATCGTATGCGCCTTGCTCGACACCTTCGATCTGCTCGGCCGTGAACTCGGCGGTGCGGTGTTGACCCACCAGAACAGGCTGTGCTCCGGGCCGCATGCCGGCTCCGTACTACTGCCCTTGTCTGTGCCGCGCGACGACCTCTGATTCCGCTGCCGCCTCGTCCCGAATCACTGTCCGAATCAGCGTCCGCATCACGCCCGACCGAATCCAATCCTGTGCTTGCCGAGCCTGCCCACCCATGAAATCCATCCAAGATCTGCCGATCGCGCGCAAGCTGCTGCTTGCGTTCTCCATTGCCTGTGTGCTGACCGCGGGTCTGGGCGTGTATTCGCTGCTGCGGCTCGACACCGCACACGAGTATGCAAACCGGCTGGAGAGCGATTCGCTGCCGCGCACGCAAACGCTGACGGCGATGAAGTCGCTGCTGCTGCAGACGCGCATCGACGAGCTGCAGCTGATCCAGCAGACCGATGCCGACGAACGCGCGGACTACATGAAGCGTCTGCAGAACGATCGCGCGGAGTATCAGGCGGCGGTAAAGCGCTACGACGCGCTGGCGTCGAAAGCCGGCGGCGAACTTGCCAAGCGGATCGAGGCGGTGCGGCAGGCCTCGGAACAGTACTTCAAGGTCGGCGATCAGATCGTCGCGGCGGCCTCCGCCCGCAAGACCGGACAGCTCGCCGAACTGGCCGACTCTTCGCGCGAATGGCGTCGTGCGACCGGCAAGGCGATCGACGGCGTCATCGAGCTGGAGGCGAGCAACAGCGCCGTCGAATCCGCCTCTTTCAGCCGCCATTTCTCGATCTCGGTGCGGATGGTTGCGGCTGCGACGGTGGTGCTGAGCGCGTTGTCGCTGATGATCGGCTGGTGGGTCGCGCGCAGCATCAAGGGGCCGCTGGCACGGGCGGTCGCGGTTGCCGAAGGCATCGCGGCGGGCCGCCTCGACAATCCCATCGGCGCGATCGGTGGCGACGAGGTCGGCACGCTGCTGGCGATGCTCGAGCGCATGCAGCAGCAGTTGCTCGAACGCGCCCGCGGCGATCGGCGCAAGGCCTCCGAGCTGGCCCGCGTCAAGCAGGGCCTGGACGTGGTGGCGACCAACGTGATGGTCGCCGACGCGGAGTTCAACATCGTCTACCTCAACGAGTCGATCAAGGCCATGCTGCAGCAGGCCGAGGCCGATATCCGCAAGGACGTGCCGGCCTTCAATGCCGAGTCGGTAGTGGGTGCCAGCATCGACCTGTTCAACAAGAACCCCGCGTTTCAGCGCGAGCTGCTGGCGAAGCTGAACGCAACGCACGAAGCCCGGCTGGTATTGGGCAGCCTCAGCTTCTCGCTGATCGTCAATCTGATCCAAGACGACAGGCAGGAACGCATCGGCTATGTCTTCGAGTGGCGCGATATCACCGCCGAGTTGCTGCAGCGCGAGCGCGACGCCGAATCGCAGGGGCGCATCGCCGCGATCAGTGCCTCGCAGGCCGTGATCGAACTCGGCATGGACGGCATCGTGCTGGCCGCCAACGACAAGTTCGAAGACGCGATGGGCTACAGCCTGTCGGAGATCAAAGGCCGTCATCATGGCCTGTTGTGCGACCCGAACTATCGACAGTCGATCGAATACCAGCAGTTCTGGGAGAAGCTCAATCGCGGCGAATCGGAGTCGGGGCAGTACAAGCGCATTGGCAAGGACGGCCGCGAAGTCTGGCTCCAGGCGCTGTACAACCCGATCAACGACGCCTCGGGCAAGCCGTTCAAGGTGGTCGAGTACGCCACCGACGTGAGCGCGCAGGTGATGGCGGCGCGGGTGCTGGAACAGGCGGTCGAGCAGACCCAGGACGTGGTAGCTGCAGCTCGCCGGGGCGATCTGGATCAGCGTATTCCGCTGGACGGCAAGACCGGTGCGGTGCGCGATCTGTGCGAAGGTGTCAACAGCCTGGTCGAGAACATGAGCGCTGTTGTCGTTGATGTCGGCCGTGTATTCGGCGCGCTGGCGGAAGGCGATCTGACGCAGACCATCGAGACGGAATACCAGGGCGCGTTCCAGAAGATCAAGCAGGA
>NZ_JAQGNT010000043.1 GCF_028291725.1 Hydrocarboniphaga sp. | reverse complement strand
ATCGACGCGATTCGTAGCTTCACCGCCGCTTACAACAACAATGCCGCTCCCTTCGTCTGGCGTAAGCGTGAGGTCAAGGGCGCTCAGCTTCGAAACACTATCGTTAACTTGCGCAATTAGACACTAGATTTCCATGAATGCCTAAACCGGACATCACCCAGCTGAGCGCCTTCGCCGAGGTCGCGACCTTGCGCTCCTTTCGGAAAGCAGCAGAGATTCTCGAAATCTCACCCTCGATGGTGAGTCACCTGATGCGTCGCCTCGAACAGCGTATGGGCGTGCGTTTGCTTCACCGCACGACCCGCAGCGTGGCGCCTACGCAGGCTGGGGAACGGCTCCTCGCCCGTCTGCGTCCCGCGCTGGAGGAACTCCGCGGCGCGCTCGGCGAAGTCGATGACTTTCGGGATCAGGCCACGGGCCGCGTCCGCGTCGATACGCCCGAGCAAGGAGTCCGCCTCCTGCTCCGCGACGTCGTCCCCGCGTTTCAGAAGGCGTTTCCGGACATCGAACTCGACCTCGTGACCGAAGGTCGGCTCGTCGACATTGTCAAAGAAGGCTTCGACGCCGGCGTGCGGCTCGGCGGCACCATCCCCCGAGACATGATCGCGATACCGCTCGGTGGCCAGGCGCGCTGCATCGCGGTGGCTTCCCCGGGGTACCTCGCGCGGCATAAATGGCCGCAAACCCCGGACGACCACCAGTCGCACGAATGCATCCGGGTCCGGCTTCCAAACGGGAAACTGCCTGCATGGGAATTTGAAAAGCGCGGGCAGACGCTGGCGATCGACGTGCCGGGGACGCTGATCTTGAATCAGGAAGGTCTGATGATTGAAGCTGCACTCGTGGGGCTCGGCGTCGCCTACGTGTTCGAGAGTTCGGTGCGTGACGCACTCAAGGCTCGGCGGCTCACCAGCGTGCTCGACGATTGGTGCCCCGGCTTTCCGGGCGCGTTCCTCTACTACCCAGGCAACCGCAACCTCCCCTCGGCGCTCCGCGCATTCGTCGATACGATCAAGATCTCGCGTGCGTCGTAGCTCGTCCGCAGTGTCGAGGCGTGTCCCTCAGGTGCTCGTCCAATGGCTTTGCCTCCCAGGAGGCATCTCGCCGTGGCCACGCTGCCGGTGTCCTTCGAGCACCAAGATCGACGGCGAATAGCAACGCTTCCAGCCCGGAGAGCCGTACAGCAGCGATCGGACTCCTGGGCCATCACGGGATCACATGCCCAGGAAATCACCTGTTTGGGCGACCCGCAACAAGGTCGCGACGAAATTTCTGCTGGCCGGGTTGTCGTCATCGCGGGTCGTCACGATACCGAGTTCGAGCGCCGCTACTGGACCGCGCAGCGGCCGATATTGAACGCCCCGTCGCCTCAGGTTCTGGAGCGAGGCCGGGACCAGGGCGAATCCCATGCCGCTGGCGACGAGGCTGATAACGGTCTGCATCTGCCGCGCCTGCTGCGTGATCCGCGGCGTGAAACCAGCGGCGCGGCACTTGCCGATGATCAAGTCAAACAGTCCCGGTGCGAGTTCCCGTGGCGGGATGATGAAGCTTTCGTTGGACAGGGCCCTGAGGTCCACCGCCTTGCCACCCTTCGTCAGATGGTGTCCGGTCGGCGCCGCCAGCACCAAGCCTTCGGTCGCCACGGGTTCGAACAGCAGGTCCGGCGTGTCCAGCGGCCCGAGGCCGATACCGAGGTCAAGCCGAGCCGCGCGGATTTCCCGCACCTGGGCGTCCGTGGTCAGCTCATGCAACTGCACGGCCATGCCGGGATACAGGCTACGGAACTCCTTCAGCGCCGGCGGAAGGATGCTGTAGTCGGCGATCGACACGAAGCCGACCGACAGCGTGCCGACGTCGCCACGCCCGGCGTTGCGGGCCATCTCCTTGCCGCGCTCGAACCGGGCAAGCACCGCGCGCATCTCGTCGAAGAAAACCTGGCCGGCGGCGGTCAGTGTCACGCCGCGGTTGCTGCGGTCGAGCAGCCGCACGCCGAGTTCGTCTTCGAGCGCTTTCAGCTGCGTCGACAGTGGCGGTTGCGAAACATGCAGGCGCTGCGCCGCGCGTGAGAAGCTGCGCTCCTCGGCAACGGCGATGAAATACTTCAGCTGTCGCAATTCCACTATTCGTGCTCCATATACCGGAGAGGCTTAAATCGTATTGGTCAGTATAGGAGATGCCGGCCAGAATCCGGCCACCGCCGCATCGTCGGCTGCACGCCCAGGCTCAGACCCATGCCCGCTCTCCGTTCCCGCACCAGTACTTTCGGCCGCAACATGGCAGGCGCCCGCGCGCTGTGGCGGGCCACCGGAATGAAGGACGGCGACTTCGGCAAGCCGATCATCGCCGTGGCCAATTCCTTCACTCAGTTCGTACCCGGCCACGTCCATCTGAAAGACCTCGGCCAGCTGGTGATCAGCGAAATCGAGAAGGCCGGCGGCGTCGGCAAGGAGTTCAACACCATCGCCGTCGACGACGGTATCGCCATGGGCCATGACGGCATGCTCTACAGCCTGCCGTCGCGCGATCTGATCGCCGACAGCGTGGAGTTCATGTGCAACGCGCACACTGCCGACGCGCTGGTCTGCATCTCCAATTGCGACAAGATCACGCCCGGCATGCTGATGGCCGCGTTGCGCTTGAATATCCCGGTGATCTTCGTGTCCGGCGGGCCGATGGAGGCCGGCCGCACGATACTGGCCGGCAAGCCGGTGACACTCGACCTGATCGATGCGATGGTCGCCGCCGCAGACGACCGCGTGTCCGATGCCGATGTGCAGCAGATCGAGCGCTCGGCATGCCCCACCTGCGGTTCCTGCTCAGGCATGTTCACCGCTAATTCGATGAACTGCCTGACCGAGGCGCTGGGCCTCGCGCTGCCCGGCAACGGCTCGCTGGTCGCCACGCATGCCGATCGCGAAAACCTGTTCCGCGAAGCCGGGCGCCGCATCGTCGAGCTCGCCCATCGCTACTATCGCGACGGCGACGAGCATGCGCTGCCGCGTAGCATCGCGGCCAAGGCTGCGTTCGAAAATGCGATGTCGCTGGATATCGCGATGGGCGGTTCGAGCAATACCGTGCTGCATCTGCTCGCCGCGGCGCAGGAAGGCGGCATCGCGTTCAAGATGCAGGACATCGACCGCTTGTCGCGACGCGTGCCGACACTGTGCAAGGTCGCACCATCGGGCCCCCTGCATTTGGAAGACGTGCATCGCGCCGGCGGCGTCATGGCGATCCTCGGCGAACTGGACCGCGCCGGATTGCTCGACACCTCGGTGCCCACCGTACATTCGACAACACTAGCCGCCGCGCTCGATGGCTGGGACGTGATGCGGTCCGACGATGCCGCCGTGCATACGTTCTATCGAGCGGGACCGGCCGGCATCGCCAGCCAGCGTGCGTTCTCGCAGGACTGTCGGTATCCGAATCTGGATCTCGACCGAACGAAAGGCTGCATTCGTTCGGCCGCTGCGGCCTTCAATCGCGACGGTGGGCTCGCCGTGCTGTCAGGCAATCTCGCCGAGCGCGGATGTATAGTTAAGACCGCCGGTGTGGACGACGGCCTGCTGGTGTTCCGTGGCCAGGCCGTGGTCTTCGAAAGCCAGGACGCGGCCGTAGACGCGATCCTCGGCGGCCGCGTCACAGCCGGCGATGCCGTGATCATTCGCTACGAGGGCCCAAGAGGCGGCCCCGGCATGCAGGAGATGCTGTATCCGACGAGTTATCTGAAGTCCAAGGGCCTCGGCAAGCACTGTGCGCTGATCACCGATGGCCGCTTTTCCGGCGGCACCGCGGGGCTGTCGATCGGCCACGTTTCACCTGAGGCAGCAGAAGGCGGCAACATCGCGCTGATCGAAACCGGCGACATGATCCTGATCGACATCCCGCGGCGAACCATCCGCGTCGACATCGACGACACCACGCTGGCGCAGCGTCGCTCGGCGCAGCTTGCGAAAGGCTGGAAACCAGCACTGCCCCGCAACCGAAAAGTGAGCATGGCGCTCAAGGCCTATGCCGCCTTGACTACCAGCGCCGACAGGGGCGCCGTGAGAGATCGAGCGTTGCTGGACGCTTGACTCGAACGGCCGAAGGGCAATTCCCACTCATCCTGTCCGGGATTCGCAGGCATACCAGCCATAACCCATGATGGTTACGTAGCACAACAGGGGGATGAACAACGCGATCTTCAAACTGCTGTGGTCAGCGGTGTAGCCTGCTATCAGCGGAACGATGGCGCCGCCGACAATGGCCATGCAGAAGATGCCTGATCCCTCGGACATACGACTGCCGAGATTTTCGCAGCCCAACGAGAAAATGGTCGGAAACATGATCGAGTTGCACAGGCCGACTGCCAGTAGCGTCCAACCCGAAATGCTGCCTGCGGTGATCGACGACGCCAGGAGTAGCAGTGCCGCGGTGAAGGCCGCCGTCGCGAGCACCTTGCCCGGCGAGTAGACGCGTAGCGCCCAGGTCCCTATGAATCGACCCAGCATCGCGCCGCCCCAATATAATGGGACGTGCATGCCCGCGTCCCGCTCTGCCAGTCCCATCCCGTCGGCTTGCATCAGGTAGCTGACAATGAAGGAACCAACAGTGACTTCAGCGCCAACATAAAGAAAGATGCAGAGCGCTCCAAAGGCAAAACGAGGCCTGAGGAGAAGATCGAACGACTTCAGGAGACCCAATGCGACTTCAGGCTTCTCCTGCAGCTTGCTTCGCATACTCCACACCGCAACGGCGACCAGCGTCAGTGCTGCCGCCAGACCCACATAGGTGTGCACGATGACCATCGACTCTACCGAACGGTAGGACTCCAGCGCGGCGCCGGCAAGATCCCTTGCATTGATCGTCGTCAACGATCCCAGGATCAAGATAGAACCGACGTAAGGAAAAACCGTGGTCCCCAAGGAATTGAAAGCTTGAGCAAAGGTGAGGCGACTGTGTGCCGTTGATGCTGGTCCCAGGATCGAAATCAGCGGGTTCGCCACGACCTGTACCGTCGTCACTCCTGACGCGAGAACAAACAGTGCAAAGAGAAACATGCTGAAGATTCCGGACTGCGATGCAGGAATGAACAACAGGCATCCGGTCGTCATCACCATCAGGCCGATAGCCGCGGTCCGCATGTAACCGAATCGCCGGACCAGCAAGGCCGCGGGTATCGAAATAGTGAAGTAGGCGGCGAAGAAAGCGAACTGAACCAACATCGCCTGAGCGTAGCCGAGCGTGAATAGATCCTTTAGCTTCGGGATGAGCACATCGTTCAGGCTGGTGAGCCCGCCGAAGACAAAAAACAGACCGATGACGAAGAACTGCAGACTCCTCGGTGCTCCGGTCGCAGGTTTCGTTACTGAAGCGGTCGATGTGCCGCTCGGATCGATATTCATGAAACCGCCATTTGACTGATCGAAATCCATCCGGAATGCCCGATGGAAACTCTGAAGGGTGCTGAGCATCCACGGATTTGACGCCTTCAGAAAAGGATCTGTCAGCGCTGCCCGATGCGAATCGAACATCGGAGTGAGTCGACTGTGTTATCGCCGAGCCTAGCGATTTCGATATCTCCCGAACGGGGCCATCGAACTGGCTATGATCGGGTAGTTCTTGCTCGAGCGATAGCCCCGAGATAGTGGGCGCTCGGCTTCGGTGAGCGCTCAAAGGTTTTTCGATCGACTGATACCAGTCCAAATTTCGGTCGGTATCCAAAGATCCATTCAAAATTGTCCAGTAATGACCAGTGAATGTAGCTGCGTACGTCGACACCGTCTTTGATGCAGTTGTCCACCTCTGCCAGCGCAGCGTCGATGTATGCGATGCGCCGCGTATCATCTTCCGTGCCGATGCCATTCTCGGTGACGTAGACCGGCTTTCCGGTGACGGCAGCAGCATGTCGTATCGTTGCGCCAAGCGCCTGCGGATAGAACTCATAGCCCATCTGCGTCAGTTCAGCGCCAGCTTCGGGCCCGAGGTCACCGTCGGGCCCCGTCCGATTGCGTGAATAGGTCTGAACGCCTACGAAATCGGATTTGGCTGCGGCCTCAAGCCAGGATCCGTAGCAATCCTTCTGCCGTTGAGTGGCCAGATTGTTCGGGCCAACACCTTGTTCGTCCGATATCGCGATGTTGACGCCGACCGGAAAGTTGCCGGCCACTGATTTGATCGCTTCGTAAGCTTTGGCATGGGCCGCCAGATAGTTGGCCTGGATAGCATCCGAGCCGCTGCTATAAAACGTCACGAACGTTTCCGAGCCGCAGGCTCTTGCAGCAGCGGCAGCCATCTGCATCGCCTTGGGTGATTCCGCCAGCGACGCTTTGTGCCAGAACACGCTCTGCAATAGGTTCGGTTCGTTGAATGTGGCGGCCGCCGCAATCAAAGGACCCAAGCGGGAAGTCGCTTTGTCTGCATAGCGCGCGAACAGTTCGGAGCTGTCATCTCTCGAAAAACCGCCGCGGGCTGCAAACCATCGCGGGGCCGTGAAATGGTTATAAGTCACAAACGGAGCCAGGCCGTGTTTGTGACAGCACTCCAGAACTCGCTCGTAGCGATCGATTTCCGCTTGCGAGAAGAACCCAGCCTCCGGCTCGATTCGACTCCACTCAATGCTGAGCCGGATGCAGTTGAAGCCCAGGCGGGCGGTCAGGGCAATGTCTTCTTCATACCGATGATAGTGATCGCAGGCGTCGCCTGATCGTTCGGTAAAAAGCGTCGGATTGACGTTTTCATAGACCCAGAAATCGGAGTTGACATTGTTGCCCTCGACTTGATGCCCCGCAACCGCGCAGCCGAACAGAAAGCTCTTGGGCAGTGCTTTGGCTTTACTCGCGGGTGATGCCTGGGCACGGGTCGATAAAGTGCCGATGCCCGCCAAGCCCAGAGAGCCGGCAATGAACATGCGGCGATTCAAATCAAGTTCGCTCATGATGTCTCTCCCTCTATCGGCTTACGGAAGCCGCGACGCCGGCCTTGAGGTTTGCCAGATCCGTGCTGGATCGATAGAAACCCGAGCGGATGACAGCATTGATCCGATGCAAATTCCCAGCGTCGTCCAGCGGATTCGCGTCGAGCACCACAAGATCAGCGACCTTGCCTTGCTCGACAGTGCCCATTGTCGAAGTGCGCCCCAGAAAGCCGGCGGCATTGATCGTCGTCATCTGCAGGATGTGCAGAGGCGACAGACCCGCGGTAGCCAGCTCGTCGAATTCCGTATGGAGGGAGAAGCCGATCCAACCGGGCCCGGCATCGCTACCAGCCATCATGCGCACCCCGTCGGCATCCAGCAGCTTGACCAGCTTGAGATCAAGGGAATAAGCGTCGCGCAAAATCTGTTTGTCCTTCGGTGACACTTTTTCGATGAACTCCTTCGTCACCTCGCGCCACAGATTCAGCCGATCCGCGTCTACGTATTTCAGATTGAGATCGTTTGTAAACTCCGCTGAATCCGCAAGATGCGAGTTCTTCAGTCGAATAAGCGTCGGGACTTGCCAAGTTTTGTTGGTGGTGAACACCGCTGCCGTCGAATGACATTTGGCTTCGCTGTAGGTTGAAACCGCCAGTCGTATGCGATCGAAGTCTTTTGACGACAGCCCCATGGAAGGGTTGACCAAGATTCGTTTCAGGAAGTGCGCCACGATCTGGTCGCTGAAAGGGATCGCAAAGGGAATCTTGAGAAAGGCCGGCAAAGCGGGAGCCTCGCCCTGGAGAGCCGCTGACTCCATGGAACACGCGATCATGACGCTGTCGCCGGGGCCCAGATGTTCGATCGAATGCATGCCTTCGTTTGACGCGGTGATCGCGTCGACATCGGGTGGGACATGCCCCAGAGCCGGTATTCCGTCGCGGTGACTTTCTTCCAGAGCCGCTTTCAGAACGATGGGGCTGACCAATCCGATTTTGATGAAATCTGCGCCGGCAGCCTGCTGCTTCCGAACCAAGGCGCTCGCCATCTCCGGCGTTCGCGCATTGACCGGCGTCAGGATGGGCCCGGGCATTGCCAATAGTGCGGGTTCATCGTTCCGAATAGGCAAACCACCTTTTCGGCGCTGCTCGAGCAAAGCCTCCGATCCGCTCATCTGCCGGAATCCCGTGATGCCGTTCGCCAGCATCAGCGCCAAACTGTCGGCTAGATCGTCTTCTCCCATCACGTGTACATGCATGTCGTTGTAGCCGGGGACAACGAACTTGCCGGTGGCATCGACGATCTGGGCTGATGAATCCGCTGCAAGGCTCCCGCGGGGCGCAATGGTCGTGATTTGGCCGCGACTGATCGCGATATTCATCCCCGGTAAAAGCAACCCCTTGCGTACGTCCACGATCGTGGCGTTTTCAATGAACAGTTGATCGGCGCGCATTGGATGCTCGACCGGTGCCGCTTCTTTACGCGACTGCATGGATTCGGCGGGACAACCGCTCAGTAAGGCGGCAGAACTTACGATCGTGATCGCCAGAGCACGGGCTTTAGTCATCTGTGATAGCGAGCCCTCCGCGAACCTCATCCCGCGTTGCTTCTCCACTGCACTTCTCCTGCGCCGTTTCGGCCGTTGCTGTCGGAGACAGCGAAGCAGGCCGGGATATGTTCTGGGGCTAACGTCATCCCAGATTGGAAAATCGATATTGACAAAATTATCAGATATGCACAAGCTATCAATATAAGAAAGAAAATCGGAGGAGAGCCCAGCATGTCCCTGTCTGTGTTTCGAGCGTTCGCGCTTGTATTGCCCCTGTCTTGGTCGGTGGTCGCTTCTGCGCAGGAAGCTCCCGTCGCGCAGGGTAGTACGCCTGACGGTCAGGCTGCGGGGGCGCCGGAGCTTTCATCTATTCCCGTCGATACACCGGCTGAGACTCCGGTGGAGGCCGAAGCTCGAGACAGCAGTGAGCCAGGCGGCCTGGAAGAAATCGTGGTTACGGCCCAGCATCGTGTCGAAAGCGCGCAAAAGGCGGCCGTAGCCTTGGATGTCGTCTCCGGAGACGATCTGGAAAAGTCCGGAATTGTCGATTTGACGCGGCTCAACGAGAAAATGCCGGCGCTCGTGAGCAACGGCATCAGCAACTTCGTCCGCGGGGTCGGCACATTTTCCCAACTGGGTTACACCGATCCTGCGGTGGCCTTCAATTACGACGGCGTTTACATCGGTCGCTCGACTTCGACTCAAGGCCTTTTCTTTGATTTGCAACGCATCGAATTGTTGAAGGGCCCGCAGGGCACCTTGTATGGGCGAAATGCGACCGGTGGCGCACTCAATGTATTGCCCGTGGAGCCGCAGTTGGGGCAAACATCGGGCTACTTCAATGTGGGATACGGCAACTATGCCTTCTACAACGCCGAGGGTGCATTCAATGAGCCGATTGGTGAAGACAGCGCCATCCGGCTTTCGGCACTGGTGACCGCTAACGATGGCTTTGCAAACGACGGCACCGGCGATAAAAACATCAAGTCCGTTCGGCTACAGGAAAAGAGTCAGCTCTCCGACGACGTCACGTTACGATTGTCCGGGGATTATTCGCATGCTGGTGGAGTCGGCGGGTCCAGCACGTATCTGGACTACAGCCAGTACGATTCCCGGGCAGGCGCTTATACGGCTACGCCGACGCATTTTTCCCCCAGCGAAGGCTTGTTCTCAACCAAATTGCAGGACTACCGGACAACGCTCTTCATTCCGCAGGTCGGGCGAAATTATGATCATTTGAGTCCTTATCCTTTATCCGACAGCGACTATTACGGGACCAATGCCGAATTGGACTGGACCACGAACGCAGGCGTTGTCACGTTCATTCCGGCATACCGCGGCTATCATTCCAATGTGATCGTTGGCACGCCGTTCTCGCTGGGGTCCGTTGATACCGGAAATCAATTCAGCGTCGAAACGCGATTGGCCAGCGCCGGAGGAGAGCTTCTCGATTACACGACAGGCATGTATTTCTACCATGAAGCCGTGTCATCGGATGGCGCTATCAATCAGTCGGCCGTCTACGCACGCCAGTTTTACGATAGTGATTCAAGCTCCGCAGCTGCCTTCGCCCGGCTCACCTTCCACGTGACGGATGACCTGCGAGTAGTGGGCGGTGCCCGGTACACCCGTGACTGGAAGAAGTTTGATGGGAATACGGACGGCTTGGCCATGGTCTGTATCAATAAGATCATCGGGATTCCGAATTGCCCCAACGCCCGGCTGTTTATCTATGCACCCAAACCTGAAGATCAGCCATTCAATATCCCGACTGCCGGAGGGCTGCCAACGGTACAGCTCCCGGAAGAGACGATCATCATTCGCCAGATCACGAGTGAGCAAGCAAAGCTCAACCAGGGCAGGCCAACGTTCCGTGGCGCGCTTGAATACGATCTGGAGCCCGAATCGCTGCTTTACGCCAGCGTCGAGAACGGCTTCCGGTCGGGAGGCTTCTCGATTGCCGCCGGCTACGAGAGCTACCGACCGGAAAAGATCATCGCCTACACAGTGGGCTCGAAGAACCGTTTCTGGAATGGCAACTTCGAGCTCAACGCAGAAGCGTTCGATTGGGAATACAAGGATCAACAGCTGGGTTATTTGGGCGAGGATACCAACGGCAACCTGAACTTCATTATCCAGAACATCGGCTCATCGAGCATCCGTGGCTTTGAACTCGATGCCAAGGCGCTACCCTGGCCGGGAATGCATGCGGGCGCGACACTGCAGTATCTCGATTCGACTTATAACGCTTTTCAGTATGACACCCCGATCGTCGACGTTATCCCGATCATCACTACGGACAATTCACCGCCACAACTCGTGGGATGCCCCAGTACGAAAAACGCCGGCGGCGATTCATATCATGTGAATTGTGACGGTTACCCGGGATTCAATTCTCCGAAGTGGACGCTCAATTTATCGCTTTCTCAGGCGATTCCCGTCTCCGATTACATCGTACTGCTGAGCGCAGAGACTCAGTACCGCACGAGCTACTATGTTGGGTTCCAATATCTGCCCTTTCAGCAGCAGGGCGATGCATGGCGCAGCCAGGCCCAAATCGTCCTCACACCGAAGAACGCGACCTATGTTTGGTCAGTTTCGGCATATATCCGCAACATTGAGAACACGCGAAGCCTGACGTCCACTGCCAGCCAAAGCGGAATCGACTCCGCGAGCTACAGCGATCCTCGGACTTACGGAGTCCGGTTGAGCGTGCAGTTCTGATGCACGCCAGTCGGCTCACGATCTTTGCCCGCAAGCAATTTGAGGTGCTCGTTCTTCACTGCTCACTGTTGCTCAACCATGCAGCGCATCCACGCTTTGGAGCTCGTTCATGAAGCTGATCAGTTTTCGCATTCAAAGCCAGTCTGGCTACGGCGCTCTCAAGGGCGATGGAGCAGTCGATCTCTCGAAGCATCTGGGCAAGCGCTTCCCCGACCTGAAAAGCCTGCTCTCCAGCGCCGATGGCGAAGGGCTCAAGTCCGCCGCGGGGCTGCTTGAAGGCGCGGCGCCCGATCTCCGGCTGGAGCAAATCGAACTCCTGCCGCCCATCCCGAACCCGGGCACGATTTGGTGTGCGGGCATGAATACGCATTCGCACTTCAACGAGGCCAAGGCCTACATGGGCCTGAAGGACTTACCGCCCAAGCCCATTCTTTTCCTGCGCGCCAACGCGACCCTGGTGGGCTCCGGGCAGCCTCTGGAGAAGCCCAAGCTCGAACCCATCTTCGATTTTGAGGGCGAGATTGCGCTGGTGATCGGCAAGCGTGGCCGCAATGTCCCGGTGGAGTCGGCGCTCGACTACATTGCCGGCTACTCGGCCTTCAACGACGCGAGTGCACGGAGCTATCAGCAGGCTTCTCCGCAAATCACGGCCGGCAAAAATGCCTATCGCAGCGGCGGCTTCGGTCCCTGCCTGGCCACACCGGACGAAGTCGATCTCGCCACCATGACCATGGTCTGCCGTGTCGACGGCAACGAGATGCAGCGCATGCCGGTCGATGATCTGATCTTCAGCTTCGCGCAGCTGATCAGCTTCATCTCTGAATTCGCCTGGCTGGAAGTGGGTGACATAATGGTCACTGGCTCGCCCAAGGGCATCGGCGCACTGCGCAATCCGAGAGTGCTGCTGGTTCCGGGCACACGCGTCGAGGTGGAGGTGAGCGGCGTCGGCACGCTGGTGAACGACGTTCTAGAGCAGGTTCTGACCTAACTCGCCGCCAGGCCTTGTCCAGGCGAAAGAGCCCACACGTCTAAAAGGCCGGTCGTCTAAGGTAGCGATGACCCCTGAATCACCGGCAAACGCTTGCGGGCGATCTTGCCAGCCTCGGCGAACGAAATGCCCAGGCCATGGATCAAGAAGGCCGCAGCCCGTTCCGGCAGGCTCTGCTGGTCCAAGCCGTGGCGGGTGAACGCAGCGCCGTCACCGCCCCTCATCTGGATTTCGGCGGATATGGCGACCAGGATGCCGCCGCTGATGGCGATGAAGCTCATGATCGGATCGGGGGCCTTAAACCGACCACTGGCAACACCTCGTGTGATGTCGCGCATCAGTCGCACACCGAGGCCACGCGAAACCAGGTCCGGAGTCAATCCTTCGCGTATCAGCAGGCGGCCCCAAAGCGGATTCTGCTGGGCGTTCAACAGGGTGTGGCGAATCGATATTGCGATGACTTCAGCCGGATCTTCGATGTCCCGCACCAGCCGGTCCAGCGCGTCGCCGAATTTCTCGAATTCCACATCGACGATGGCCGCGTAGAGCGCTTCACGCGTATCAAAGTGGTTATAGAAGGAGCCGAAGCCAACGTCGGCAGCTTCGGTGATTTCGTTGATCGCGACGGCATCCATTCCGCGCTCGGCCATCAGGCGAAAACCCGCCTCAAGCAGCCGTTCGCGCGTCTCGCGCTTTCGCCGAGAGCCACGCGTCTCTTTTTCCGGCGCGGCATCTACTACGATTGCCGCGGCTGGACCGACCTTAGCCGGAACCGACTTCGGGACCGCCGCCGGTTTTCGCGGCTTGGGCTTGATTGCGGGGGTGCCACTCGCCGATGGCCGGCTGGCAGATTGGGTCTTCATTGACATCGAGCTTACGTGCCGGGTCTGTCAGAACAGATGATCAATTCTATTATGACAGAACTATCAGACCAGCTGAGCCTATGCGGCAACCGATGTCGGTCGATCTATTAGTCACCTGCCAGCCACTTCTGTCCGTCGACGTAGAGCGTCAGCATTGCGGGGCTCTTATCCAGCACCGCGGTCGGCGAGATTGATTTGCCTCCCTTTGCGAGCGCCGCAGCGAGGAATTTGAACTGTGCTGGGTATTGGCCCAGGTCCTTATAAAAGCCATCGGGCAGCGCGGCGTGGTCGACGGCGTCGGCTCGATCTTTCTCATAGATCGCGGTTCGTTTCAAAATTTTCCATTTTCCGTTCTGCTTGACGACATAGTCATAAAAGCGCGCATAGGACGTCGTATCGATCTCGCCGACCGGCGTCTTGGCGCGGACCATGATCGTCACGTTTTCTTCGGCGATTGCACGGTCGCCGTTGAGCTTGATCATCGGTACCCCGATGTAGTGCTTGACGGTGTTGTCCTTGTGCTCGGCGAGCTTTTTTGATGCAGCGACAAAGCCCTTGTTGGGGCCGTCAAACCAGCTCAGGGAAATCGAGCCGTCGTCAGTGAATGCGGCGAGCAAATCGTCCCAAGCCTCCTGGTCGCGGTAGAAGCCCCAGCTATTGATCAGCTCTGCGATTTCGGCTTTGGAGTTTGTCACGGCGGCATCACCTGTCTTTTGGGAAGCAGCAAGCAGCTGCGGGGATATCAGAAGCAGAAACAGTAAAGCAAGTCTCTTCATGGCTTGATCCTTCTTGTTGTGGTTCCGATACAAAAAACCGTATTCAAGTGCGCGTCGCCGAAGCTTGGCTCGGCCGGTCACTTGCCCAATGGCATTAGGGCATTGTCATTGTAGATATAAAACTCTATCATGATAAAAGTGTCAGTAGTGTAATAACAATCAAATATACGACCGTGAGTCGCTGATCCAGCCCGAGGATTTGCATGAAGAAGCTGATTCCTTCTGAGGTCGACGTGCTGGTCGTCGGCTACGGGCCGGTGGGCGCGGCGATGGGATGCCTGCTTGGTGGCTACGGTGTTCGTACGCTCGTGATCGACCGGGCGCCGGCCATATTCACGGCCCCGCGGGCGATCGCGCTAGACAACGAGGCGCTGCGCATCCTGCAGATGGTGGGCTTGGCGGACGACGCGTTCGACAAAGTCGTGATTCAGAAAGTCTGCATGCACAGCCCTTATTTCGGCCATTTCGGCACGATCAATACGCGCGGCATGATTGACGACCATCCTCGGCAGGTCACTTTCTTCCAGCCGGACCTCGAACGCGCTCTACGCAACAGAGCCGAATCGCAAACAAGCGTTACCGCGGTGACGAGTACCGAACTGATCGACTTCCAGGACCTGGGTGATCAGGTTGTTGCGCGATTGAAAACGGTCGATGGTCAGCTGTCGAATGTTTCGGCGAAATTCATCATCGGCGCCGACGGTGCCGGGTCCGCGGTCAGGAAAGCCATCGGGCAGGAATTTACCGGGCAGACCTACGGCGAAGACTGGCTGATCGTCGATGCGCTCAACGTGCCGAATAACATCGATCACATCGAGTTCATTTGCGATCCGCATCGGCCCACGCCTCACATGGTGGCGCCGGGCGGCAGAACCCGCTGGGAGTTCATGCTCAATGGCAGCGAAACCCGCGAAGAGGTGGAGAAGGACGAGTCGATCCGTCGGCTGCTCGCGCCCTGGGGCGATACAAAGGCCATGATCATTGAGCGAAAAGCCGTCTATCGTTTCGCGGCTCGCTCGTGTGAGCGCTACAGCAAAGGGCGTGCGTTTCTGATCGGCGATGCCGCGCACGTCACGCCGCCGTTCGCCGGACAGGGCCTGGTCGGCGGCCTGCGCGATACCGCGAATCTGAGTTGGAAGCTGGCCTGGGTGCTGCGCGGTCACGCTGCCGCTTCGATCCTGGAAACCTACGATCAGGAACGGCGCCCGCATGCGATCGCAATGATCGACCTCGCCAAGAAGATGGGGGGCGTCATCATGCCGCGGAGCCGGTTGAAGGCAGTGACCATCCACGGCGCACTGCGGTTGCTGCGCCTGGTACCGCCGGTGCGGAAGTATCTTGAGGATTTCGGTCCCAAGCCAAAGAACGAGTTTAGCGAAGGTCTCTTCGTGGCGGGCGTCGGCAAGCTGCGCCGGGGCGCGATGTTGCCGCAGTTTCGCGTCAAAAATCCGCAAGGCAGTTCGCATCGCAGCGACGACCTGATCGGATCGAAAATGACCTTGATCGGCTTCGGCGCGGATGTGCAGTCACAGTTGAGCGGTGACAGCCTCAGGCAGTGGCAAGAGCGCGGAGGGCAGGTCGTGAATGTGCGTGCGGCCGGCGACAGCAATGCCAGTACCGGCATCTTCTACGAAGTGATGGACGGTGAGCCGCTGATGACGAAGGTCCCGGCGGGCTGGTGTGCGGTGATCCGTCCTGACCGGACGATCCTGCACGACGGCGAGGTGGTCAATGCCGAGCAGATCGTTCGCGATTCCCTGGCTGCGCTCAAGGCTGCCGCGTGAAAGCAAAGATCAGTACGTCGATCGGTATATCGAACCTACACGAGCCATTATGAAATCCGACATCCAATATCCGGGCAGCGAACACCGGTCCGCCGCCGCTGTCGCGGCCGCCGGCACGATCAGAATCGATCGGATGGAGGCAATCGTCAAAGCCGACGCCGTCGCCTACATCCTGTTCAACAAGAACGATCTTGAAAAGCAAAAGCAGTTCCTGGCCGATTTCGGCATGCATCTCGCTGCCCAGACTGCCGATACGGTCTACATGCGCGGCGTTGGCACGCTGCCGTATATCTACGCGGCTTACGATTTTCGGCAGCAGAAAAAAGCGCTAGGAAAAGCAGCGCGATCGGGGTACATCGGGATCGGTTTCAGCTTTAACAGCGAGTCGGATTTGACGGCACTGAGTCGAGCCACCGGCATGCCGATCGAGACGATCGATGGCCCCGGCGGCGGGCAGCGGGTGCGCCTGCACGATCCGGACGGATTCATCGCCGACGCGGTCTGGGGCCGTACGCCGGTAGAGCGCTTTCCAACTCAATCGACGCTGACGCCGATCAATACCCCATTCGAGAAGCCGCGGATCAACTGCACAGTGCGCCCTGTCTTGCAGCCGTCGCCGGTGGAACGCGTCGGCCACGCCGTGCTGTCGGTATCCAATTTCCGCAAGTCGCTCGACTGGTACATGACGCATTTCGGTTTGATACCGACCGACGTGCAATGCCTGGAGGATGGGACACCGGCCCTGAGTTTCAACCGCCTGGATCGCGGCAAGGAGCCGACCGACCACCACTCGTTGGTGCTGATGCAGAACGTCGCCGCGCAGTACATGCATAGCGCCTACGAAACCTTCGATCTCGACAGTGTTGGCCAAGGCCAGCAGTACCTGTCCGCAAAAGGCTGGAAGCATCACTGGGGAATCGGCCGCCACATTCTCGGTAGTCAAATCTTCGACTATTGGCTCGATCCGGAAGGCGAGGAGGTTGAGCATTACGCCGACGGTGACCTGTTCGACGCCGGCTATGAGACAGGCTACCACCCGCTGGACATGGGCGGTCTATGGGCCTGGGGCGACGACGTGCCCGACATGGCGCCGAAGATGACTCCGAAGCAGATCATCGCGATCGTCAAGGCGATCCGCAGCGGCAATCTCTCTGGCAAGACGCTCGGCATGATCAAGAAGGCGATGTCGACGCAGGCGCGGCCCTGGGTCAAGTAGGCGATGAGCATGGCAGACCAATTGGTCGTCGAAGGCGAGTTGCTGTGGACGCCCGATGTCGATTGGGTGCGCAATTCCAATCTGACTCAGCATCTGGCCTGGTTGAGAAATTGTCGCGGCAAAGATTTCGAGGATTACGATGCGCTGTGGCGCTGGTCGGTGCGCTCGCCTGAGGAATTCTGGGCAGCGCAGTGGGACTACTTCGACGTATTGTCCGACACGCCCTACCGGCAGGTTCTCGATCGATGCGTGATGCCCGGCGCGAAATGGTTCGAAGGCTCGCGCGTCAACTACGCCGAGCATCTGCTGCGGCATGAGTCGAAAGCTGGCGCAGATGAGATCGCGATTCAGCATCTGACCGAGACCAGGCCGCTCGCGCGGATGTCCTGGCACGAGTTGGGCCGGCAGGTCCGCATTGTGGCCACGCAGCTGCGGTCGATGGGCGTGAAGCCCGGCGACTGCGTCGTCTCCTATATGCCGAACGTGCCTGAGACCGCCATAGCGATGATGGCGACGGCGGCAATCGGAGCCGTGTGGTCGTCCGCGGCGCCGGAGTTTGGTGTCAAGACCGTAATCGAGCGCTTTTCCCAGATCGCGCCGAAAGTGCTGTTCGCCTGCGACGGCTATCGATTTGGCGGTCGCAGTTTTTCTCGCGAAATCGAGCTATGCCGTATCGTCGAGGCTCTGCCATCGCTGGAGTGCGTGATTTGGCTTCCATGCATGGAGCCCGGTGTTTCGCCGCCCGAACTGCCGCGGCTGATGACCTGGACGGCAGTGCTGGATCATCCCGATGTGCCACGCGAGCAATTCCGCTATGAGCGTGTCGCGCACGATCATCCGCTCTGGGTGCTATTTTCTTCAGGCACGACCGGGCTGCCCAAGGCGATCGTCCATTCTCACGTGGGCATGCTGATCGAGCATCTGAAGTTGCTGCACTTTCACATGAACCTCAAGCCCGGTAGCGTGATGCTGTTCTACAGCACCACCGGCTGGATGATGTGGAACGCGCTGATTGCCGCCTTGCTGACCGGCTCGGCTGTGGTGCTGTACGACGGCTCGCCGATGCATCCGGACCCCAGCTTTCTGTGGAAGCTGGCCGCCGATACCCGCGCCACCCACTTCGGCGCCAGCCCGACGTTCGTGCAGATCATGGAAAAGGCGGAGATCAAGCCCAGTGAGACGTTCGACCTGTCGGCGCTGCAGGGCGTGCTGGTTAGCGGAGCGCCCAGCACGCCGGAAACCTTTGCCTGGTTTTATCGAGCCGTGAAGCCGGATTTATGGGTGACTTCGCAATCCGGAGGGACCGAGATTTGTAGCGGCTTTGTCGGCGCGGTGCCGACCTTGCCGGTGTACGCCGGCGAGATCCAGACTCGCATGCTCGGCATGGATGTGCATGCCTGGAACGATCGCGGGCATGAAGTGATCGATGAAGTCGGCGAGCTGGTCGTGACTACGCCATTCCCGTCGATGCCGATCTATTTCTGGAACGATGTCGGCGGCAAGCGCTATCACGAGAGTTACTTCGACATTTTCAGCAATGAGAACGGAGCGGTCTGGCGGCACGGTGATTTCATCAAGCTCAACGCGCGTGGCGGCTGCTACATCTACGGCCGTTCGGACTCGACACTCAACCGTCATGGCGTGCGCATCGGCACGGCGGAGATCTACCGGGCGGTTGATCAACTACCGCAAATTGCCGATAGCCTGATCGTGTGCTGCGAACTGCCGGGCGGGCATTTCTTCATGCCGCTGTTCGTCAGACTCAAGCCGGATCATGCGTTCACTCCCGATCTGGTCAAGCAAATCGCCTCGAAGTTGCGTGAAGACTGCAGTCCGCGACACGTCCCGGATTTGATCTATGCGGTTGATGCGGTCCCGTACACCCTCACTGGAAAAAAGATGGAAATTCCAGTGCGGAAAATCCTCATGGGATGGCCCTCAGAAAAGGCCGCAAGTCGAGACGCGATGATGAATCCTGAATCGCTAGATTGGTTCATTAACTACGCCGCTGAAACAGACGACTACAAATGGCGCACGTAAGAATAATTGGCGATGTGGATCGTGAGGAGTGCCATTGAAAAATGCCGAGCGAAACTTAGAGAGGAATAGTGTGGGGGTGCCGTTGCAGTTTGCTGATTTTTGACCAATCTATTGACTTTTGATTGATGATATGGCTATGCGCTGGTAGTGGCATAAGCTGGATGTTCCGGCACCGGTGTCATGAGCGATCAATTGGTCTATCGATTCGGGTCATTGCCGGCCCGAACCACCGCTCATAAGGTCAATCGGCCCAAGCGCCGACAAGCGGTGATGGAGTGCGGCGGCGGGCGCAATCGGCCTAAAGAAGCCGGTTCGTTCTGAACACACCCGAATCCTGAGGAGCACCCATGTCGAACTTCGATTTAAGCGGCAAGACCGTCCTGATCACCGGCATCGCCAAGGGCATTGGCCGCCAGACCGCGCTGGAACTCTCGGCGTTGGGTGCGCAGGTGGTCGGCACCGACATCGACGTGAAGGGTGCCGAGGAAACCCAGGCGCTCCTGCGCGAGCAGAGCGGCAAGTCACTGGTGTTCGCGCAAGACGTGACGCAGGCCGCGGACTGGAAGCGCGTGATCGAGAGCATCGCCAAGGAATGCGGGCGGCTCGATGTGCTGATCAACAACGCCGGCATCATTCTCAACAAGCCATTCGTGATGACCTCGTTCGAGGACTACCAGCGCGTGCAGCGCATCAATGTCGACAGCGTCTGGCTCGGCTGCCAGGCCGCGCTGCCTCTACTGACGGAATCGGCCAAAACCAGCAAGGGCTCGTCGATCGTCAATCTGTCGTCGGTCTACGGCCAGGTGGCCGGGCCGATGCACGCGGCCTACTGTGCCTCCAAGGGCGCGGTGCGCATGCTGACCAAGGCGATGGCGGTGGAATTCGCCCGCATGAAGACCGGCATCCGCGTGAACTCGGTGCATCCCGGGCCGACCAATACCGACCTCGGTCGCAGCGGCCTCACCGACGCGGTAAAGATCGGCCTGATCCCCTCCTACGAAGCCGGCCTGGAGATGGTGCTGCGCCAATTCCCGATGGGCCGCATGGGCGAAGTCGACGACATCTCCTCGGTGATCGCCTTCCTCGCCTCGGACGCATCCAAGTTCATGACCGGCACGGAGCTGATCATCGACGGCGGCTTCACCGTGATCTGAGCTCTCATGCATCTCACCGAACTCGCCAGGACGCAGCCCGACAAGTGGTCCCGCCATCCTGCGCGACAGCGGCAAGGTCGTGATCTACGCCGACCTCGATGGGCCTTCCGAGCACTGCGCACAGGTGTTCCACTTACTCGCTGTGAAGGCCGGGCGTCACGCGGTGCTGTAAACGTCTACTCGCATGAGGTCGCGCCCGACGTTGCGGTGTTCGGCGAGGTGGTTACGGCGACGGTGCAGCAGCGTGATCCGTCGCGGGCTGGTCTCGAGTGGGAGCGCGAGCTGATCGCCCACGGCCGCGAATGCCTGTCGCATGTGAAATGTCCGCGTTCCATCGACTTCGATGCCCAGTTGCCGCGCTCGGACAACAGCAAGCTTTGCAAGAAGCAGGTCCCCGCGTATGTCACCTCAAGAGCTGATCACGCGCGTCGATCCCTGTGCCGGATAACACGTTGAGGAGTCGCCCATGAGCACTACGCATCTGTCCTATTGCCGCAATTGCGCCGCGAACTGCGGAATGAAGGTAGAGGTGGAGGATAACCGCATCCTGAGCGTTGCTCCGGAGCGCGAGCATGCGATATCTGCGGGCTACCTGTGCATCAAGGGGCACATGAATGCCGATCTGCACAACGGTCAGGAGAATCGCCTGACACAGTGCTTGCAGCGCAACGGCGACGGCAGTTTCGAACCGGCCGCCAAGGAAGCCATGCTCGACACGCTCGCGGAGCGCTTGCGCGGGATACTCGATCGACATGGTCCACGCGCGCTGGGTCTTTTTTTTGGAACCGGCTCGTATATGGATCCCATCGCGCGGCCCACGGCCAAGAGCTTCGTCTCGGCGATGGGCTCACCGAATGTGTTTTCGACGATGACCATCGATCAGTCATCCAAGTGGGTGACCATGCAACGCATGGGCATATTTGCGAGCGGCCGTCCTGCGCTTGAGGACACCGATGTGGTGCTGCTGGCGGGCAACAACACGATCGTTTCCCACGAGGCTTACCCCTTCACGCCGGTTCCCAACAGCAACCAGGCGGCGCACATCCGCGCCGCCAAGGCGCGCGGTACCCGGTTCATCGTCATCGATCCGCGGCGAACGGAGACGGCACGCTTTGCCGATCTATTCATTCAGCCGTTGCCTGGGCACGACGCCGCTATCTTTGCCTGCCTGATCAATCTCATGATCGAGCGGGGCTATGAAGATCAGAGTTTCTGCAATCGCTACGTCAGCCATCTCGACGAACTGCGCGCTGCCGTGCGCGATTTCACCCCGGCCTTGGTCGCGGCTCGTGCCCGCATTCCGGAGGAGCAGCTGGTGGCAGCGGCGGAAATGTACGGACGTGCCCGCAGACCATCCGCCGGCTGCGGTACCGGCGTCTGTATGTCGGATTTTTCCAATTTGGCTGAACACCTCTGCGAGACACTCAACGCCCTGCGTGGTGGCTACCTGCGAGCAGGCGACGTCGTCCCGAATCCGGGGATATTTGTACCCAAGCTGCCGCGCGAGATGGTTATTCCGCCGATGCGTTGCTGGGAGTCGGGACCACGCAGCCGCAACGGGCAGTATGGCCAGATCTACGGTGAATTCCCTACATCGATCCTGCCCAGCGAAATCCTCGAAAGCGGTCCGGATCAGATCAGGGCGCTTATTGTCTTCGGTGGCAATCCGGTCATGGCCTTGGGCGATCCCGAGCGCACGCTTGCAGCCTTAAAGAGCCTGGAGTTGCTGGTCGTACTGGACCCGCGCATGACCGAAACAGCCAAGCTTGCGCACTACGTGGTTCCGCCGCCGCTGCCGTTCGAGAAATCCGACCTCACCGCCTTCAATGACATGGTGTTCTTCAAGCCCTTTGCCCAGTACACGCCGGCGATCCTGTCCGCGCCCGAAGGCGTCATGGAGGAGAGTTACTTCTTCTGGGGCCTGGCCAAGCGGCTCGGAGTACAACTGACTTTCAAGAACGCGATCTTCGGAATGGACTATTCCGCGATACCCGGCGGCATCAAGCTTGACGAGCAGACGCCGCCCTCGCGCGAGGGACTGCTGGCCTGGCTGTGCCAGCAGACGCCCGTATCGCTCGACGAGCTGAAGACGCATCCGCGTGGTTTCGAGCCCAAGCTTCCAACCATGATCCTGGAGCCGCCGGCCGCCGAAGATACGGCGCGGCTGGACCTGTGTCCGGCAGATGTTGCAGGTGAAATCAGCGATTGCCTGGCCGTCGCTGCACAGTCGGCCAAGTCCTATCGGCTCAGTTCGCGACGCCTGGTAGAAAGCTTCAATGGCATGTTTCGTCTGAACGAACGCAATCTTGGCCGCAAGGTGCCCAACTACCTTTATGTGAATCCAGAGGACATGTCGCGTGAAGATCTCGGCGAGGGTGATGCCGTCGAGATTATCGGCGACCGTGGCCAAATCGTCGGCTATGTGCGTTCTGACTCGACGATGCGTCCGGGCGTGGTGTCGATGGCTCACTGCTGGGGTGCGCTCGATCCGGCGGCCGATCCTTTCGGCAGGCTGGGCGGGCATACCAGCCGCCTCGTATCGCTCGACGACGATCTGCAGACCATCAACCGCATGCCGCGTCAGTCCGGCATTCCGGTGGACCTTCGAAAAATGCCGGGCCTACCGGAATGGGCAGATCAATGAAGACGAACTCGTGCTGCGGCAACGATGCAAACGCGAGATACGCACGATCGAATGGAGCTTCACGCGCTAAAAGCCCATCGGAAGTTGGGACGACACGTTGTTGCCTGGAAAGTGTTGATCTGCAAGCCAGACGTTCCGCCCTGGGCATCCGGGAGATGCGCGGCAAGGTCGTGATCGCCGTGCGGGAGCACTGAGGTGCCGTCCTCCAAGCTGAAGGGTGTCACGGCGCTGGTGACGGGTGCGGGACGGCTGCGCGGCATTGGCAGGGCCATCGCCCTGCGGCTGGCGGACGACGGCGCCGACGTGGTTATATCGGCCATCGCACGCAAGGAGCAAGACTTTCCCGAGCATGAGCGTGCCTGCGGTTGGCGCGGTATCGCGGCCCTGGCGGATGAGATTCGCAGCCTCGGCCGCCGAGCGCTCGCGGTAGATTGCGACGTGACTCAGCCCGAGCAAGTGCGGGCCCTGTACGAGCAGGCTGAGCATGAGTTCGGCGTGATCGGCGCCATTGTCAACAATGCCGGCATCTCGGGACCGGCCGGCGCGACCGCCATCGTCGATCTCGAAGATGAGCTGTGGCAGCGCACGCTCGACGTCAATCTCAACGGGGTCTATCACGTCTCCAAACGCGGCGCGCAGGGCTTGCTCAAGGCCGGCCGTCCCGGCGCCATCGTCAATCTCTCTTCGCTGGCGGGGCGCATGGGCATGGCGTACTACGGCGCCAACTGCGCGAGCAAGTTCGCGGTGATCGGCTTGACCCAGCAGATGGCGCAGGAACTGGCGCGCCATCAAATCCGCGTGAACTGCATCTGCCCCGGTTCGGTGGATACCGGCATGATGGACGGCACCTTCTCGCGTGCCGCCGATCGCAGCGGCAAGTTCAACGCAGCCGAGGTCAAGCAGATGGTTGCGCGGGGTGTGCCGATGCGGCGCCAAGGTCTCCCAGAAGAACAGGCCGCAGTGGTGTCCTTCCTGCTATCGCCGGAGGCGTCTTACATCACCGGGCAGACCCTCAACGTCGATGGTGGCGTGCGAATGGATTGATGCCCGCCCGGGTAACAGCCGAATTCAAGACTTCCATTTTTTCAGCGAGGAGAGTTCCATGACAGACATTACCGATGGGCTGCCGCTGCAGCTGACAAAAGTGCCGGGCCCGCGCGGTCTGCCCCTGGTCGGCGTGGCTTTCGATTTCATTCGCGACCCACTGCGTTACATGGAGCGAATGCTCCGGCAATACGGGCGCATCTACCGCGTGTCGCTGGGGCAGACCAGCCTGGTGCTGCTGCACGACGCCGATCTGGTGGAGAAGGTGCTGCGTCTGGATTTTGCGAGTTACGGGATGTCGCGGCAGCAGGAGGCCCTGCTCGGCCCGTTGCTGGGGCATTCGATGCCGGTGGTCACCGATCATGCTTACTGGGAACAGCTGCATTCCATGATGCTGCCGATGTTCTCGCCGAAGATGTTGCAGGGTTATCTGGTGCAGACCGTTGCAGCGGTGCAGGAAGAGGTCGACCACCTGGCGGAGTTGCAGCACGACGGCAAGACGGTGGAGATGTACGACTTCGTGCGTGCCGGCGTGTTCGGTGCACTGATGCGCACGCTGTTCGTGCGCGGGCTCGAACACAGCGAGATTCCACAGTTGCTGGACTGGTTCAGCCGAACGGACACCTACATCAACGCGCTCGTTCTCTCGGGCGGATCGTCCTTGGTGAAGCTGCTGCCCAAGGTGCGCGATGGAGCGCGTTGCCTCAAGCGCATCGACGAGCGCGTTTATCGGCTCATCGCCGAACGCAAGGCGCATCGCGTCGATGAGCCAGAAGACATGCTCGATGTGCTGCTCGCGGCCGTGAAGAAAGATGGCAGCCCGCTGAGCGACGTGGAGCTGCGTGACAACGTGGTGGCACTGCTGTTCGGTGGTCAGGAAACCACGCCCACGATCGCCACCTGGGCCTTCGGTCTGCTCGCGGCGAATCCCGACAAGCGCCGCATCATGCTCGACGAGATCGACCGCGTGCTGCAGGGCCGCGTGCCGACCTGGGCGGATCTCGCCAAACTGGAATACACCGAAATGGTGCTGGACGAGGCCTTGCGTCTGTATCCGCCGTTTCTCTTCATTGGACGCGAAGCGTTGGTGGATACGAGCCTGGAGGGCTACGAGATCAGCAAGGGCACTTCGCTGGGCTTCGTCGCATGGACCGTGCACCGCGATCCGCGGCTCTGGCCTGACCCGGAACGCTTCGAGCCCGAGCGGCATTCCAAAGAGCAGAAGCGTTCGCGTGCCAAATGCGCCTTCTTGTCTTTCGGCCATGGCCAGCGCCGCTGTGTCGGCGAACGCGTCGGACGCATGGAGGGCCTGCTGATGCTGTCGATGATTTCGCAGCGCTTCCTGCTCGATCACGCGAACGGCAAGCTGCCCGAACCGCGGGTGCAGATGGCGATCAAGCCCGCCGGCGGTATGCACATGCGGATCACGCCCCGCGTGCCACAACAATAGATAAAACAGCCGCGGCTGCCGCATTGCGTCGATGTCATACATGGCCTGGGGCAGCATCCGCTGCTTTGGCGAAGCTGTCCGATGGCTCCTATTCGGTCAGATAGCCGTTGCTGATTTCGCAGGAAATTCCAGGCACAAGCTTGAGCCCTTTTCTTCACCTGTCGGAGTAGTTCCCATGGACACACAGGAAGCACCGGTTTCACGCAGCGGACAATGCCTCTGCGGTGGCGTGCGCTACCAGTTGGAAGCAGAGCCGCTGAGCTTCATGTTCTGCCACTGCCGCGATTGCCAAACGGTTTCCGGTGGTGGACCGGCCGCCATAGTCATGCTGCCCAAGCCGGCGTTCCGCCTGCTTCAGGGAACGCTCAAGACTTACAGCAAGCGGTCCGATCGCGGCAACATGGCGCATCGCCGGTTCTGCGCTGAATGCGGCTCGCAAATCCTGAGCGAGCTCGACGCGCGTCCGCGGTTCGTCTTCATCAAGGCCGGTACGCTGGACGACCCGGCCAGCCTGACGCCTCGGGCCAATCTCTGGATCCGTTCGGCCCAGCCCTGGAGCGCCATGGACCGCACGCTCAAGCAGTTCGAAACCGAACCCTGATCGAGCTAACGCCAGGTTGCCCAGGTGCCCAGAAGAACCGCCAGGAATTTTTTAAAAGAGTTGTTGGGCGCGACAGTGACAGGACGTGGTCTCGGGTCAGCAGCGGTAGCTGCTTGGGAACGTATGCCGGGGTGAACCCAATACGATGTTCAGCGGGCGGGAATCGTCAGCGCGTCGGCCGAGGCATCACCGATGACAGAGCCGCCGTCGCAATCGATGATGGCTCCTGTGATGTATTTCGCATTGTCGCTACTCAGGAAAACTGCAAGGTCGGCGATATCGCGTTTGGTTCCGTAATCGCGAAGCGCAATCTTGGACTTGAGTGCCTTCGTTGCCTCCGCTGTCGGCGCCAGTCGTGCCATGCCTTCGGTATCGCTGATCGGGCCCGGCGCGATCGCGTTGACGCGCACGCCGGCCGGGCCCCATTCCATGGCCAGCGTCTGGGTCAGGTTGTTGATGCCGGCCTTGGCGGCGCCGGCATGCGCCTGGAACATGGTCGGGCGTATCGCCTGGCCCGCCGTGATCGAGATCACGCAGGCGCCGGGCTTGCGAATGTGTGCGTAGCTGGCTCGCAGCACGTTGAAGCTGCCCAGCAGATCGATGTCGATGACGGTCTTGAAGGCGTTGGCCGACATGCCGACCACGGGCGCCAGGAAATTGCCGGCGGCGCCGGAGATGATCACGTCGATTTCGCCGTAGGCGTCGCGCACCTGCCGGATCGCGGCTTCTACCGCATCGTAGCTACGCACATCGGCGGCGATGCCCATAGCCTGTCCACCCGCCTCCTTGATCGAGGCTACGGCCGCCGACACACGATCCTGCTTGCGGCTGATCAGGCCAATGGTGGCGCCCAGCCCAGCGAAACGCTGTGCAATGCCGAGATTGATTCCACTGGAGCCACCGGCGACGAAAACCACTTTGCCGCGGCAGGCATCTTCCTTGTAAATGTCCACGATCATTCTCCTGTTGATGTCCGGCTTTGCAGTTTCCTGCAGATGGATCAGCTGTCCTGGTAAACCGGCGGCCGCTTGGCGATGAAGGCGTCGATCGCTTCGCGCAGATCGTCGCTTTGTCCGCACAGGCATTGCTGGCGGTCTTCCATCGCGATCACGGATTCAAGGCTGCCGGCATCCACGGACTGGTTGAGTCCTTCCTTGGTCAGCCGCAGGCCCAGTGGCGCTGTCGCCAGCATGTCGTCGACATAGCCTTGAGTGGCCCGTTCCAGCTCCTTGTCCGGCACCACTTCCGAGACCAGGCCGCTGCGCAGCGCACGCGCCGCATCGATGAAACGGCCCGTGAGCATCAGCTCCGAGGCCAGTGAAACGCCGACCAGGCGCGGCAGAAAATAGGACACGCCGATATCGCAGGCCGAAAGACCAATGCGGATGAAGGCCGCGTTCATGCGAGCGCTTTCTCCGGCGATGCGGATGTCCGATGCCAACGCCAGGGCGAAACCGCCACCGCAGGCCGCACCCTGGATCAGGCTGACGATGGGCTGCGGCGCACGCCGCATGCGCATCACGATCTCGCTGATGCTACGCTGTTTGCGCAGCGCTTCGGCGGGGCTCGGCTTCACGGTCGAGCCGGCCTCCTTGAGATCGAGCCCGGCGCAGAAGGCCTTGCCGGCGCCACGCAGTACCACGATGCGCACCGCGTGATCGAAGTACAGTCGCTGAAAGTAGTCCAGCAATTCGCTGGTGAGTTCGGCGTCCAGCGCGTTGAGCTGCTGCGGCCGGTTCAACGTTACCCAATCGACCGCACCACGCGATTCGACCAGCAGACAACGGTACCGGGAGACTTCGTTTGACATGTACGACCGAGATGCCTGGTAGCGCTGGTTCGAGGCGATTGTGTCGATGTCATTCGCCCCGAACAATGCCGGCCCGTGACACCGAGGTTGACCGGTGCGATCAGCTGACCGCGCCAACCGCCGCGGTCGATCTTGTCGGAAGAAGAAAGTGGGACAGCGCGGGAATCAGGATCAGCGCACCCAGCATGTTCCAGAGGAACATGAAGGCCAGCAGCAGCCCGGTGTCGGCTTGAAACTTGATCGGCGACCAGGCCCAGGTCGCTACGCCGGAAGCCAGCGTGATGCCGACCAGCGCAACCACCTTGCCGGTAAAACGCAGTGCATGCTGGTAGGCCGGTGCCAATGCCACACCCTGCCGCTGTATCGCAAGTTGCACACTCAGCAGGTACAAGGCGTAGTCGACACCGATGCCCACACCGAGCGCGATCACCGGCAACGTCGCCACTTTGACGCCTATGCCCAGTGCGACCATGAGTGCCTCGCATAGCACGGTCGTGACGAGCAGCGGCACGATCGCGACGACGACGGCGCGCCAGCTTCTGAAGGTGATGAAGCACAACAGCACGATGGCGCCATAGACGTAGACCAGCATCTGTCGGTTGGCACGCTCGACCACGATGTTGGTCGCGGCTTCGATGCCGGCACTGCCGGCTGCGAGCATGAATTTGAGATTGGCGGTGTCGTGCGCCTTGGCGAAAGCGCGGACCGTTTCGACGACGCCCTTGAGCGTCTCCGCCTTGTGGTCCTGCAGGTAGGCCACAACCGGAAACACCGAGCAGTCGGCGTTCATCAGGTCGGTTGTGAGCGCCGCTTCGGCGGCGATCGCCGGGTTGATCAGGTTCGGATCGTTGCTGATGGTGAACCACTTGGGGCTGCCCTCGAATCCACCCGAGGTATAGAGACGCACGCGATCGGCCAATGAGGCGACGGCCTGCACACCGGGCGTCTGCCGCAGCAGCCATCCCAGGCGATCGGTCTCGACCATCGTCGGATACTGCGTGCAGCCGTCGGCATCGGTCTTCACGATCACGGCGAGTACGTCGCTCGACAGGCCGTAGTGCTCGTTGATGTAGCGGTTATCGCGGTTGTAGCGCGAGTCCTGCCGGAGTTCCGGCGCACCCGAATCGAGGTCGCCGATCTTGAGCTTCTGGCTCACGACAAAGCCGAGGACCGTGATCACGGCGGTGATGACGAGTGCTGCCGTGGCCCAGCGCCGCTCCGTGAAACGACCAAGGAATGCGAGCAAACGACCGCTGAAATCGCCGACGGTTTTACCGCTATCGGCACGCAGAGCGCGGTGTGCCGCCTTGGGTGCGACACCGACGAACGACAGCAGTACCGGCAGCAGCAGCAGGTTGGTCACCACCAGCCCGGCGACGCCGATGCTCGCCGCGATCGCGAGATTGCGAATGACCGGTATGTCGATCACGGCCAGCACGCCGAAGCCCACGGCGTCTGCCGCGAGCGCGGTGAGGCCGGCGAGAAACAGGCGGCGGAAAGTGTATCGCGCGGCCACGTAGCGATGCGTGCCGCGACCGATGTCCTGCATGATCCCGTTCATTTTCTGCGCGCCATGCGAGACGCCGATGGCGAACACCAGGAACGGCACCAGGATCGAGTAGGGATCCAGTTCGAGGCCCAGAAGGTTTAGGCTGCCAAGTTGCCAGACCACGGCCACCAGCGAGCACAGCATCACCAGCGCGGTGCTGCGCGGGCAACGTGTGTAGCAGTAGATGATGCCGGCCGCGATCAGCGCTGCGATGGCGAAGAAGGCCATCACCTTGCGCAGGCCGGCGATCAGATCGCCTACGAGCTTGGCGAAGCCGACGATGTGGATCTTGACCGTGCCGTCGGCTTCGAACTTGCCGCGGATGTCGCGCTCGACCCTCGCCGAGAAGTCGCCGTAGGAAAGAGGCCTGCCGGTTTCGGGATCCACGTCCAGCAGCGGCAGCACGATCATGCTCGATTTGAGATCGCTTGCGACCAGCGCGCCGATGATGCCGGAGCGGCCCACGTTTATCCTGAGCTTCTGCACGGAATCATCCGAGCCGTCGTAGTCGGGTGGCATGACCGGGCCGCCGCTGAAGCCGTCCTCGGTGACCTCCGTCCACTGCACCAGCGGTGTCCACAGCGATTTCATCCACGCGCGATCCACGCCGCGCGTCAGGAACAGTGCGTCGTTGATCTCCGACAGCCGCTGAAGATACTTCGCGTCGAACACATCTCCACGAGGGTTCTCCACCACGATGCGCAAGGTATTGCCGAGCCCCTTGAGTTCGGACTTGTTGGCGAGATAGTTCTTGATGAAGGGATGCGACAGCGGAATCATTCGCTCGAAACTGGCGTTGATCTGCAGACGGGTCGTCTGCCAGCCCAGCAGCGCCGTCAGTGCGAGGCAGATCGCAACGACCCAGAGCCGGTAGTTGAAGATCAGACGCTCGAGCGTGTTACCGGACCTGCGATCGAAGTCGGCCGGGTTCTCCACGACCGGCATCTTGGTGCTGTCCATGCTGGCCATAGCTAACGAACTCCTGCGGGTAGCGCGTGCAGGCGCAGCCCGGCCATGCCTGCCAGCACGATCTGGTTGCCGGTGATGACGAGGGATGCATACGGCAAGGGCAATACACCTTCGAGATTCTGGAACTGCGCGGTATCCGGACTCTCGATGAGCACCTGCCCGGTCTGGCTCACCAGGATCGCGCGGCCGTCCTCGAGATTGCTGCCGCCGACGAGGCCGGCCTGCACCTTGGTCCGCTCCGCTTCCCAGGTCTGGCCGCGATCACGGCTGCGATAGGCATTGCCGCGCATCCCGAAGATCGTGAGCACGCCGGTCTTGTTGAGCGCGATGCCGAAGAAGGTTCCGCGGTAGGGCGACGGCAGCGCCTTGAATCGGCCATCGGCCGGGTCGAGTCGCAGTACGAGCCCGCGTTCACCGGCGATGTAGAGGTCGTGCGCGTCGCCGCGGATGGAGTACAGATGGAGCTTATCGGGGTTGTCGATCTGCGCGCTCGCGTACGCCCAATGCTCGCCACCATCATCGGTTCTCAGCAGCAGGTTGAACGCCCCGATGGCATAGCCTGTTCGTGCATCCTGGAACCACACGTCCATCAGCGGCAGCGTCGGCAGGGACTCGGCGAGCCAGGCCTGGTCAGCGTCGCCTTCCGTCGATGCGGCTTGCGGAGCCGGAGTTGATGCGAGAAACAGATCCTTGATCTGTTTTCCGGAGAGCTGGCGCTTCCAGCTGCGACCGCCGTCGACCGAATGCAGGATGACGCCCTGATGGCCCACGGCCCAGCCCAGCTCGGGCGTCGGGAACGTCACGGCCACCAGGTCGACACTCACCGGCGAGCGAGACTGCTGCCAGTTGCGGCCATCATCCGGCGAATACAGGATGACGCCGCGAAGCCCGACTGCGACCAGATGATCGCCGGCTCCGGCGATGCCGACCATTGGGCTCGCCGGACCCAGTGTACTGACCGCGGCGGGGGTGTCGACCGGAGGCTCAAAGCTCAAGGCCGCCGATGACACCAGAAACGAGATCAAAGCAGACAAAATCCTCGCTGTCGGCCAGCGCTGCAAACAAATCATCTAGCGATCTCCTCCGGCGCGTAGGCGGAGCAGGAACTCGCGCAACGGGCAGGCAATGCGTTGGCTTCGAATGGTTCCCTCGTGGAGGGCCGGGCTCTTCGACGTGGAACCCGATTGTAGGCATGGCCGGTGTTTCGGCAATGGCGCAAGCGGACAGATGGATTGACTTGACCTAACAGGAAGGTCGACGCGCGTGGCGTCGAATCGCCACCAGTGTTTCCACAGGCGATGCGGACGCGAAATACGTTGTCACAGTGGAGCGTTCGTGTGGTGGTTGGTTGCTGGCTACTGCAGTCAATCGAATTGTCGTGAGCCGTCCTTGATGGCCATCATGGCTTCTGTGAACTTCACCCTGAGATTTCTTTGCAGGCGCAGAAATCCATTCGCACGGCTACGGCCGGCGGAACTATTCGAATGTGAGACCGCGATGAATGAGGGGGAGAAATGATGAACAAGGTGATGTTCCGGGCGGGGCAGTCCGCCTGGCAGGGTATGTTGTCGGCAACGCTGTTGCTGGCTTATGCGGGAACGACGCAGGCGCTGCCACTGGATCTGGGCGTGCCCGATACCGAAGTGCGCTTCGACAACGACGTTCGCTACAACACAGGCATTCGTGTGCAGAGCCGCAACGATCGCGTCTCGCACAACGTGGGTTTCGACGAATCCGATTACAGCTTCGGCCCCGGCGATCTGGTCACCAACCGCTTCGATCTGCTCTCGCAGCTCGACGTGGTCTACAAGCACGATACCGGTGTGCGGCTGTCGGGCTCCGCCTGGTATGACTTCGCTTACGCAGGCAAGGATGTGGAGACCGCGCCGGGCAACGAGCCGGTGACCGGGCTTCCGTATTCGTCGCTGGGTGCCTATCCGAACAACAAGTTCACCTCGCCGACGAGCCGCTACTACAAGGGTCCGTCGGGCGAGTTGCTGGATGCCTTTGCATTCACCAAGCTGCAGCTGGGACCGGTGCCGGTGAACGTGAAGGTTGGGCAGTTCGCAACCTACTGGGGCGAGGCGCTGTTTTCGGACGGTGTGGCTTATGCCCAATCGCCCACCGACGGACGCAAGGCACTGTCGGTGCCCGGCACGCAGGCCAAGGAATTGTTCCTGCCCGTGAGTCAGGTCACTGCGCAGGCTCAGATCGCCGATGACTTGTCGTTGGGCCTGCAGTATATGCTCGACTGGAAGCCGGGCCGTGCACCGGAAGGTGGAACGTATCTGGGCGTGGGCGACTTCCTGTTCCAGGGTCCGACGCGTCTGACCATACCGCTGGCAACGGGCTTCGCGGCCTTCGTGCCTCGCGCCGACTCAGTCGATGCCGACAATCACGGCAGCTACGGTGTCAATCTGCGCTGGAGCCCGGCATGGCTCGGCGGCACGATGGGTGTCTATTACCGTCAGTTCGACGACGTGAATCCCTGGGTTCTCGGCGGCGCGCCCGATCCCACCACGATGCTGCCCTCGAACTATCATCTGACCTACGCCGAGAACGAACGTCTGTACGGTTTCAGCGTTGCCCGCAACCTGTCCGGTGTGAGCGTGGCGTTCGAGACGACCTATCGCCGCAACGCGGCATTGAACACGGTCGGACTGGCGCCGCTTGCGGAGGGCGCGCGTGGTGATCTGTACAACGCGCTGATCAATGCCATCGCTTACTCCAGCTCGAACGCGATCTGGGATTCTGCGGTGACCTCGGTCGAACTGGCGGCGACGCACTACGCCAAGATTCGCAGCAACGAGAGCGTCTTCAACGCGGAGGGTGAGGCCTGCACCGGCGGCGAGAATGTCGGATGCTCGACCAAGAACGCCGCAGCATTCTTTCTGTCGTTCAGCCCCACTTGGTATCAGCCGATCGCGGGTGCCGATATCTCGCTGCCGGTGGTGTTCACGGTCGGCCTGGCGGGCAACAGCGCGGATGTGGCGACGTCGATGCACAAGGGCTCGGGAACTTACAGCTTCGGCGTCGCGGCCGACGTGCTCTACAAGTACAACGTGAATATCGCTTACAACGGCTATTTCTCGCATGTCAACGACGACGGCACCACCAACGGTGCGCCGCTGGTGGATCGCGGCTGGTTGTCGCTCACGCTGAAAGCCTCATTCTAACTATTGGAGAATCGATATGAAGGCAAAGCAATTCCTGACCGTCACAGCTCTGACCGTCTTCGGCACGCTGTCGATCGCCCATGCCGCGGTGTCGCCGGAAGAAGCCAAGCAGCTCGGCAGCACGCTCACCTGGTTCGGCGCCGAGGCCGGGGCCAGCGCCGACGGCAGCATCCCCGCCTATACGGGAGGCCTGACCACGCCGCCGCCCGGGCTGAAGAAGGGGTCCAGTGACTATCCCGACCCGTATGCCGACGAGAAGCCGCTGTACACGGTCACGCCGGCGAACATGGCGCAATACGCGGACAAGCTGACGGAGGGCCAGAAGACCCTGCTAAAGAAGTACGCGGACTACCGGCTCGACATCTATCCCACGCATCGCACCTTCGCCGCGCCCAAATCCGTCCAGGACTACACGCTGAAGAATGCGACGCACTGCGGCACCACCGACGGCGGCATATCGGCCGACTTCAAGACCTGCTTCGGCGGCATTCCGTACCCGATTCCGAAGACCGGTTACGAGGCGATCTGGAACTACCTGATGCGTCCGCAGCCGGCGGCGCGCCGTGTGCGCACCACGGCCTATGTCAGCAACGGCGGGCGGGCGACGCTGGCCGGTGATTCCACGACGCAGATGGAGCTTCCGTACTACGACCCCAACAAGACCCAGTTGGACTCGACGATCTATTTCCGGGCGAAGTTGAACACGATGGGTCCGCCGCGCTCGGCAGGAGAACAGCTGCTGCAGAAGATTCACGTCAACCCGATGGTAGAACCCCAGCAGGTCTGGCAATACTTGCCGGGCCAGCGCCGCGTGCGCCAGGCACCGGAACTGAGTTTCGATACGCCCTCGCCGCAGTCCGGCGGCCTGATCAACATGGATCAGAACGAGGTGTTCCAGGGCTCGCCGGAGCGCTACGACATGAAGCTGGTCGGCCGCAAGGAGATGTTCATTCCGGCCAACAACTACAAGTTCATGAAGGACGCCCAGCATTGCGCGGCGGCCAACCTGGTCCACGACAAGTTCCTCAACCCCGAATGCGTGCGTTGGGAGCTGCGGCGCGTCGTGATCGTCGACGCCACCCTCAAAGCCGGCAAGCGGCACAGCGTTCCGCACCGCGTGTTCTACCTCGCCGAAGATGGCTACACCAACGCCATGTCGGACGACTACGATGCATCCGGCGCGCTCTATCGCGCGGTCTACAACTTCTTCTTCATGTTCTCCGAAGTGCCGATCCCGGTGGCCGGACCCTACGTGTCCTACGATTTCAGCAAGGGTAGCTACGTGGCCGTTGGCACGGTCGCCGACTCGCCGGACTTCGGCCTGGTGGAGCCCTTGCAGGAACGCGACTGGAGTTCGGACGCACTCGCCGGCAGTGGAATCCGCTAGGGCCGCATGACTGACGGAGAGGGCCTCGCGAAGCGATTCGCGGGGCCCTTCTGTTTTGTACCAGCGCCGACTCGGAGCACCGAATGTCTTGGCATGCAGGCGGTGCTAGAAGCCGTGGAACTCCGCGAACTGATCGAGCGACAGGCGGCGTGTCTGCAGGCGATTGGCCGCGGCTTCGTTGTCGGCATAGCCGATGGCCATTCCGCAGAACAGCATGAGTTCGGGCGGCACCTGCAGCGCCGACGCGATCGTCCGGTTGTAGAGCGACCAGCATTCCTGTGCGCAGCTGTCCAGGCCCTTGCCGCGCAGCACCAGCATCAGGGTCTGCAGGTACATGCCGAGGTCCGACCACTGCGGCCTGCCCATGCGGCGGTCGACGAAGCAGAACAGCCCCACGGGGGCGCCGAAGAAATCGAAGTTGCGTTCGAACCATTTCTTGCGACCGGCCTTGTCCTCGCGTGCAATGCCGAGAAGATCGTAAAGACTCTCGCCGATGGCGAAGCGTTCCGTGCGATGCGGCTCCCACAATGCGGGCGGATAGATTTCGTAGTCGCCGGGCTCGCCGTCCGGCTGTTCGGTGAGGCGCGTGGCCACGCGTGCGCGGATGTCGGCCAGCGCGTCGCCTGTGACCGCAACGATGCGCCAGGGCTGCAGGTTGCCGCCGGACGCGGCCCTCGCCGCGAGTTCGATCGAGTCGCGCAGCAGGTTTTCGGCGACCCGCGTGTCGAGAAACGCCCGGACACTGCGCCGTGAGCGGATGGCTTCGTCGATATGCATGTCAGTCCCCGGTTGATTGCGGTCGTTGCGGCTGCATCAGAGTGAACTGCAGAGATGGCCGCCGTCGACCACGATCTCGCTACCGGTCATGTAGGCGCCGGCCTGCGAAGCCAGCAGCAGCAGGGGACCGTCGAGATCGGCGTATTCGCCGAAGCGCTGTACCGGTATGCGGCCGCGCATTCTCTGGCCGGCCTCGCCGGCCAGGAAGTCGCTGTTCATGTCGGTGGAGAAATAGCCGGGCGCGATACTGTTGACCCGGATGTCGTAGCGCGCGAGTTCCAGCGCAAGCGCCTGCGTCAGCTGACGCAGGCCCGCCTTCGAGGCGCTGTACAAGCTCGCGCCGGCCGCAACCCGGTTGGCGAAGATCGACGTCACGTTGACGATGCTGCCTGGACGCCGGTCCCGAACCATCCGCCGCGCCGATTCCTGCGCCACGATCCAGGCGCCTCTGAGGTTCGTGCCGACGATGCCGGTCCAGTCCTCGTCGGTATATTCGAGCGGCCGCTTGGAGTAAGTGAGGCCGGCGTTGTTGACCACGATATCCAGGCTGCCGAGTTGCTCCATCACCGAGTCGAGCGCGGACGAGACGGCGCCGCGCTCGGTGACATCCATCGACACGGCGATCGCACGGCCGCCGCCCGCGACGATCTGGTCGACCACGTCGCTCAACTTGTCGGCGCGACGGGCCGCGACAGCGACAACGGCGCCCGCGCCGGCCAAGGTCATCGCGAAATGGCGCCCCAGCCCGCCCGAGGCGCCGGTGACTGCCGCGACTTTGCCCGCGAGGTCGAAAGGCGAGGTTGATGGGATCACGCCTTCTTCTCCTCGCGCTGCGGCTTGCCGAGGATCTTGCGAGCGATGCTCCAGCGATGGACCTCGCTGGGGCCGTCGTAGATCCGGAAAGCGCGAATGTCCTGGAAGATACGCATCACGATCGTTTCCGACGTGACGCCCTGGCCACCGAGGATTTGCACGCAGCGATCGACCACGCGCCAGACGGCCTCCGATACGGCGACCTTGGTCATGCTCGATTCGATGTTGCCTGTTCCGCCCTGATCGAGCACCCAGGCGGTATGCAGAATCTGCAGGCGGGCAGCGTGCAGATCGATCTCGTTGTCCGCCAGCATGAATCCCACGCCCTCGTGCTCGCCCAAGGTCTTGCCGAAGGCCTGGCGCTTGCGCGCGTACGCCAGCGCGACGTCGTGCGCGCGCCGGGCCTGCCCGAGCCAGCGCATGCAGTGGGTCAGGCGCGCCGGCGCAAGACGGATCTGCGCGTACTGAAAGCCTCGGCCGATTTCTCCGAGCACGTCCTGCGCCGGCACGCGCAGCCCGTCGAAACTGATCACCCCGTGGCCGCCGGTAAAACAGGAGTCCAGCGAATCCATCAGCCGTTCGAGCTTGACGCCCGGCTGATTCATGTCGGCCAGGAACATCGAGGCGGAGCCGTCTTCCATCTTCGCCATGATGATCGAGAACGCCGCGCCTTCGGCGCCGGTGATGAACCACTTGCTGCCGCTGATCAGGAAATCGTTGCCGTCGCGAACCGCGCGCGTCTGCATCATCGATGGATCGGAGCCGGCTCCCGGTGCGGGCTCGGTCATCGAAAAGCATGAGCGGATCTGTCCGGCCACCAAGGGCTTGAGCCAGCGTTGCTTCTGTGCGGCGGTGGCGGCCAGCTCCATCAGATGGATGTTGCCTTCGTCCGGCGCGTGGATGTTCATCGCGACCGGCCCCAGCGGCGAATAGCCCGCCTCCTCGAAGACTGCCGCCTTCTCGACGTGCGACAGCCCGAGCCCGCCGAGCTCCGGTGACGCGTGGGGCGTCAGAAGTCCTACGGCGCGCGCGCGTGCGACCAGATCCGTTCGCAGCGCCTCGCTGGGTCCGTGACGGCCATGTCTTGGGTCCTGCTCGAACGGAATGATGTCTTCGGCAATGAAGCGCCGGGTCCGGTCGCGGAGTTCCTGAAGCTTGGGAGACAGCGAGAAATCCATGAATGACCTGTGTTAGAAAATCGTTTTAGAAGACCCGATCGGCGGCGATGTCCTGTGCAAATGCCAGCAGGCTCTCACCGAGTTGGCCGAATGACGCGTAGCGCCGCTCCTTGGTGTCTCCCGAACGCCAGCGCGCATGCAATTGCAGGAAGATCACCGCGGTCTTGAACTGGGCGAGAACGCGGAAGAAGCGAAAGTCGGAAAGATCGCGCCCGGTCGCTGCCGCGTAAGCCTGCGCCGCTTCCAGCCGCGTCGGAAATCCGGGTTGGGCAGTCGGCATCTGCTGCAGCTGTTGCATCGCTTCGGGATCCCCGGCCTCACTCCAGTAGCTCAGCAGCGTGGCCAGGTCGAAAAGGCCGTCGCCGCGCGTGCCCTGGTCCCAGTCGATCAGCGCCACTGGCTCCAAGGTGTGCGGATCCAGCAGCAGATTATCGAGCTTGAAGTCGTTGTGCAGCAGAACGCTTGGACCATCGGGCACACCATTGGCGCGCATCCAGCCCGAAAGCTCGACGATTAAGGTGAGCATGCGCGGGCTGGCCCAGCCTGCAACGGCCTGCGTGGCGCGTTTTATCCAGCCTTCGACCGCACGCCCCAGAAAGCCCGACGGCCGTCCGAGTTGGTCCAGGCCGACCGCCGCGGGGTCAAGGCGATGCAAGCGGCTCAGCACCTCGATCATCGTTGCTCCAAGCCGGCAACCGACTTCTGCGCTGCCGTCGTACTGCAACGGCAAATGGTCACGGATGGACAGGCCGTTGCGGAATTCGGTGATCTGGAACGGCGCGCCGATAACGGCCGCGTCCATGCAAAGATGAAGCGAGCGCGGGGCGAGAGGGAAGCGCTCCCATAGCCGCGACAGGATCTTCGATTCGCGGCCCATGTCATAGGCCCCCGGCGGCAGTATGCCCAACGGGGGGCGCCGCAGCACCGCTTCGGCATCGTCGATGCGAACCAGGAAATTGAGATTGGCAAAGCCGCCCGCGAACTGCCTTGGCTCCTGTCTGCGATCCAGCGACATTCCCAGCGCGTCCAGATACTCCGCTAGCCGCGCCCAATCCTGTTGAACGGTCTCGGCCTGGCTACGCAGTTGCGGCCCCTGGTTGCTCGGCGCGGTTTGCATCGGGCTAGACCCGTCCGGTAACCGGTATCAGTGCACCGGTCACGGCCTGCGCCTTGTCGGATAGCAAGAACAAAATGACGTCGGCGAGTTGTTCAACGGCGACCCAGCGGCTGAAGTCGACGCCGCCCCATGGATGCCGCCCAGATCGCTTGCAATGCGGTCGACGATGCTCGTGGCGGACGCGCTGCTGCCGATATCCGCGAGCGGATAGAGTCGGGCACCTTGCAGCACGCCCAGCGATGGTGGTTCGGAGGACTGGTCGACCGCGGCCACCCGTGCGCCGGCCAGCATGGCCGCCTGCACGACAGCTTTCCCAAGGCTCCCGAACGCTCCCGTAACCACAATGGTTTTGCCGCTCAGTGACATGACGCTCCCGTTGTCGACGACCGGCATTTCAATAGGCCGGACGATTAAAAATCCATCCCATGATCCGCGCGGGATAGTCGATCGTCCATTGCTTCAGCGCACATTGCGATGATCGTTTTGTTACTTCTCCATCGCGGGTTGTCGGGCATCTGCACGGGTGTCGGTCGTGGTCGATCCGTTTGTCAGATCCGAGCATTGACCAATCGAAAATCGGCCTCTGGAAAAGCCTGCGGCTGAAATTTGGTCAGGCGAAATGTCAGTTTTTATCAATCGCCTTGAGCGCACCAATCATTGCGACGACGGTCGAGGAGTGGACAATTGCCTGAGGATGGAGAGCCGACCGAATTAGAAAAAAAGGCACGCGTGGGAATGCGATTGCCGAACGCGAAAGGATATTTCCGGTGATGGTGAACCGGATTGTCCGCAACGTCGGCCGCGTGGGTCTAGCCAGATAACGAGTCCATCAGCCGCATCGAACAGCGATGCCGCGAGTTTGGAACGATCATAAGAGGAGAAGAAATGATGGCACCTGAGATGGTGAGATGTCCGGCATCGAAAGAGACCGGCGCGCGAGCCGCAGTTCGGATTGCGCCGCTGCTTGCAGTGAGCCAGCTGCTTGTGGTGTTGAGCGTCAACGCGCAGATTGGCGCGGCTCCCGGTTCACCCGCCGGTGAACAGACGGCGCCGCCGACGCAAGCCGCAGCAGCCGCTGGTTCGGAAAGTCCCGAGACTCTCGGCGCAATCCCGGTTTCGCCCGCCGCGGACTCGGAGCCGCCCCCGAAACGAGATACCGCCACGATGGCCGGCATCGAGGAAGTGGTGGTCACCGCGCAGAAACGGCAGTCGAGTGTGCAGGACGCGCCGATGTCCATCTCCGCCATCGGCGGCGAGGACATGGCGTTCCGTGCCGTCAACAACGTCACCGACCTGCAGTCGCAGATTCCCGGATTGAACGTCAGCGAGTCCGGCGGCGCGTCGTTGATCTCCATCCGCGGTGTCGGCACCAACGTCGACACCGGCGCCACCGAGCCGGGTGTCGCCGTGCATATCGACGGCGTATACCAGCCCCGGCCTACGACCGGCCCGCTGGGTCTGAGCGACCTGGATCGAGTGGAAGTCCTGCGCGGCCCGCAGGGCACGCTGTACGGGCGCAACTCCACCGGCGGCGTGATCAACTTTCTGCTGAAGCGCCCGACCGATACCTACGAATCCACGCTCAAGCTCTCGGTCGGTAGCTTCGAACAGCGCGGCGCGGTGGGCATAGTCTCGGGTCCGCTGATTCAAGGCACTCTGGATGGCAGGCTGGTCGGCGAATGGGACGCCGATGGCGGCTTCGTCAAGGACGAGACCTCGGGCAAGGAATCCAACGGACACCATGGCTACGGCGGCCGCGCAGCGCTGGCGTGGATGCCGGCGGAGGATCTCACCGTCGACCTGTCGGTGCTGTATCGCTACGACGACGGCGGTGGCGTGACGCCGCGCGACGTGATCCGCGTACCGCCGCAGCCCAACCAGGAGTTGCTGGGTTATTTCATCCCGCCGGGATTCACCACGCGGCCCGACCAGTCGATCACCGGCAGCACCACCAAGCGCAAACTCAATTTCCTGCCTTACGGCGAGCGCGAGACCACCAACGGCGCGCTGACCGCGACCTGGAACCTGGATGCACTGAGTCTGAAGTCGATCACGGGCGTCCAGGATCATCATTTCGAAAACGTCTACGACGCCGACTTCACCTCGGACGATCTGACCAACTTCTACGGCTATCGCAACCGTTCGAAATCCTTCAGTGAAGAGCTGACGGCATCGGGCTCCAGCGATTCGCTGCAATGGCTGGTGGGCGCTTTCTACTTCCACGAGAAGTTCAGCCCGTTTCTGCCGGTCACGATTCCGAAGGCGGTGGCGGGCGGACTGGTGCCTGGCAGTGCCGGTCTGATGCTGGAGCTGGGCTCGGATGAGACAACCCGGTCCGTTGCCGCTTTCACCGATCTCACGTACTCGCTGAGCGAGTCGTTCCGGCTGATCGGTGGTGCCCGTATTCTGCGGGACGAGAAAACGGCGGATACGACCAACCAGTACTTCACTTCGGTTGCCGGCATCCCGATTCAACTGCCCAATGTTCCCGGCGTGCTCACCTCCTGCGACGATCTGCACACCTCGCTGACGGGCAAGAAGTTCACGCCCAAGCTGGGTGCGCAGTACGACATCACCAGCAGCATGATGACCTATGCGCAGTACACGCTGGGTTTCAAGTCGGGTGGCTCCAATTTCTCGTCCTGCGGCAACACCTACGAGCCGGAGGAGGTGAAGTCGGTCGAAGTCGGATTGAAATCGCGCTGGTTCAATCGTCGCCTGATCGCCAACGTATCGGTGTTCGACAGCCGCTACACCAACTTCCAGACGCTCAAGATCAATAACCTGTCGGCCAGCATCGTCAACGCGCCCAAGGCACGCGTGCGCGGTGGTGATCTCGAGCTGACGGCGCTGGTCGCGGAGCCCGTGTTGCTGACGGCCGCGGTCTCCGTGCTGGATGCCTACTACCAGAAGTTCTGCGACACCGATTCGAGCAAGCCCGCCGCGCAGCGAGTCAATGACTGCCCCTACGAAGGCGGCACCGGCCAGGATCTGAAAGGTGTGGAGCTCTCACGCGCGCCGGACTACACGGTCAATCTCGGCGCCGAATATTCCTTCGAAACACCGGCGGACTGGGTCAATCGCTGGCGCTTGCGCGGCGAGTGGTTCAAGAGTGCGCCGGTGGTGTTTCGTCCGTTCGGCGGACCCGAAGACGGGCAGAAGAGCTACTCGCTGGTCAACGCCTACCTGTCGACCAATGACGTGTCGGGCAACCTCGGCCTGCGGCTGTTCGTCAAGAACATCATGAACACCGAGTACTACCTGTATTCGGCTGCAGACGCGGCCGGGCGGGTCTATGGCCCGGGTGGCGAGCCACGCCGTTTCGGCCTGGAGATGACCTACCACTGGTTCTGAGCGGCGAAAGTTCCTGTCAGGAATGGCACCCCTGTCATCTTTCGCCATCGCGGATGTTTCACGCAGTCATGGTGAAGGCTTCCTCGCGACGTTACGTTGCCATGCAGATGTGTCCCATCACCGCCGAGCAGAACCGTCATGACGAGCTTTGAAACCGTGCTGTATCACGTCGACCGCCGCGTCGCGACGATCACGATGAACCGGCCCGAAGCGCTCAACGCTTTCAATCGGCAGCTGCGTCACGACCTGATGCAGGCCATCTTCCAGGCGGCTGCCGACGACGAGATTCGTGCCGTTGTGCTCACCGGTGCGGGACGCGCGTTTTCGGCGGGAGCCGATCTCTCTGAAGACAACGGGCCGGGCTTCCTGCCGCAGTACCAGCAGAATCGCCTGACCAGCAGCGCGGACGCACGCGAAGGCATCAGCGCGTTCATGGGCAAGCGCAAGCCCGCGTTCGTCGGTCGCTAAGCGAAACGCCGGCATGCACAACTACCGCGCTCCGATCCGCGACGTTCTTTTCTCGCTCAACGAGCTGCACCGCTACCCTGAACACTATGCCGCCTTGAACGCTGGCGTCGGTGGCGACGAGATGTCGCTGATCCTCGGCGAAATCGGCAAGTTCGCCGAACGCACGCTGGCGCCGATCAACGCCGGCGGTGATGCCGGCGCGCGCTGGACGGACGGAGCCGTGAGCGCGCCCGAAGGCTTCAAGGACGCCTACCGGCAATACGTCGACGCCGGCTGGCCGCGCCTCGGGCATGACGAGAAGCACGGTGGCCAGACCGTGCCGTACTCGCTCAAGCAGGCGGCGTCCGAATTCCTGCAAAGCGCCAACCATGCCTGGTGCATGTACGCGGCGCTCAACGACGGCGCCATCAAGACCTTGACGCATCACGCGCGGCCGGAACAGGTCGAGGCCTTCGTGCCGCGGCTGGTCAGCGGCGAGTGGATCGGCACCATGTGCCTGACCGAGCCGCAGTGCGGCTCCGATCTGAATCTGGTCAACACCCGGGCGCAAGCGATCGGCGACGGCCGCTACCGGATCAGCGGCACCAAGATCTTCATCTCCTCGGGCGAACAGGATCTCAGCGAAAACATCGTGCACCTGGTGCTCGCGCGTTTGCCTGACGCACCCAAGGGCACGCGCGGCATCTCGCTGTTCGTGGTGCCCAAGCGCAAACTCGACAGCGCCGAGCGCAACGGCGTCAGCTGTATCTCGATCGAACACAAGATGGGCATCAAGGGCAGCGCCACCTGCGTGATGGCTTTCGATGAGGCCGAGGGCTGGCTGGTGGGCGAGCCCAACCGCGGCCTCAACTGCATGTTCGTCTACATCAACAAGTCGCGGCTCGGCGTGGCGCAGCAGTCGCAGGGGCACGCCGAGGCGAGCTTCCAGGCGACGCTCGCCTATGCGCGCGATCGTCTGCAAGGGCGTGCGCCCGGTGGCGCAATTTCGCCCGACAAGGCGGCCGATCCGCTGATCGCCCAGCCCGACATCCGGCGCATGCTGTTCACGCAGAAGGCCATCGCCGAAGGGGGCCGCAGCCTCGTGCATCTGTGTGCCAAGTGGGTGGACCTCGCGGATGCGCCCGACGCCGCCGTGAGGCGCCAGGCCGAGCACCGGCTGGCGCTGCTGATCCCCATCGCCAAGGGCGCCTTGTCCGAGCTCGCGAGCGAAGCCACCGATCTGGGCGTGCAGGTGCTGGGTGGCCACGGCTACATGCAGGAGTGGGGCGTGGAGCAGCGCGTACGCGATGTGCGCGTGGCGCGCATCTACGAAGGCACGACCGGAATACAGGGCAGCGACCTGCTGGGCCGCAAGGTGCTGGGCGCCGAGCGCGAGACCTTGGACGAATTTGCCCGCGAGATCTTGCAGGCTTGCAGGCTTCCTTCGCGGCCGGAGCTGCTGGCCTTGCAGCTGCGGCTGCAGCCTGCCGTCGAGATGTGGCTGGCGGTCAGCGACGAACTCGCGGCCGGGTCGCCCGCCGATCCCAGCCTGGTGGGCGCAGCGGCGGTGGACTACCTGATGCTGTCGGGCTACGTCGTGCTGGGTTATGTCTGGCTGCAAAGCGCTTCGGTGGCTGCATCGGCGCTGGCGGCGGGCACGCAGGAGGAGGGCTTCTATCGCGCCAAGCTGCAGACCGCGCGGTTCTATTTCGACAAGCTGTTGCCCCGCGCATCGGCGCATCGCGAGTCGATCGCCAGCGGCAGTGCCGCGCTGATGCAGCTCGACGAAGCCAGCTTCAGCTTCGCGTGAGCGTAGCGCAGGCACTGGATTTCTCCGGCAAGCGCATCGTCGTCGCCGGCGCGTCGGACGGCATCGGCTATGGTATCGCGCTGGCGTTTCTGGATGCGGGTGCGGAAGTCACCGTCACCGGAACCCGGCCTGCCGCCAGCTACGGCCGCGACTTCGGCGGCATGCGCTTTCTGCAGCTCAACGTCGCCGAAGCGGAGTCGGTGGAGGCGCTGGCTGCGCAACTCGACGAGATCGATGCGCTGGTGTGCTGCGTGGGGACGGTGCTTTACAAGAGCCAGGAATTCCAGAGAGCGGGTTTCGCGGCCGTGGTCGACATCAACCTGACCGGCGTCATGCATCTGTGCACGGCCTTGCAGCCCCGACTGTCGGCACGGCGCGGCAACATCGTGGTGTTGGATTCCATCGTCGCGCGCACGGTGGCGCGCAACAATCCGGCCTACTGCGCCAGCAAGGCCGGCCTCGTCCAGCTGATCCGTGTACTGGCCGCGAAGTGGGGCAAGGCGGGGCTGCGTGTCAACGGCATCGGCCCGGGCATGGTGCCGACCAAGCTGACCGCGAACCAGGTGTCGGATGCGGCGCAGTCGGCTTTCGAAAAAGCCTGTCCACTGGGCCGCTATGGCCGGCCGGAGGATATCGCCGGCGTGGCCTTGTTTCTGGCGTCGCCGCTGGCTGCCTATGTCACCGGCCAGTCGCTGCTGGTGGACGGCGGAATCAGCCTGGCGGGCGGCTGAGCGAAGGATCGAGCCGCCGGCCAGCGCGTCGATCCGCGACCCTCGAAGCGCCGGTCGAAACGATAGCGCAGCGTGACTCGGCCTTCATGTAAAAAAGGCCAACCGGAATGTCGGCTGGCGTCATCGTCGAAGCCTGTATCGCATGTTAGGTTTTCTATGCGTCAGAGCACTGACGCTATAAAACTTACAATGTGCGGTCGGGAAGAGAAAACTATATGAATCGAACTTGGCCTGTGCTGGGTGTTTTGACCTGTGCGGCGTTTCAGCTTCCCGTTGCATGGGGCCAGCTCGCTGTCCCAGCGGACGAAACAGCCGACGAAACGGCGCCCGCGGCTGCGCCGGGAGGCCTGGAGACGGGAGCCGGGCCGGTTGCAGCGCCGGCCGAGGCCGCTGCGCCGGTGGCCGAGAGCAAGAGCGACGACGGCCACGGTATCGAGGAAATTTTCGTGACGGCGCAGAAGCGCTCCGAGTCGCTGCAAAGCACGCCTCTGGCGGTCAGCGCATTCACCAGCGAGGCGCTGGAGCAGAAGCAGATCTCGGGCGTGCAGCAACTGCAGTTCAACGTTCCGTCGCTGGTGTTCGCGGAGAACACCGGCTTCTCGCAGATCTCGCTGCGCGGCATCGGCTCCGACCTCACCGTCACCGCCGGTGAGCCGACCGTGGCAACGTTCCAGGACGGCGTCTACACCGGGCAGCTGATCGCCCAGGGCGTGCCGAGTTTCGACCTCGAACGCATCGAAGTGCTACGTGGCCCGCAGGGCACGCTTTACGGCCGCAATTCCACCGGCGGTACGATCAACTACATCACCAAGTTGCCGAGCTACGTGCCGGAAGTGAACACCGCCTTCGAGGTCGGGAGCTATGGCCGCACGGTGTCCGACATCGGCGTGACCGGCGGCAGCGTCGAGGACAAGCTGGCCGGCCGCCTCAGCATCCGCTACGAAAATCGTGACGGCTACCGCAAGAATCTTTATGACGGTTCGGACACCGACGATCTGCAGCAATTCGGCGGTCGCGCGTCGGTGCTGTACGAGCCCACCGAGGATCTCAGCGTGGTGTTGCGCGGTGATGCTTCCAAGAAGAGCTCATCGGGAACCAACCAGTTCATTGCGACGATGCCGAACAACGGTGGCGTCTCGCCGCAGACTCCGCTGGGCGTGTTCTCGTTGCCGGGTCCTGTGCTCGCAACCCTGCCGGGGCCGCTGTTGTCGCCGGAGGACCTGCAGCGCGTGGGCAACGGTAGCATCGCGAGCCTGTTCGGACTCAGCGCCGGGCAGACTGCACCGAACCTCGATCCAACATCGACCACGGATCTATACAACGATACGCCGGCGATTACCCAGGTCGATATCCGTGGCGTGAGTGCTACGGTTCAATGGAAAGCCGGCGCTGTCGATGTCAAGTCCATTACCGCTGGTCGCTACAGCAAAATGGAGACGCAGCTGGACGGCGACGGATCTGCTGCCGCGTTCATAGTCGAGGAGTTGGGCCAGGACTCCAAGCAGTTCACTCAGGAATTCAACATCTCCGGGCAGGCCTTCGACGATCGCCTGGACTGGATCGCCGGTGGCTTCTACCTGCACGACAAGGCCAAGCTCGCCGCCGACCTGTACCTGCCGGCGCTGACCGATCAGATCATCGCCGGCGGCAGCTTCGCCAGCGCCACTCCGCCTCCGGTTTTCGATCTGTCGCAGCCCTACGTCGGCAATTTGCTGCAGTTGACCGCGGATCCGGTGCTGGGCACCACGCTCAGAGGCGGCACGATTCCAACCACGGCGTTCCTGGGTTTCGGTGCCGACCAGACCTCGCAGTCCACCGCGGGCTTCGGCCAGGCTACTTACAAGCTGACCGATTCGCTGCGTGTCACCGGTGGTCTGCGCTACACCCAGGACGAGAAAAAGGTGGTGCGCCACGTGCATTCCAACTTCGTGCCCGCGGCCGGGCTCTGCGACCAGGGCGAGAAGAAAACCTGGGATGCACTTACCGGTACAGCCGGCCTGGACTACGACGTGGCCGCGCAGACGCTGGTCTACGGCAAGGTTTCCAACGGCTACAAGTCCGGCGGCTTCAATCCTCCGGAATGCAGCGGCAGCTTCGATCCCGAAAAACTCATGGCCTATGAAGTAGGCCTCAAGTCCACTTTCGCGGACGGGCAGGTGCGCACCAACCTGGCCTCGTTCTATTACAAGTTCGACGATATCCAGTTCACGACGTACAACCAGAACAGCTCGACCATCCGCAATGCCGCCAATGCAACGCTGTACGGCGTAGAGCTGGAATACACCCTGGTCCCGGATGCGGTTCGCGGCTTTGTTCTCGACGGCTCGGGCTCCTATATCCACTCCGAGTACGGCGACCAGGACCTGCAGGAGCAACTGGGCAGCACGCTGAACATCGGCGGCAACCAGCTGATCCGGGCGCCCGAGTGGAAGCTGAACTTCGGCGCCCAATACACCTTGGACACGGCAAAGTTGGGAGCCTTCACGCTACGCGGCGAAGGTTCGTACACGAGCACGACGCAGAACGATGTGTTCAACGGCAAGGCGCCAGGCCAGGATGCGACGGTGCAGCCTTCGTACTGGATCACCAATGCGAGGCTGATCTGGGAAGCGCCAAACAATCGGATCCAGGGCCAGCTGTTCGTGGAGAACATCGGCGACGAGATCTATTCGTACAGTCGCATCGCCAGTGCCACGGGCAACTACGTGAGCGGGCCGTTCTCGCCGCCACGGACGATCGGAGCGCGTATTGCGGTGCGCTTCGGCGGCTAGTATCGAGACACCTTGATTGCGCAACGTACGCGGCTTGTTGCCCTCTCCCTCCGGGAGAGGGTGGCCCGAAGGGCCGGGTGAGGGACTCGCAGCTTTGCACGAGCCTGGAAGGCCCTCACCCGGCGCTACGCGCCGACCTCTCCGGGGGGAGAGGCAAGCCGTCCTGCGACTGAATGTTGCTTTTCCTTCGTGTCGTCGTACTAGGGCCTGTTGACATTTACCTGATCGCTGCGTTGCCGCCATCGAGGCGGCCAGACAAGGCGCGAGGAGGAGGCATAGTGGTGACTATGGTGACGACGAGCAACGCGGTATGGCCGCCTCGATGGCGGCAACCCGGAGGGCGGGTCCCAACGGGGACGCATTGCGGCGTCTCTCCCTCCTTGTGTACGTCGAGTACACGTCGTCGGTCGATCCTTGCACTGCGTCCCCGTTGGGACCCGCGCAGCGACCAGGCAAATGTCAACAGGCCCTAGTCTGCCCGCTGTGCGTCGACAAGGGGCGCCGGCCTTGCCAGGCGGCGGTGCCCCTTGTCGTTTGTCGCCGCTAAGTGACGTGAATCAGATCGTAGCGATGCTTGATCGATGCGATCGGTTCGCGAACGTCGATCGCCAGAACGCCGCTGATTTTGGCGATGCGGTTGTCGATGTATTCGGCGAGCTCGCCACGGGTCCTGGCATTGAACAGGGTCACGATGTCGAAGCTGCCCACGCTCAGGCCGACGAAGCTGCAGTCGTCCATGGCGGCGATCTCCTTGGCGATCGCGCGTATCCGGTCCGGCTTCGCCTTGATCCTGACATAGGCCACCGTGACACGCCCGGTAACCGTGATGTCGACTACCAGGCCGAGACGCATGGCCTTGGCCGCCTCCAGCTTCTTGAGCCGTTGCCGTACCGTTCCTTCCGATACGCCCACGTCGCGGCCCACTTCGCGGTTGCTCATGCGGCCGTTCTGGCCGAGTGCGGCCAGGATCGCGTTGTCGATGTCGTCGAGTTTCATAGGTGCAGGTTGCCCATCTCGGAACGGTACTTGATCACCTTGAGAATCATGTTGGCGCTGGTGCCGCTGACGCCCTTCACCTTGGCGATTTGATTGAGCAGCACGTCCTCGAGCGCGGCCAGGTCCGGGGTGTGAATCTCGACGATGATGGAGGGCTCTCCCATCAGGATCGACACGCTGCCGACGTTCTCGATCAGCGTGAGATCGTGTGCGACCGCATCCACCGTTCTGCCGAGTACGTCGATGTCGACGAGTGTCAGAATCTCGCCGCCGATGGTTCGAAAGTCGCGTTGTGCCATCACCCGCATGATCTTGCCGCTCTCCATCGCGCGGATGCGCGACGCGATCGTGACTTCACTCAGCGACAGTTCTTCGGCGAGCGCCTTGTTGGTCACGCGCGGCTCTGTCTTCAGGCGATCGAGAATCTGGCGGTCCGTCGCGTCCAGCTGGTGGACGGTTCTTTCCTTGCTGGCGGCCCCGGTTTTCGCGGGAGCGGCTTTGGATTCGCTTCTGGTTTTGGTTTTATTTTTTTCCATGACGATTACGGGTTGATCGACGCGGGGACCGGCTCAAAAACCTGATGGCTGCAATCAATCCTGAAGTCAGCTTGCGACATTGCCGGATTGTAGACGAGCGCGACAGCATAGGACTCGGATTAAAGGAGGCTCGAATGACCGCGGTTCCTGAGCTGAGTCGATCGGTCCAAGGTCTGGCAGTCCTGGTGACCGGCGCTGGCAGCGGCATGGGCCGGGCCACGGCCGTGGTGTTCGCCCGGCAGGGTGCCAGGGTGGCGGTCACCGACATCGACGGCGCGGCCGCGCAGGCCGTCGCCCGGGAGATTGCGGCCGAAGGCGGCGAGGCGCAGGCCTGGCGTCTCGACGTGGCCCGGCCCGACGACATCGGTGATTGCGTCCTCGGCATCGGCGAGGCTTTCGGCGGCGTGGACATCGTCGTCAACAACGCCGGCGTCGCACGATTCGCCAGGCTCGACGACCCAGGCTACGACGACAACTGGCATCGCCACCTCGATATCCTTCTGAGTGCGCATCAGCGCATCGTGCGTGCGGTCTTGCCGATGCTCAGGCGCTCGGTTTGCGCACGCATCGTGAACATCGCATCGACCGAGGCCTTCGCCGCCACTGCCGGCAACAGCGCCTATTCCGCGGCGAAGGCGGGCGTCATCGGCCTTACACGCGCGCTGGCGGTGGAACTCGGCCCGGAAGGCATCACGGTCAACTGCATCTGCCCCGGACCGATCCTGACCGGCATGACCGACGCCATCGACGAAGAAGCCAGGCGCGTCTATGCCCGGCGCCGAACCGCGCTGCGCCGTTACGGCGAGCCCGCGGAAGTGGCCCACATGGTGCTGTCGCTGTGCCTGCCGGCCGCGGCGTACACCACCGGCTCGGTGCTTTTGGTCGACGGCGGCCTACAGGCACGCAATGCCTGACGACGGCTCGCCTGCAGGCCTACGGTGGGCTTCAGATTTCGACGACCGGCGCGCCGACCTTGATCGCGCTGTCGTTCATCGTCTGAATGGCGCCGTCGAGAAAGGCGCCGAACGCCGCTTTGAAATCGGCTGGGAAGTGGCGGGCGCCCAGGATCAGGATGCAGGTCAGGCGCCAGGTGGCGAACAGGCCGTAGTAGCCCATGTGTTGCAGCTTCGTGCCGGTGATCTGCTCGTAGTAGGCCCACAGCTCCGGCAGCAGCGGCACGCCGTCGAGTGGCTCGCGCATCATCGTGGCCAGCGCGTTCTGGATGTAGGCGAGATCGCACTCCGGGGCGCCTATAAACGCCATCTCCCAGTCGATCACGGCGGCGACGCGATCGTCACGAAACAGATTGTTGGTGAGGTTGGTGTCGCCATGGCAGAGCACGGCGCGCGCGCCGGCCGGCTCGTGGTCGATCAGCCATTGGTAGACCGGCTGCAGACGTTCCATGTTGCGGCCTTCGTCGGCCCAGAGCAGCGCGTCCCAGTACCAGTTGGCTTCGCGATCGATCAGGCACCGGCCGGCGGCGCGGTCGGCAAGAAAGCCCAGGCCTTGCTCGCGCCAGTCCACCTGGTGGATCGTCGCAAGCGTCCTGACGTAGTCGAGCAGCATCGCACGACGATGCTCGGGCGCGGCCGCAGCGATAACGCCGTGGAGGTGCCAGTCCGCAGGCGCGGCCTGGCCTTCGACACGCTCCATGACGTAGGCCGGCATCTGCAGGTAGCGGCCGGTGGGGTCTTCCCAGAACAGTCCGGGAACAGGCACAGCCGTTGATTGCAGAATCTGCTGCAGTCGCACTTGGCCCGCGATGTCGTAGACATGGAACAGCGGCGTCACCGGCGTGAAGCGGAGCACGAAGCGGCCGTCTTCCTGCTTGCCGTTGCGTCGATAGCGGGCGTCGAAGAACAGCGTGCCGCTCGAACTTCCGGATTCGCCTTCCAGCGCGCGCACGGCGCTGATGTCGATCACGGTCTCGATGTCGGGCTGCGACTCGATCAGCGCGCGAATGCGCTGCGTCCAGTCGGCGATCGTGATGTCGCCCAGCCGGGCCTTGCGCGACAGGGCGACGATACGCGTGCCGAGATCACTGGGTTCACTCATGGCAACGGTCCTCTCCTGACATCGGGCGCAAAAAAGTCACGCGGTCAGCATCACTGGCTTGACGCACTTCCCCGACAGCGAGTCGGCGATTGCGAGATTGATATCGTGCAGCGCGTAGGTGCTCAGCAGCTTGTCGAACGGAAAGCGTCCGGCCTTGTACAGCGCCACCATCTGCGGGATGAACTCCTCGGGCTCGCTGTCGCCTTCCATGATGCCGATGAAGCTGAAGCCGCCGCCGACCAGCGCCGTGATCGGGATGCTGATCGCATCCTCCATCGATGGTGGCACGCCTACCAGTCCGAACTTCGCGTGTGACGCGAGGCAGCCGATGGCGGCGGCGATGACCTGCTTGAGGCCGGAACTGTCGAACGCATAGTCCACTCCCGTGGGCGTGATCGCTCTCACCGCGGCTGGCAGGTCGATACCGCTGGGATCGATGACATGCGTGGCGCCGAGTTGCAGCGCCAGCTCGCGCCGCGCCTGCTTGGGCTCCACTACGATGATGGTGGCGCACTCGCGCACCACGGCGCCGAGCACCGCGCTTAGGCCGACCGCACCGCCGCCGAGCACCAGCAGCGAAGAACCCTTGCGGCAGGCCAGCGAGCGCATGATCGCGCCGGCGCCGGTCTGCACGCCGCAGCCCAGCGGCCCCAGCAGCTCGATGGGTACGTCGCGGTCCACCTTGATGACGTTGCGCTCGTGCGCGAGAGCGCGTGTCGCGAACGAAGACTGGCCGAAGAAGTTGGCGCTCGCGCGCTCGTCGCCGATGGTGATGGTGGGCGAACCGTCGAGGCGTCCGCCTGCGTAGTTCAACTTCGGGAACGAGAAACAGTAGGCGGGCTCACCGCCATTGCAGCGCGGACAGTCGCCGCAGCTGTTGAAGGTCAGCACCACGTGATCGCCCGGCTTCACCTTGGTGACGGCGCTGCCCACCTTGGCGACGATGCCGGAGCCTTCGTGCCCGAGCACGGCCGGCGGCTTCATGATCTGCAGCTTGGCGCTGAATACCAGATCGGTGTGGCACAGCCCGACCCCGGCGATGTCGATCAGGATTTCGTGGGCACGTGGATCATCCACGCTGACCGTCTCGATGGTGAATTCACCGCCCGGAATACGGGCGACGGCAGCGGTAGCCTGGTTGAGCATGATTCCTCCGTGGCAATCCGGATCGCGGTTGATTTGTCCTCAGTCGCAGATCGGCAAGACCGTGCGGCGTGGATGCCGGCGAGCCTTGTCGGTCGTCGGCGGGATGCGACCTTGAAGCCGCATAGTAGTTTTAAGGTGAGCCGCCGTAAATACAATACGTAAATAAATAACAAAATAAATACGCAGTATGAAGACTGGAGAGGGCTCGCCTGTCGTCGCATCGGCGTGGAGCTGATCGCTGGGATCAATTCGCAAGTCAGCTCGCGACATTGCCGGCCCGCCGGGCCAGGCAACAAGATCGGGGCTCAATCGCAGTCGTCGGCAAGCGGTCCGTCACGGCCAGCTGCCGCAGCGATGCCGAGCCAGATCAAGACGCCGGGGCACCATGAAAATTTCTCTGCACGGCCGCGTTGCATTGGTAACAGGCGGCAGCCGAGGTATTGGCCGCGCGATCGCGTTGGCCCTTGCAGAGGCCGGCGCCGATGTCGCGGTCAACTACAAGCGCGACGAAGCCGCCGCGCGTGAAACCGTTGCGGCGATCGAGCGTCTGGGCCGCAGAGCCAGGGCCTATCGGGCCGGCGTCGAGAACTTTGACGAGGCCACGGCGATGATCGCCGCGATCGAGCGGGACTTCGGCAGTCTTGGCGTGCTGATCAACAACGCCGGCATCGGCAGCCTGGGAAACGCAGCTGCCGATACGGATTTCGAAGAGATCGAGCGCCTGATGCGCGTGCATGCCTACGCGCCGTTCAATCTGAGCAAGCTGGCGCTGCCCTTGCTGCGCCGCCAGCCGCGCTCCGACATCGTCATGATCTCCAGCATCGCCACGCTGTACATGCGCGATCGCGGCGTGGCCTACAACATGGCCAAGGCGGCGATGGAAGCGCTGGCCTTGACGATGGCCAAGGAAGAACGCGCGCATGGCGTGCGCACCAACGTCGTCAGCCCCAGCCTGACCGCAACCGAAATGGGTTCACGCCTCGCCATCGCGGTCACCGGGGTCAGCGAAATTCATCAGCTCAACGAGCAGAGGCCGTACGGCCGCGTCAGCGAGCCGGAAGACGTTGCCGCCGTGGTCACTTACCTGGTCTCGGATGCCAACGCTTACGTGAACGGGCAGATCATCGCGGTCGACGGCGGCGGCCCGATGACGATGCTGCCGTGAACCCGTCGATGTCGATCGCCCATTTGTACTGGAGCATTGCTTGAACCTGAGCCTGACCGAAGAGCAGGTCCTGATGCGCGATACGCTCAGGAGTTTTCTCGCCGATCGCTATGCCTTCGATACGCATCGCGCGATCCTGGAGTCCGAATCCGGCTGGAGCGCGAACTGCTGGCGGGCCCTGGCCAACGAACTCGGCGTGCTGGGCGCATCGCTGCCGGAAACACTGGGCGGCAGCGGTGGCAATGCCATCGACAATCTCGTGATCCTGGAGTCGATGGGCAGGTCGCTGATGGTCGAGCCCTACCTGAGCACGGTGGTGATCGGCGGTGGCCTGCTGTCGAGGCTCGGTGGAGCCCTGGCCGAAGCGCTGGTACCGAAGATCGTGTCGGGCGAGGTCGTGATCGCCTTCGCCTGGGCCGAGCCGCAGGGCCGCTACGAACTGTCGGATCTGCGTACCACGGCCGTGCGCAGCGATGGCGGTTACCTGCTCTGCGGGCACAAGGCGGTGGTCGTTGGAGCGCCATGGGCGACCCACTTTGTCGTGACGGCGCGGACCTCGGGTGGCGAGCGCGATGCCGAAGGCGTGAGCGCTTTCCTGGTCGAGCGCGATACGGCAGGCACCAGCCTGCAGTCCTATCCGACCGTCGATGGCGGCCGTGCGGCCGAGCTTCGCTTCGACCAGGTGCGGGTTCCGGCTCATCACCTTCTCGGTGAAGAGGGCCAGGCCTTGCCGATGCTGGAACGCGTCATGGACGAAGCCATCGTCGCCGTCTGTGCGGAAGGGCTGGGCGTGATGCGCCGCATGCTGGACGAGACCGTGGAGTACGCCCAGCAGCGCCTTCAGTTCGGCAAGGCGATCGCGTCGTTCCAGGTGCTGCAGCATCGCATGGTGGACATGCATATCGCGATCGAGCAGGCGACGTCGCTGGTCACCGTCGCGACACTGAAGCTCGACGAGCCGCCGCGCGAGCGCGCGCAGGCGGCCAGCGCAGCCAAGGTGCAGACCGGCCGCGCGCTGCGGCTCGTAGGCCAGTCTGCCGTGCAGATTCATGGCGGCATGGGCGTCACCGAGGAACTCGCGGTCGGCCATTTCTTCAAACGTGCGAGCGTGATCCAACATCAGTTCGGCTCCGTCGACCACCACCTTCGGCGCTACGCCGAGCGACTCTGAGGCGCAATCATGGATCTGGCTTATTCACCCGAAGAGAACCGTTTTCGCGATGAAGTGCGTGCGTGGATCACGCAGAACTTCGACGCGCCGATGCGCGCGATGATGGCGCAGTCCAAGAACGGCTATCTGGACAAGGAAGGCCAGCGTCTCTGGCAGCAGCGCCTCTACGAAAGAGGCTGGGTCGCGCCGGAATGGCCGGTCGAATACGGCGGCCCCGACTGGACGCACACGCAGCGCAGCATCTTCTACGAGGAATGCGCCGGTGCCGGCTGCCCTCAGGTCATCGCCATGGGCGTGAAGATGGTGGCCTACGTGTTGATGAAATACGGTACTGCGGAGCAGAGGGCGCGCTTCCTGCCGCCGATCCTGCGGTCCGAGGAGTTCTGGTGCCAGGGTTATTCGGAGCCCGGCTCTGGTTCTGATCTCGCCTCGCTGCAGATGAAGGCCGAACGCGGCGGTGACGACTACGTGCTCAACGGTTCCAAGACCTGGACCACGCTGGCGCAATGGGCAGACTGGATGTTCTGCCTGGTGCGGACATCGAAAGAAAGCAAACCGCAGGCCGGCATCTCGTTCCTGCTGATCGACATGCGTTCGCCGGGCATTACGGTTGCGCCGATCGTCACGCTGGATTCGCCGATGCCGGGCCAGCAGGAGATCAACCAGGTTTTCTTCGACAACGTGCGGGTGCCGGTCTCGCAGCTCGTCGGTGAAGAGGGCCAGGGCTGGACTTGCGCAAAGTATCTGCTCGAATTCGAGCGCGGCAATGCCTGGGCGCCCACGCTCAAGCACCAGCTGCGCAAGGTTCGCGAGATCGCGCTCAAGGAGTATGCCGCTGGAGCGCCGCTGTTCGAGCAGGCGGATTTCCGTCGCCGCTATGCCGAGCTGGAGATTCGCCTGTCGGCGGCCGACGCGAGCGAACTGAGGGTGTTCTCCGGGCTCAAGGCCGGCCAGTCGGCGGGCGCGGACGCCAACATGCTCAAGCTCGTCGCCACGGAATTGCAGCAGGACATCACCGAGCTGGCGTTCGAGGCAGTGGGCATTTACGGGCAGGCAAAGGTGCGCGACACCTGGGCCGAGCTGCAGAACCGTCCCGCAGACCCGCGTCCCGGCCCCGTGTATGCGGCGCCGGCTGCGCCGGCCTACTTCAACTACCGCAAGGTCACGATCTACGGCGGAACCAGCGAGATCCAGCGCAACATCATGTCCAAGATCTTGTTCGGGCTGTGAGCATGCAATGGAGCCCGCTGGTCGATCGCGAGCGACTGCTCGCGTGGATGGATCAGCAGAAGCTGGAGCGGGGCCCGATCGTAAATGCGCAGCTGCTCACCGGTGGCACGCAGAACGTGCTGCTGCGCTTCCGCCGCGGCGAGCGCGAGTTCGTGCTGCGGCGGCCGCCACTCAAACCGCTGATGGACGGCAGCCAGACGATGCGCCGCGAGGCGCGATTGCTCGCAGCGCTTGCCCATACCGACGTGCCGCATCCGCGCTTGATCGCGGCCTGCGCGAGTGACGAGGTCATCGGCTCGGCCTTTTACCTGATGGAGCCGATCGAAGGCTTCCTGGTCAAGGGGGACCTGCCGGCGCGGCATGCATCGACACCGGCTATGCGGCGACGCATGGGGTTCTCGGTGATCGACGGCATCACCGCGCTGGGCCGGGTCGACTACGTGGCGGTCGGCCTCGCGGACTTCGGCAAGGCCGAGGGCTACCTGGAGCGCCAGATCAGGCGCTGGCGCCAGCAGCTGGATCACTATGCCGTCAACACGGGCTGGCCAGGTATCGCCGGCCTGCCGTACGTGGACGAGGTGGAGCGCTGGCTGGAGGCGCATCGTCCGGCCCGTTTCACGCCCGGGATCCTGCATGGCGACTATCACCTGGCGAATGTGATGTTCCGCCACGATGCCCCCGAACTTGCGGCTATTGTCGACTGGGAACTGGCCACCATCGGCGATCCGCTGATCGATCTCGGTTGGCTGCTGGCGATCTGGCCGGGCGAGGGCGCCGTGTCCAATCCGCTGGCGATGGAGATTCGGCCCTGGGACGGATTCCCGACAGCGGACGAGCTCATCGCACGCTATGCCGAGAACAGCACGCGCGATCTTTCTGCGGTGTCGTGGTATGCCGTCTTCGCCTGCTACAAGCTCGCCATCATCCTCGAGGGCACGTATGCCCGTGCCTACGGTGGGCAGGCCACGCACGAGGTGGGCGCGGAACTGCACGGCTATGCCAGGGCGCTGTTCGAACGTGCACGCGAATGGATCGAGGCTTAGGCCGGGCACCATCCGGGCGTGTCATCTGACGTCAACCATTCCGTCTCTGCCGATCATTGTTGGACAGCGGCTGGCCTTGAATACTGAAGAGAGAAATCACTTCGATCGCGCGCTGTGCCGCGCGCGATCTTTCAGGCCGAGCAGGAATCCCCGATGTCCACCAACGCTGCATACATTTTCGACGCGCTGCGCACGCCGCGCGGCAAGGGCAAGAAGGACGGCGCCCTGCACGAGGTCAAGCCCGTGCATCTCGCCGCCGGTCTGCTGACCGAGTTGCAGCGTCGCCACGGCTTCGACACCGCGCGTGTCGACGATCTGATTCTCGGCTGCGTCTCGCCGGTGGGCGAGCAGGGCGGCGATATCGCCAAGACGGTGGTGCAGTACGCCGGCTGGGACGAGTCCGTGGCCGGCGTGCAGCTCGACCGCTTCTGTGCATCGGGTCTGGAAGCGGTGAACACCGCGGCCAGTCGCATCGCCTCGGGCTGGGAAGACCTGCTGGTCGCGGGCGGCGTGGAGTCGATGTCGCGCGTGCAGATGGGCGCCGCGGGCGGTGCCTGGCTGCAGGACCCCGAAATCGCGTTCAAGGTCCGGGCCGTGCCGCAAGGCGTGGGCGCCGACCTGATCGCCACGCTCGACGGCTACACGCGCGAAGACGTCGATGCCTTCGCGCTCGAGTCGCAGCGCCGCGCCACGCGTGCGCGCGACAGCGGCTGGTTCGACCGCTCGGTGGTACCGGTGCGCGATCTCAATGGCCTGGTGATTCTCGAAAAGGATGAGTTCATCAAGCCCGGCACCACGATGGACGGGCTGGCCAAGCTCAAGCCCTCGTTCGACGGCCTGGGCAAGATCGGCTTTGACGACATCGCACTGCGCAAGTATCCGCAGGTGGAGCGCATCCATCACGTGCACACGCCCGGCAACTCCTCGGGCATCGTCGACGGTGCCAGCGCGGTTTTGATCGGCAGTGAAAAGATCGGCAAGGAACTGGGCCTGCGTCCGCGCGCGCGCATCGTCGCCACGGCGGTACTGGCGACCGATCCGGTGATCATGCTCACCGGGCCGGGGCCAGCCGCGAAGAAATGCCTGGCCAGGGCCGGCATGACGACGAAGGACATCGACCTCTTCGAGATCAACGAGGCCTTCGCATCGGTGGTGCTGCGCTTCATGCGCGATCTCGATATTTCGCCGGAGATCACCAACGTCAACGGCGGCGCCATCGCCATGGGCCATCCGCTGGGCGCCACCGGCGGAATGCTCGTCGGCACGATGCTCGACGAATTGGAGCGCCGCAACCTCAGGCGCGCACTGCTCGCGCTGTGCGTGGGCGGCGGCATGGGCATTGCCACCATCATCGAGCGGGTGTGAGAACGAGCATGAGTGCTGACATGAGTGTGTTCAAGTACGAGAAGGACGCGGACGGCATCGTCACCGTGACCATGGACATGACGGGTCCGGTCAACGCGATGAACGGGGAATATCGCCAGGCCATGGGCACCACGGTCGAACGCTTGGAGAACGAGAAGGGTCTCGCCGGCGTGGTGTTCGCATCCGCCAAGCCGACGTTCTTCGCGGGCGGCGATCTCAGGGAGCTGCTGGCCGCCAAGCCGGGCACCGAAGCGGAGTTCATGGTCAACCTGCTCGAAACCAAGACTCAGCTGCGGCGGCTCGAAAAGCTGCCCGTGCCGGTCGTGGCGGCGATCAACGGCGCGGCACTGGGCGGCGGTTTCGAAATCGCGCTGGCCTGCAATCGCCGGGTGGTGCTCGATTCGCCGGGCGCCATCGTGGGCCTGCCGGAGGTGACGCTGGGCCTGTTGCCCGGCGGCGGCGGTATCGTGCGCACCGTCAGCCTGCTGGGCTTGGAGAAGGCGCTGCCGTACCTGCTGGAAGGAACACGGGTCAAACCCGCCGCCGCGCTGAAGGCAGGCCTGGTCGATGAACTGGTCTCGGAGACGGCGCAGCTGGTGCCTTCCGCAAAAGCCTGGATCAAGGCCAACCCGAACAGCTGGCTGCAGCCCTGGGATCACGCCAGTTTCCGGATTCCCGGCGGCACGATGCATCAGCCGCATCTGATCCAGCTGGTCACTACGGCGACTGCGATGCTGGCGAAAAAGACGCGTGGCCTGCTGCCGGCGCCGGAACGCATCCTGGCCGTTGCCGCAGAAGCGACGCTGGTCGATTTCGATACGGCGCTGCGCATCGAAAGCCGCGGCCTCACGTTCCTGGCGATGACGCCGCAGGCCAAGAACATCATCAGCACGATGTTCTTCCAGATGAACGAGGTCAACGGCGGCGCGGGCCGGCCCAAGGGCATCGCCAAATCCAAGGTCAAAAAGCTCGGCATCCTCGGCGCCGGCATGATGGGGCAGGGCATCGCCTACGCGTCGGCCATGGTCGGGATCGAAGTGGTGCTGCGCGACGTCACGCTCGAAGCCGCACAGAAGGGCAAGGCCTATTCCGAGAAGCTGCTGTCGGCCGCGGTGGGCAAGGGCCGCATGAGCGAACAGAAGGCTGCGGGTGTGCTCGCCCTGATCACGCCCACCGCCGATGCCGCCGACCTCCAGGGCTGCGAGCTGATCGTGGAAGCCGTCTTCGAAAATCTCGAACTCAAGGCCAAGGTCACGCAGGAGACCGAGGGCTACCTGGCGGACGGCGGCGTGTTCTCCACCAACACGTCGACGTTGCCGATCTCGAGGTTGGCGAAGGCGGCCAAGCGTCCGGTCGACTTCATCGGCATCCACTTCTTCTCGCCGGTCGACAAGATGCCGCTGGTCGAGATCATCTGTAGTGAACAGACCAGCGATGCGGCGCTGGCCAAGGCCTTCGACTACGCGCGCCAGATCGGCAAGACGCCGATCGTGGTCAACGATTCGCTGGGCTTCTTCACCTCGCGCACTTTCGGCACCTACCTGGACGAGGGCGCGCGGCTGCTGGACGACGGCGTGGCGCCGGCTTCAATCGAAAACCTCGGGCGCCAGATCGGTATGCCGGTGGGCCCGCTCGCGGTGCAGGACGAGGTCAGCCAGGAGCTGACGCGCAAGGCGGTCGAAACGCATCGGGCCATGGACGTGCTCTACAGCAAGGCCGATACGCAGGTGAGCAGCGAAATCTGCGAGCGGCTGATCAAGGAGCAGGGCCGCGGCGGCCGCTACCACGGCGGCGGCTACTACGACTATTCCGCTAGTGGCGAAAAGACCTTGTGGCCGGGCCTGCAGGCTTTCGTCGGCAAGCCCGCGGTGCTGCTGCCCGAGCAGGACATCAAGGACAGACTGCTGTTCCGCCAAGTCATCGAATCGATCAAGTGCCTGCAGGAAGGCGTGCTGCGCTCGGTGGCCGACGGCAACGTAGGCTCGATTCTCGGCATCGGCGCGCCGGTATGGACGGGCGGCTTCCTGCAGTTCGTGAATACCTACGGCTTGCAGCGGTTCATCGATCGCGCGTCGGAACTCGCAAGCCGCTACGGCGACCGCTTCCAGCCGCCGGAACTGTTGCTGCAGAAAGCACAATCCAAGCTAGCGTTCTGAGGGCCGGCCATGCAGCGCGATTGCTTTACCCAAGAGCAGGAATTGTTCCGCGACTCCTATCGCCAGTTCCTGCAGAAAGAGGTGTTGCCGCATCGCGACGAATGGCGCAAGGCCGGCATCGTGCCGCGCGAGATGTTTCGCAAGATGGGCGATCAGGGCTATTTGATGATCTGGGCCGACGAGCAGTACGGCGGCCTGGGCATCGACGACTTCCGCTATCAGCAGGTGATGATGGAAGAGGATTCGCAGTACGGCGATATCGGCTTCTATCACACGCTGCACAGCCGCCTGGTCGGCCCTTACCTGAAGCATTTCGGCAGTGATGAGCAGCGCGCGCGCTTTCTGCCGCGCTGCATCTCCGGCGACTGCATTCTCGCGGTGGCGATGACCGAGCCGGATGCGGGCTCCGATCTCGCGGGCATCAAGAGCCGCGCGGTCGATCATGGCGATCACTGGATTCTCAACGGCGCCAAGACCTACATCTCCAACGGCATCAATGCCGATCTTGTGGTGGTCGCGGCCAAGACCAGCCCCGACAATCCGCGGCAGATCGGCCTGTTCCTGGTTGAACGCGGCATGGAAGGTTTCGAGCGCGGGCGCAATCTCGCCAAGATGGGCATGAAATCGCAGGACACCGCGGAGCTGTTCTTCCGCGACGTCAAGATTCCCAAAGAGAACGTGCTCGGCGATGCATCCAAGGGCTTTCATTACCTGATGCGCGGCCTGGCCGAAGAGCGCCTGATCGGCGCGGCCGGCTACCTCGGCAACGCCTGGCGTAGCTATGAAGTCACGCGCGACTTCGTCATGCAGCGCAAGGTGTTCGGCAAGCCGCTGTCCGATCAGCAGAACACGCGCTTCAAGATGGCCAGCCTGCGCGTCGAGCTGGAAGTCGCGCAGACCTATGTCGACCACTGCGTGACCCAGCAGAACGCCGGCAAGCTCACACCGGAGTCGGCGGCGATCGCCAAGCTCTACGTCAGCGAAGTCGAAGGACGCGTGGTGGACGAATGCGTGCAGCTGCACGGCGGCGCCGGTTACATGGAAGAGTACGAGGTGTGCTGGCGCTATACCGATGCGCGCATTTCGCGCATCTATGCGGGCAGCTCGGAAATCATGCGCGAGATCATCGCGCGTTCGATTTTCGGCCGCTGAAGGACGGCCCGCATGTTCACGGGCTCCAGCAATTTCAGAGAACTGGGCGGATTGCCTGCGGCCGATGGCCGGCGCGTGCGTCATGGGCTCATCTATCGCGCCGGCCATCTCGCCCACCTGAGCAGTGACGATCTCGCAGGGCTGCACGCGCTGCAGGTGAAACTGGTCTGCGACCTGCGCAGCCACAAGGAGCGCGAGCGCCTGCCGAGCCGGCTGCCCGACGGGCAAACGCCGGAGATCCTGACGCTGTCCGTCAACGAGGACGCCGCGGCGCTGAGCCGCAGCTTCGTGGACCGATTGAGAGCCGATCCGACGTCCGCCGGCGTTCGGGCCGCGATCCTGGCGGTGTATCGAGGCCAGCCGCGCGCGTTCCACGGCAAGCTGAGCGTGCTGGTCGATCGGATACTCGCGGGCCCGGGCGTGCCGCTGATCATCCATTGCCACGCCGGCAAGGACCGCACAGGCTTCGTCTGCGCCATGCTGCTGCATGCCCTGGGCGCGCCGCGGCAGTCGATTTTCGAGAACTACCTGGCCAGCCTGTTCGACGTGCAACAGGGCGCCATCGACATGGCGAAGCTGCTCAAGCTGGATACCGGCGTCGACATCGACCCCGATGCGCTGCGCCCACTTTGTGGCGTCGACGAGGCCTATCTGGCCGCGGCTTTCGACGCGGCGGTCGAGCAATACGGCTCGCTGGATGGATACCTGCAACAGGCCGCGGCGATGACACCGGAGCGCACCGCACAGTTGCGCGAGCTGCTGCTGGAGTGAGCGCGCGGCGGTGTGATCTGCCGTCAACCGATGCGTCGCTTTCGATCATTGTTCGCCGCACGGGTGGACTCGACACTGTCGCCACGGACCCTGCGGGGTCCGATCCGTTCATCAGCCAGAGCAGTCTCATGAAACTTGAAAATTCGGTCGCCATCATCACCGGTGGCGCCTCGGGTCTTGGCCGCGCCACCGTCGAGAAGTTCGTCTCCCTGAGCGGCAAGGTCGCGATCTTCGATATGAACGCAGAGGCCGGCGACGCACTGGCCGCGAGCCTCGGCGAAGCCGTGCTGTTCTGCAAGGTCAACGTGGCCGACGAGGCCTCGGTGCAGGCCGGCATCGCGCGCACCATCGAGCACTTCGGCGCTTTGCACATCTGCATCAACTACGCCGGCATCGGCAATGCCCACAAGACCTTCGGCAAGAACGGGCCGTTCCCGCTCGCGGAGTTCAACAAGATTTTGCAGGTGAACCTCGTCGGCACGTTCAACGTGCTGCGCCTGGCGGCCGAGCAGATGGTGAAGAACCTGCCGGTGGACGGCGAGCGCGGCGTGATCATCAACACCGCCTCGGTCGCGGCCTACGAAGGGCAGATAGGCCAGGCGGCGTATTCGGCGTCCAAGGGCGGCGTCACCAGCATGACCTTGCCGATCGCGCGCGATCTCGCGTCGTACGGCATCCGCGTCAACACCATCGTCCCCGGCCTGATTCACACGCCGCTGTTCAATGCGGCGCCGCAGAACGTGGTCGATGCGCTGTCGGCGCAGGTACTCAATCCGCAGCGTCTCGGCCGCCCCGAGGAGATCGCGCATCTGGCGACCTGTCTGGTCGAGAACGGCTACATCAACGGCGAGTGCATCCGCATCGATGGCGGCATCCGCATGCAGGCCAAGTAAGAAGGTAGCGGACCACCATGGGACCTTTGCAGGGCTACACCGTCATCGAGATGGCCGGGCTGGGCCCGGCGCCCATGGCGGGCATGCTGCTGGCCGACATGGGCGCGCGCGTGATCCGCGTGGAGCGCAGCACGCGTCTGCCCGAGGATCAGCTCAAGGATGTGAGCTTCCGCGGCAAGCAGTCGATCGCGCTCGACCTCAAGAAACCGGCCGGCGTCGAGGCGCTGCTCAAGTTGCTGGAGAGCGCCGACGCGCTGATCGAAGGCTATCGTCCCGGTGTCGCCGAGCGGTTGGGCATCGGTCCCGATGTCGTGCTCAAGCGTAATCCCAAGCTGGTGTATGGCCGCATGACCGGCTGGGGACAGGACGGTCCACTGTCGCAGACCGCCGGCCACGACATCAACTACATCGCGATCTCCGGCGTGCTGCACGCCATCGGCCGGCGCGGCGAACGGCCGGTGGCGCCGATCAATCTGGTCGGCGACATGGGCGGTGGCGGCATGCTGCTGGGATTCGGCGTGGTTTGCGCTTTGCTCGAGGCTCAGCGATCCGGCAAGGGCCAGGTGGTGGATGCCGCGATGGTCGACGGTGCCGCGCAGCTGATGTGGATGATGCACGGCTTCTATGCCGGCGGCTTCTGGAACGCCAAGGAACGCGGCGCCAACCTGCTCGACGGCGGCGCGCATTTCTACGATACCTACGAGACCGCCGACGGCCGCTATGTTGCCGTAGGCGCCATCGAGCCGCAGTTCTACGCGCGCCTGCTCGAACTGACAGGTGCCGATCCGGCCGAGTTCGCCGACCAGCGCAACGAGTCCGCGTGGCCGCGCATGAAAGACAGCCTGGCCGCGATCTTCAAGACGCGAACTCGCGACGAGTGGGCGCGCATCACCGAGGGCAGCGATGCCTGCGTGGCGCCGGTGCTCGACATGCTCGAAGCGCCGTCCCACCCCCACAACGCCGCGCGCAAGACCTTCATCGACATCGATGGCGTGATGCAGGCGGCGCCGGCGCCGCGCTATTCGCGCACGGTGCCCGAGGTGCGTCATGGCAACCGTCCGGCCGGTGCCGATGGAGCCGCGGTGTTCGCGGCCGCGGGCTTCACTGCCGACCAGATTGCGCAGCTTCGCCGCGACGCGGTCCTGCTGCAAAACGACCAGGAATCTCAATGAAGAACCGCGTAACCGAACTGCTGGGCACCCGCTATCCGATCATGCAGGGCGGCATGATGTGGGTAGGCCGCGCCGAGCTGGCGTCGGCCGTCTCCAATGCCGGCGCCCTGGGTATCCTCACCGCCCTTACGCAGCCGACGCCAGAAGCCCTGGCTGCCGAGATCCGGCGCTGCCGCGAAATGACCGACAGGCCCTTCGGCGTGAATCTCACGATACTGCCGACGATCAAGCCGGTGCCGTATGCGGAGTTCCTGCAGGCGGCCCTGGACAGTGGCGTCAAGCTGATCGAGACCGCGGGCCGCAATCCCGAGGCCTACATTCCCGCGATCAGGGCAGCGGGTGCCAGGCTGATCCACAAGTGCACCTCGGTACGCCACGCCCTGAAGGCCGAAGCGATCGGCTGCGATGCGGTGAGCGTCGACGGCTTCGAATGCGCCGGGCACCCGGGCGAGGACGACGTCACCAACCTGGTGCTGCTGCCCATCGCCGCTTCGCGCCTGAGGATTCCGATGATCGCCTCGGGCGGCATCGGCAACGGCCGCCAGATGGCCGCCGCATTCGCGCTCGGGGCCGAAGGCATCAACATGGGCACCCGCTTCGTCGCCACGCGTGAAGCGCCGGTTCACCAGAACGTGAAGCAGGCCATGGTCGACGCCGACGAGCGCCAGACCTCGCTGCTGTTCCGCACGCTCAACAATACCGGCCGCGTGTTCCGCAACAGGCTCGCCGAAGAGGTCGTCGCCATCGAGGCACGCCCGGGCGCCACCGACTTCGCCGACATCCAGGCGCTGGTAGCCGGTGTGCGCGGTCGTGAGCGCGTGCTCGAGGCCGGCGACATCGAGGACGGCATCTGGACCGCGGGCATGGTGATCGGCCTCATCGACGACATTCCGAGCTGCGCGGAGTTGATCGAGAGAATGATGGACGAGTTCCGCACCGCCGCGTGTCAATTGTCCCAGTCGGCTGCGTGACGACCGGAGGTCCAATGCTCCAGCGAGCGCTTCGAGTACCGCAGGAAAAAGGCAGAAAAGAATGAAGAGCAAGGTCATCGTGATGGGTGGCGGCGTGGCAGGCTTGACCTCAGCGCTCGCGCTCCATGCCAAGGGCTTCGAGGTGACGGTTCTCGATCGAGACGAGGGGCTGCCGGACGATCTGAGTCCCGTCGATTCCTGGAACTGGCGACGTCGTGGCGCGCCGCAGGCGCGGCATCCGCACTTTCTGATGGGACGCCTTCGCAACCTTCTGCACAGCAACTACCCGCGTCTGATGGAAGACCTGTTTGCCGCGGGTATCTGGGAGCTTCCTTTCGCCGATACCGTGCATCCTGCCGCTCGATCCGGCTATCGGCAGCAGCCTGGCGATGCCGACATGACGCCGTTGTGCGCAAGGCGCACGACCTTCGAGATGGTCGTGCGTCGCCACGTTGAGGCCCACGGCATCGCGCAGATCCGTTCGGGCGTTCGTATCGAGGGCCTGATCCTCGAACGACACGATGGCGTGACAACGGTGAAGGGCTGCCGCGTAGGCACAGCCGACGGCGCCCAGGAGATGTTCGCGGATTTTGTTGTCGATGCCTCAGGACGCGCTTCGAGTTTCGTGCGTGAGTTGCTGGACGCGGGCGTTGTGATCGGCGAGGAGCATCACCTGTCGGAGATCGCCTACTACACACGTCACTACCGGCTTCGGCCCGGCGAAGATTATCCGCCGCTGACCGGTCTTCCAGCAGTGGACTTCGCCGACTTCACGCTCGGCGCGCTGCCGGCGGACAACGGGACTTTCACCGTTACGCTGGTGGTATGGAAGGACGATCCGCTGCTGTTCGAGGCCGGCAAGGATGTCAAGGTGTTCGAGCGTATCTGCGAGAGCGTGCCCAAGCTGCGGCCATGGGTGGACCCGCAGCGGGTCGAAGCCCTGGGCGGAACCATCGGTTTCGCAAACATGGATTACCTCTGGCGCAAGACTGTGCGCGATGGCAAGGCCGGCGTGCTCAATTATTTTCTGGTCGGCGACTGCGGTATTCGCACCAATCCCAAGTTCGGGCGCGGTTGCACCTGGGGCGGCATCTCGGCGCATCGGCTGGCAGAAGTGGTCGCGACGGTCGCCGACCCCGCCGAACGGGCGCAGAGCTACGAAGCGGCTTTGTGGAGCGAATTCCGTGGGGACTGGGAAACGCTGTGGACCATCGAGCAGAAATCGCGGGCCAAGTTCGAGGCCTTGATCGGCAAGCGCAAGAAGACGCTGTCGCTTTATCTCACCACCAAGCTCGAAAACCACATCATGAACGCCGCCATGGCGGCGGACTCCAACGTGCAGCGCGCCATCATGCGCGGCTACCACGGGCTCGACGGCATGGGCGACTGGCTGCGCAATCCACGGGTTTGGCTCGGTATCGTTTCTTCGGCGATCCCGTCCAGGAGAATCCGCGAAGCGCGGAGAGTGAGCGCCGGTCGGCCCAGCCGCAGCGAGATCGCCAAGTTTGTGGCGTCGGGCGCGCCTTGAGTTCAGCGTCGCTGGGTAAGCGTTGTCATGGATGATCAATCGCGTTCATGAGTGGAGTCATTGTCGGCCCCGCAATCGACGCCGTATCCTGAAACGAATCGCTGGGTTGGAACCGATGACACTTCCTCGGTCATCACCGTCCTGGCTTCCGACGGATCTAACCATGGCCCGCGCCGAGCCGACAACCGGTGGCGGCAACACGGTCCTTTGAGCCAATCGACATGCATCCCTCCGAACTCGCGCTGACCCAACCCGACAAGCCCGCGGTCATTCTCGGTGGCAGCGGCAAGGTCATTACCTATGCCGACCTCGATCGCATTTCCAATCAGGGTGCTCACCTGTTTCGTTCATTGGGTCTGAAAGCCGGTGACCACATCGCGATGCAGTTGGAGAACGGCGAACACTTCGTGCCCCTGCTCTGGGCTGCGCGTCGATCGGGACTGATCTATACCGCGATGAGCACGCATCTCAAGCGGGACGAGGTGACCTACATCGTGCGCAACTGCGAGGCCAAGGTGGTGATCATCTCGGCATCGCTAGGCGAGGTCGGACAGGCCGCGCGCGAGATCGTCAGCGAAGTTGCGCACTGGTACATGGTGGATGAGGTTGCGCCGGGTTTCGAATCCTGGGAGTCGGCTCTGGCCAGGCAACCGGGCACACCGATCGCGGACGAACAGAGCGGCATTCCGATGCTGTATTCGTCAGGCACGACCGGCCAGCCGAAAGGCATCATGCCGCCCTGGCAGCCGGGGCAGCCGGTGGGGCCGGTGCCGCAAGACATCGCGGGCCTGGCGCGTCTTTTCGGCTTCGACGGCAACACGGTGTACCTGTCGCCGGCACCGCTGTATCACGCGGCGCCGCTGATGTACGTCACGATGGTGACCTTGCTCGGGGGCACCTGCGTGATCATGGAAAAGTTCGATGCAGAGCGTTGCCTGGCTCTGGTCGAGCAGCACAAGATCACGCATGCGCAGTTCGTGCCTATCATGTTCGTGCGCATGCTGCAGCTGTCGGATGCGACGCGGCTGCGCTATGACGTCTCGTCGTTCAAGTACGCGATTCATGCGGCGGCGCCGTGCCCGCAGGACATCAAGCAACGCATGATCGACTGGTGGGGGCCGGTGGTCTACGAGTACTACAGCTCCACCGAGGGCGGCGGCTTCGTCTCGCTCAACAGCCAGGAATGGCTGCAGCACCGCGGCTCCGTGGGCCGGGCCATCGTCGGCGTTCTGCACATCGTCGGCGAAGACGGCCAGGAGCTGCCGGCGGGCGAGATCGGTACCGTGTACTTCTCCGACATCCGCACGCGCTTCGAGTACTACAAGGAACCCGGGAAAACATCCAAGGCCTACAACGAGCAGGGCTGGATGACCGTGGGCGACGTGGGCTACCTCGATGCCGACGGCTATCTGTACCTGTCGGACCGCAAGGATTTCATGATCATCAGCGGCGGCGTCAACGTGTATCCGCAGGAGATCGAGAACCTGCTGCAGATCCACGACGCGGTCGCCGACGTCGCGGTGTTCGGCGTGCCGGATGCGGAGTTCGGCGAAACCGTGAAGGCCGTCGTGCAGCCCCGCGACTGGTTGCGTGCCGGCCCGGAGCTGGAGAAGCAACTCATCGCCTATTGCCGCGAACGCCTCTCGCACGTGAAGTGCCCGCGCTCGATCGATTTCGACGCGCATCTGCCGCGTCTCGACAACGGCAAGCTGTACAAGAAGCAGATTCGCGCGCGTTACCTGAAGAGCTAGGCGGCATGCGGGCCATCGTCTGCTCGCAATACGGATCGCCGCAGGACTTGCGGCTGGTCGAGCTGCCGGACCCGGTGCCGGGACCCGGGCAGGTATTGGTCTCGGTGGCGGCCGTGGGACTGGGCTTCGTCGATGCGCTCCACGTCGCCGGACGCTACCAGCTGAAATGGCCGTTGCCGTTCACGCCGGGCTCCGAGCTTTCCGGCATCGTCGCGGGCATCGGCAGTGATATGCGGGGTCTCAGCATCGGGCAGCGCGTGCTGGGTTTCTGCGAGCGCGGCGCGCTGGCCGAGCAGGTGGTGCTCGCGGCATCCGTGTGCATTGCAGTGCCGGATCGGCTCGACGACGTGCAGGCCGCAAGCTTTCCCACCAGCTATGCCACCGCCCTGTTCGGCCTGCGCGAATGCGGCCGTCTGCAGGCGAATGAAACCGTCCTGGTGTTGGGTGCTGCGGGCGGTGTGAGCATGGCGGCCATCGACGTGGCCAAGGCCATGGGTGCGCGCGTGATCGCGGCTGCCAGCTCGCAGGCGAAGCGCGCGCTGGCTCTCGCACGCGGCGCCGACGAGGCCATCGACTACACGCAGGCCGACTGGCGCAACGATCTCAAGCAGCGTGATGGACTGGCTCGCGGCGTGGACCTGGTATTCGATCCCGTGGGCGGAAGCTATTCGGAGGCAGCGTTCCGTTCGCTGGCGCCGGGCGGGCGCCATCTCGTCGTCGGCTTTGCCGCGGGCGATATTCCGCGCCTGCCGCTGAACCTGCCGCTGCTCAAGCGAGCCTCGCTGGTCGGTGTCGACTGGGGCGGCGCCATGCGTTCCGATCCGGCCGCGGCAAAGCCGGTGTTCGATACCTTGTTCGAATGGATCGGCGAAGGGCGCATCAGCCCGCGCGCTGGCCAGGTGTACCGCTTCGAGCAGGCCGGCGATGCCTTGTCGGCCATGCTCGGCCGACAGGCCCAGGGCAAAGTCGTGATCGCGATCCGCTGACGCGGACGATCAGCCCTTGGTGGGCACCCAAAATGGGCCACTTCTGGCCGGGTCAAAATGCTCCACCGGCGGCTTTGTGCCAGAAGCTGCCGGTTCAGACTGACGCTTTTGGGGAATCATTCGCGTGCCTCGCGACTGAAAAAGTGGAAATCGCTCAGGGCTGGCGGGAGGTAATCAGGTATTGGAGCCAAACCACCGCCCAAGCGCCTGCTCCACCTCCTTATGATCGGGGTTTGCCTCGCTTGCCCAGGCAACGACACCATCAGGACGCACGAGCAACGCGCTGAGTCCCAGGCGATCCTTGGCATCCGTGGCGATGTAAGTGACGCGGTCGGTCCAGCGGCCGGCTAGTGATTGCAGCAAGGCGCACCCGTTGAAATCCAGCAACAGCCCGGTTCCCTTTGAGAGCAACTCGCCGAGCCGTGTACCGCCAATCAGATCGAAGTCGGGAGCGCTCCGGCCTATCAGTGCGTGATTGCCACTGAGGTCGTAGCGTAGGTTTACGCCCCACACCCGCCCGGCGAAATAGGTAGCGCCGTCGCGGGTTTCGATAAGGTCACGAATGATGGCTTCCAGCGCGCGCGTGCTGCGTGTAGGGCGCATGAGAGCGACCTGCGCGCGCGACCAGTCGAGGACTTTTTCGGCGATTGGATGTCGCTCGCTCCTGTAGGTGTCGAGCAAATCGGTGGGCGCGTGGCCGTGAACGGTGGCGGCAAGTTTCCAGCCGAGGTTCATGGCGTCGCCGAGGCCGAGATTGAGACCCTGGCCGCCGAGCGGCGAGTGCGTGTGAGCGGCATCGCCGGCGAGGAGGACCCGGCCCTTGCGGTAGTCGGTGGCAAGGTGGGCGCGGTCGGTCCAGGTGGTGGCGAGCTGGAGGGCGGTGACGGTCAGGTTCGTACCCGATATGCGACGCAGCACCGCTTGCACATGCTCGCGAGTGATGGGCTGCGTGCGGTGATAGGCGCCACCGTCGAAGTCGACCATGGCGATGGTGCCCGGCTGCTGGAAGGTATACATCCCGGTGCGCGTGTAATGGCGGCCGGGTTTGAGCGCGTCTGTATCGGCGAGTTCGACGAGGACGGAATAGCCGGTGAATTCCGGATCAGTGCCGCCGAACTCGATTCCTGCCGCCTTGCGTACGGGGCTGCGCCCGCCGTCACAGCCGACGAGCCAGCTTGCAAGGAAGGTTTCGCCACCGGCATATACGGTGACATTTCCATCTGATTGCTCGAAGCCGACGACGCCAACGCCGTGGCGGATTTCCACGCCCAATGCGCGGGCGCGGGCGGTAAGTACGGCTTCTATCTGCTGCATATCCACCGGCAGGCTGGTGCTGGCGGGGCTAGGCAGGCGGTGCAGCCATCGGGAGGTATCGACATTGTCGAGAAAGAACTGGATGCCGGCGAAGTGGCCGCCCGCGCGGCGCGCTTGCTGCATCCAGTGCGCGCCGCTGGGCGCGCTCGCGCCGGAGCCTTCCTTCGGGGCTTGCAGTGGTGCGAGCTGGTCGAGCAGCCCGCGGTGGTAGAAGGCTTCGATAGTGGGCGCGGAGAGACCGCGCAGGCCGAATGGAAGTTGCTTGAGCGGCGAGATCGAGTCTGGTGCCTGCTCCAGTACGAGGACGGAAAGCTTGGCCAGCCGAAGTTCGCAGGCGAGAAACAGGCCGACGGGGCCGGCACCGGCAATGATGGCATCGTAGATCATGAAACTGCTCCGAATAGAGGTTCACCGGAGCACCGTCGAACGACGACTTCACCCAGACGAACCCGAGGCGCAAATGCACCGGGGACGTCGTGGGATCTCATTGCGGGGCACGCAAAGGATAGAGCTTCCATCGCTGGAAGGGCTTGGGCCGACCACACCAAACCTGCCTTTTTCGACGGGACCAATTTACCACGATCCAGCTTCGGGCTTGAAGAAATGCATAGCCAAGGCGGCGCATTCAGTCTTGCACTTTGCGGCTCCAGGTTTTGCGCAGCCTGATGGTCCGCTATGGCTGAAAGCCGTCATCGCCAGAGCATTTTGACCCGGCTACGAGTGCAGCATCTTCAGGTGGCCGCCAGGGTCAGCCGGCTGCAGCCTTGAGCAGCGCGCGCCCCATGATGTTCTTCTGGATCTCGGTCGCTCCTCCGTAGATGGTCTGCGCGCGTTCGAAGAAATAATCCGTGGTTGCCACCGGTGCAAATGCGGGCAGGTCGGGAATGGCGTCGATCCAGTCAGCAGAGTTGCGATCCAACCACGGCAAGGCATTGGGGCCAGCAAGCTCGAGCTGCAGCTCGGTGACCTTCTGCGCAAGTTCGGTGGCCAGGATCTTGATGGCGGGCGCGAGCGTGATCGGCGCACTGGCTCCGGCGCAGAGCGCGCGCAGCACGGTCACTTCGAACACCGCCACCTGCGTTTCGCAGTCCGCGATCTTGTACATGAAGACCGGGTTGTCGGCGACGCTGCCGTCGCGCCACGGCGTCTGCGCGGCCAGCACGCGCAACTGGGCGAGATGCTGTTTCTTGCGCGAGACGTGGGCATACGACAGGCGCTCGTTGGTCAGCAGAAATTGCGCGTAGTGCCAGCCGCGGCCTTCGTCGCCGATGCGGTTGGCGACCGGTACGCGCACGTTGTCGAAATCGATCTTGTTGAGATGGTGGGAGCCGTCGATCGACCGGATCGGCGTCAGCGTCACGCCAGGCGTATCCATGCGAAAGCACAGGAACGAAATGCCGTCCTGGCGACGTTCTTCCTGGCTGGTCCGTACCAGGCAGAAAATCCAGTCGGCCCACTGTGCGAGCGTGGTCCAGATCTTGGTGCCGTTGACGACGTAATGATCGCCATCGCGCTCGGCCCGTGTGCGCAGACCCGCCAGATCGGACCCGGCCTCGGGCTCGGAGTAACCCTGCGCCCAGAAGCTGCGCGACTCCAGGATGTCGGGAAGCCAGTCGCGCTTCTGCCAGTCGTTGCCGAAGGTGTAGATCACCGGCCCCACGTAGATCACGCCCATCGGAATCACGTTGAGAGCGCCGGCGCGATCGAGTTCCTCCTCGAACAGATAGCGTTGCGTGGGCGACCATCCCGGACCGCCGAACTCCGCCGGCCAGTTCGCCGCGAACCAGCCGCGTGACTGCAATGCCTTCTGCGAGTCCGCATGGTCTTCGCGCGTCAGCGTCTGCCCGCTGCGCGCCTTGTGCAGCAGCGCCTGCGGATAGTCGTTCTCGAAGAAATGCCGTACCTCGGCACGGAAGTTCCGATCTTCGGCAGTCAGTGTCAGGTCCATGCGCGCAGTTGCAGTCCTATGGATTATGCGTACAACATATTACTTCATAAAACGCATAGTGAAGGTAGAAAACGCCCATGGATTTCGATGCGAGCCACGAGCAGCGCAGCCTGGCGGAGAACCTCGAACGCTTCCTGCGTGATCGATATTCCTTCCAGCTGCGGCAAGCTGCCGCTGCCTCGGCCGCGGGCTGGCGTCGCGATCTCTGGCAGTCGTTTGCGCAGGAACTGGATCTGCTGGGCGCCGGCTTTGCAGAATCGGTCGGCGGCCATGGTGGCGGCGCGATCGAAAACATGATCGTGATGGAAGCCTTCGGCCGCGCGCTGGTGATCGAGCCTTACTGGTCGACCGTCGTCGTCGCTGGCGGCCTGCTCAAGCACGCGGGCGGCGCCGTGGCGCGGCAGCGCATCGCCGACATCGTTGCGGGCCGGCATGTTTATGCGTTCGCTTACGCAGAACCGCAGGGACGTTTCGACGCATTCGACCTGGCCACGCGTGCGGAGCGCCGCGAGGGCGGCTGGGTCGTTCGAGGGCGCAAGAGCCTGGTGATCGACGCGCCGTATGCGACGCATCTGATGCTGGTAGCCCGCACGGCCGGCGCTGCGCGGGACCGCAGCGGCGTGTCCCTGTTCGAAGTGCCGATCGCCACGGACGGCTTGCGTCGCAGCGACTACGCGACGGCGGACGGCCGGCGTGCGTCGGAGCTGTGGCTGGACGACTGTGTGCTACCGGAAGACGCGCTCGTGGGGCCGCAGCACGAAGCGCTTCCGCTGATCGAACGCGTGCTCGATGAAGCCATAGCAGCCTTGTGCGCAGAGGCCGTCGGCTGCATGCGGGCGATGATCGATCAGACCATCCAGTACGGCCTGCAGCGCAGACAGTTCGGTCAGCCCATCGCGCAGTTCCAGGCCGTGCAGCATCGCTATGCCGATATGCACGTCGCCTTGGAGCAATCCGTCTCCGCGATGTATCTCGCGACGCTGAACCTGGAATCGCTCGAGGGAAAGCGGGCTGCGGCGGTCTCGGCGGCGAAAGCCATCGTCGGCAAGGCGGCACGTTTCATCGGTCAGAATGCGATCCAGCTGCATGGCGGCATGGGCATGACCGACGAGTTGGCGGTGGGCCATTATTTCCGTCGCGTCACGATGATCGACAGCCAGCTCGGCTCGGTCGATCAACACCTCGAGCGTTGGAATTCGAACGTGGCAGCGGCTGGCCGATAGCGATTCTTCGCGTCTCGAAAAATGCGGGTCGCCCGGTGGTTCATTCGGTCAATCCGGCTGTCGCCAAGAGCCATTGCGAGGGGTGGCGGGTATCGCGGACTCTGGCCTCTTCGCCCTGGAGGAGTCCGGCATGACTGACTACACGCGGTTTTATATCGATGGCGCCTGGGTAATACCCTTCGGCGACCAGCAGCTCGGCGTCGTCAACCCGGCGACGGAAGAGACGATCGCACAAATTTCGCTTGGCAACGTCGCCGACGTGGATCGCGCCGTCGCCGCAGCGCGCGCCGCGTTTCCCGCATGGTCGGAGACGAGCATCGACGAGCGGCGTCAGCTGCTCGAGAAGATCACAGCGCTGTTCGGCAGCCGCATGCAGGAGCTGGCCTTGCTGGTTTCCGACGAGATGGGAGCGCCGATCACGCTGGCCTCGTCGCACCATGCGCCGGGCGCCTGGGCACATTTCAAATATGCCGCAGAAGCCATGAAGACTTTTGTGTTCGAAGAGCAGCACGGCGCGACGCTGGTGCGCAAGGAGGCGGTCGGCGTCTGCGCGATGATCACGCCCTGGAACTGGCCGGCGACGCAGATCACCTGCAAGATCGCCGCGGCCCTCGCCGCGGGCTGCACCATGGTGCTCAAGCCCAGCGAGATCGCGCCGCTTTCGGCGCATTGGATCGCCGACATCCTGCACGAGGCCGGTGTGCCTGCGGGCGTGTTCAACCTGGTGGATGGCCTGGGTCCCGAGGTAGGCGAGGCGCTGGCGCGCCACGCCGATGTCGACATGATTTCGATCACCGGTTCCACGCGCGCGGGTGCCGCGGTGGCCAAGGCGGCGGCCGACACGATCAAGCGCGTTACCCAGGAACTCGGCGGCAAATCCGCGAGCATCGTGCTGCCCGAAGCCGACTTTGAGACAGCAGTGACGCAGACCGCGCGCAACTGTTTCGCCAACAGCGGCCAGACCTGCCTGGCGCCGACCCGGCTGCTGGTGCCGCACGACCGCCATGAGGAAGCCGTGGCCTTCGCCAAGGCGCTCGCGGAAAGCATCACCGTGGGCGACACCAAGGACCCCGGAACCTTCATGGGCCCGCTGGCCAGCGAGATGCATTTCGACAAGGTGCAGGGTCTAATCACCAAGGCGCTTGGCGAGGGCACTCGCCTGGTCACCGGCGGCGCCGGTAAACCGGCCGGCCTGGGGCAGGGGTATTACGTCAAGCCCACGGTGTTCGCAGGCGTCTCTAACGACATGACGATTGCGCGCGAGGAGGTCTTCGGGCCCGTGCTGTCGATCATCCCGTATTCCGACGAGGAAGACGCCATCCGCATCGCCAACGACTCGCCGTACGGCCTGGCGGGTTACGTCAGCGGCGAGCCGGCGCATGCGCGGCGCGTGGCGGCCCGGCTGCGCACGGGATACATCGTGGTGAACTTCAACGCCTTCGACATGGCCGCGCCGTTCGGCGGCTACAAGCAGTCGGGCAATGGTCGTGAATGGGGGGCGCACGGCTTCAACGAATATCTCGAGATCAAGTCCGTGATCGGCTGACATGCCGCGCACGGCTCCTGCCATCGTCAGAGGACCCTTCTCCAGGACCAGCACGGCAGAGGAAGCCGTCGCGGGTATCGACCTGAGCGGCAAGCTGGCGGTGGTCACCGGCGGCTCCGGCGGCATCGGCAGGGAGACTGCGCGCGTGCTCTCACAGGCCGGGGCGCACGTGGTGATCGGCGGGCGCGACGAGCAGGCGCTGCTCACGGCCAAGCGGGACATCGCGGCCATCTCCATGCATGCCCACGTCAGCGAGCATCCACTGGATCTGGTGTCGGTTCCGAGCATTCGCGCGTTCGCCAGCGCAGTGGCCTCGCTGGGACGAGCGGTGGATATCCTGGTCTGCAACGCGGGCGTCATGGCGGTGCCGCTGGAGCATGCGCCCTGCGGCATCGAATCGCAGCTGATGATCAACTGCGTCGGGCATGCGCTGCTGACCAGCCTGCTCAGTCCGATGCTGCGCCGCACCGCACACGCGCGGCTGGTGTATCTGACCTCGTCGGGACACCAGCTGTCGCCCTTGGTGCTCGACGATCTCAATTTCCGCAATCGTCCCTACGACAAGTGGAAAGCCTACGGGCAGTCGAAGACCGCCTGTTCGCTGTTGGCCGTCTACGTTGCCGGGCAGATGATGCGGAAGGGTGTCACGGCGATGGCGGTGCATCCCGGCGTCATCATGACCGCGCTGGGCCGCTCCCTTAGCGACGGCGAGCGCGAGGAACTGGCGAAGCGCCTGCATGGCGACGAGAAGACCATACAGGCCGGTGCCGCGACCAGCGTATGGGCCGCGACCGCGCCGGAGCTGGAAGGCCAACCGCCGGCTTACCTCGAAGACTGCGCCGTGGCCGAGGTGATCGATACGCCGAACTATCACTCCGGCGTGATGCCGTATGCACTCGACGCCGATCAGGCGACGCGCCTGTGGCGCGAGATGGAGCGGATGCTGGGCGAGCCGCTGCCGCTATGAGCACCGCGGCACCGGTTTTCGACAGCCTGCAATTGCATATCGATCGGGGCGTGGTGTTCGTCACCATCGCACATCCGCCGATCAACCTAGTGGATGCGGCGCTGCTGCGTCAGCTGCGCCACTTCGCCCGCTGGCTGGAGGGCGAAGCGTCGCTGCGCGTAGTGGTTTTCCAAAGCGCCGACCCCGAGTTCTTTCTCGCTCATGCCGACCTGGTGATGATTCGCGAATACGGCGAGTCGCCGATGGCATCGGCACCGCGCACCGGACTGGCGCCGTTCAACGAACTGGGCGAACGATTCCGCTGCATGGACAAGCTCAGCATCGCGCAGATCGAGGGACGCACGCGCGGCGGTGGCAGCGAGTTTGTTCTGGGCCTTGATATGCGCTTCGCCGCGCTGGGCAAGACTGTGCTGTCGCAACCCGAAGCTGCGCTGGGGTTGATGCCGGGCGGTGGCGCCACGCAGCGGCTGCCGCCGCTGATCGGCCGCGCGAGGGCGCTGGAAGTCATGCTCGGCTGCGACGATCTCAGCGCCGAGGACGCCGAGCGCTGGGGTTACATCAATCGCGCGCTGCCAGCGGACCAGCTGCAGGATTTCGTGCGCACGCTCGCCTATCGCGTCGCCTCGTATCCGGCCGGCGTGATCGCTGCCATCAAGCAGGCCGTCGATCTCGACAATCGTGTCGCGGATGGTCTTCTTGCAGAAGAGCGGCTGTTCGCATCGCTGGTGCGCGCGCCGCAGACACTTTCCAACCTGACCCGGGCGCTGGGCCGCGGCGTGCAGCAGCGCGAAGCCGAACTCGGCGACTTTCTCAAACTCTGTGAGCCGCAACCATGAATGCTGCAACGGTCAATCACCAGTGGCGAATCGCCGCGTTTCCGCAGGGCGAGGTGCGCGACGGCGATCTTCGCTGGTCCGAAAGCCCGGTGCCCGAGATTTCGGAAAACCAGATCCTGGTGCGCAACATCTACCTGTCTCTCGATCCCACCAATCGCCTATGGGCCAGCGGCGAGGAAACCTACCTGCCGCCGCTCAAGCTGGGCGACGTGATGCGCGGCAGCACGCTGGGCGTCGTCGAGAAGACACGCCATCCGCGGTTCCGTGAAGGCGACGTGGTGATGGGCGCTCAGGGCTGGCAGGTCTATGCGGTCAGCGACGGTTCGGACGTGTCGCGCCTGCCCCGGGACAATCGTCTGCCGCTGAAAGCCTACATGGGCGTCATCGGCAGCATCGGCCTGACCGCCTATTTCGGGCTGCTCGACGTCGGCCGGCCGAAGGCTGGCGAAACCGTGCTGATCTCGGCCGCCGCCGGCGCCGTGGGTTCGCTGGTGGGGCAGATCGCGAAGATCCAGGGTTGCCGCGTCGTCGGCATCGCGGGGTCCGAAGAGAAATGCCGCTGGATCGTCGACACGCTGGGCTTCGATGCCGCGATCAATTATCGAAGCGGCGATCTTGCGCAGGCCATCAGTCGAAGCTGCCCATCCGGCGTCGATGTGTATTTCGACAACGTCGGCGGCGACATCCTGGATGCCGCGATGGGCGCGCTCAACCTGTACGGCCGTATCGTGGTTTGTGGACTGATTTCGCAATACAACGCCGCTTCGCCGCAGCACACGTTCTCGAACCTGACTCACTTCCTGATCAAGCGCGTGCGAATGGAGGCATTCATCGTGCTGGATTACCTGGCGCGTGCGCACGAAGCCTACGCCCCACTGACGCAGTGGCTGCAAGAGGGGCGCATCCAGTATCGCGTGGACATCATGAAGGGACTGGAGAACGCGCCGGCGGCGCTGGCGAAGCTGTTCGATGGATCCAACCAGGGCAAGCAACTGCTGTTGATTTCTGATGAACCCTGAAGTCGCAGCAGCCGCACCGGCGTCGCCAGCCGTCGCCGGTCGCCTCTGAAACCCGATATTTCTGAAGGAGACGGACTGACATGAGCACGCAAGAAGACAGCTTGCAGGGAACCTTTGGCGAGGCCATCAAAAACGCGAAGGCGGCGATGGCCAGGGTCGACGAGGCTCGCCTGCGGCGCTTCATCCAAAGCCAGCCGGACGTGCGCGAACTGGGCTCCATGAGCCCGCTGTCGTATCCCACAGGCGGCGCCGGTGCGAGTAACGGCATTGCGTTCTTCACGGCCGAGATCGATTGCGGCAATGGCCTGCAGGCTATGGATCTGGTGCTGCGTTATTCGCCCGGTGTGACTCTGCTCAAGCAGAAGAGCTTCGCGGACGAGTTTCTGACCGTGCGCGCCGTGCATGCGCTCGGCCACTTGCCGGTTCCGAACGTGCTGTGGCTGGACGCGGACGGTTCGCGGGTCGGCTTCGCCAGCTACGTGATGGAGCGGGTCGTCGGCGATGCGCCTTCGGGTCCTATGTATTCGGCCGGCCCGCTGGCCGACGTGACGCCGGAGAAGCGCAAGGAAATGATGCTGGAAGCGGCCGGTTTCCACGGCCGGCTGCGCAAGGCCGCGATCGGCCCGGTGCAGGTACCGCACCTGGCCCGCCGCGGCACGGGCGCCAATGCGATCGAGCAGGAACTTTCGTGGTGGGCGAAGGAACTGCAGCTGGTCATTCCAGCGGACGATCCCAAGGCGGTTCAGGTTGCCGGCTTGTATCGCTGGCTGATCGAACATCAGCCCGAAGCTTATTCACCCAACCTCGTCCATGGCGACGCGCAAATCGCCAACATGATGTTTCACGACGGCCACATTGCCGCCGTTCTGGATTGGGAGCTGTCCTATCTGGGGCACAATGAAAGCGATCTTGCGCTGGTGGTCTTTCTGACCGAGACACACAAGGTCATCGACAAGCATGTCGACGGCACGCCGACCGAAGAGGAATACATCGAGCGCTACGAACTGGAAAGCGGGACAAAGGTGCAGCACTGGGAATATTTCAAGCTGCTGAACATGTACCGCATCCTGTCCGTCGTGCTGCTGTCGCGGCCCTTCATGCCGAACTTCGAGCCGTACTGGGCCTACAACGTGGGCTATCTGGACCAGGCCTGGAGTCAGGCTCGCCTGATCGCCTGATCGCCTGATCGCGAGCCATCCTCTTGCTGCGGGGCGATCGCGCAAGACGGAGCTGGCTGGGCTTGAGACTCGCTTTTGCAGCCCTGACAAGGGACAAGACGCCCGCAATACGGCTTGGTTTCCGCCGGCTTGACCGGTCGACCGATGGACATCGGCCGACCGGAGCCTTCCATCGATTACGCGGCGAATCGCGCCGGCACGTAGAGTCTGGAGTCCATGTCCGCACCGGCGTTGCCGACGATGCGGCCAGGGAGCGCGCCCGTGGCCACGTTGTTGTGGAAGATGGGATGCCCGTTCACCAGAATCCACTCGATGCCCGTAGGCTTGCAGACGCGGCGCCAGTCGCCGTCGGGAAGATCGTTGGCGATTTCGTACTTGCCGTGCCGGTAGCTCAACTTGTCGAAGTCGTAGATGACAAGATCGGCCGCGTAGCCTTCCATCAGCGCGCCGCGGCGATGCAGGCCGAGAACGCGCGCCGGCAGATAGCTGAGCTTGTAGTGAATCTCTTCCAGGGTCATCTGCTTGGATTCACGCACCATCCACATGATCAGGTCGGTCGCGTATTGGCCTCCCGCCCAGAACTTGACGTGCGCGCCGCCGTCGGAGGTTCCCGGCAAGGTGCGACGATGCTTGAGTACACGTGCGCTCTTGGTGGTGTCGGTGCTGATGGCGTCCGGCAGAACGAAGTCGGCTTCCATCTTCGTCGCGACCAGAATGTCCATGAACAGATTGGTGATGTCGGTGCGCCCCAGTGCCTTGGCGACATCGCCGATGGTCTTGCCCTGATGCTGTGCAAAGGGTTCGGCACCGTAAACGTCGTTGAGGATATAGGTTTCCAGCGGGCCGCCGGCTGCAGCAAGTTCGACCGGATCGTATTTTGCCGCCAGCTTGGCGCGATACTCGGGATCGGCTGCCATCTGCAGCTTCTTCTCGCGGCTGCCACAGGTGCTGAATTCGCGCCACACTGCCGAGATGTCCCACATGTTCCAGTCGGGCGCCTTGAACTCGTTCCAGCCGCGCATCGTCAGCGTCTGCGAGAACACGGAAAGCCCTTCGGACTCGGCCTTGTCCATCAGCGACAGAACTTCCTCGTGATACGTCGGCAGGTAGTCGTTGACGATGGTGACGTTGTGAATCACCGGCCGCTTCGATACGCGGGCGACTTCCAGTGCAACCTCGCCGAAGCGGGCGCCGGGCGTGTCGACCAGCGCCTGTACCGAGCCTTCGCTGCGGTCGCGCAGCACTTCGGCGAGTGAGTAGGCTTCTTCGGCCTTCATGATGTCCGTCGGCATCGGTGTGCCGTCGTAGTCCACGTGCGTGTTGTGCATGCCTTGATAGGAGAACGCGAAGCCCAGCGCGCCGGCATCCATCGCCCGGTTGAGGATGTCCTTCATCTGTTGCCGTTCCGCGGTCGTGGCCGGGCGCGATTTTGCGGCCTCGATGCCCATGACATAGATCATCAGCGGATTGAGCGGCAGATAAGTTCCGATGTTGACGCCGATGGGAACCCGCTTGAGATGATCCATCCACTGCGGGAAGGTCTCCCAATCCCAGCCCATGGCCTTGCGCATGGCGTTGATCGGAACCTGCTCGGTGTTTTCCATCATCAGCATCGTGCGATCACGATCCGCGATCTTGACCGGCGCGAAGCCAAACCCGCAGTTGCCGATGACGTTGGTGGTAACGCCGTGCCAGCCCGAGTTGGTGCAGTAGGGGTCCCAATGAATCTGCGCGTCGTAATGCGTGTGCGTGTCGATCACGCCGGGAGAGACGATGCGGCCTGCGGCGTCGATCACCTTGCCTGCGCCGACGGTGCTCACGTTGCTGCCGATCTGCTCGATGACACCGTTTCGGATGCCGATGTCGCCGACGAATCGTGGCATCTGAGTGCCATCGACGATCGTGCCATTCTTGATGACTACGTCAAAACCTTTCATGACTGCCTCCAGTGTGTGATATGACGTCCGTTCTTGGAGCGAACATCATTTTGCGTAAACTATTTAATCATAAAAGACGCAATATAGAAAGTTGGTCTGTCAGTTCCTATGTGTGGCGTAGCACGCGGCATTCGCAGCGCTTGCTGCTCGCAGTCGGCTGCCGTTACCCCAGTGATGGTTCGATGAGTTGTTATCCAGTGCAGCGGGCAGGCTCCGCGAGACTCGAACGGGCCTTGGCGCCAACGGGAGAGCGTAGTGCTCGCGCTCTTCACATACCTTCGTTTATCGCGCCGAACGGCGGCAGGTCGATCAGTCCGCGCGAGGGATGATCGCCCGCTCCTCGCACACGAACAGGGGCGATCGGGAAAGGTCGATGAAGCGCTTTTCGTCTTCCAGCAGCGCGATGCCGGCGGCGTGGGCGGACCGGTCCTTGATCGTTAGCAGCAGGGCTTCGGCGGACCGGTAGTAAAGCTCGGCAACACCGTCGTAAGCCGCCGGGCCCTTTCGTCCACGATTGAGCAATTCGTCCACGGGATGCGCCAGCCCATGACTTTGGACGTACTTGATCAGGCCCGTCGTTTCCGCGTGCTGACGCACCAGCGGGGCGTGCTTCCCATACCAGTAGTCGAGGAAGTCCTGGTGACTCAGGGCTTCAAGACGGTGAAGACAAAAGACGATCTTGAACATTTCAGTCTGGGAGCGGATCGAGACCGGCGAATCGACCGACGCAGCGTTCAAGCGACGTGGCGGTCACCCTAGTGACCTGTAACAGAGGAATCGATAGCGCCTGGCCGCGTCTCGTGCGCCGATGCCGCGTTGCTCGTCGTCGCCATAGCTACGGCTATGGCTCCTTCTCGCGCCTTGCCTCGTCGCACGATCCATCGGCCATGCTCACTACCTTTTCCTCTGTTACAGGCCACTGGTGGCCTGTAACAGAGGCTTCGGAAGCGCCTGTGCGCGTCTCGTGCGCCGATGCGGCGTTGTTCGTCGTCGCCATAGCTACGGCTATGACTCCTCCTCCCGCCTTGCCTCGACGCACGAGCCATCGCCCATGCTCACTACCGAACTCTCTGTTACAGGCCACTAGATGTGTCTCGGCGCCAGCGCGGCGCGTGCCACCGACTGCCGCTGCGATTCGGCATAAGTGTGCGGCGTCACACCGTTCCAGCGCTTGAAGGCCCGTATGAACGCGCTGGCCTCGGAGAAGCCCGAGCGAAAGGCGATTTCCTCTACGGAAAGGGCATGCTCTCTCAGGTAGTACTCGGCTGCCTCGCGCCGCACCTGGTCCTTGATGTCCTTGTAGGTGATGCCCTCGACGGCAAGCCGCCGGCGCAAGGTCTGCGGATGCATCTTGAGCTGTGCTGCCAGACGCTCGAACTCCGGAAGTTCCGGCAGGTAATGGCTCACCAGATCGCGCAGCCGTCCGGCCCAGCTGGCGGCGCTGCGCTCCGCGTCGAGAAGATCCAGCGATCCGTTGTCGAGGAACTTCTCCAGCGTGCGCTCGTTCTGCTGGATGGGCTTTTCCAGCAGCTGGCGTTCGAAGCGAAAACCGGCACGGGGTCGGTCGAAGAAGATCGGGCTGCGCTGGAAAAGCCAGCCGTACTCGGTCTCGTATTCGGGCCGCGGGTGCCGGAAGGTGACCGACTTGAGCGGAACCGCTTCGTTGATGAGCCATCCGGTGAAGCGATGGATCGTCGACAGGCAGAGTTCGTAGGCGAAAAGCTCGTATTCGGAGTCGGCTGCCCTCGGGCAGGCCTCCACGACGGCATCCTCGCCTTCGATCACCAGCCGGGTCTTGAGCCCCCAATCGAACAGCGAGTAAATCTTGCAAAGCCTGCCCAACGCGTGACCCATGGGGCCGGGGTGCACGGCGGCCCCGCAGGCCGCAGACCACAGGCCGAGCTTGTGTGGTTGGGGCGCATATCCCAGGGATTCGTCGCGCATTTCCTGCATCGTGAGCTTCTGCAGCATCGCATAGCTCTCGACCGTTACGCGCGCATCCTGCTGGGTCAACAGAGGCTCGGCGATGTTGCTTTGGGCCAGCAGCCGCCTCCAATCGTAACCGCGCTCCTGCGCCTTCTTGATTGCGCTATGCACGAAACAGATCGAGACCAGGGGCCGATCGATACGTTCGTTGACGACTTGCCACATACAAGCTCCTCCGCGTCGCTGCAGCGCGCTGGTTTTATAATATATGACGTAGAAAAAAGTATAGACGGCTACGCATTATAAATACAACCGGTATTCCTGGCGATCGGTTGCGAAGCCCTGGCGACCCCTATTCCGGACACTGAAGGGATGCCCGCTTTCGCCGGTCGCGCCGAAAGAGCCCATCGCCGGACAGCGCGACGGCCCTTTTGGAACGTGGCGGGGCTACTTGAACCGGCAGCGGATCGGCAGCGTCTTGGGACCGCTGACAAGCGGGGACTGCCCGGTCTTGGGCGTTCCGTCCAGTTCCAGCGAGGCGATGCGTGGCAACAGCTCCTCCAGCAGGACACGCATCTCCAGCTTGGCCATGTGCTGGCCCAGGCAGGCGTGTGCTCCGAATCCGAAAGCCAGATGCCGGTTGCTGGTGCGGTCGACCCGGAACGAGTACGGGTCCGGATACACCTCTTCGTCGAAGTTGCCGCTGTAGTAGGACAGCATCAGCCAGTCGCCCGCCTTGATGCTGCTTCCGCGCAATTCGTAATCCACCACTGCGCTGCGCATGAAGTGCTTCACGGGCGTGGTCCAGCGGATCGCCTCGTCCACCAGGCCTGCAATGAGCGAGGGGTCGGCCTGCACCTTGGCGAGCTGCTCGGGGTTGTTGCACAGCTCCCAGATCGCGCCCGCGGTGGACGCCGACGTCGTGTCATGGCCAGCGGTGGCCAGGATCACGTAGTAGCTCGCCGCTTCGAACGGTTTGATAGGAGCGCCGTCGATGGTCGCGTTGGCGATGACGGTTGCCACGTCGTCACGCGGCTCGCGGCGGCGCGCCTCGGTGATGCCGTTGAAGTAGTTTCCGAAATCCGCAAGGACCTGCTGCAACACCTTCACCGCCTTGGCCGGATCTTCCATCTCGGCCGCGGATCGTCCCATGTCGGGATCACGTGCGCCGAACAGTTCCTGCGTCAGCTTGAGCATCAACGGCTCGTCTTTTTCCGGCACGCCCAGGATCTCCATGAGGACATGCAGCGGATAGTGCAGGGCCACATCCCGGACGAAATCGCAGCGCTCGCCGCCGGCCACCATGCGGTCGACGAATCCTCGGGCGATGCCGCGCAATTTCTCCTCGTAGCGACGAACGCTGTTGGGACTGAACCAGGATTGCGTGAGCATCCGGTACTTCATGTGCTCGGGCGGATCCATGTTGACGAGATTGCGCACCATATGCGGCGAGCCCCCGGTCATGCGTCGGATATTTTCATCCACGCCCTTGGCGATCAGGATGGTGGACAAGTCGCCGTTGTGAAACTTGTCGTTCTGCCTGCTGATCTCCTGGATGTCGGCATGCTTGGTGACCAGCCAGAATGGCGCGTAATCGTCCAGCACGACCTTGCCCAGCGGCTGATGCTTGCGTAGCCAGGAGAAGCTCTCGTGCAGAAGCGCATGCTGGCCATAGCTCCTGGGATCGACGATACGGCGGGCATGGGCTTCTGGCACCAGCGGCGAAGTTTCGATGACGGCGGACGATGACATTCGGAATCCTCGGTTGGGGTCGCGCCCTGTTATTCATGCGACCGGCGAAGCGGGCGCCCATCAGGACTCTGACCAGGTGGCGGTCTGCGGCGCGATCGGAAGCGCCGAAGCCATCATATGTCTTAAAACGCGTAGAAGAAAGTAAAAAAATATACGCAAGATGTAACTTCCTGCTCCGTAACGTCAGGTCTATCGGTCTGTATCGACGCGTCATTGCCGCGGCGGGCCGGTTTGCAACAATCGCAAGTCACGTGGGGCATCGCCCCGCTCAAGTGAAGGACGACAGAGCGTGGCCAGACAGTTTGAAACCTTGCTGTACGAAGTCGAGGCGGGCATTGCAACGATCACCTTGAATCGCCCCGACCGGCTCAATGCGTTCACGGCCGGCATGATGTCGGACCTCATTGCCGCCTTCGACGCCAGCGATGCCGACGACGCCGTGCGGGTCGTGATCGTCACCGGCAGCGGACGTGCGTTCTGTGCGGGTGCGGATCTTTCGGACGGGCCAGACGCGCTCAACTTCTCCGACGGAGCCGACGGTGGCCCGGGAGAAGTCCAGCGGGATGGCGGTGGCCAGCTAACTCTGCGGATTTTCAAAAGTCTGAAGCCGGTCATTGCCGCCGTGAACGGCGCTGCCGTCGGTGTCGGCGCGACGATGCAGCTGGCGATGGACATTCGGCTCGCATCGGTCAATGCGCGCTACGGATTCGTATTCGCGCGTCGCGGCGTGGTACCCGAGGCCGCCTCCAGCTGGTTCCTGCCGCGCATCGTCGGCGTGGCGACGGCGCTGGAATGGTGCTTCACCGGGCGCCTGTTTTCGGCGCAGGAGGCACTGGCCAACCGACTCGTCAGATCCCTGCACGAACCCGCCGATTTGCTGCCGGCGGCGCACGCCATTGCCCGCGAGATTGCCGACAACACCTCGGCGGTGTCGGTGGCCCTGACGCGACAGATGCTGTGGCGCATAAGTGCCGCCGAGCATCCGATGGTGGCGCATCGGGTCGACAGCCGTGGCATCCATTTCCGTGGCCAGTCGGACGATGCCCGCGAAGGCATCGCGTCGTTCCTGGAAAAGCGTGCGGCCGTATATCCAGACCGCGTGTCCGCGGGCTTGCCCGATATTTTCGAGGGGCTGACCGAACCCTCTTTCGCGTGAAAGATCTGAAGGGGCGCGAGCACTCGCTGGCAGCAAGGGAAATCGCGGCGCTCAAAGCGAATGACGGCTCTGTGTTCGCAGCGAACTATCGGAGTGATACCCCATGAAGCTGGAGCCCCTGTTTCGCATGCGGGTCGACCTGGGCAAGCGGCACGTGATCGGCCAGACGCCCAAGGGCACGCGCACCGTGTGGGCGCTGGCCGGCGGCGAGGCCAGCGGCCCTGGGCTGCAGGCGACGGTCGTCCCCGTTGGCGGCGAGTTCGAGCTGGTCGATTCCGATGGCTGCTATCACCTGGACGTGAGACTGGTGCTGCGCACGCATGACGGCGCCAACATCTTCGTGCAGTACTTCGGCGTGGCGGAGCGCAATGCCGAATCGGATCGCCTGATCGGCCTGGGCACGCCGGGAGATTTCGGTACGCAGCACTTCTTCACGCAGCCGCGTTTCGAATCGGGCGGCGACGCCTATCGCTGGCTCAACCGCGTGGTCGCCGTCGGCGAGGGACGCATGCTGGCGAGAAGCGTCGAGTACCGCGTCTACCAGTGCATCGCCTCGAAGTCGGGTACGCCGGGAAGTGTCAGTCCGTTCTGAACGCCTCACGCCGTACCGCTTCGGGCACTTGCGGCTAGATCAGGCGACTAATCAGCCATTTCTTGAATGTCGTGAATGGCGGCCTGGCGAAGCGATCGGTGCGGAAGCCTTTGCGATGAAAGATCGGTTTCATCTTCGACAGGGTTTCGAAGCCCTCGGGGCCATGGTAGTGCCCCATTCCGCTCGCACCGACGCCGCCGAAAGGCAGATCCTCTACCGCGCAATGCACGAGGGTGTCGTTGATCGACACGCTACCGCAGACCGTGCGCTTCATGACCCTGTCGATGGTGGCGGACGAGCGTGTGAACAGGTAAAGCGCCAGGGGCCGTGGCCGCGAATTGATGAAGGCGATTGCGTCGTCCAGGCTGTCGTATGGCTTGATCGACAGAATCGGGCCGAATACCTCGTTCTGCATCAGCGCCGAGTCGTCGGCCGGGTCGATCGCGAGCACCGGCGCCAGCTTGCGACTGACCGGCGAGATCTTGTCCGCAGCGAACAGGGAGACGATCTCGGTGCCGCTCGCACGAGCGGCGCTGAGGTAGGATTCAAGCCGGCCCAGGTGGCGCTGATTGATGATCGAGGTGTAGTCGCCGCTCGCCGTGCCTTCGGGGAACATCTGCTGCGCGACTTGCTGGCAAGCCCGGGCGAATTCCTTGACCAGAGCGCGCGGTACCAGCGCGTAATCGGGCGAGATGCAGATCTGTCCGGCGTTGAGCAGCTTGCCGAACACGATGTCCTTGGCGGCTTCCAGTACCACCGCGTCGGGAGCGACCAGCGCCGGTGATTTGCCGCCGAGTTCGAGCGTGACCGGCACTAGATTGTCGGCGGCTACGCGCATCACGTGGCGGCCGACGTCGGTGGAACCCGTGTACACCAGATGATCGAAAGGCAGGGCCACGAAGGTGCGCGCCACGTCGACGTCTCCCGGGCACACCACGACCTGCTCGGGCGGAAAAGCTTCCGCGACGAGCTTGCGAATGACGTCGGAGGTAAGCGGAGACAGTTCGGAAGGCTTGATCATCGCCCGGTTGCCTGCGGCCAGTGCCCCGATGAGAGGAACCAGCGACAGCTGCACGGGAAAGTTCCAGGGCGAGACGATGCCCACGATTCCCAACGGCTGCGGTAGCACGTAGGCCCGACCGCTGCCGAGTTCCAGCGGCACGTGGCGCTTGCGCGGCTTCATCCAACGACCGAGGCGCCGTCGCGTGTAGCGCAGGTTGTTGAGTGTGACGATCACTTCGGAAAGCACGGCCTCCTGCTCGCTGCGTCCGCCGAAGTCCTGCGACAGCGCGCTCACGATTTCGGCGCTGTGCGACACCAGCACCTTCTCCAGCCGATCGAGATCCGCTTTGCGGTGGGCGAGGTCCGGGAACGGCGCCAGGTTGAATGCGTGGCGCTGTGCGGCCAGCGCCGACCTGAGGCTGTCTTGCGCCGGGGCTTCGACTGATTGAGACGAAGCGGCAACTGCATATGCGACAGTTTGCATGTTCATGTCCTCCGGCGGATATAGGAGTGGAAGCGGCCAGGCCAACACGGGTCTGGCAGTGCACGCGCCAGCCAGCCTGGACGTGTTCGTCCAACCCCAGCACTTCGCGCTCGATGTTGCGCGGCAGTATCAAAACCTGCGTGGCGACCGCGCAATGGCGGGGCTGTACAGATCGATTGACCTCCGGCGACTCCAGCGAAAGCCGAGAACATCCCGCCCTCCCGCCGAAAGTCTCGCGCTGTCGATCAAGCTGTCCATTTGGGTCAAGGGCAAGCCCGGGCCGCGGTGCAATACTCGATTCGCTCCGGCGGTGCCGATGGCGCGTCTTCAACTCAACTGATAGAGGATTAACACATGCGTGAAGCTTGGATCATCGACGCCGCCCGCACGCCTCGCGGCATCGGCAAAGTCGGCAAGGGAGCGCTGGCCGGTGTTCATCCGCAGCGACTGCTGTCCGCCGTGCTTCGCGCGCTGGCCGAGCGCAATGGCCTCAACACCGAAGAAGTGGACGACGTGATCGCGGGCTGCGGCACGCAGGTCGGCAAGCAGGGTTCGTGCATCGCGCGCATGTCGGCGCTGGACGCGGGGTACAGCTACGAATCGACGGGATTCTCGCTGGACCGCTTCTGCGGGTCGGGGCTCACCGCGGTGAATCTCGCGGCGATGGGTGTGCTATCGGGCTTGCAAGATTTGGTGATCGCGGGCGGTGTGGAGTCGATGTCGTACGCCACCACGCAGCCTGGCTTCGCGCTGCTGGATTCGGGCAACCTGCACCTGCGCAAGCTGGTTCCGCAGCCGCACCAGGGCATCTGCGGCGATCTGATCGCGACGCTGGAAGGCTTCAGCCGCGACGACGTCGACCAGCTCGCACTGGAAAGCCAGCGCCGCGCCAATATCGCCATCCAGGAGGGCCGCTTCAGCCGCAGCCTGATCCCGGTCTACCACGACGACGGCAGCCTTGCGCTGAGCCACGAGGAGTTCCCGCGGCCGCAGACGACATTGGAAGGTCTGTCGCAACTCAAGCCGGCGTTCGCCGCGATGTACGAGCGCGAACTCGATGAGAGCGGTGTGAGCTATGCCAGGCTCGTCCGCGAAACGTATCCGGACGTGAAGATCAACCACGTGCACCACGCCGGCAACAGTTCGGGCGTGGTGGACGGCGCCGGTGCCCTGATCATCGCGTCTCCCGAATATGCCAGGGCTCACGGCCTGAAGCCGCGGGCGCGCATTCGCGCCGCCGCTACTGCCGGAAACAGCCCTGCGCTGATGCTCAATGCGCCGGGGCCCGCTGCGCGCAAGGCGCTCAAGCAGGCCGGCATGTCGGTGAAGGACATCGATCTGTTCGAGATCAACGAGGCTTTCGCGGTGGTGCCTCTCAAGTTCATGCGCGATCTCGATCTGGACCCGGCCATCGTCAACGTCAACGGCGGCGCCATGGCGCTGGGCCATCCGATCGGTGCGACCGGCGCCATCATCCTGGGCACACTGCTCGATGAAATGGAGCGCCGCAATCTCACCACCGGCCTCGCCACTTTATGCGCGGCGGGCGGCATGGCGCCGGCCACCATCATCGAACGTTTCTGACCGATTCGTTCCGGAGATCTGCTGCATGTCATCCGAGTCAGCATCTGCAGGGCAGGGCGCGCTGAACCGCTTCTTCAAGCCGCGATCGATCGCGCTGGTCGGCGCAACCGAAAAGTCGCTGTGGTCGAACATGGCCTACGACAACCTGCAACGCTTCGGCTTCGCCGGACCTGTGCATCTGATCAATCCGAAGGGCGGGATCATCTACAAGCGCCAGGCGGCGGCGAGCTGTACCGCAGTGGGCGAGCCTATCGACGCGGCGCTGCTGATGGTGCCCGAAGCCGCGCTGGCCGATGCCATTGCCGACCTCGGCAGGGCGGGTATCAGCGGCGCCGTGGTGCTCTCCTCGGGCTTCGCCGAACTGGGCGCCAGCGGCGCGCAGCGGCAGCAACGGATCACCGAGGCCGCTCGCGCGGCCGGCGTGCGTTTGTTGGGGCCTAACTGTCTCGGCTACGTCAATTTCACCAGCGCGTCCCCGCTGTGGACGACCCAGCTGCGTCGTCCCATGGAAGACCGCAGTGTGGCCGTGGTCTCGCAGAGCGGTGCGACCGCGGGACAGCTGGCGCAGTTCGCCTATCAGCAGCGTGTGGGCTTCACCCACATGATCTCCACGGGCAACGAGGCCGATATCGATATCGCCGATGCGATCGAGTTTCTGATCGGCGAGGACGAGGTTCGATCGATCGCGGTTTTTATGGAGACCGCGCGCCGCCCGGCCGCTTTTATCCGGGCAGTGGCGCGGGCCAAGGCCGCCGGCAAGCCGGTGGTCGTGTTGAAGGTGGGAACCAGCGAGGCCGCCGCGAAAGCGGCACAGGCGCATACCGGCTCTCTGGTCGGCGACGACAAGGTGTTTGGTGCCGTGTGCCGTCGCTGGGGAATTCCGCGTGTTCATACGATGGAGGATCTGGTCGGGGTTGCCGACCTGATCGCCCGCGTCGGTCCCCTGAAGGCGGACGGGCTCGCCCTGGTCGGCATGTCGGGCGGCATGTGCGAAATCGCCGTCGACCAGGCCGAGCGTGACGGCGTGCCGATACCGGAACTGCAGAAGGAAACGCTTGCGCGTTTGCGAGCGGCGCTGCCGGAATTCGCCACGCCCAGCAATCCGCTGGATGTCACTGGCGGCGCCATGCTCAAGCCGGAGCTGCTGGAAACCGCGCTGGGCGAGATCGCCAGAGACCCGGGCGTCGGTATCGTCGTCCATCTTTTCGATGCGCCCGCCAAGATCGAGAACGTCGGCATCGGCCGCGTGTTCCTCAAGCACATCGGCGCCGGCTTCGCTGCCGGCGGCAAGCCCGCCGTGATGCTGAGTCACAACTACATGCCGGTGTCCGGCGACGCGCGTACGCTCGCGGAGGAAGCGGGCATCATCTATTCCGGCGCCGGCCTTTCGCATGGAATCGCGGCCATCGGGCATCTGATCGCCTGGTCGCGCGTGCAGCGCGCCGCGCCGCGGGCGTATGCGCAGGCGTCCCCGAAAGTCGTACTGCGACCCGTGGGCGAAAGAGCGGTGCTCGGCCACCTGGCGACTTCTGGAGTGCCGGTGATTCCCGGGCCGATCACGCGCTCGGCCGACGAGGCGGTGGCCGAGGCGGCGAAGCATGCGGGCGCCGTGGTGCTGAAGATCGCCTCGGCTGACATCCCGCACAAGACCGAAGCGGGCGGCGTGGCGCTCAACATCCGCGGCGCCGATGCCGTTGGTGCCGCGTGGGTGCAGATGATGGATCGAGTGCGCGCAGCCAAGCCCGGCGCGCACATCGACGGCATCATCGTGTCGCCCATGCGCAGCGAAGGTGTCGAGCTGTTCGTGGGCACGATGCGCGATCCGCAATGGGGGCCGGTGATCGCGGTGGGACTGGGCGGCGTCTTCGTCGAAGCGCTCAAGGACACCAGCCTGCGCGTCCTTCCGATCGACGAATCCGATGTGCTCGAGATGTTCACCGAGCTGCGGGGTTCCGCGCTGCTCGACGGTTTCAGGGGTTCACCGGCCGTGGACCGGCAGGCGACCGCCGCGGCGGTCGTCGCCATCGGCAACGCGGCGCTGGCGCTGGGCGAAGAACTCGTGTCGCTGGAAGTGAATCCGCTGCTCGTTGCCGGATCGCGTGTCGAAGCACTCGATGGCCTGACCATCTGGGCCGATTGAACAGGAGCAGCATGCCGATGAAGTCGATCTCTCCCGATCGGGTGCCTGTGATTCTCGCCATCGGCGAGGTGATCGATCGCCCGGCCGATCCCGCGTTGGCGCGTGAGCCCGTTGCGCTGATGGCCGATGCCTTGCGCGCAGCGCAGTCGGACTCGGGTGCACCTGCGCTGTTGTCGCTGCTCGATTCGGTGGAGCTGGTAGGCCAGGTCAGCTGGCGCTACCGCGATCCGGTCGGCTCGTTGTGTGAGCGGCTGGGTATTGCACCCGGCCGTATGATCAACGCCAGCATGGGCGGCGAGACGCCGATCCGCCTGCTGCATGAGGCCGCATTGCGTATCGCCGCGGGCGAGATCCAGGCCGCGGCCGTGGTCGGCGGCGAAGCGATCAATGCGCTCGGCAAGGCGCGCCAGTCCAAGATCAAACTGGACTGGACGCCGGTGGTCTCGCGCGAGCAGGCCGCCAGGATCGACTTCGAAAGCCTGCCCATCAGCGCTGCGTCCAAGGCAGTGGGCGTGACCGATCCGGTCCATATCTATCCCCTGTACGAGAATGCGCTGCAAGCCGCGCAAGGCGAAACGCCCGAGGCGGGCCTGCGCTCGGCGGCCGTGCTGTGGGCGCGCTACGCCGCGGTGGCTGCGAGCAACCCTTACGCCTGGCTGCGCACCTCGCCGGGCGCGGACGAGATCGCCACGGTATCGGAGAGCAACCGGCTCATCAGCTATCCGTATCCCAAGCTGATGGTGGCCAATCCGAGCGTCAATCAGGCCGGCGCCTTCGTCGTCACCAGCCTGGCACTGGCACGCAAGCTCGGCGTCGCCGAGGATCGCGTCGTGCACATCTGGGGCGGTGCCGCAGCCCAGGAGCCCGGCGACTATCTGGCGCGCGGCGGCTTCGATCATTCCACCGCGCAGAACGCAGTGCTGGAAGCGGCAGTGGAACTCGTTGGCGGCCGAGCATCGGCGTTCGATGCGATGGAGCTTTACAGCTGCTTTCCGGTCGTTCCCAAGCTGGCGTTGAAAACGCTGCAGCGACTGGGAATCGGTAGCGAAGTGGCACCAACGGCGGCGGGTGGGCTCACGTTCTTCGGTGGTCCGCTCAACAACTACATGACGCATGCGGTATGCGCCACGGTGCGCAAGCTGCGCTCCGGAGAATCTCGTCTTGCCCTGGTTTATGGGCAGGGCGGTGTCGTGAGCAAGCATCATGCGGTGGTGCTTTCATCGCAGCCCGCGTCCGCGCCGCTCGCCGCCGAATATTCCGTACAGCCGTCCGCGGACGCCGCGCGCGGCGCGATACCCGAATTGCTGGAACGCTATACGGGCCCCGCAGTGATCGAGACGCACACGGTGCTCTACAGCTCGAAGGGGCACGCGCTGCACGGCGTGGTGGTACTGAAAACGCCGGCCGGTGAGCGGGTGATGGCGAAGGTGCTGAACAGCGACGCAGTTTCGTTGGCATTGCTGCTCGACGCTGCGCGCAACCCCATCGGGTGCGCGGGCCATGTGCGCATCGATACCTACGACAAACTTGTTTGGGAGAGCGGAGCGGCTCGCGACCGCAGCGATCTGCCCAAGAAGTTCTGTACGGTCGAGCGCGATGGTCATCTCACCATCGTGACCATCAACCGGCCGGAGGCGATGAACGCCTTTCACCCGATGCTGAACGAGGAGCTTGCCGAAGTCTTCGACGAGTTCCAGCAGGACCCGGAGCAGTGGGTTGCCATCCTGACCGGCGCCGGCACGAAGGCCTTCTCATCAGGCAACGACCTCAAGCACACCGCCGAGGCAATGGCACGGGGCGAATGGGTGGAGCCGCCTGCCTCGGGTTTCGCGGGCCTGACTTCACGCTGGACACCCGGCAAACCGGTCATCGCGGCCGTCAACGGCGTCGCGATGGGCGGTGGCTTTGAAGTCGCGCTCGCCTGCGATCTGATCATTGCCGCCGAGAGCGCGGTGTTCGCGTTGCCGGAGCCCAAAGTCGGCCTGGCCGCACTGGCGGGCGGGCTGCTTCGCCTGCCCAGAGAGATCGGTCTCAAGAAGGCCATGGGCCTGATCCTGACCGGCCGTCGCATCGGTGCAGCGGAAGGGTACGCGCTGGGTTTCGTCAATGAAGTGGTGCCTGCGGAAGCGCTCATGGCAACGGCGAAACGCTGGGCCGAAGAAATCATGGCCTGCAGTCCGATGTCGGTTCGTGCCTCCAAGGAGGCGGTTCTCAAGGGCCTAGACGAGCCGACGCTGGAGCAGGCCTACGGTGCGCAGGTTCGCTATCCGGCGATGCGCGCCCTGTTCCGTTCCGCCGATATCCGCGAAGGGCCGCTCGCTTTTTCGCAAAAGCGCGCTCCTCAGTGGAAAGGCCGCTGAGTCAACGAGGGATCGACATCAAATGAATTTCGAGCATAGCGACAAGGTCAAGGCGCTGGTGGGCAAGCTGGAAGCTTTCATGACGGCCCACGTCTATCCGATCGAGCATCACGTCGAGATGTGGAATGCCGACGCATCCAACCGCTGGAAGCCCTGGCCGGGTTATGACGAGCTGAAGAGCAGAGCTCGCGAACAGGGCTTGTGGAACCTGTTTCTGCCGCACGAATACGGCGACATCAGTCCCGGTCTGAGCAACCTCGAATACGCGCCGCTGGCCGAGATCATGGGTCGCGTTCCGTTTTCTCCGGAGTTCTTCAACTGTTCCGCTCCCGACACCGGCAATATGGAAGTGCTGGCGAAGTTCGGTACGCCGGCTCAGCAGCAGCGCTGGCTGAAGCCGCTGCTGGACGGCGCGATACGCTCGGCCTATCTGATGACCGAGCCTGCCGTGGCCTCGTCGGACGCCACCAATGTTTCGACCGAAATCCGCCGCGATGGTGGCGACTACGTCATCAACGGACGCAAGTGGTGGATCTCGGGAATCATGCATCCCAAGTGCGATCTCCTGCTGATCATGGGCAAGACCGATCCCGACGCGCCCAAGCACTTGCAGCAGTCGACGATCATCGTTCCGCGCGATACGCCGGGCGTGTCGATCGTGCGCAACCTGCGCGTCTTCAACAACTGGCATTCGCCGGGCGGTGAAGCCGAGGTACTGCTGGAAAACGTCCGTGTCCCTGCATCGAACCTGATACTCGGCGAAGGACGCGGATTCGAAATCGCACAGGGTCGGCTCGGCCCGGGACGCATTCATCACTGCATGCGCTCGATCGGGCAGGCCCAACGGGCGCTGGAAGTGATGTGTCGCCGCGTCGACAGCCGCGTGGCGTTCGGTAAGAAGCTCGCAGATCAGGGCAGTATTCGCCAGGACGTGGCGCGCTCCTTCATCGAAATCGAACAGGCGCGTCTTCTTACGCTCAAGGCTGCCGACGCCATGGATCGGTACGGCAACAAGGTGGCCGCCGACCTGATCGCGGCGATCAAGATCGTCGCGCCGCAGATGGCGCAGACCGTGGCCGATCGCGCAATACAGGCGCACGGCGGAGCTGGTGTTTCGGACGACACGCCCGTCGCTGAGGCATTCCTGATCAATCGCTATCTTCGCTTGGCGGATGGCCCCGACGAAGTGCACATGGCGCAGCTGGGCCGCATGAAAATCAGGCAGTACGCGGCCGGTTTATGACGCCCGGGGCAGCAGAACTGGAGAGGCCACGATGAGTGACCGCATTGCACTGGATGTGAGCGATGGTGTCGCAGTCGTCAGGATGACGCGCGCCGACAAAATGAATGCACTAGACGAAGCGATGTTCGATGAACTGCTGCGGGTCGGAGAACAGCTGAGCGTGATGTCCTCGATCCGTGCCGTCGTTCTGCATGGGCAAGGCAGGGCATTCTGCGCCGGGCTCGATCTTTCGAACTTCGAACGCATGAAGGCCGGCCCGGGGCACCTTGAGTTGGTTGCGCGAACCCATGGATTGGCCAATGTGGCGCAGCAGATTGTGTTGCAATGGAGACAACTGGCCGTGCCCGTGATCGCTGCGGTTCACGGCGTCGCTCTGGGTGGCGGCTTTCAGCTGGCGCTGGGTGCCGACATGCGCTTCGTCCATCCGGAGACGCGATTTTCGGTCATGGAAATTCGCTGGGGCCTGGTTCCGGACATGGCGGGAATCCTGCTCATGCGCGAGCTCATGCGACCCGACGTCGTTTCTGAGCTGACCTACAGCGGCCGCGTGTTCACGGCAACCGAAGCGCAGACCTATGGCCTGGTGACGCGACTGTGCGATGAGCCGCTCGAAGCGGCCCTGTCGTTCGCGAAGGAAATCGCGGCCAGGAGTCCGAGCGCCATTCGCGCGGCTAAGCGCCTGCTAAGCATTGCAGACGATTCGGAGCCGAGGCGGATCCTTCAAGCAGAGTCTTGTGAACAGGCGGCACTCATGGGCAGTGCCGAGCAGGTGGAAGCGGTGCGGGCCACGCAATCCGCAGCGCGCGGCAGCGTGCGGTGAAAGCAGCCGGCCGTTCCGGGAGTTGGAGGCTGGGCTAGACGAGCGGCGATTGCCAAGTTATTGAGCTACGCTTCGCGTACAAACGAACCACAGTAATACGCATTGTGAGGAATATATGAGTAGCGACGTCATGAATACCGATGAAATTGGCAGTGGGATCGTTGCCATTCAGAGGAAGGCGCGATTCGCGGACACCTCGACGGACGAGTGGGGCGTGCGCTTGCGCGAACTCATCACCTCGCAGCCCGGCATCAGCCAGGCGAACGTGAGTAACGTGCGCCAGGTGGGAACCGCGGCCGGCGGGTCCAATGGCACGTTGTTGTTCGATGCCGATTATGTTGTTGACGGACAGCGCACCGACAAAAAACTGGTGCTGCGTTTTCTTCCCGTCAAAGGGCTCTTCCATCGTTACGACGTGAAAGCGCAGTTCGATCTGCAAAAAGCGCTCGAGACCAGCGATGTCCCGGTTCCGAAGCAGCTCTGGCTCGACCAGGAAGGCCGGTATCTGCAACGCCCCGGCTATGTGATGGAACAGGTGAGGGGTGGCAGTACGCCCATGACCTGGATGACGTCGGGCCTGATTGCGGACGCCACGCCTGCGGACCGACGCAAGATGACCACCGCGTTCGTCCACGCGCTGGCCACGATCCACCACGTCGACTGGAAAGCGGCGGGGCTGCAGTGGTTGGAGCGACGAGCAACGGGATCGCGGCCAATCGAACGGGAAGTGAACTGGTACTGGGACGCATTGATCTGGTCGAAGTCGTCGGTCTATACCGACCGGCTCGAAAAGGTGCGCCAGTGGCTGATCGCGAACGAGCCTACCGATACCGACACGGTGCTCTGCCACGGAGACGCCAACCTCGGCAACTACCTCTTTGAAGGTACCGAGATCACGGCCGTCGTGGATTGGGAGATGGCGTTCCTCGGTTCACCCGAGTGCGATCTGGCGTTTCTGAAATGCGGCGACCAGATTCTGCAGAGTGAGACGCCGTGGCCCGAGGGTGCAATCAGCTACGACGAAATGTACGTCGAATACGAGCGCTTCAGCGGACGCAAGCTGAAGCATATGGACTACTTCGAGTTCTTCTGCAATTACCGCATGGCGGTGATCAACGTGCTGGCGATGGGGCACTTCCCGCCGGAGGTGCTCGAAAGCTTCATGCCCGTTCTTCGGCGCGGACCTGAGCTGTGTTTCAAGCGTGCCCAGGAACTCGGCATTCTCTGATCGGCTAGAAAAAACACGACGCTCGAAACTGTCGGGCGCCGCAAACGTGGCGGTCCAGTCAGACGGATGGGCCGTGCTCAGTAGTTCTGAAAAAAGATTGGAGAGCATCACAATGGCGCACTTCACTGATCTTGATTTCCCCCACACGCCCGGAGCGCATCCTGACTGGCAGGAGTCCTGGGTTCTGATTTTTCGCGACCGCGTGACCAACTGCGTAGGCTTTCTACGGACCGGCTCGTATCCCAACCAGGGCACGACCCAGACGCATTGGGGCATGGCCTTACCGGATGGCACGCGCTTTCGGCGCCACCTGCTCGATCGTCGCATGCAGCCCGGCGACCGAACCGAAAAGACCGCCAGCTCCGGCACGATGAAGGTGTCGTTCGAGAACCCGGACTACGTACACTTCCAGGGTCATGATCCGGACGCGGAGGCTGACCTGCGGATCTACGATTTCTATCCCTCACAGAACTACGAACTGATCGGCGCAAGTCGCAGCGTGGATGGCGATCACACCAGCGGTTCCAGGGAAGCGCATGGCCATCCGGAAAGTGCAGGGCGCGTCGAAGGACATGTCCGCATCGGCGACCACGTCATCGAAATCAAAGATGGCTACGGCTACCGCGAACATGGCTTCGGCCCTCGCGCACTCGGTAAGGAACCGCCGCAGTTCTTCCGCAGCGCTCGCGCTCATTTCGGCAGCCTCGGGCCGGCTCTGTCGTATTCGCTGATCACTTCCCATGCTGCAGATGGAAGCTTTCACAAGTTCGGCTTTCTGATGCTTGATGGCAGGCGTGAAAAGATAAAAGATTTCCACACCTTTAACAGCACCTTCGGCGACGGCCTGTCCGTCGTTGGCGGCTGGACACAGGTCTTGTTGGAAAACGGTCAGAAGATTCGTATCGATGTCGAGACGATCGATGGCATCGTCACGTCAACCAGTCTCAACAACGGCGGCCCCGGCTCTTCTTCAGCGGGCGTGGAGGCATTATCTATACCCCGCTGGAATGGTCATGAAGGCATTTGCGATTTCAACATGATCGACAACGCGCACCGCGGTGAACAGCCTGTGTCGAATCTGTTCCTCGCCAATTCTGAAGATGGCTTGTCCAAGCGGAAGGACGATTTGTCCTGGATTCACTCCAATCGATGACGACGAAGCCTGTTGCCGCGGGATTGGATGATGGGTCTGCCTCAATACGATACGCAGCAAGTGCAGCGCGCGCGCAGCGGCAAAGTCAGTCCATCGAGCGACTTTCGCGGTGCCGTCGATGACCCACCGCTTGTTACCCCCTGCTGTGCACCACGACCATATCCGTGGTGGCGTCGAGGTCGAGGGCTTCAAGGGAGAGCCGATGGGGAAAAGACTGAGCCAGAGCACCTGACCATACCGTCAGCCAGTGCGTCCCGGTTTTGCCGCCACGCGCTTTCATGACTTCACATCCAATCCGATCCCGGCTTGCGATGCAACAAGAGCCCCAACGCCGCAGGCGCGGGCCGGCGTTCAGCCGCCATCGGACGCATCAGCACGCACATCGAGCGACCGAGACAACCTCTATTTATACGTCACCGGCAGACCCCGGCGGCCGTCGCCGTTGCGCCCACATCCCGGCCCCGCCGTTGGGACGCAGGCCAATGGAGGGGTCGGGGGAAACAATGGTCATACCCGCGACTGTGCCCCTCAAGGCCTGAGTCGCGGGTATGACCCGCTCCTACGCTGGCGGCAATGCCCCGGGGCTTCGTCAACTGCCATGCAGACCTCGAGCAACGCAAACTCGATCGGCGCCATACCGTGACCAAGCTGCTGTCCGACTGGCTCACGTTGTGGCTCAAGTGGACGCTCATGATCGCGCTCGTCGGTGCGCGACGGTATCTATCCGACGGCGGTCACTTCGAGAACACCGCGGCCTACGAGCTGATCCGCCGGCGTCTGCCGCTGATCATCGTTGCCGACTGCGGCGCCGACCCGGGCTACCAGTTCGACGACGTCGCCAATCTCGTGCGCAAGGCGCGCATCAATTTAGGCGCCGAGATCTGCTTTCTTGATGAATCCGAGCTACGTCGCATCGACGCGCTCACTACCGGCAAACAATGCAGCTTCGGATCGCTCGGCGAACTCTCCTGCAAAACGACGGCCGCCGCCTGGGGCGACAATGATGACGCCATAGCTGTAACGGCCCGCTGAAAAACCCGTCGAAATTTCGCGGTCCACGGGTCGGAGACTCGAGCAAGCCAGCTTGTTCTTAGCATGTATTGCCGAAGTGAATCGCCTACTGAACCGCGACCCGAACGGGATCACTCCCGACCTGGCTACGACTCTGTCGCCACCTCCGGCACATGAGTGCCCACCCCCAAACATAGGCGATCCAGGAGCAACGCTCAGCGGCGCCCAGCGACCTGGTCAGGTACATCACTAGCATGGGAGCTAAGGCTAGAGTACGCCAGCCCGTCAACTCACCAACCGGTGGGCGCATGGCCACAACCGAAGTTGCTTTGCGGCCGCCGCGCAGGTTCTGCTCAATGGCGCTGGACAAGCGGTTCTGATCCATCTGCCGCCACCCGGGGACCTCCATCAGCGTCCAGCAGGCTGCTGTGCGACCCCACCCATGGTTGTTTGACGACGCAACTACGGGCACGTTCATGTCGTCGGCCCACGCAAGAAGCGTTTCGTGGTACTCCTGTGACTGCGCGAGGCCCCTTGGACTGGCATCGCAAATTTCGATTGCGGAGACGTCCTTGAATCGGGGAACGCTGCTGCTTTGCAGGTCCAGAGGCGGTAGTGGAAGCGTGTAAATCAGGCTGCCGCGGCGAGCGCCAGCGTAGCGGGCGTCGTCATCGAGCAAGTTGCCCTTGAGCGCAGGCTCGTACTGTGCCTCCGGTCCGAGTGCGACGACGTAATAGCGACCTAGCCGAACCTCCACGGCGCTCAAGAGCATGGTGCCGGCACCGGCAACCGCGGGGTTCTGTTTCTCGGCTGCGCCTATCGCTTTCCAGTTTGCGTGGTCCGACAGATACGCGACATTGAAGCCACCGGCCACGTGCCATGCACGGTTGGCCTCGGAATCGAAACCTGGACGCCCATCGTGCGAGGCGTTGGTGTGGCTGTGAAAATCAATCGTCATAAGGTTTGGCGATTGAACGGCGAGCGCAGCCATGGGCCGAGGCAACAGGATACCGGCGGCGGAGATGGCCAGGATGACCGCCGTTGCCGTCACCGCCCAGATCGCGCCTTGCCGCCATCGATGTGAAGCTGAGCGGCCGCGGCCGGTCAGGGCCCCGTAGGCGGCGCATGCGCCGATCAGCGTGCCCCATAGGGAGCCAAGTTGCCCCAGTGTTAACAGTGTCAGCGTGTCCAGCAAACGACATATCGGGTCGAGTGCCAGGTACGTTGGCGGCAGGACGAGGCGAATGTCGTCGCCGATAGCGGTCGCGGAATCCAGTCGTTCAAGTGGCACCTCGGGGACTATCGAGCCCGCGAGGAGCAGCACCGAGATCGCAGCGGGAGCAAGCAGCCAGCCGTATGCGCTGCGCCAGTCTGAGGGCCGGGGTGCGATCGTGGTGTCACTGGAGCCGCGCTTCCCTCCATGCGTGGCGCGCCGCGTCAGCGCCCAGCGCGACGCTTGAACTCCGGTCCCGCGTAGTGCCTTCGGGCGGTCGTGGTTCTTATCGGTCACGGGCGCGTCTGGCGAACTTGGCGCTCGAGACGCTGGGGGGGGGTGGGCTATTGAGGGCAATCCTTCGCCTGACGTTCCCGTGCCCGAAAGGGGAGAGCAGTCAAGTGGCCGCGCCGCAGCGGCTTCAACGGTCGACAGTGCGCCGGAATGGACTACAGGTCGTTCCATAACCGACATTATGTAAGGCGTTTGGTTAGCATTTCGTTAGGTTGAGGCCAAACGGCAATGCGACTGTGTACTGCCTGCCGGCTTCCACATTTCGGCAGATGGCATGTCATGATTCGCATGCCTTTTGACTAACTGAACCGCCCGGTCGACGTTGGACAGCGAGATACGACAACAACTATGAGCGTTTATCGCAAGTTCCGTATATCCCACACCGCATTCTGTATCGCATATCCAGCATCGCTATACATCGTCTGCAACGCGATCAACTTCGAGAAACTGGCGAAATGGTTCCCAGGAAAGGATGGCCTGGACTACCTGTCGTTGTCAGCGTATCTGCTCGCCGGACTATGTCTGTTCACCGCATTCTTCACGCTACTGGCTCACCGCTGGACGATCAAGCCGCTGGCCATCCTGTTGACGGTCGCAAGCGCCGCGGCCACCTATTTCATCTCCAAGTACAACGTGGCCGTCGACGGCTCGATGATTCAAAACGTCTTGCACACCGATCCCACCGAGGTCGGGCAGCTGATATCTCTGCAGATGATTCCGTATGCGTTGTTCCTCGCGCTTGTGCCCGTGCTGCTTCTGTTGCGCGTGGACATTGGCTTCCGGCCTTCCGGTCGATACCTGCTCGCATCGCTGGCGGTCGTTGTGATCACGATATCCGTCGCGGTCGCCTGCCTTTACCTAAACCGCAACAGCATTCAGCGAGCGGGCACTATCTCCAACAAGTACATCGTGTATTTGCTGGTGCCCGTAAACGTGGTCTCCGGGACGATCGGTACTGCAGCCCATGCCTTGGCGCCCTATCTGAGTTTCCATCGCCGGCCACCTGAGTTCTCGGCCACTGTCACGTCGCCCGGCAATCTCGTGGTCGTCCTGGCCATCGGAGAGTCATCCCGTCAGAAAAATTTCGGCATCTATGGGTACGAGCGGCAGGACACGACACCCACGCTGCGTGAGATTGAGGGGCTCCACACTCTCAACGGCATCGCCAGCGTTGCATCGACCCTGTACGCGCTGCCGAAGATCTTGCGAATGAATCGCATCACGCTGCCGGCAATCGTTGCCAAGGCAGGCGTACCGACGGCCTGCTACGTCAACTACACGCTCTACGACAACTGTGCCACGGTGGGTGAAACCCGGGTGACTCACTGTGGACATGGCGGACACTGCTACGACGAAGACGTAATACCTTTGCTGAGTGCCAATCTGCAGGCGTACCGGTCCGGCTACTCGTTCGTGGTCCTGCATCTGGGCGGCGGCAGCCACGGACCCATCTATCGCGACCGCATACCGCCGGAGTTCCAGCGATTTGAGCCCACCTGCAACGATGCCGACGTCGCAAACAAATGCACCCTGGATCAGCTATACAACTCCTACGACAACACAATCCTCTACGTCGATCATGTCGTGGGCGAGATCATTCACGTCCTTGACGGCTCCGGAGTCCCGTTCGTGTTTCTCTATCTGTCAGACCACGGCGAATCTTTGATGGAGAACGGCGTAATGTTCCACGGCATGCCCCCGGGTGTGCCGCTGCCGGAGGAGCAGGCACGGGTTCCTCTGATCGTGAAGGCGTCGGTGCCGATCTCGATCGCCGATCGCGCCGAATATCAACAGCCGGACGTTTTCGACACGGTGCTCGATCTGTTTTCGATCAGCTCGGAAAAGTTCGATCGCGCCGGCAGCTTCATCAACTTACAGAAGCGATGATGTTCTAATTCACCAAGCTTGGCCAACGGCACCAAGTTGCGTCCGTGATACGACTCGCAGTCGCGGCCTGAGGAAACTGTGAACTGTTACTGCCGGTTGAGATCAGCAACAACAGCGAATGCCTTCATGCCGGCGAATTTGCAGCGACATGATTCGGGCGACGCTGGGCCTTGAAGCGCCGCTTGGATCGAGGTGGCCACGGCGCTTTCGTTTACCGTGCGCTGGCGCCACCGAGCCGTGTTTTTTTTGCTCCAGGGCCGGAGCGTTGGCCGGATCCAGGCCAGCCTTGCGTGCGATCGCTGCGTAACGGGGATCGTTGCGGTAGGCAGCGAGCGGGCTCGATGTGAAGAGCTGGTTGACGCCAGGGTCCTTGGCGGCTAGCGCGCGATCCAGCCAGCTGAAGGCGTCGTCTGGACTCTTGCGTGCCGCATAGACTTCGCTGATCTGGAAAGGGGAGTCCGCGCCGTTATCGCGGATCAATGCCTCGAGTTCGGCGTCCGCCTGCTTGCGATCACCGTGTGCGAACAGGGCCATCGCCAGCGCCCAACGACGCCAGAACGGATCGGTTTCCTGCCGCGCGACCGCGATCGCGGCGGAGGTATCACCCTGGTGGATCTTGGTGATGGCAAGCTGCGAATGGTTCGCCGCCGCCTGGGGCTCGATCTCGATGGCCTTGCGAAGCGCAGCTTCGGCTTCGTCGAAGCGTCCGATCAGATCCAACAAGAGGCCTCGCGAGAACAGCGCGTCGCGTGACAGGGGATCGAGCGCGACCGCCCGGTCGATCGTGGCGAGCGCCCCACCAATGTTGCCGCGTTCGGACTGCATGAGGCCGAGCTGGCGGATCACGCCCGCATCGTTCGGCGCGAGCTCGGCGGCCCGCGCGAACTCCCTTTCGGCGTCCGCGAATTGAAGGTCGATCCGCCGGAGTTGGGCGAGGGCGAAATGGGCCCGGGCAAGGTCGGGCTCGAGTGCCATGGCCGTGGCTACCGCCAAACGCACTCGGGCCATGGTGACTTCGCGTTCGACGCCCGAGTCGTTGGAATAAGTCCCCGCATACCAGAGACCGGAGATGGCGAGCTGAGCGTGGGCGAGCGCGTAGCGTGGATCCAGCGCGATCGCGCGTTCGTAGAATTCCATGGCCTTGACTTCGTCGGCTGCGTCCGCGCGCCGGGAGTGGAAGTTGCCCTGCAGCAGCGCCTGGTAGGCCTCGATGTTCCCGCTCGGTGGCCGGCCGTCACCGGGTTTGGCTACCAGGGTTTGCGTCGTGGCCATTCCCAGCGAGTGTTGCAGTTGCCCGGTAACCGCGATGGCTATCTCGGTCTGCACCGCGAAGATGTCCTTCAGGTCGCGGTCGTAGGTGTCGGACCACAGGTTGGATCCGTCGTCGGCGCGCACCAGCGCCACGCCGATGCGTACGCGGTCCGAGGCCTTGCGCACGCTGCCGTCGACCAGGTAGCCGACACCGAGCTTTTGTCCGATGGTTCGCGGGTCGTCCTTGCTGTTCTTGAACTGGAACGACGAAGTGCGGCCCATAACCTTGAATGTGCCAGCGCGGCCGAGGCTGTTGATCAGCTCCTCCGACAGCCCGTCCGAGAAATACTCCTGGTCGTGTCCCGGACTCAGATCAGCGAAGGCGAGCACCGCGATGGACTTGTCGTCAGGCACGCGCGTGGAATTGGCTATCGCGACGCTTGTGGCGGTTGGCAGCGCAAGACGCCATGCCAGCACACCGCCGGCCGCCAAAAGCGCTGCGAGGATCAGCATCTCGGTCGTCGTAATCCGCTGCGCGCCACGCTCGCCGTGATACCAGGCCAGGACCAGGGTCACGAAGAAGCCGACGGCCACTGCGATGATCAGAACGCGTACGATCTCCACGGGCCAGCCGAAGCGCTGTCCGATAAGATCAAGAATCTGGATAAGGCCGAACGATGCGGCGATGTAAGCGAGCGCCCATTGCACGTGGCACAAGGAGCACATCAGTGTTGCTGCCGATTGAAAACTGACCATCAGGACGAGCAGCAACAGTCCCAGAACGGCAGAAAGATCGAAAGCGGCGGCATACTGCGGATAACCGGTGCTGGGGGACGCTCGATACCCGCGACGTAGAGCCTGGCTTCCTGCTCGGCCCTGCTACACCAGCGAACTGCAGGCCAGTGTTATAATAGAGGTATCTTAAATGCGTTCGACCCGACGTGGTCGAGAAAGCTAAGGTGTCCAGCTTCCTATGGCAATGGAACTCAATACTCCCATCCTGGTTGGGGTCGGGCAGGTCGTCGAGCGTCTTGAAGACGCGGGCTATCGTGGATTGTCGGCCGTGGAATTGGCCGCCGCCGCGGCACGCAGGGCCTGCGATGATGCCTTGTCGCTGGCTGCGCTAGCCCCCTCGATCGACCTGGTGGCGGGCATCCGCCAGTTCGAGATCTCGTTTCCGATGGCGCAGGCGCCGCTGGGCCGCTCCAATAATTTCCCCCGGTCTGTCGCCCAGCGGATCGGCGCCCGTCCGGACCACGCGATCCTTGAAGTGACCGGCGGGCAGGGGCCGCAACATCTGCTGAGTGAAGTGGCCGAATCCATCGCCGGCGGCAAAATCCGTGTCGCGCTGCTGGTGGGATCGGAGGCAATCTCCTCGGTGCGCAATTTCGCCGGCCGCGACGAAAAGCCTGACTGGACCGAGCACGTCGAGGGCCAGCTGGAGGACCGCGGATACGGCATGCAGGGCTTGAGTACCCACTACCAACGCAGCCACGGGCTGACTGCTGCGGCCCAAGGCTATGCGTTGTGCGAGAACGCGCGCCGCAGCCGGCTGGGGTTGAGCCGGGAGGCGTACGCGCGGCAAATGGGCGAACTGTTCGCACCCTTTACGACGATCGCCGCGCAGAATCCGTATGCCGCTGCGCCCGAGGCGCATTCGGCTGGGGACCTGGTGTCGGTGACGGCGCGCAACCGCATGATCTCGGAGCCCTATCCACGGCTGCTGGTTTCGCGCGATCAGGTCAATCAGGCAGCGGCGCTGCTGATGACCAGCGTCGGCGTCGCTCGCGAACTCGGCATTCCCGAGTCGCAATGGATTTACCTACATGGGTATGCGGATCTGCGCGAGCGCAGCCTGATCGAACGTGCCGATCTGGGCCGCAGTCCGGCGGCGGTCGCCGCCTGCCGCAGTGCACTGGACGCTGCCGACGTCGACATCGGCCAGGTTCGATATCTCGACTTTTACAGCTGCTTTCCGATCGCGGTGTCAAACGTCGCCGACGGCCTCGGTATCGCCCACGACGACCCTCGGGGGCTGACGGTCACCGGTGGCCTGCCGTACTTCGGCGGGGCTGGCAACAATTACTCGATGCATGCCACTGCCAGCATGGTAGAGAAGTTGCGCGCCGATCCCGGCAGCTTCGGTCTCGTCGGTGCCAACGGCGGCCTGATGTCGAAGTACTCGGCCGGCGTGTTTTCGACGCGACCGGCTGCGTGGAAGCGATGCGACTCGAGCGCGCTGCAGGCGTCCCTGGACGCCGCCGCCGCACCGCCCACGCTGTTCCAGGCGGACGGACAAGCGCGCATCGAAACCTACACACTGGTTTACGACAAGGGCGAGCCGAAGCATGCCATCGTCATCGGCCGCATGGATGGCAGCGGCGAACGGTTCTTCGCGATGAGCGCCGATCAGGACATCGAGACCATCGGCGCGATGCTCGCCGCCGATGCGCTCGGCAAGCCCATCGCCGTGCGCAGCTTCGCCTTCGGCAATCGCTTCGCCTTCAGCGAGCAGAGACTTTCAGCGCTGTTTCCGCCGCGTCCCAGGACGCTGCGTGGCGACTACGAGTTCTGCAAAGTCGAACGTCGCGGCCGTGTCCTGGAAATCACCATCAACCGGCCGGAGGTGCGCAACGCGCTGTCGCCGCCCGCCAATCTCGAAGTCGAGGAAATCTTCGACGCTTTTTTCGCTGATCCGGAACTCTGGATTGCGATCCTGACCGGCGCAGGAACCGAGGCGTTCTGCACCGGCAACGACCTGCGCTGGCAGGCCAGCGGCAAACCCAGCTTCATACCCAAGCAGGGCTTCGCCGGCCTTACCAGCCGGCTCGAACGCAACAAGCCGGTCATCGCCGCGGTCAACGGTTACGCCATGGGCGGCGGCTTTGAAACCGCGCTGGCCTGCGACCTGCTGGTGGCCGATACTCAGGCGCAGTTTGCGTTGCCCGAGGTCAAGGTCGGGCTGTTTGCCGGTGCCGGCGGCATCGTCCGCCTGCCTCGGAACGTCCCGCGCAAAATCGCGGTCGAACTGCTGTTGACCGGCCGGCGAATGGGCGTCGACGAAGCGCGCAGTCACGGGCTGGTGAACCGGGTCGCCGATGCCGGAAAGGCCTTGGACGCTGCACGCGAACTCGCTGCGGAGATACTCGAAGCCTCACCGGTTGCGGTGCAATGCACGCTGCAGGCGCTCGCCGAAGCCGACCGTCATGCCTCGCAGATCGATGGCGCCCGAGCACGCAGTGCGGTAGTCGACCGGCTCACGACCAGCGAGGACATGATGGAGGGCGTCGTCGCGTTCACGCAGAAGCGCAAGCCGCAGTGGACGGGACGATGAGCCCTTAACGTCGTTGCTGGCAAGCTGAACTGGAATCAGGAGTGAGGACGGAGGTGAACGATGGCCTGTTGCGCAATAGCGGCTTTCCTTTTTGGCCAGATTTACTTCGGTGTAATGGCGGCTCGCCGCTGGCTGTTCGGCGAACGGAGCGCGGCCGCTATCGCCGTCACGGTCGACGCGGCCGACTGGCGCGCAGGGCAGCTCTCGCCGCGGCCTGCGCCACGCCCCTGGCTGCGCTGGTTCGACTATTCGCCGCGCCGCGCGGCCCTGATCTTGGTCCTGTCGACGAGCGCGCTGGGCGTTGCCTATGCCGCCGGCCAGGCGGCTGACGATGGCGGTGTGCTTGCGTCAGTCGCGGGCAGCCGGTGCGGTGGTCTGTTCTCCAGTGCCTCCCGTTTCCCCTGATTCAGGTAACGGATTCGATGTCGGTCTGCGGGCGGAGGGTGCTCGCATGGCCCGCGATGAATCGTCGTCCCCGCTTGGATTGATCGATTGATCGGCAACCATCGGGGGCGAAAACCCCGGAATCGACTCGCCCGGAATCGACTCAATGTTGCATTTCTGCATCGACTTTCGGTTGACCCATCGGTCGCCGGCTTCTAACATTAAAAGAAATACCTGTTTAGAGAATCGGTGATATCGGCTCGGCCGTCGGACCCGATCGACGACGGGGCCTACTGCGATGAGGAACGAGAGCGATGGTCTGGGAACACCGCGACAAGGCGGCAATCGTGGGTGTCGGCGCCACGCCGTATTACCCGCGGGGCCAATCCTGGCCGCGCACCACCAACGAGATGATCGGCGACGCGATCCTCGCGGCCTGCGACGACGCTGGCATCAAGGTGCAGCAGATCGACGGCTTCGCGTATTACGCGAGTGCCATGGCCGGTTATGTCGACAAGATGGACACCGCCAGCCTGATGGAGATGCTCGGCATCCCCGAGGTGACGTTCACCGCGACGCTGACCAGCGGTGGCGGCGGATCGGCCGGGTCGATGGGCCTGGCCGCAGCCGCGCTGATCGCCGGTGACGCCACGTACGTGGTCACGGTCATGGCGCTGCAGCAGGCCAAGCAGCGGCTCGGCACGGTGTTCGGCGCCTTGGCGCCGGACCCGGAGAACTCCTTCCTGCAACCGTCGGGTCTGGTCGGGCCTGGCCATCTGATGTCGGTGCTCGCGCGCCGCCATATGCATCTTTACGGCACGCGGCGCGAAGCCTTCGCCGAGATCGTGATGTCGAGCCGGCAGAACACGCTCAACCGTCCCGGCGCGATGCGCCGTACGCCGCTGACGCTCGATGAATACTTCGCCGCGCCGATGCTTGCCGATCCGCTGTGCCGCCTGGATTTTTGCCTGGAAACCGACGGCGCCGTCGCGGTGATTACCACCACTTCCGATCGCGCTCTCGATCTCAAGCAGAAGCCGGTCTATATCCATGGCGCCGTGCACGGCGGTCGCGCGCAATGGGGCCGTGCTTTCGCATGGATGGGCATGCCGGACGAGTATTTCGCGTCGGCAGGCAACAAATCCATCGCCGATCGCCTGTGGGCCAAGACCGGGCTGAGCGCCGCCGACATGGATGTGGCGCTGCTCTACGACCACTTCAGCCCGCTGGTGCTGATGCAGCTCGAAGACTACGGTTTCTGCGCGCGAGGCGAAGGCGGCGCCTTTGTCGAAAGCGGCGCGATCCGATTCGACGGCGGCAGTATCCCGGTGAACCCGCACGGAGGGCAGTTGTCGGAGGCCTACATCATCGGCATGACGCATATCCGCGAAGCGGTCGAGCAGTTGCGCGGCGTCGCGATCAACCAGGTGCCCGACGCGGAACTCGCGCTGGTCACCGGCGGCCCGGCGTCGCTGCCGGTATCCGGCCTCGTGCTGAGGAAATGACGATGAGCGTGACGCTTTCCATCGCCGTACCCGGCGATCACATCGCCATCAGCACCAATCCGGCGACCGAGCCGTTCTGGCAGGCCGCCCGCGAGCGCCGGCTCACCGCCTGCCAGTGCGGTAGCTGCGGCGCGTTCCGCATGCCGCCGACGCCGTTCTGCCCCAAGTGCCAGAGCAAGCAGCTGCAGTGGCCGACGCTGCCGGGCACCGCGACGATCTACAGCTATGTCGTCTGCACGCGCTCGCCGTACCCGGACGTGGCGGATTTCGTCTACGTGCCGATCGTCGTCGATCTCGACGGCGCGCCGGGAACACGGCTGGTCTCGAACCTGGTCGGCGTGGACCCTGCCACTGTGGCGATCGGCCAGCGTGTGCAGGTGGAGTGGAACCCGATCCAGGACGGCTGGCTGCTGCCGGTGTTCCGGCTCGCCGACTAGGCGAGCGACCATGCGGAGGAGAATCCGATGAGTGTTGCGACGAGCGCGCCGACAGAGTGCGTTGACGAGCGTTACTACGATCCGTGGCGCGAGACGATGCCGCGTGCTGATATCGAGCAGTTCCAGCAGGCGCGCCTGCTGGAACTGTTGCCGCGGGCCTACAAGGGCGCGCCGCTGATCCGCTCCACCTGGGAGGCGGCTGGCCTCGCGCCGCAGGACATTCGCTCACTGGCGGACTTCAAGGCGCGCGCTCCCTTCATCGACAAGGATCACATCCGCGCCTGGCGCGACGCGCACGGTGATCCCATGGGCGGCATGCTGATGGCAAGCCCGGATGAGCTGGTCACGATCAGCTCCACCTCCGGCACCACCGGCGAACCCACGCCGATACCGCATGGCATGTACACCGCCGTCGATCAGGACCTGATGCGCGGTTACTGGCACATGGGCGCGCGTCCCGGCGACGCCATCGTGTTCTTGATGTTCACCTATCGCGGCGGCATGTTTCACGCGCATGGCCTGTCGCGCATCGGTCTGACGGCGATCCCGATCGCCCACGATCCGGCCGAGATTCCGCGCTTCGTCGCGGCGTCTCGCCAGTTCCGGCCGACCGTGCTGATGATGCTGTCGAGTCCGCTGATCATCGGTCTGGAGCAGTACTTCGAAAAGACCGGCATCGATCCGCTCGATGTGTTCTCGTCCTACAAGGGTGTGATGTTCGGCGGCGAACCGCTGTCGCCGCGCTTCGCGGCGCTGGTCAAAAGCTGGGGACTGGAATTGTTCGAGTTCACCACGCTGGGCGATGTCAGCGGCGCCGTGCAGTGCCGCATGCACGACGGTATGCACGCCTCGGAGGACCTCGCGCTGGTCGAAAACCTGGACGACGATGGCAAGCCCGTGCCCGACGGCCAGATCGGCGAGATGGTGGTGACCTCGCTGGCCGACGATCACGCGCCGATGATCCGCTATCGGACCGAAGACCTCGTGCGCATGGACCACAGCCCCTGTGCCTGTGGACGAACGCATGCACGCTTCTGGCCTATCGGGCGCAAAGGCGACCAGATCCTCGTCGATGGCCGCTCGATCCTGCCGCGCGACATCCAGCCGCTGGTGGAGGCCGAACACGAAACTCGCTCATGCCTGTTCCAGATCATCCGGCCTCAGCGCGACCTCGCCGCGCTGAGGCTGCGCGTCGGCTACGAGCCCGCCTTGCTTCAGGGCACTGCCGACGGTCTCGCCGCGCGCCTGTCGGAGCGTTTGCGCAGCGCCCTGAACGTGCCGGTGCAGGTCGAGCTCACGCCCTGCGATGAGCTGCTCAAACTCGGGCCGCCTCACAAGATTCCACGGGTGACCCGGCAATGAGCGCCATCAGCCACTCCGCCGCAGAGGGCGGCGCCTACCCGGCACGTCCTGCCGCCGTCGTCGGGCGTTATCTGATCACCGGTCAGTTTCATTTTCTGCCGGCGTCCGAGCGCGATATCGACCGCGCCAAGCAAGCCGTCGGCCGCATTCTCGACACCTATGCGTTCGCTCGCGGCCGCCATACGCTGGTGATCTCAACGCTGGGCGACGTCGTCCAGATGCTGCCGTTGAAGCTGGCGATGGTGGATCGCAATCTGATCGTCTGCACCGCCGATGCGAGCCCCTACGAATTCGGCCGTATCCGGTCGATGATCGGACGCTTCGATATCGCGGCGGTGTTCGGCGTCACTGCCGCCGTGCTCGACGGGCTCATCGCCAGCGGCACCGATCCGGCTGCGCTGTTCAAGGGCAAGGTCGTATGGGCGCGGCCGGACGCGTATGCGCGCCTGCAGAACGCTGCGGACATCGAGCTGCGCCGCTGGATCGAGCTGGGTCCGGCGCTGGCGCTGGAGTGCCGCTGCGGTGACGGTGCTCATATCGACAGCCTGGAATGGCAGCTGGACCGCGCCGATGACGGAGAACTGCTCGTCAGCAGCCGGCTCGACCGTGCGCTGAGCTTCGTGCGCATGGCGACCGGTATACGGGCGACGCTGACGCGCGATCTCTGCGGCTGCGGCCATCCCGGTCCGCGTGTGCGGCCCTGAGTTCGCGAAGGTGGAACTGGCAGCTGCGGGTTTTCACGCGCTGAGCCTGGACCTGCGCGGCCATGGCGACAGCAGTTGGGCCGCCGATGGGGACTACCGTATGGATCGGCAGGCCGACGATCTGCGCGCGGTACTGGCGCAGTTGCCGGGCCGTCCCGGCCTGGTCGGCGCCTCGCTGGGCGGCCTGGCGGCGCTGCTAACGGTGGGCGAGGGCGATATGCCCTGCGCGAGCGCGCTGGTACTGGTCGACATCGTGCCGAACATCGAGATGGGCGGCGCGACGGAAATCCACGATTTCATGCGCTCGGCACCGGATGGATTCGCCAGCCTCGACGAGGCTGCCGATGCCGATCACATGGTCGCCGGCGACCGCAACGACGCTTTCAACCGGCCTCTGATCGAATTCCTCAGGCGTGTCACGCGCGCCGACAAGCGAGCCGCGACATGACACGCGACATGACAAGTACACAGACCCGCTGCAGCCCGGCCTACGATACGGTGCGGCTCTATGGCCTGGGCGATCTGCTGCGCGAGCAGCGTCGCTCGCGGCCACAGCGAGTCGCGGTGGTCGACGCGCATCACCGGTTCACGTTCGCGCAGCTCGACGCGCGCGTGAACCGGCTGGTCAACGTGTTGCGCACTCACGGCGTCGGAGAGAACGATCGCCTGCTGTGGCTGGGCCAGAACTCGTTTCGCGTGATGGAAGTGCTGCTCGCCGCCGCCAAGCTCGGCGCGCTGCTGTGCCCGGCGAACTGGCGGATGACCGCGGCCGAAGTGACCGCCAGCATCGAAGACTTTCAGCCCAAGGTGGTGTTCTGGCAGGAGGCCGAGATCGGCGAGGCCTACCGCGCCACACGCGCATCGTGGATGGATCAGCATCACTGGATCCAGCACGACGCCGAGGCGGGCGAGCCCGGCGGCTACGAGACGCTGCTCGCCGCCGCCAGCGATGCCGATGCCGACCTGCAGATCGATTCCGAAAAGCCGGTCCTCGCGATCTATACCGCCGCTTTCGACGGCAGGCCCAATGCCGCGCTGTTGTCGCATACGGCGCTGCTGCTGCAGGGCATGATCAACGTGCAGGGCCAGGAGATCCACGAAAGCAGTGCCTACCTGGTGTCCGGCCCGATGTTCCATGTGGGCGTGCTGATGGGCACGCTCGCGACCTTCCTCGCCGGCGGCCGCTGCGTGTTCGTGCCGCGCGTCGATGCAAAACAACTGCTCGACCTGGTGGTCGCCGAGCGCATCACGCACGGCTTCCTGACCTTGCCGACGGTCGAGCAGATGCGCGCGCTCAACAGGGACGGGGCCTACGACGTCAGCAGCCTGTTCCCGACGCCGGACATGCGCGACTGGAAGCTGCCGATGGTGATGCCGGTGACGGCGCCGCTGATGAAGACCTTCGGCGGCTACGGCCAGACCGAGATCGGTGGCCTGTCGGTGCTGACCTGGATGGGCGGCAGTGCTGCCGGCCGCCCGGCGCCGTTCCTGCAGATCATGATCGCCGATGAGGACGGCAAGGAAGTGCCTCCGAACCAGGTCGGTGAAATCTGTGCGCGCGGCCCGCTGGTGATGTGCGGCTACCTGCATCGCGACGAGGAAAACGCGCGCCGCACACGCCACGGCTGGCATCGCACCAACGACCTGGGGCTGCGCAAGGACGACGGCTCACTGGTATTCGTCGGCCCCAGGACCACGATGATCAAGACCGGGCTGGAGAACGTGTATCCGGCCGAGGTCGAGGCCTGCCTGAAGCGGCATCCGGCGGTCGCCGACGCCTGCGTGATCGGCGTGCCGGACCCGACCTGGTCGCAGAACGTCAAGGCCATTGTGCTGAAAAGGCCGGGCCACGACGCCAGCGAACAGGAGCTGATCGATCACTGCCGCGAACGCATCGCCTCGTACAAGAAACCCAAGAGCGTGAGCTTCGCCGACAGCCTGCCGCGCAATGCGATGGGGCAGATCGATCGCGCCGCGGCCGACGCGCTCCATGGTGGCGGCAACTATCCGAAAGTCGGCTGACCCGCCCATTTTTTTGAGATTCCGATGACTCCCACCCGCAAGCCTGCCGACCTGTCGAAGCTGTTCCGCGCGCGCTCGATCGCCTTGGTCGGCGCCACCGAAAAATCCACGTGGTGCCAGATCCTGCTCGGCGGCATCCGCGCCAGCGGCTACGCCGGCGAACTGCATCTGGTGAATCCCAAGGGTGGCGAAGTTTTCGGCCGCGCCGCCTTCACGTCCTGCGTGGCGATAGGCCGGGCTGTGGACATCGCTGTGATCATGGTGCCTGCAGGCGTGGTTCTCGGCGTGCTCGAAGATGTCGCCGCGGCTGGCATCCGCTACGCCGTGGTGCTGACCTCCGGTTTCGCCGAACTCGGCGAGCAGGGCGCCAGAATCCAGGATGAATTGATCGACCGCGCTCGCTCGCTGGGGCTGTCGCTGTTCGGCCCCAACTCGCTGGGCTTCATCAATTACATCGACAACGTGCCTGCGATCGTGCTGCCGCCGATGGTCAAGCGGGCAGGGCCGGTCGCCGTGGTTTCGCAGAGCGGCGCGACGGCCGGCGCCATCATGGGTTTCGCCCAGCAGCAAGGCGTGGGGCTCAGCTACGCAGTCACACTCGGCAACGAGGCCATGATCGGGCTCGCCGAGGTGCTGGATTTCCTGATAGACGATGAGTCGACGAAGGCGGTCGCAGTTTTTGCCGAGTCGATCCGCGATCCGCGCGCGTTCATGGCGTCCGCGGCACGAGCCCATGCCGCGCGCAAACCGATCGTGATTCTCAAGGTCGGCACATCGGAGCTGACCGCCAAAGTGGCGCAGGCGCACACCGGTGCGCTGGTCGGCGACGACAAGGTCTTCGATAGCGCGTGCCGGCAGCTTGGCCTGGCGCGCGTCGGCAGCATCGAGGAGCTGGTCCAGACCGCGGCGCTGCTCGCCTATACCGGCCCGATCACGCAGCGCTCGCTGGGCCTGGTGTCGATCTCCGGCGGCGCCTGCGAGATGGTCGCCGACAATGCCGAAACGTTCGGCGTCGCGCTGCCCCAGTTCGGTGAGGAGACGCTCGCTGCGCTGCGCGGCGTGCTGTCGGAAATGGGTGCATCCACACACAACCCGCTCGATGTCACCGGCGCGGCCGTCACCAAACCCGAAATGTTCGAGAACGTGCTGAGGATCGCCGGCAGCGATCCAGGCATCGGCATCACCGCGACCGTCTGCGGCCTGCCGGACGAAGCGTCGAAGATCAGCAAGTTCAACACGGTCGCCCTCGCGCACATCGGCCGCGGCATCCAGGCCAGCGGCAAGCCGGGCGTGCTGTTGACGCAGACACTGCAACCCGTCAGCGAGCTCAGCCTCAAGCTGCTGGAGGAGTCCGGCGTTCCGTTTGCGCTTTGCGGCCTGGACGACGGCATCCAGGCACTGGGCCATGCTTTCGCCTGGTCTGCGTCGCTGGATCGCGCGGTCTACCGGCCGCTGCCGCCGTCTGCCGCGGCCGTCGCCAGGCCGCGCAGCGAGCGCGAGACGCTGGAGTACCTGGCGGCCAGCGGCGTGCCGGTGATTCCGGCGGTGACTGCGACCTCGTCGGCCCAGGCGGTGATGGCTGCTGCCGAAGCGCTCGGCCCGGTGGTGCTGAAGATCGCCTCACCCGATATCGCGCACAAGACCGAGGCCGGCGGCGTACTGCTGAACCTGGCCGACGACGCGGCCGTCGCCGAAGGCTACGCGCGGATTCTGGCCAACGTCGCCAAGGCGCAGCCGGACGCGCGGATCGACGGCGTCATCGTGTCGCCGATGCGAGCCAAAGGCAGCGAGCTGTTCGTCGGCATCGCGCGTGACCCGCAGTGGGGGCTGGCGATCGCGGTCTCCCTCGGCGGCGTCTGGGTGGAGGCCTTGCAGGACAGCAGCCTGCGACTGCTGCCGGTTGCGGCTGGCGAGATCAGGGCGATGTTCGAGGAACTGCGCGCCGCCAAGATCCTGCGTGGCTACCGTGGCCAGCCGGCGGTGGACCTGGATGCGGTGGCGCAGGTCGTCGAAAGGATCGCGCAGGCCGCGATCGCGCTCGGCCCCGACCTGGTGTCGCTGGAAGTGAACCCGCTGTATGTCGGACCCGACGGCCGCATCGAATGTCTGGACGCCCTGGCAATCTGGAACGACACGCCGGCACCCTCGCACTGAGAGGCTACGAGTTTTTCGCCCGCCTACTGCGGACGCTTCAGCCGAGCAGGCGGAGCATCGACTCCTGAGTCGCGCTCGCGATGCGCATGCCGCCGCGATCGTAGATGGCCGCGTTCACCAGCCCGCAGCCGTCCTCGACGACCGCTGATTCGGTGTCGAACAGCAGCCATTCGTCGACCGCTGTGCCGCCGTGCAGCCACAGGCTGTGATTCAAGGTCGGCGCGGCGAAATCGCGGCCCAGCCGCTGGCGGATGTGCGGCATCAGCATCGCACTGTTGAAAAAGGCGTCGGACAGGAAGCCCAGCAGCAGTTCCTGTGCGCGGGGGGCCGCATCGGTGCCGTTGCTCGGGCGGATCCAGTAGCGCAGTCGCGGCTCGCCGGGGCCGAACAGGAATGCGCGGCCGTCGATCGGGCGTATCTGATAGTGCGGGATGCCGGTCAACACCCGGCGCATGCCGTCGCTGAGTTCACTGCGATGGAGATCCGCGAGTTCGGCCAGGCCCGGCAAGGCCTCGGGCGGGGGAACCGCCGGCATCGTCTGCGCGCGCCGCGGCCCTGGCTCGCGCCGCTTGAAGCCGCAGCTCATCTGGAAGGCGAGGCGGCCTTGCTGGCGCACGACCACATCGCGCCGGCTGTAGCTGCGGCCTTCGAGCGTCGGCGTGACCTGGTAACGCGGCGGCGGATCGAGATCGACCGGGGTCAGGAAGCCCGCCTGCAGCATATGCAGCCGGCGCTCGTCGGCGACATCGGCCGCGGCAGCGGCCAGGCCCTGGGCGATCATCTGTCCGCCGAATACCTTGCCGCCGATGTTGGGCACGCTATGCAGCGCGCTGAATTCACCGTCGCCGCAGGCCGTCACCCGCATCAGTTCGGGCAGCGAGGCCCAGGTTCGGCGAGCGGCGGGCTTCTGGGTGTCATCCGGCATCGGGTCGTCTGGCTCACGGTGTCTGCGTCGCGTTATAATACAGGTACCTGTAATGATACCTGTAATGGAGTCGCGCGAATCTGCAAAAAGTCAGCGCGGGCCAACACATCCCTTGGGCGGAGTGAAGATGAGCGATACCGGAGTAGCGGCACCTGCGATCAGGACCCGTGTCAGCGAGATGCTGGGCGTGCGTTACCCGATCATCCAGGGCGGCATGCAGTGGGTCGGCTTCGCCGAGATGGCATCGGCCGTGTCCAACGCCGGTGCCTTCGGCATTCTCACGGGGCTTTCGCAGCCGACGCCGGAAGCTCTCGCCAAGGAGATCGCTCGCTGTCGCACGATGACCGATCAGCCCTTCGGCGTGAACCTGACGGTATTCCCGACGATCTCGCCGCCACCGTACGGCGAGTACATCGATGCGATCATCGAAGGCGGCATCCGGGTCGTCGAGACCGCTGGCCCGAAGTCCTCGGATCACTGGGCAAAACTCAAGAGCGCCGGCATCAGGATCGTTCACAAGTGCGTTGCGGTCCGCCACGCGCTGAGCGCCGAGCGCGCCGGCGTTGACGCGATCAGCATCGACGGCTTCGAATGCGCCGGACATCCCGGCGAGGACGATATCCCCGGCCTGGTGCTGATCCCGATCGCGGCTAAGGCGCTGAAGATTCCGCTGATTGCCTCGGGCGGCATCGGCGACGGGCGCGGCATGGCGGCGGCGATGGCGCTGGGTGCCGAGGGCATCAATATGGGCACGCGTTTCGAGGTCACGAAGGAGGCGCCGATCCACGAATCGATAAAGCAGGCGCTGCTTGCCGGTAGCGAGCGCGACACCAAGCTGATCTTCCGTACGATGAAGAACACCGCGCGAGTGTTCCGCAACGCCGTTACCGAGGAGGTCGTCGCGATCGAAAACCGCCCCGGCGGTGCGAAGTTCGAGGACATCCGGCACCTGGTCGCCGGCTCGCGTGGCAAGGCCGCGCTGGACGCGGGTGACCCCAACGGCGGCGTGATCACCGCCGGCATGGTGATCGGACTGATCGACGACATTCCCAGCTGCGAGGAATTAGTGCAGCGTATCGTCCGTGAATGCCGCGCGCAGCTGTCCGGCGCGCTAGCCGCAATGGGCTCATGAGCGAAGTTCCAGAACGGGTGCTGTACGAGCGCGAAGCCGGCCTGGCGCTGATCACGCTGAACCGCCCTGACCGCCTCAACGCGCTGTCGGGGCCGGTGATGGACCAACTGCTTGCGTACGTGCAGGCCGCGGCCGACGATCGCAGCGTGCGTGCGGTGCTGCTGCGCGGCGCTGGCCGCGCCTTTTGCGCCGGCGGCGACATGAAGTCCGGCTCGGGCAACCGCGAAGAGCTGGCGCAGATGACGCCGGAGGATCGCACTGCGCAGCTGCGTCGGCGCATGGAGGCAGCGAACCTGATGCATGCGATGCCCAAGCCGACGGTCAGCGCGCTGCGCGGCGCCGTCATGGGTGCCGGTGTCGGGCTGGGCCTGTCGGCGGATTTCCGCATTGCGTCCACGACACTGAACATCAACACCGCGTTCACCGCGCTGGGTTTCTCAGGCGATTACGGCGGCGCGTATTTCCTGACACGCCTTGCCGGTGTGTCCGCAGCTCGCGAGCTGATGATGCGATCGCGCAAGGTCGGTGCCGATGAGGCGCTCAAGCTCGGCCTGGTCACACGCCTGGTTGCCGACGAAGAGCTCGACGAGGCCGCACTGAACCTCGCGCGCGAGCTTGCGGCGGGTCCGGGCGTTGCGTTCCAGCACATGAAGCGTGCGCTGAACGCCGCGGCCGACGGTGCATCCTGCGCGCAGGTGCTCGATCTCGAAGCCGCGGCGATGGTTCGCACTGCGGAGACCGCCGACCACAAGGAAGCGGTGCGCGCGTTCGTCGACAAGCGCAAGCCGGATTTCAGCGGGCGATAAGATCGGCGATAGATCGGCGATAGATCGCGGTTGCGGCAGGGCCGGCAGCATTTGCCGCACCGCGCAGGCGGCTACTGCCGGAATAGCGCCCGCACCGCCGGCTGGCTGACCTTCATCGATGGCGTACGCGGCAGTTCGTCGACGAAGCGGAATTCCACCGGGATCTGATATGCGGTGAGCCGGCTGCGAAGATAAGCGTTCAGCTCCTCCTTGCCGGGCTGCGGCACACCCGCATTGGCGATCAGCGCGGCGACCGGAACCTCGCCGAGGCGCTCGTCCTTCAATCCGACCACCGATGCCTCCTTGATCGCCGGGTGGCCTTCGAGGACTTTGACGACTTCGTCGGGGTGGATCTTGAAGCCGCCGCGCAGAATCGCGTTGTCGGCGCGGCCGGTGATGAACAGGAAGCCGTCGGCGTCGAGGATCGCGCGGTCGGTGGTGCGCGTCCACGCCGTGGCATCGCCAAGCTGTGCACCCCGCAATTCGAGCAGTCCGTCGCGGCCCGGCTCCAGCGGCTCGAAGCTCTGCAGATCGACAATGCGCGCCTCGACGCCGGCCTGCAGCCGACCGACTGCGCCGCGCTTGTCCTGGCGATGCCGCTTGAAGTCTTCGATGCTCCAGCCGGCAACGGCACCGGCGAATTCGGTGGCGCCGTAGTTCTGCAACACGGGGATGCCGTAGCGTTGGTAGAACTCGTCGGCAACGGCCGGGTCCAGCGGTGCAGTACCGGTGCGCAGCGCCAGCAGGCTCGCCAGATCTTCCTTCGGCAGTTTGGCGTCGAGCAGCATGCGCAGCATCGTCGGCGGGCCAGCGAACATGCGCGGCCGATGGCGCTTGACTGCGTCATGCCAATCGTCGACCTTGAAGCGTTCCATCAGGCAGCACTTGCGTCCGCCGGCAATGCACTGGATGGGCGTCCACAGACCGCTGATATGGGTGAACGGCAAGGTCAGTATCATGGTCCCGGAGCGCAGTTGCGGCCGTGCGTCGGCGCCGCCTTTCTCGTAGGCCTGACCCGCGGCGAAACCCATCTCGAAAGCCCGGGTGTGCATCGGGATGCGCTTGGGCTTGCCGGTGGTGCCGCTGCTCAGCATCTCGACGATCACGCCGGGCTGTTCGCGCCGCAGGCGCTCGCCGCGCGGCTTTTCCAGCCCCGGCACGAATGCCGGCAGCTGGGTGATGTCGTCGGCCAGCGCGATCACGGCGCTGCCGGCTGCGCGCAGCGCTTCGAGCACGCCGGGCCGCTCGAACTCGCTGCGCTCGCCAATCACCACCGGCAGCTGCAGCGTCGACAGGTCGTCGAGCAGCTTGTCGTCCGGCAGCACAGGATTGAGCGTGACCATGCAACGGCTCGATACGATCGCCGCGAGCATCGCCGCCAGCTGCGGCGGTCGGTTGCGCAGCAGGATGCCAACGCGCGTGCCAGGGCCCAGGCCCGAGTGGGTCACGAGTGAGTCGATCGCGCGTACCTGGGCATCCAGGACACCCCAGCTGATCCATTGGCGCTGGAACTCGACCGCCGGCGCGGCGGGATCGATCGCCATCACCGCTTGAAGTGTCTGCGCTACCGATGCCATCGCCATGCGAGCCTTCAGGACTTGCCGCGGCGGCGCGCCGCGTTCAGTTCCCAGTGTCGCGCCATCATCCGGATTGCGCGCTCCTTCAACTCGGCCGGCGGCTCGGGCAGCAGCACGGGCTTGTGCTTGCTCGGCAGCGCGATCGATGCATCGCACAGCAACGTGTCTTCGCCGCGCTGGTTGGTCATCTTCACCTTGACGTCGACCAGGTTCAGACCGGCGTCCTCGCGCTTGCCGGTGATCTCGCCGCTGATGAACTGCACGTCGCCCATGTAGTTGAACTTGCGGATTTCGTCGTACTGGCGATACACCCATCCGTCATCGCCGGCCAGGTCGGTGAGATAACGATAGACGTAGTTCTCGCGCATCACGCCGTAGTCGTAGGCCATCGGGTTGCCGATCGCCTGCGCCCAGGCGCTGTCCCAATGCAGCCGCTGCGCCACGTCCGGAATGCCGTTCTCGTTCTTGATGTAGAACGGCGCGATGCGTTTGCGGTTCTTGTGCCAGTAGCGGCCCACGCGCAGGCCGTAGGGCACCCAGCCGTAACCGCCGGCATGAAAGGTGACGATGTCGGTCGTCGTCAGCGGCCCGGACGCCGACGGCCGCAGCGGGGCGCCGACCACCGCGTCCTCGAAGTACCAGCGATCGGCGCCGCGCGGCACGTCCTGGGCGTAGATCTCGTCGATCTTCGCGATCGCCTCGTCGTCGTACTTTGCCGGCTCCAGCTTGGAGTACTTGCCTTTCTCACGCGCGGTCTTGCGCTCGGTGAGGATCTCGCGGTACCGGTAGACCGCGACGATCTCCGCGCGCTGGTTGATCTTCACCTGGCGCGTGATGCGGTTGACCTTGCGGCCGGCGAATTCCGAGGGCTGCACTTCCAGCGTTTCGGCACCGGTAAAGCTATACAGCGTGTCGCCGGGATAGATCGGCCGGTAGAACAGCCACTCGCCGCCGGAGATGAACACGTGGATGCCGCGGAACACGCTCTTGGTCTGCGCTTTGATGTCCGCGTCCAATGCGTCGCCCAGCATCGGCCTGTTGACCACGCCGGCCATCATCGTCGGCGCGATCACGCCGCCCCAGCGGGTGCTTTCGGCGTACTCAGGATCGCAGTGCAGCGGGTTGTCGTTGCCGCAGCCGTAGGCGAATGTGCGGATGTTGTCGGCGGTCGCGGTGTGGATCTGCTCGTTGTCTCGGGCGGCAAGGTCGATTCCCAGCAGCAGGCGCGCGCGTTCGATGTCGTGGTCGGTGAGTTCATAGGCCGTGGCCTTCTCGAACTCCTTCTTCAGCTCGTCCTTCATGTCGGCCACGGTGCGCATCCTCTGGGTAGCCGGCCGCCATGCGGCGACCGTGTTGTTGTCTTTAAAAGAGATAGTTCTATGTAGCGCGCTGGCGACGGTCAGTCATGGGCCGTCGCCTCAGCGCTTGCGCAGCAGCGGCGGCAAGCCCCGCGAAGTGCTGCGGATGACGCGCCTCAGCAGTTGCTTGAGCAGTTGCGACTCGGAGTAGTCGAGCTCGCTTTCCGCATCGGATTCGGCCGACTTGGCGACGGCGAACAGCTCGATCATTGCGCGGCGGCCGCTGTCGGTCAGGCTCAGCCGCCCATCGCCGCGCACGAGCAGGCCGCGGCCCGCCAGCCCGGCGATCAGCTCTTCGCCCAGCGTATGCCCGGCGAAGCTCATCAGGGTGCCGATCTCGTCAAGCGGCAGATCCTCGTCCACGCCCAGAATACTCAGCAGGTAGTACTCGTTCTCCGAGAGGCCGCGTCGTGAGAACTCGTCGCGAATCGGCTTGAACAGCTGGCTGTAGGCAGCGCCCAGCAGGTAGCCGAGAAAGTCGCGGCTGAAGCTGCTCTCGGCCGCCGCCTCGTCGACCGGCACAGGCGCGGGACTCGCAGCCTGCTTGACCACCAGCCCGTACTTGCCGCTGTGAAAGACCAGAGGCGGCTTGTCGAAATGATCGAAACGCATGACCTCGCCGACGAAAATTTCGTGATCGCCGCCTTCGTATCGGAACGCGGTGCGACACTGGAAGCGCGCCGAACAGCCCTCGAGCAGCGGTACACCGCCTTCGCCGCGCGCCAGCGTTGTACCAGCGAACTTGTCCGCGCCACGCTTGGCGAACAGATCCGAAATCGCGCGCTGATCTGCCGCCAGGATGTGCACCGCGAAATGCGGGTTGTGCACAAACGCGGCGAGGCTCAGCGAGGTCTTCGCCAGGCTCCACAGCACCATCGGCGGGTCCAACGACACCGAGTTGAAGCTGTTGGCCGTCAGGCCGATGTCGCGGCCTTCCGCATCTACGGTGGTGACGATGGTGACGCCGGTGGTGAAGCTGCCCAGTGCGTCGCGAAATTGGCGGGTATCGGGTTTGACAGCAGCCTGTGACATGGCCGGATCTCCAGCAGGAATGCAGCCGACGAAGCGGGGGTTAAAGAGCGGCACTGGCCGCCTTCCGCTCCGAATATCAGGCCTTGGCGGCGGCCGCGCGCGGCAGGCGGAACAGGCGTGCCGCATTGCCGCCGAGAATATCAGTCTTTTCCTGCTCTGAAATATCGATGCCCTCAAAGAGGCGGGTGATCACATCCTTCGAATGCGGAAAGGTGCCCTCGGCATGCGGGTAGTCCGAGGCCCACATGATCGCCTGCGTACCGAGGATGTGGCGGGCCTCGATACAGGCGCGATCGTGCTGGAACGAGGCGTGGACCTGACGGCGGATGATGCCGCTCGGTGGCAGCGACAGCTTGGGCTTCACGAACACGCTGTGCGCCTCGTAGACCTCGTCCATGCGCTCGGACAAGGCGGCGAGCCAGCTGGCGCCACATTCGATGATCGCGACCTGCGTGCCGGGATTGCGGTCGAGCACGCCGCCCGCGACGAGGTAGGTCACGACGTCGATGCCGTCGTTCATCTGCTTGGTATAATTGATCACCGCGGCGCCAGCGCCGCGCTCCTGCACCACGTTCTCCAGGCCGGTGCCGGTATGCATCACCAGCACGATGCCGGCGATGCAGGCCGCGGCGAATACCGGGTCCCAGGCTTCGCTGTTGTACTTGGGTACGCCCGCAGGAATCACCGAAGGCAGCATGGCCGCGGTGAAGCCCATGCCGGCGAGCCGGCCGATCTCGGCGACCGTGTTGTTCAGGTCGCGCACCGGCAATACGCCGCAGCGCACGAACTTGTCGAGGTGCTCGGCGAAGAATCGCGAGTTCCAGTCGTTGTAGATCTGGCAGCTGCCGAGCTCGGCTTCCGCGTCGGTGATCATGTACAGCCACAGGCCCAGCGACGGGAAGCTGATCTCGCCGTCGATGCCGTCCTTCTCCATGTCGAGCAGGCGGCCCTTGATTTCGCCGGCGCCGATGCGTTTCTCTCCGGCGAGGTCGACCACGTTCAGGCGAATCTTGTAGATGACCTGGTCGCCGGCCTTGGTGACGATGGTGTCGCCGTCCTTGATCGCGTGGACCGCCCATTTCTGCATCGAGGCGGGCAGGCCCTTGCTGAAGAGGTCGTTGGGTTCGCGGATATGGGAGTCGGCGCTGAAGATGAAGGGACGGGTCATGGGCTCCTCCTGACGCGAATTCAATTAGCTAACTGTTTGCAAATTCTATAGAGATATCTGTTTTTAATCCAGCGCGCGATGTGCCGCCGGGAAACCGGCGCTAGCGCACCTCGAACTGCTTGACGGAGGCGAGCAGCGCATCGCGGTCGAGCGTGGCCTGCGCGATGGGGTTGCCGAGCATCGGGTTCTTCATCGATTGGGCCAGCGCGGCGTAGCGCGGCAGGTCCTGCGACTCCCAGACGGCCTTCACGCTGCCCTGCAGGGCGATGGCCGGTTTCAGCGCGATCCGGGCGGCCAGTTGCTGCGCGCGCTGCCAGAGCGGTTCGTGGCCGTCGACGATCTCGGTCACCAGGCCGATGCGCAGCGCAGTCTTCGCGCTCATGCGCTCGTCGTTGCCGAGCAGCACCATGCGCATGACCTCTCCGTAAGGGATGCGGTAGGTCAGACCGATCGGTTCGATGGCCGCCACCAGGCCGTAGGTCACGTGCGGATCGAAGAACTCGGCATCGTCCGAGCAGATCACGAAGTCGCATTCGCTGACCCAGTAGAACGCGCCGGCGCAGCACAGTCCATGGACGGCGCCGATCACCGGCTTCCAGCAGCGGTTCGACTTCGGGCCGAGGAATTCGCCCGGATCGCGCTGGTCGAAGGGCCGGCTGTAGTCCACAACCGCATCGTCGCCGCTCGCCTTCACATCGGCGCCGGTGGAGAAGGCACGGCCTTCGGCTGCGCGCAGCACGATCACGCTGACCGCATCGTCATTCTGCAGCGCCGCCCAGAGCTGCGCGAACTCCCGAAGCATCGGCGTGTTGAACGAGTTCATCGCTTTTGGCCGGTTGATCGTCACGGTCGCGATCTTGTCGGCACCCACTTCCACTAGCAGGGTCTGGTATTCCACGGCTTGGCTCCTCGTTCTTCCAGTCAATGGCGGAGAACGATAGCCGGTCGGCACTTCGGACCCCTTTAAAAGGTACCTGAATAAGGCGATCCGTTCAACGCGGCAGTTGGATGCGCTGACGGCTGGCTTGCGCGCCGGCTCTTCATTCCGCTCGCTGTGCGCTCGGGTCTTACTTGTCGGTAGATAGGCCCGCGCCGTATCATCGTAAAAACAGGTACCCGAATAGGCTGAGTGCCTTTCCGAGGCTGCCGGAAAGTCCAATGGAACCCGCCAATGGAACCCGAACGATGACCGACGCATACATCTATGACCACGTCCGCACGCCGCGGGGACGGGGCCGCAGCAGCGGATCACTGCACGAGGTGCCGCCGATCGAGCTGATCACGCAGGTGCTGCAGGCGCTGCAGCAGCGCAATGCACTCGATACCTCGCGCGTGGACGACGTGGTGCTCGGCGTGGTGCAGCCGGTCGGCGAACAGGGTTGCGACATCGCACGCACCGCGGCTCTGTATGCAGGCTGGGACCACGGCGTGCCGGGGATCCAGATCAACCGCTTCTGCTCGTCCGGCCTGGATGCGGTGAACCTTGCCGCAGCCCAGGTGATGTCCGGGCAGGCGCAGCTGGTGGTGGGCGGCGGCGTCGAGTCGATGTCGCGGGTGGCGATGGGAGCCGACGGCGGCGGCGCCTGGGGCAGCGATCCGATCGTCACCTACAACACCTACTTCGCGCCCCAGGGTATCGGCGCCGACCTGATCGCGACGCGCTGGGGGTATTCGCGCCAAGACCTGGACCGCTACGCGCATGCCAGCCAGCAACGCGCCTCGCGCGCCTGGAGCGAAGCCCGCTTCGCGCGCTCGGTTCTGGCGGTGAAGGACGAACTGGGCTTTACGCTGCTCGACCGCGACGAGCACATCCGCGCCGAGGCCACGCTTGCCGATCTGGCGGTGCTGAAGCCGGCGTTCACCCTGATGGGCGAGAAGGGTGGCTACGATGCGATCGCCTTGCAGCGCTATCCGGACGTCTTCGCCATCGATCACCTGCACACCGCCGGCAATTCAAGCGGCATTGTCGACGGTGCCGCCGGTGTACTCGTCGGCAGCCGCGAGATCGGCGAGCAGCTGGGCCTGAAGCCGCGTGCCCGCATCCGCGCATTCGCGTCGGTCGGCTCCGAGCCCACGATCATGATGACCGGCCCGCAGCCGGCTACCGAGAAGGCCTTGCGCAATGCCGGCATGTCGGTTGCCGATATCGACCTGTTCGAACTCAACGAGGCCTTTGCTTCCGTGGTGCTGCGCTACATGGAAGCGCTTGCGATTCCGCACGAGCGGATCAACGTCAACGGTGGCGCGATCGCGATGGGGCATCCGCTCGGCGCAACCGGCGCGATGATACTCGGCACCGTGCTCGACGAGCTGGAGCGCAGCGGCAAGGGCACCGCGCTGGCCACGCTCTGCGTCGGCCAAGGCATGGGCTGCGCGACGATCATCGAACGTATTTAGTCGAACGAATCTAGGACAAGCCCATGGCCGATCTGCATTGTTCCATCGACGCCGACGGCGTCGCCCTGCTGACACTCGATGTCGCCGGCAAGTCCGCCAATGTGGTGACGGATTCGATGCGCATCGCGCTCGCCGACGCGGTGGAGCGCATCGCCGCGGATCCGGCGATCCGGGGCGCCGTGATCACCTCGGCCAAGAACGACTTCATGGCCGGCGGCGACATCAATGCGATGATCGCATTCTTCGACACGCTGACCGACGAGCAGCAGGTTTACCGCGAAATTTCGCGGCCGTTCACGGAGGTGCTGCGCCGGCTGGAAACCTGCGGCAAGCCCTTCGCCGCGGCGATCAATGGCGCCGCCATGGGCGGCGGGCTGGAGCTTGCGCTGGCCTGCCACTGGCGTGTTGCGGCCGATGATCCGAAGGTGCTGATGGGCCTGCCCGAGGTCGGCATCGGCCTGATGCCCGGTGCCGGTGGTTCCCAGCGCTTGCCGCGCCTGATCGGTATCCAGAAGGCGGTGCCGTTGATGCTGCAGGGCAGGCCGCAGACCGCGAAGCAGGCCCTGGACCTCGGCATCATTCACGCGGTGGTCCTACCGCCTGATCTGCTATCGGCGGCGAAGCACTGGGTGCTGCAGGGCGATGCGGTGCAGCCCTGGGATCGCAAGGACTTCAAATTCCCTGGCGGCGCGGCGTTCCAGCGCGCGGAAATCGGAGGCTTCTTCAACCTGGCGGCGACCAGTGCGGCCGGCACGACGCAGCGTAACCAGCCGGCACCGGTCACGCTGCTGTCGGCGGTGGCGCGCGGTAGCGTCGTGCCGATGGATGCGGCGCTGCGCATCGAGTCGCGCCTGTTTACCCAGCTGCTGATGAATCCGGTCGCGCGCAACACCATGCGCACGATGTTCGCGTCCAAGGGCGCTTGCGACAAACTCGCGCGGCGGCCAAAGAACGTGGCGCCGCTGGCGATAAAAAGCGTCGGCGTGATCGGCGCCGGCCTGATGGGCATGGGCATCGCGCAGGTGTCGGCTCAGGCCGGTGCCACGGTGGTGGTGATCGATGCCTCGCAGGCGCAGGCCGAGGCCGCGAAGCAGCGTCTTGCCGACGGCTTTGCGAAGCAGATCGAGAAGGGCCGCATGAAGGCCGACCAGGCCGACGCGATCCTGGCGAAGATCGAGGCGGCGTCGGACTACGCGCGGCTGGGCGATTGCGACATCGTCGTCGAGGCCGTGTTCGAGGACCGCAAGCTCAAGCGCGAAGTCTTTGCGCGTGCGCGCGCCGCGATGCGGCTGGACGCGATCCTGGCGTCGAACACCTCGTCGCTGCCGATCAGCAGCCTCGCTGAAGGCGTGGCCGCGCCGGAGCGCTTCATCGGCCTGCATTTCTTCTCGCCCGTGGATCGCATGGCGCTGGTCGAGGTGATCCGCGGCCACGCCACGAGCGACGCCACGCTGGCGCAGGCGCTGGATTACATCAAGCTGCTGCGCAAGACGCCGATCATCGTCAACGACAGCCAGGGCTTCTTCACCACGCGCGTGATCAGCGTGTATCTGTCCGAGGCGATGGGCATGCTCACCGAAGGACTGGCGCCTGCGCTGATCGACAATGCCGCCCGGCAGGCGGGCTTCCCGGTCGGGCCGCTGGCGCTGATCGACGACCTGACGATCGAACTCGGCTATCACGCCAGCTGCCAGTATCGCAGCGACGCCGGAGCGGCCTGGGTCGAGCCTTACGGCTTCCGGGTGCAGGCGAAATTCTGCGAGGAGCTGGGCCGCAAGGGACGCCGCTACGGCAGCGGTTTCTACGACTACGTGGACGGCCGGCGCGTGGCATGGAAAGGCCTCAGCGAGGTCTATCCGCCTCAGGCCGGACCGCCTGCTGTCGAGGCGATCAAGTCTCGCCTGCTGTACATCCAGGCGCTCGAGGCGGCGCGCGCGTTCGAGGAGGGCGTGATCAGCGATCCGGGCGAAGGCGATGTCGGTGCGGTGCTCGGCATCGGTTTCCCCGGATATACCGGCGGCCCGTTCTCGCTGATCGACACCGTCGGCATCGCGGCTTTCGTCGCTGCCTGCGAGCATCTGGCCGATCGTCACGGTGAGCGTTACCGACCCAGCGCCTGGCTCCGGGCGCGGGCTGCACGTGGCGAAGCTTTCTACCGTCGCGCGGCGGCCGCATGAAAATGCGAAGCGGGCTCGGACGCGACAGCGTCAGCAGGCCGCTAAGGGTTCCGATCGGCACAAGCATGGTTCATCGAGTGTTTCATCGAGCGGCCTGGAGATTGCTTTGAGCATCGTATCCGCCCTCTCCGAAACCGTGCTGTCGCTCTCGCCCTGGTTGCCGCGAACCGGACCGGTCGCGTCGGCCCAGCTCACCCCGCGCTGGCTGACGCAGCAGATCGCCGCCGACGTGCCTGGCGCCGAGGTCGAGCGGATCGAACGGCTCGACGGAAACTCGGGCACCACGGATCGCCGCCGGCTCGCGCTGCACTGGAACGAGCGCGGCAAGTCGGCCGGACTGCCGGCAAGCGTCTTCATCAAGAGCACGCCGCTGACGGCGAGCAGCCGCCTGATGGTGGCGCCTTTGCAGATGGCGGTGAACGAGGTTCGGTTCTACCGGACGGTTCGCCAGGATCTCGCGGATGTCGCACCCCTGGCCTACGCTACGCATCTGGGCCGCGGCGCGCGTTTCATGCTCGTGCTCGAAGACCTGTCGCTGCGCGGATGCCGGCCGTTCTCGCTGGCCGACGAGGCCGACCTCGACCACCTGCGCGGCATGATGGTGGCGCTGGGTACGGTGCACGCTCGCTTCTGGAACAGTCCGCGGTTCTCGTCCGATCTGTCGTGGCTGGCGACCGAGCGCGCGCGACCGGCGTTCTCGCTGATGATGATGGTGCATCGCCGCTTCCGGAAGCGCTTCCTGAAGCCGGAAACACAGGCGTCCGATCCGGTACGCCGCCTGGCGCGCGTGCTGATCGACAACGAGCAGGCAGTGATCGACCAACGCGAGCGCGGGCCGCTGACCCTGGCGCACGGAGATTGTCACCTCGGCAACACCTACCGGCTCGCGGATGAGGAGCGCAGTGGCCTGCTGGACTGGCAGATCGTTCATCGTGGCGCGGGCCTGCGCGAGCTCGCCTATTTTCTCGGCCCCGGTGCCCCGATCGAACTGCGCCGGCGCCATGAGAAAGACCTGCTGGCGCTTTATCTCGACACACTCGCGTCGCTGGGTGTGCGCGACGCGCCCAAGCCGGAACAGGCCTGGGACCTGTACCGTTTTTGGATGAGCTATGCCTGGGACGCAGTGCAGATGACGCAAATGTGGGCGGGCCTGCAGGCGCCCGCCAACCTCACCGCTTCCTGGGCGCGCGTCTGCGCGGCTGTCGAGGATCTGGACGTCGCGGGCGCCGTCAAGGACGCAATCTGACAGGACCTGCGGCGACACAACTCCGAGAGATTCACGCGCGCAGCTGCGCCAGGATTGCCGCGGCAAATTCTCGTGGGCGTTCGTACTGCATGAAGTGCCCCGCGTCGGACATACGATGAATCCTCAAGCCCGCGGCGAACCACGCCTGCTGTCCGTCGAACATCTCGCTGCCGACACAGCCGTCCTGCCCGCCGCAGATCTGCAGCGTCGGCACGCGGATCACGGCGTCCGTCAGCGCCCGCTGATCGCGCTTCAGTGTCCCGGGTATGAAAGCACGGTAGTACGCGAGCGCGGCCTGCAGGCGTTGCGGCTGCGTAAAGGCTTGCTTGAGGAACGCCAGATCCTCGTCGCGAAAATCCCAGCTTGGCGACCAGCGCCGGATCAGGTTTTCGAGCCATGCGAAATTGCGCCGGCGGATCAGCCGCTCCGGCAGCCACCGCAGCTGGAAGAGCAGCGCATACGCCGATCGCCGGGCCTGCTTCAGGCCGGTGTTGCGTGTTGAATGGCCCGGATGCGGGATCGCTGCGGTGACCAGATGGCTCAGCCGTTCGGGGGCGATCGCGGCGGCTGCATAGGCCGCGAGCGCGCCCCAGTCGTGGCCGACCAGGACGAAGCGTTCGGCCCCGAGCGTAGCGGCGATCGCGAGGGCGTCCTCTCCGAGGCGGCGCAGCCGGTAGTCCCCGTCCGGCGCGAAGCCGCTGGGTGCGTAGCCGCGCATGAACGGTGCGACGACGCGGTAGCCCTCCTCAGCAAGAATCTTCATCGTGGCTGTGAAGCCGAACGCCGTGTCCGGAAAGCCGTGCAGCATCAGGATCAGCGGGCCGCTGCCGCGGTCCAGATAATGGAAACTCAGGCCGTTGGCCTGCACGTCGATACGAACTGTCTCCATCGGTTCACCCAGCTTGTCAGTCTTCGGAGCCACGCCGTATCATACCTGACAAAAGAGGTATCCCAATGACTAGTCACTCGGTCGCAGCGCTACGTTACTCGATCCGCGGCCTGGAGCCGCCACCGGCATGAATTTCGAATTCTCCGATGAGCAGGAGTCGCTGCGCGATCAGGCCCGCCGTCTGTTCGCGAACGCGCCGGCGAAGGCGCGCATGCTGCTCGAAGCCGATGCCGGGCACGATGCGGAATTGTGGTCGCACGCCGCCGGCATGGGCCTGACCGCGGCAGCGATCGCCGAGCGGCAGGGCGGACTCGGCCTGGGCGCGTTGGAACTGTGCGTCGTTGCAGAGGAGATCGGGCGGAGCCTCGCGCCGATCCCGTTCAGCTCGTCGGTGCTGGTCGCGACCGAGGCGCTCAAGCTGGCGGGCGGAGCCGCCGCGGACGAATGGCTGCCGCGGCTCGCGGCGGGCGAGGTGATCGCCACGCTCGCTTTCACCGAAGGCAGCGGCGTCTGGAGCACGGCGCCTCGGGGGCGCGTTCGCGACGGCCGCTTCGACGGCATCAAGACGCCCGTCGCCGATGCGGCTTCTGCGCAAATCGCGATCGTGTCGGCACGCTCGGATGAAGACGGTGATGGCTATGGTTGGTGGCTATTGCCCTTGCAGGGTGTGGCGCAGATGCCGGTGACGGCGATCGATCGCATCCGCAAGCACGCTGCGCTGAATTTCGTGGGGACGCCGGCGCAGCGCATCGGCTCGCCCGGCAGCGGTGCCACGCTGACTGAACGCCTGCTCGACATCGCCGCGGTCTATGTCGCCTTCGAACAGCTCGGCGGTGCCGAGGCGATGCTCGCGATGAGCGTGGACTACGCCAAACGGCGGCGTGCCTTCGGCAACGCGATCGGCGCGACGCAGGCGGTCAAGCATCGCCTCGCCGACATGTACACCAAGGTGCAGCTTGCGCGCGGCCATTGCCTCTACGGGGCCTGGGCCTTGTCGACGGCGGCTCCCGAACTGCCGCTGGCCGCGGCCGGCGCGCGGCTCGCCGCGAGCGATGCGTTCTGTTATGCGGCGGAAGAGGGCATCGAGATCCACGGCGGCATCGGCTTCACCTGGGAGAACGACTGCACGCTGTATCTGCGCCGTTCACGCCTGCTGGCGCAGATGCTCGGCCATCGCAGCCGCTGGTCCGACCGGCTGGTACGCGCGCTCATCGCAGGCCGCGCTGCCTGAGGAGCCTGAGCATGGATTTCAAGGATTCACCGGACGAAGCGAGCTATCGCGCTCAGGTGCGGGCCTGGCTGGCCGAGCACGCGCCAGGTCACGAGTTGCCCAGGGATCGCGATGCCAGCGAGGACGAACTCGTCGCGCTTGCACGCCGCTGGCAGGCGGCAAAAGCGGCGGCCGGCTACGTCGGCATCACCTGGCGCAAGGACGTGGGCGGGCAGGGCGGCACGCCGCTGCAGTCCGTGATCTTCCAGCAGGAAGAGGCGCGGTACCGTGTGTCTAACGTGCCGTTCGCAGTGACGATGGGCATGTGCGTACCGACGATCTACACCTACCTGACTCCGGAGCGCGCGCTGCCGATGGTGAGACGCGCTGTCGACGGCGAGCAGATCTGGTGCCAGCTGTTCTCAGAGCCAGCCGCGGGCTCCGACCTGGCCGGCATTCGCACGCGCGCGCAGCGCGATGGCAGCGACTGGGTGATCAACGGGCAGAAGGTGTGGACCTCGTACGCGCATCGCTCCGACTACGGCATCTTGCTGGTGCGCACCGACCCCGGCGTGGTCAAGCACAAGGGTCTGACCATGTTCTATCTGGACATGAAGACGCCTGGTGTCGACATCCGCCCGATTCGCACTTTGCCCGGCGAGGCCGAGTTCAACGAAGTGTTCCTGACCGACGTGCGCATCCCCGATTCGCAGCGTCTCGGCAATGTCGGCGAAGGCTGGAAAGTGTCGCTGACTACGCTGTCGCATGAACGCATGGCGATCACCAAACCCGCCGATGCTCCCGGAGTGGATGAGCTGATCGCGCTGATGCAGGCGCTGCCCGGCGAGTCCGGTGGCACGCAGGTCGATGATCCTTCGGTGCGCGATGCGATCGCGCGCTTCTACGTCAACGACATGGGCCTGGAGTTGCTGCGCATGCGCGCGCAGACCGCGTTGTCGAAGGGCCAGGCACCGGGCCCGGAAGCCGCGATCGGCAAGCTGGTGATGGCGAAGACGCGGCAGGATATCGGCGCGTTCGCGCTCGACCGCCTGGAGCAGGCGGGCATCGCCGAGACTGACGACCTGCGCATCAAGCCTTTCCGGTATTTCTACTGGTGGGCGCCCGGCCTGCGCATTGCCGGCGGAACCGACGAGATCCTGCGCAACATCATCGCCGAACGCGTGCTGGGCCTGCCGGGCGATCTGCGCCTGGACAAGGACCTGCCGTTCAACCAGATCAAATAGGGAACCGGCATGGACCTCAGCTACAGCACCGAGTACGAGACTTTTCGTGGCGAAGTGCGCGCGTTCCTGGCCGAGCACTGGCCGCCGAAGGGCGATGAGGCCGCGCTGAAAAAGCGGGAACAGGAGTCGCGGTTCCGCAGGCGTGCCACCGAAGCCGGTTATCTGAATCGCAGCATTCCCAAGCGTTACGGTGGCTCCGAGCAGGCGCCCGACCTGCTGCGCGCCGGCATCATCCGCGAAGAATTCAACCGCGTGCGCGCGCCGATGGAAGTCGCCGGCCTGGGCATGATGATGCTGGTGCCGACGCTTCTCGAGTGCGGCGCCGAATGGCAGAAGGAACAGTTCGTCGCGCGTACCGTCAGCGGTGAGATTTTTTGGGGACAGGGCTACAGCGAGCCGAATTCCGGTTCTGACCTTGCCTCGCTGCGAACCCGAGGTGAGCTGATCGACGGCGCGAACGGGCCGGAGTGGATCATCAACGGCCAGAAGATCTGGAGCACGTTCGCGCAGTATGCGCACTACATGTTCGCGCTGGTGCGCACCGAACCGGACGCGCCGACCAAGCACGCCGGGATTTCCTATCTGCTGATCGATCTGAAGCAGCCGGGGATTACGGTGCGCCCGCTCAAGCAGATGACCGGCGGCGAAGAATTCTGCGAAGTGTTCTTCAGCGATGCGCGCACGCCGGCGCACTGGATCGTCGGCGCGCGCGGCGAAGGCTGGAAAGTTTCCAAGGCCACGCTGAAGCACGAGCGCAGCTCGGTCGGCGGCGCGGCGGCATCGCGCGACCTGTTCCTGAAGCTGCTGGAACTGGCGCGGCGCACACCGCGCAACGGCAAACCCGCGATCGCCGACCCGCTGATCCGTGATCGGCTGGTGCAATTGCAGGGCAGCGTCGAATCCCACTTGTATTCGAGCTATCGCCAGCTGTCGATGGCCGGACGCGGTCAGGATCCCGGCCCAGTCACACTGATGAACAAGCTGGTGTCGACCAACATCGGCCACGACATTGCGCGGCTTGCGCGCGACATCATCGGCGACGATCTGATGATCGCGCCGCAGGCCGAAGGCGCCGGGGGCGCCGGTCCGGAGAAATGGAACAACCAGTTCATGGGCGCGCTCGGTGTCGCGATCGCGGCGGGCACGTCCAATATCCAGCGCAACGTGATTGCCGAGCGCGGCTATGGACTGCCGCGCGACCCGGCTACGGACAAGACCTGATGAATTTCCTGCTCTCCGACGACCAGACCGAGGTCCAGAGTGCTGTCCGACGCTACTTCGACAAGGCGCTGCCGTCGTCGCGCCTGCATCGATGCTTCGATGCCGAGGCCGGCTTTGACACCGAACTGTGGCGCGGCTTCGCGCAGATCGGCGTGACGGCCATCGCCTTGCCAGAGGACCATGGCGGACTCGGCCTGAAGCTGATCGATCTCGCTCTCGTCGCCGAGGCGGTCGGCGCGGCGGCAGCGCCAGTGCCTTTCCTCGGCCACGCGCTGGCGAGTCTGGCGATCGCCTGGGCTGGCAGCGAAGAACAGAAATCGCGCTGGCTGCCCGCGCTGGCCGAGGGCTCGGTGCTCGCGACGATCGCATTCGCCGATGCCGGCGGATGGCAGCCCGAACAGTGGTCACTGGCGTCCGCCGATCGACTGCTCGGCAGCAAGCGGCACGTATTCGCCGCGGACGTCGCAGACCTGATCGTGGTCGGCCTCGCCGGCGGCGAGCTTGCCGTGATCGAGAGAAACGCTGCCGGGCTCGTCGTCGCCGATGAAGGCGGCATCGATCGCACGCGTCGGCTGTTCACGCTGACACTGGAAGGTACACCAGCCGAACGTCTGCCCGAAGGGGCAGTTCAGTCCGCGCGTCTGCGCGACGCTGCGCTGGTGCTGCTCGCAGCCGACGCCTACGGCGGAGCAAAGCGCTGCCTCGACCTCGCAGTGGAATACGCCAAGACGCGCCAGCAGTTCGGCCAGGTCATCGGCCGCTTCCAGGCGCTCAAGCATCAGCTCGCCAACATGGCGGTGGAGATCGAGCCGGCGCGCGGTCTGTACTGGTTCGCTGCCTATGCTTTCGATGATGTGCAGGATCGCGCGGCGCATTCGGCGGCGCTGGCCAAGGCGCACCTTACCGATCGCGCCTTGCAGTTGGCACGCGACGCCGTCGAGGCTCACGGCGGCATCGGCTACACCTGGGAATACGAACTACACATCTGGCTCAAGCGCGCGATGCTCGACTACGCCTGGCTCGGTGCGCCGCAAGAGCATCGTGCTCGCGCTGCGGACCTCGCTGGCTGGTAGTCGCACAGATTTTGTACAGCCCGGCCTGGCGCATGGCGCCATGCCGGGCAATATTGAACCGCGAAGTTCGTTAGAAAGCCGCGCACCTGTCGGGATCTGTGTCGTTTTAGCGCGCTGCGCGGTATCCAAGCAGTAAACTCTCAGCGCTGCCAGTTCCCCTGAAGCTCGCGATAAAGATGTAAGCGAGTGAGAACGCGCCGCCACCGAGGATCGCCAGAAGTCCGCACGGCAAGCCGACCATGGCGCTCTTTTCGCGGTAAACGATCCAGGCTGCCATCAACAGCAGGTGGGCTGAGAAATCGCCATTGAACTGCGCGCGCCAGGGATGGCCGAAGTCACCGATGAACGTGGCGCCGGCCTGGTCGACGCCAAGGGTGAGCACTGCATGGATCGTGATCCCTACGACCAGCAGCCATGCGATTGCCACGACGCCACGGAAGATTTGCATCGTCAGCTCCTGTCACCGGAGCCTTGACTCTATACCGGCGGAATTTACATGACAATGACATGTCACGAATCAAGACGCTCAGCTTAGACCTCCGAGCAGATCATCGAGAGCCTCTCCGACTTCGGCGGCGCGTCGCTTGGGATTCTTCGAGTGGGCGACCAGCAAAGCGGCTTCCATGACGCTCCCGAAGATCAGATGCGCCAGCGGTTCCACTGGCCGTTTCCTGATCCGGCCGGATGACATGGCAGCAGCGAGCGCCGAGGTAATCGACCCCAGGCTGTATCGCTGCTCGATCTCCCTCCAGCGCTCCCAGCCCAGAACGGCGGGACCGTCAATCAGCGTGATGCGTTGAACGTCGGGCCGCGTTACGGCGACGAGATAGTGTTTGATTCCGGCGCGAAAAGCGGTCCACAGATCGAGCGACGGGTCGCGTTTATCCGCAGCCGTACTGGTCAGCTCGCTTTCCACGGCGTCGAAGACGGCGAGAAACATCGCCTGCTTGCCGGGGAAATGGTGGTAGAACGCGCCGCGCGTCACGCCAGCGGCGGCGGCGAAGTCGCGCACACCGACCTCGTGGTAGCCGCGCGTCGTCAACAGCTCGCGAGCCGCTTGCAGCAGCGCGGTGCGGGTGGCTTCCGCTTTCTGCGCGCGCCCACCACCCTTGCGCTGACTCGAGCCGCGAGCCGTGCTGACAACCGTGAAAGCGGCACCTGGTATTTTTTGTGACACGGTCATTTCGGATACGTGCAGCGCCGTGGGTCAGCGTCGGCATGATCATGACCGGTGCGAAGGAGTTTCCCAAGTGCCGCCAGGTTGATGCGCAGGCTGGTCGCAACCGCCCACTGCAGGTCGGCCTCGACGCCCTGCACCGTGGCTCTGTCGGCGTTCTGGAACTGGACGATGCCGCCACTGAGCAGCGACACGATCTGCGTGTGGAACACCGCGCCGTTGATCTGCACGTGATGATCGAAGCATTGCGTCTTGCCACCGGCCTCGTAGCCGGTCACGGTTTCCGGCTTGATCTGGGTCGGAGCCGACGTCAGGTTGACAATGTTGAAGCTGCCGCTCTTGAACGCGCGCTGCGCCGAGACGTAGAACAGCAGGTCGTCCATCGGCTTCATGCTGACGGTTGCCTTGGCGTCGACGAGATTGCCGACAGGATCGAGCAGGCTGATCAAATTGGTGAACTGGTCCACGGCCGGCACCAGCGCGGCGGGCAACGGCAGTGGAACCGTGCCGCTGCCCAGGCCCGCGAGGCCATCCTGCAGCCCGGCGACGTAGAAATGCACCGGGTCGTAGCCCACGGTGCTGTCGAGGAAATAGAGGCCGGCGATCCACTTGAAACGCTCCGCCCCGACCGTGATGCCCGCCGCCTCTAGCTGGTCACCGGTGAAGGCCGAAATCGAAATCGGAACGTCCTGCAGGCGCTCCTCACGCTTCTGCGCCGTGACCGTGACCGTGACCTCTTCTATGCCGTCGGATCGGGAGGAAGACTCCTGGGGCGATACAGTATCCGTCGCGGCCGTAGCGGTCCCGGCGGGATGCCGGGATCTTCGAGCCCCGGTTGCCTGAGAGCTTGTATCACCTTCAATCCGGTCAAACAAGTTCCTCAATAGAGCACTCATCGTTTTCAGTCGGCGTGCAACCGGCAGCTGCGAGCCTGCCGGAAAGCATCTGATGTTGCGGGTTTGGGCGTTCGTGCAGAAAAAACCTGACATCCGCATCGGTATCCATAACGGAAGGAAGGTCGGCTCAGAATCGACGGAAATTATATTGAGATATCTCTAATGATGGAGTACCTTGTGCCCGACGGAGCGAGCCCAAGACGGCCGCCTATGCAGCCATAAATAAGAACCAAGCCATTCGGTGTGGTCGCGAGGAGGAGATGATGATGAGCAAATCTGGACGGAGTCTGCGTCTCAACAACTGGGCGGTGGCAATTGCCTGTCTTTCGTTCACGGGAAGCGCCTTCGCGCAGATCGCGGCGCCCAAGACGGACACGGCACCGGCCCCCGATGCGGCGCCGGGCCAGACGGCCGCCTCGGGGGCCGGCGTCATCGACGAGGTCGTCGTCACCGCGCGCAAGACCAGGGAAAACATCCAGGATGTCCCGGTTGCGATCACCGCGCTTGGCGGCGACGCGCTGGCCGAGGCGTCCATCTTCGACGTGCAGGATATTCAGACCCACACGCCGAACATCTATATTCGCACGGCTCCGGGGCAGGGCCAGGCGATCGCAATCCAGATTCGCGGGCAGGTGCAGAACGACACCGTGGCGACGCTCGACCCATCGGTCGGCTTCTACCAGGACGGTATATACATCGCGCGACCGTTCGGCTCGAACGTGTCGTTCGTCGACGTGCAGAGCGTGCAGGTACTGCGCGGCCCCCAGGGAACCTTGTTTGGCCGCAACACCACCGGCGGTGCGATTCTGCTGACCAGTAACGATCCGGTGTTGAACAGCTACTCCGGCTCGCTGGCCACCGGCGTGTCCAGTTTCGATGGCGTGAAGTCCGAAGCGGTGGTCAACATCCCGCTGATCAACGACAAGTTGGCCTTGCGCGTGGCGGGCCAGCGCGTCACCAATGACGGCTACGCCTTTGACGCGACCAACCAGCGCGGCACTGGTAGCGAGCACCACACGCTGCTCCGCGCCAAACTGCTGTTCAAGGCCACTGACGAACTGAGCTTCCTGGCTTCCGGCGAGTACATCGATCTCGATCAGATCAACGTCGGCTCGGATTTGGCTTTCGCCAGCCCCTTGCGTTTTGCCGACTTCAACGGCGACGGCGTGCCGGACGATTTCAACGGCGACGGTCGGCCCGACCCGGTGGACGGAGTGGCTCGTGGTTTTGTGCTCGGCGCGTCCGGCGGTACCGACACGATCGACAACTACATCGGCCGTCCCTACACGTCGAACAATAACGCCGGCTTCCGGCCGACGTCGACTCTGCAAGTCAAGAGCCTTGGCCTGACGACAACACTCGAACAGGAATGGGCCACCATCAAGCTGATCGCCGGCTATCGCGAGAACGGGAATATCTTCAACGCGATCGACTTCGACAGCACGCCGTATCCGATTCTCGATACGACACTGGACGGCTATGGACGTCAGTCGAGCGTAGAACTGCAGTTCACCGGCACCGCGTTCGAACATCTCAAATGGGCAGCGGGCGGCTATTACTTCAGTGAAGGCTCCTACGAGCATTCGATCAGCACCGCATTCGGCGGTGCGGCGGTCACCGTGTTCGACGGCAATGTCGATGGCGACAGCGCCGGCGCCTATGCCCAGGGCAGCTATTCTGTGACCGAGCAGCTGACCGCGACGGCCGGTCTGCGTTACTCCTCGGACAAGAAGAAGCTCGAGTCGCACAACGTTGCCAACGGTGTCTGCGTGGTTCCGGGCGTCGCCGCAGGCGAGGAGTGCTCTGGCAAGTTCAGCGACACCTTCAACAAGACCAACTACCTGATCGGCACCGATTACAAGATCACCGAGGGAGTTCTGGCCTATGGTTCGCTGACCACCGGTTACCGTGCAGGCGGCGAGAATCTGCGTGCGAACTCGGTGGCGTCGTTCCAGCCCTTCGACCCCGAAGAGGTCACTCAGTACGAGTTGGGCCTGAAGTCCGATCTGCTGGGGCGCAGGTTACGGGCGAATGCGGCGGTGTTCTACTCCAACTACGACAATATCCAGCGGTCGGTGATCGTGACCGCGGCCGACGGCACCAACGCGACCATGGTGGTCAATGCGGCCAAGGCCGAGGTCAAGGGCGGCGAGCTGGAGCTCACGGCCTTGCCGATTGATAGCCTGGAACTGACGGCGTCCCTCGGCATCACGCGGCCCAAGTACAAGCGCTATGTCGACGCGCAGGGTGTCGACCGCTCGCACGAGCCGTTCGACCTGGTCCCCAAGATGACGTACATGCTCGCGGGCACGCATACGGCTGAATTCAACGGATTCAAATGGCGCAACAGCCTCGACTGGTCGTGGCAGGACAAGGTGATCAGCTCGTCTGCGAACATCCGTTCGTTCGCCGCTGAGGATCAGGCGGCCGTCGAGGACGCGCTAACCCAAAAAGCCGTGGGCGTGCTCGGCGCTCGCAGTTCGCTGGACTTCGACAACGGCCTCGGTGTTTCGCTGTGGGGCAAGAACCTGAGCGACGAGCATCGCTACGCGGCCCAGCTCGGCTTCGGTGCGCCGGTCGGCATCGTGGTGCGCTACCCCGAGGTGGGTCGCGAGGTCGGCATGGACGTGAGCTATCGCTTCTGATTGAACGTGGCTGACTGCATTGCAGGAAGCGGGGCCGCGAGGCTCCGTTTTTTTGGCCCGTTCCGACGTATCAGAGCAGTTGTTCCAGAAGGTCCGACGGAGGTCGCGCGTGGGGGCGCAGCAGTCCGCCGATGCGCCGTGCCAGCAATAGCTCGCGGCGGGCCAGGCTGTCGTCGCCGTCCTGCATGGCGCGAGCGACCAAACGCATCTGCGACAGGTAGTCGCGGTATCGGTTGGTGTATTCCGCTACCAGCGCAGCCGTGGTCGAGCGGCTGTCGACGCGCAGCAGTCCGCCGAGGATCTGAACGAACACAATGAAGATGGGATTGCCACTGGCAGCGGCCAGCCCTTCGTAAAGCCGCTGCATATGACCCTGGACGTCGGCCGTGTCGGGCTGGGCGTCGATCGCGGTGATAAAAGGAATCAGCACATCGGCTCCGTGCTGGCGCGAACGCTGAACCGCAGCGGTCGCTGCGGCGAGTTCGAGATCCTGAGAAAACTCCAGCAGGCCGTCGACCCGCATGTCGAGGAATCTCAGCAGCAGCACGGCGCTGCGGGCGGCAGCGGTCGAATCCGCTGCGGCCACGCAGACGCCGCCGTTGCGGCCTTCCTCGGTGCGCAGCACGCCGTTGCGTTCCAGATAGCGGACGGCCTCGCGCAGTACGCCGCGACTCACTCCGTAGCGCTGCAACAACACCGCCTCGCTGTCCAGGCGGTCACCGTCGCGATGCCCGCCGCCAAGGATCGCCTGCTGAAGTTGCAGGGCCAGCGTATCCGCCCGCTTGACCGGCTGTTCGGGATGAAAGACGGCGGCGATCCGAGCCGCGATCCGCAACGCGTCGTCGGCGCTCAGCGAATGGGTATCGGCGGTTGCGCGGGACGTGGCGAGATACCGTTCCAGCCATTGCGAGCCCAGCTGCGCGTTGGCCGCTATCGCAGCGGCGGCGTCGCCGCCAATCACGCTCTCGAGCTGTCCGCGACGAAGCGAAACAATGCGGCGCGCAAATGCCAGCGAATCCGCGTCGCCGCTACCGCGCAGGCTGGCCTGGAACCGCGAGAGGCCGAGGTAGGCAAGCGCGGAGCCGAAAATCTGCAGTGCCGGATTGCGCGTCATTGTGAGCAGGCCGGCGTGCAATTGAACCGCGCGCGTCCAGACCGGGTCGACATCGTCGGCAAGCTCCCGGTTGCCCAGTTCGCGCATTCGTGACACGTCTTCGCGTCGGCACCGGCGTGCGGCGAGCTGGAACATCAGGCCGTCCAGAAGGCCGAACGCCTGCAGCAGATGCAGCCCGTCTACGGGTGCCAGGCTCAGGTAGTTACCAAGCATGCTGGAGACGACGTCCTCCGCCGGCGCCGCGATCAGCAGGCCGCCGCCGGGGCCGCGCTGGCGCCGTGTCATGCCGTCGCGCTCGGTGATCGCCAGGGCTTCACGCAATACCGAGCGGCTTACGCCGAACCGGGTCGCTAGATCCTCTTCGCGCCCAAGGGCGCGCCCGACCGGCCAGCCCAGACGCAGGATTTCCTCCTCGATGCGCCTTGCCAGCTGTGGCGCAAGCTTGCCTTCGAGTCGCGAATCGTCACCGAGCCGGCTGGCCCAGGACGCAACCGGTACCGACACCGCTTCATTGCCCCCGCTGCCGAGGGTGGACCGCAACCTCGGCACGGGCGCGGTCCCGGTTCCGGACGCGACGTGCGCCGATCGAATGCGTTTCAGGCTCACTTGCTTCGCTCGCCTACCAGGCCAGATGTAGCGACTCCAGCCCGAACACGACGCCCAGGCGATATCGCGGCGTCACGCCGTCCTGCAGGCGGAACGGCGGCACCCGGGCCAGCCACTCTTCCAGGAAAACGCGCATTTCCATTCGCGCCAGTGGTGCGCCGGCGCAATTGTGCGGCCCGGTATTGAAGCCCAGGTGTTGCGGCCGCGGGCGGCCGATATCGACCGTGAGCGGGTCCGGCGTGACGCGATCGTCGAGGCTCGCCGCAGTAAGGCTGCTCATCACCATATCGCCTGCACGCATCTGCATGCCGGCGAATTCGGTGTCTCGCGTGACCACGCGGCCGGTGCTGACGAAGGTGTAGCGGCGCATGAATTCCTCGATGGCTTCGGGAATTTTTGCCGGATTTCGGCGCAGCTCGTCCTGCACGTCCGGGTTCTCGGCCAGATGCCGACAAATGAAGCCCATCGCATTGGTCACCGTGTCGAGGCCCGCCAGGAACAGCAGGTTGCACATCGCCAGCACGCGCTCGAACGCCAGTGGTTTGCCGTCGATTTCGGATTTCACCAGCCGGCTGATTACATCGTCGCCGGGCGCTGCCAGGCGCTCCTTGATCAGGCCGACCAGATACTGGCTCAGCGACATGAAGGCCTGCATGCGGAGGTCGCGATCGGTCGGGGACAGGATCGAATGCACCCAGCCGACAAATTCCTTGTAGCGTTCAAGCTCCATCCCCATCATGCCCATGAACAGCTTTACCGGCATCGGCACCGCAAAGCCGCCGATGAAATCGCAGCCGCGCTGTGGCTGCAGTGTGCTGATCAAGTCGACGGCGAGCTCGCGTGCCGATGCCTCCAGCCGCATGACCGAGTCGCGCGAGAATACGGGCACCAGCACACCGCGATGCCGGCGATGCTCATCGCCATCCATGTCCTGCGGCGGCAGCGGCAGCCTCATCTCCGGTGGCGGCACTGGCACGGTGGCAATCGCGCTGGAAAAGATGTCGCTGGCCTGCATCACCGCGCGCACGTCGGCCTGGCGCGTGACCACCCAGTGACCACCATTGCGCGGCGTGTAGAACACGTCGGGAGCATCACGATGCAGCGACTCGTACCCGGCATGGGCATTCTCGCGGAGCCGCGGATCGAAAAAGATGTCGAAGTCGAAAACCTGCTCCTGCTTCACGTGCGCAGGAATCGGTGCAGCGGTGGTGTCGCTCATGTGGTTCTCCTCGATGGCGGCTGATGCTCTGGATTCATGCTACCAGTTTCTAGAAAGCAATAAATTACGGTAAAAAGCCTGCAAAAATCTTATGTATTGTTTTTTTGGCTCGGCGCTTTAGCCGGTTATTTGACCTGACCAGCGATTTGTGCAGCCAATGCCATGCTTTTTCGGCAGAACGTCGTTGTGCCGGTATGAAACTAGTGCTACTAATATATCACTAGAGGTAACTCTTGAAGCGGGCGATCGCCGCTTCGACGAGCGCCCATAACCACCCGGAGGAGCCAGATGTCGAATCGCGATGCGGTGCCTGTAGTGAAGCTGCGTATTGGGGAGCGGATATTGGAGACCGCATCGGGAGGTGTTTACCAGCACGTGAACCCGGTGACCGGCAAGGTGCAAGCGAGCATCCCGCTGGCGGGCAAACTCGAAATGGACCAGGCCGTGGAAGCCGCGGTCGACGCGTTCGAGATCTGGCGCAAATGGACCCCGGAGGCGCGTCGCGATGCGCTGATCCGGCTGTCGCAGCTGGTGCAGTCCAATGCCGACGAGTTCGCGCGCCTGGCCGCGCTGGACGGCGGTACGCCTGTGACAATCGGCTTGACCGGCGTGCGCATCGCGGTCGAATGGATCTCCTACTACGCGGGCTGGGCCGACAAGCTCGACGGCCACGTCGCCTCGACTTTCGGCACACGCGGCGAGTTCTCCTACAACACCGCCGAGCCAATCGGCGTCATCGGCATCATCGTGACTTGGAACGGCCCGCTGATCTCGCTGGGCATGAAGGTGGCGCCGGCTCTGGCCGCCGGCAACTGCGTCGTGGTCAAGCCATCGGAAATGACGCCCTTTGCCGCGGATCTGTTCGGCAAGTTGGTGCTCGAAGCCGGCATTCCGCCAGGCGTGTGCGGCGTGCTGCCCGGCGCGGTCGAGGCCGGAGAGGCGCTGGTGCGTCATCCCAAGATTCCGAAGATCACGTTCACCGGCGGCCCGATCGCGGCGCGAAAGATTCTGGCGGCCTGCGCCGAGCAACTGAAGCCGGCGGTGCTGGAGCTTGGCGGCAAGTCGGCGAACCTGGTATTCCCCGACGCCGACCTGGATTTCGTCTGCATGCGTGCGGTCATGGGCAGCATTGGCATCCTGAGCGGGCAGGGCTGCGCGCTGCCGACGCGCATGCTGATCCACGAGAGCATCTACGAGCAGGCGATCGAAAAACTCGTCGGTGTCGCGAAGATGATCAAGACCGGCGATCCATTCGACCCGAAGACCATTGTTGGGCCGTTGATCAATGGCGCGGCCTGCGACCGCGTCATGGGCATGATCGACCGCGTCAAGATAGAGAAGTCCGGGCGCATCGTCACCGGCGGCAACCGCATGACCGGCGAACTCGCCGGCGGCCACTACATCGAGCCGACCATCATCGTCGACGTGAAGGACGACAGCGAGATTGCCCGGGTCGAGGTGTTTGGCCCAGTGCTGACCGTGATGAAGTTCAGCACCGAGGACGAGGCGGTGGCGATGGCAAACAGCACCGAGTACGGGCTCGCGGCCTATATCCAGTCACATGATCTCAAGCGCGTCCATCGAGTGGCCGAGCGTCTCAATGCAGGCGCCATCTACGTCAATGGCGGCGCGCCGATCAAGGCCAATACGCCATTCGGCGGCAACGGCCTGTCAGGCTTCGGCCGCGAGGGCGGCAAGCCGGGCATCGAGGAATTCGTCCGCTACAAGACTGTTCAGATCGCCTGAAGAGCTGAATCGGGCGGCCGCACTGCGACACTGATACGCGCGTTGCCGAACTGATTTCACCATCGAGGAGAGCAAGACATGACATTTTCAACCGAGAGCTATCGCATCGACGGCAAGGTCGCCGTCATCACCGGTGCCGGCGGTCGCGGCAACAGCATCGGCCGCGCCTATGCCTGCGGCCTCGCCGCCGCCGGCGCTTCGGTGATCGTGGCCGACCTCAATCTGGAAGGGGCCGAACTCGTCGCCCGCGAGATCGTCGAGGCCGGCGGCAAGGCTCACGCGGTTCAGGTCGACATCTCCGACGCGGCGTCCGTCGCCAGAATGGCAGCGGCGTCCAAGGCCGTCTTCGGCGGGGTCGACATCCTGATCAACAACGCCGCTCTGATGGTCGAAGTGCCGCATGGTTCGACGCTGGGCGTGACCTCTGAAATCTGGGACAAGGTGATGCGCGTCAACCTCACGGGTGCCTTCCTGTGCTGCCAGGCCCTGGTACCGCTGATGCGCGAGCGCGGCGGCGGCAAGATCGTCAACCAGGTCTCCGCCGGCGCGTTCCCGCCGGCGACGCTCTATGGCATCAGCAAGCTGGCGCTGTGGGGCCTGACGACGACACTGGCGCGGGAACTGGGCAAGGACAAGATCAATGTCAATGCGATCGCACCCGGCGCGACGATGAGTGACGCCGGCAAGGCGCTGACGCCGACCGATTCGCCCTTCGTCAAGGCGATCGAGGCCAGCGTCCCGCTGCGATTCCGCGGCCAGCCCGACGAACTGGTCGGCGCGATGCTGCTGCTCTGCTCACCGGCCGGCGACTGGATCACCGGGCAGGTGCTCAACGTCGACGGTGGCTGGGTGATCCGGGTCTGAGAGGCTGTGAGTTTCTTCGACGCCCTCGCTACGGCGTCCAAAATAAACAATTCATTGACCTCTATTAAAGAGATACCTCATTATATGGGCGCGACGCAGACGAAACGGCACTGAACCCCGCCGGCACCGCGTCAAGGACCCCATGGATTTCGATTTTTCCGACGAGCAGAAGATGCTTCGCGACGAGGCGCACCGTTTTCTGGGCGATGTCTCGAGCTTTGCATCGATTCGCCGCCATCTCGAAACAGGCAGCGCTTTCGACCGCGGTCTCTGGGCCCGGCTCGGCGAGATGGGCTGGCTGGGCGTGGCGGTAGCGGAAGAGCAGGGCGGCCTGGGTTTCGGCCCGCTTGAACTCTGCGTGCTGAACGAGGAACTCGGTCGCTGCCTGGCACCGGTTCCTTTCTTTTCGACGGTTTGCATTGCTGCCGAGATTCTCAAGGGCTGCACCGGCGCGGCAGCGGCCCGGCTGCTGAGGCGCATCGTCGGCGGGCAGGCCGTGGTGACGCTGGCCTCGGCCGAGCGCAGCGACTGGAATTTCGACATCGCGACTCGGTTCGCCGGAGGCAAGGTCAGCGGCAGCAAGACGCTCGTCGCGGACCTGCCCGGCGCGGATGCCTTGATCGTGACGGCGCTGGATGCGGACAAGGAGCCGTTGCTGCTATTGGTCGACGCGCTCGCGAACGGCGTGATGCGTACTGCGCTACAGGGACTCGATGCACTCAGACCGCAAGCTCACCTCGTGCTGGACCAGGTCGACGCGGACGTGCTCGCGCGCGGCGACGAAGCCCGCCAGCTGCTGGCGCGGGTCCACGAGCAGGCCGCTATCTTCGCTGCCTTCGAGCAGATTGGCGGCGCCCAGGGCGCACTCGACATGATCGCGGCCTACGGCCAGCAGCGCTACGCGTTTGGCCGGCCGATCGCAGGCAACCAGGCAGTCAAACACAAGCTCGCCGACATGCTGGTGAAGATCGAGCTGGCCCGTTCCAATGCGTATTACGGAGCCTGGTCGCTGGAGGCTGGCCCTGCCGAGCGACCCGTAGCGGCTGCGGCCGCACGGCTGTCCGCCATCGAGGCCTTCGAGTTTGCCGCCGAGGAAAACCTGCATCTGCATGGCGGTATCGGCTACACCTGGGAGGCTGATTGCCAGTTCTACTATCGCCGGTCGCGCCTGCTGGCCGTGAGCCTGGGCAACGCAGCGCAATGGAGCCAGAAACTGCTGGCCGGCTACTCCCGCGGGATCTGACATGAACGTTCAAGATACGCCGGAAGAAGCCCGGTTTCGCGTAGAGGTCCGCAGCTGGCTCCAGGCCACGGCGCCGGAATTCTGCAAGGATCTGCCGGCTGACCGCTCGGGTATCGAATACGCCGCGCGCGGCCAGGACTGGCAGCGAAAGAAGGCTGCAGCCGGCTTCGCGGCGATCTGCCTTCCGCAGACACTAGGTGGCCGCGATGCCAGCCCGATGATGGAAGTGATCTTTGCCGAGGAGGAAGCTCGCTATCCCTTGCCGGTAGGGCCGCTGACGAGCATCGGTGTCGGTCTCGCAGTGCCGACGATTCTCGCGCACGGCACGCCGGAACAGATCGAGCGTTTCGTCAAACCGACGCTGCTGGGCGAGTTACTGTGGTGTCAGCTGTTCTCAGAACCCGCCGCCGGATCGGATCTGGCGGGGCTGCGAGCGAGGGCCACGCGAGACGGCGACGACTGGATCATCTCCGGCCAGAAAGTCTGGAATTCCTGGGCACACGTGGCGCATTGGGGGCTGCTGGTCGCGCGCAGCGACGCCAGTGTGCCGAAGCACAAGGGTCTTAGCTATTTCCTGCTGGACATGCGCACGCCCGGTGTGGAAGTCCGCCCGATCCGGCAGATCTCAGGCGAGTCCGAATTCAACGAGGTCTTCCTCAACGACGTCCGCATTCCCGACTGCTGTCGGATCGGGCAGGTCGGCGAAGGGTGGAAGGTTACGATGACGACGCTGATGAACGAGCGCGTCAGTGTCGGAGGCGAGTCCGGCACGCTGCCAGACGTGCGCTCGGTGCTCGGCCTGCTGCAGACGCTGGAGCCCGAGCTGCAGGCGGTCTACCGAATGCAGCTGGCGCGGCTGGCCGCGCAGGAGCAGGGGCTCAAGTACTTCCGCTTTCGCCTTCTGACGCAGATTTCACGTGGCGAAATGCTGTCGGCCGTCGCCGGCATGGGCAAGCTGGTCTACGCCAACCTGCTACAGGACCTGTCGTCGCTGGCGCTCGACATCGCCGGCACCGCCGGGCTTTATCCCGAGACCGCGTCGCCGGCGATGGCGGCCGAGCTGAAGAAATTCCACGACGGGTATTTCTGGGGTGCGGCGCTGCGTATCGCGGGCGGTGCCGACGAAATCCTTCGCAACCAGATCGCCGAGCGCGCGCTGGGCTTGCCCGGCGACATCCGCGTCGACAAGGAAGTCGCTTTCAGCAAGTTGCCGTCAGGCCGTTAACAGGCCCAAGCAAAGTTAGTCGCTGGGCGCCGCGCCGTCGGGAATCCAGGTGCGGACTTCCTTGGTGTGGCGCTTGACGATCAGCATTGCGAGTTCACCGTCGCCGTCGATGACCGCCTGCGTGAGGCGGCGCGCGAAGCTGGCATAGACCGCGATGCGGGCATCGTCGATCTGGAAAGTGCTGTAACGCGGATCGCGGACCAGGTCGCGCATCACGTTGATCATCAGCTCCACCGCAGGATTGCCTGACAGCTTGCCGACCAGTTGTTCGAACTCGAGCAGAACGCGAACCTTGAGCCGCGCCTCGCCCGACGCTTTCTCGTCGAACCCGGCATGGCTGTGCAGGAATTCCTGTAGTGCGCGCCGCGCTTTCGCGTCCGGATTCTTGGCGAGCATGCGCGCGGCTTCCATCAACATCGGCGCGGTCGCGTCATGCAGCTGGCGCAGGGTGGTGCCCTGCGAGTTCAGGAAGATCGATGCGAGCCGGCTGACGGCCTCGGCACTCGGCGGCTGCGCGAAGAAGCCGCCGCCGATGCCGCGCTTGATCTTCAGCAGCTGCTCGTGCTCCAGCAGTCGCGCCGCCTGCCGAAAAGTCGGGCGGCTGACACCGAGCGCCGTCAGCAGCTGGTCTTCGGAACCCAGGAAGCGGTTGTCCTCCGTCGTTGCCAGGATGCGCCGACGCAGCGCATCAACCGCCTGCCTGACCAGGGAATTACCTTCTTCGCCGGGTCGCGGCTTCTTGAGCCTGAGCTCGCGCAGGGAGCTTGCCGTCACCGCATTGCGCCGCTTGGCCGGTTTGGGCGGCAGATCGGACACGGGAATTTTGCTCTTGCTGGTGGTGCGCGCAGCGGTCATCGGGTGGTCCGGGAAATCAATCGTGTGGGCTGAAGTTCAAGCCCGATGCGAGGGCTTCGATCAAACTCCTGCCGATATACGCATCTTAGCCAGCCTTGACCCGGCTTATCAAAGCGATCCGTGCCTGAACGCCTCGATTGAATTAGCTCTTTTGTCCGAAGAATGCCGATATGATCACCAATCTGAGCGGCCGACAACGGGGTAGCATGCGAAAGCGCGGTGACACCAGTGCCGTATCGACAGCGCCGCTCCGGCGACCCGTCGAATTGCCCGCGCCGCGAATGGTGGCCGACTACCGAACGGATCGTATCGCACATAGCAGCAATGGTGCTGAGCAGCCGGGGGGCGACGTTGAAACAGGTCGCCCGGGTATGCGGGCCACTGACCATCGAAGCCGTACGCCAGCTCGCAGAGCATCCCGATCCGGCTCTTCGCACCAGGCTGGCTGCGTTCGTTACGGAACACGAGGGCTTCGAGGCTTTGCCCGGCTATCGGCAGCGGGGACGCGTGATCGCCGATTTCGAACGGCTGCTGGCACAGAGTTGCGGCAATCCTGCGCTGGAACTGTTTGTTGAGGCGATTCTCGCCATCACCCGCGATGCCAAGTACACCGAGTTCCAGATCAGCCACGAGCAGGCGGCGGCCATCGCCAGGTGCCATCGGCAGATCGCCGAGCATGTGGCGCGCGGAGAGGCGGATATCGCCGTAGTCGTCGCCGGCCGTTACGCCGCGATGATCGTGGAATGGCTGCCGGATCTCGCCGCCGAAGGCTGGCTGGGCTGAACGCCGCAGCTGCTGGGAGTATTGCGACGCGATAGTCGACACATACAATTGAGATATCTCATTAAATGGACGAGGTAGTCTCCGGATCTCGGCTGTCTATCCGGAGCGCCAGAGCAGCGCCGAGATCCGAAGCTCGTCTCGCCGCCAGGTGCTCCGGTCATCTATACCGATACCTGTTTATCTATTAAGGTACTTCTTTTATGGCTAGAGCTGTGCGATCATTTGCGTCGAAGCACATCAAAAAGGGGCGGCAACCACAGCCCTGCTGCATGCATCGTACGGAGACCGTTGAATGCAACCCCGCAAGCTATCTGACACTGACGTCGGCGCAGCCCTATGACTCAGGATCGGCGCTCCGGATCCGTGCCATTGTTCGACGAACAGCGACAGCTGGTGGGGCCGGTCACGCGGGCAATCCGCCGTCGCAGCCTGCTGCTCTGGGCCGCGGCCGTCGGCATCGGTGCGGTGCTGTCCTCGAGCGGCTTGGGTGCGCACTGGGCGGCTTTCGGTGTCGGGCTGACGTTTCCTGGCGCGGGCTTTCTGTACTCGGCGCATCCACTGCTGATGCTGCTGACCCTGATGGTTTTCGTCGCCAGCCTGCTGGCTTGGCTGCTGATCGGAGCCTTCGTCGCGCCGATCATCGTGTGGCTCGGCAGCGGCTGGCTCGCCGCGCTGGTGGTGCCGGCCGAGCCCTGGCAGTGGGCGCGCATCGCGGCTCCTGCAGCGGTTCTGTTGCTGTTGCTGGTGCAGAAGTTGCGCGCTCCAGCCAAGTTGAAGCAACAGCTGGCGGTCGCGAAGGATCTCAATGCGCATTTGGTGACCGTGCCGTTGATGCCGGTGCCGTCAGGCTTCGAAATCGGCCCGGCGCTGGACGAGCAGGAAGTCGGCGCGATGCGATTCATGCTCGATCTGGCCCTTCAGCCGATCGACCGCTTCGACGGCTTCACCACGATCGACCAGTTCCGTGAAGCGGCGTGGCGCTATCAGCTCTACACGCTGACCGAATCACTGGCAATGCTGCGCAGCAACCGCCTGCCCGCGTTCTCGGGCTACCTGCAGCAGGCGCAGCGCAATGCGATCATGAAGATGACCGATCGCCGCGTATGGCAGTACTGGTTCTGGGAAAATCTTTGGGGCAACGGGCGTATCGACCCGGACCCGATGGTCAACGAGAACATCATGATCACCGGCTGGTATGCCCTCGCGCTCGGTGCTTACCAGATCACGACCGGCGACCGCAGCATCGATGCCACCGGCTCCCTGCCGTTCCGATGGAACGACCGCAAGACCTACGAATACAGCTACCCCAAGATAGCCGACACGCTGGTCCGCAACTTCGGTAACGACAAGCTGTGCTTCTATCCGTGTGAACCCAACTGGGTTTTCTCGTATTGCAACGAAGAAGGCATCGCCGGGCTGGCGCTGTACGACCGCTTCCATGGCAGCCGCCACGCCGAGGCCCTGATGCCGACGTTTCTGAAGCGCATGGAGCAGGAGTTCACCTGCGCGGACGGCGGGCAGGTGGTGATCATGGCCAATCGCATCGGTCTGCAGATCGCCACTCGCGGCGCGACGCTGTTCGCCGGCAACCTGTGGCTGCGCAATATGTTCGCGCCGGGTATCGCCGCGCGAGGCTGGGCGCAGTTGCGGCACGAGTTCCTGCGTCGCGACGGCGGCGACCTGATACCGATTGGCAGGGCCGACCGGCTGGACACCGGCAACTACCAGATGAGCGACGGCAACGCCTTCTATCCTCAACTGATGCTGGCGGCCAAGGAGATGGGCGACAGCGAGGTCTACGCGTTCACCAAGGCCAGACACGATGCGCTGGGCGTCGAGAACAACGGCGGTGCGCTGCGCTGGCCGGGCTCCACGTTCGTCAACCTGACTTCGCACATGGCTCGCTTTGGATCCCACGGTGCCTGGAATCGGCTGGCCCACGCGGACTATCCAACAGCCTGGCGCGAAGGACCGCTGCTGTCTGATGTTCCGTATCCGGCGGTGATGGTTACGCGCGCCGTGTCCGACGGCGCCGCGCTCGACTTCGAGCTGCTTCCGACGCGGGCGGGCGCTCGCCATCAGCTGGGCTTTTCGCGACTGCGAGCGAATGGCCGCTATCGGCTGGCCGGTGCCGAAGGAGAGCCCGCTCTGACTGCCGATCCGGGTGGCGAAGCCAGTGCGGATGTCCGGCTGGATCGTCGTACCCAGATGCGATTGCTGCCGCTGAATTGATTCCCAGAAGCAATACCTCAGCGACGCTCATAAGTCGCCGGTGGATCGTGAGAGATGGAGGAGAACATGAAGAAGCGTAATGCCCGCGCCCTGATTCTGGCGACCCTTGCCGGCCCACTGCCGTTGATGACGCCGCTTGGCGTGCCGGCTCAGATGGAATCGCCGGCCGCTGCGTCCGATGCCTCGCCCGACGGTGCGGCGACAGCAGGCACACCGTCAGAGCCCGAACAAGAGCTGGGCAGCATTCCGGTTTCTTCCGGGGAAGCGCAGGCGTCCGGGGAGGAAATCAAGCGGAGTGCCGGGGTCGAGAGCATCGGCATTGAAGAGGTTGTGGTCACGGCGCAAAAGCGCGCGGAAAGCATTCAGAGCGTACCGATCTCGATCTCGGCCTTCACGTCCGAGCAGCTGGCGACCCAGGGTGTCAGCAACAGCGCAAGCCTGGCGACGAAGATCCCGGCGATGTCGTTCGATTCGGTGGCCAATTTCGCGATTATCTATATCCGCGGAGTCGGCACCGACGCCTTCCTGCCATCGGCCGATCTCAGCGTTGCCACGTATATCGACGGTGTGAATTTCCCCATCTCCTTTGGACTGGCCCGCGCGCTGGGTTCGATCGAGCGCATCGAAATTCTCAAGGGACCTCAGGGCACCCTGTTCGGACGCAACTCCACCGGCGGTGCAATCAATATCGTGACCCGGGACCCCACGCCGGACTTCACCGGCGAATACAACGGCCAGGCCTCGCGTTTCGGAGAGTTCGACAACCGGGTGTTCGTCAGCGGACCTATAGTCGACACCTTGTCAGCGAGTATTTCGGTGGTCGCCAATCGCAGTGACGAGTACTACAAGCTTGCCGATTCGTCGCCGCTTGAGAGTTTGAACCCGAACATCGATCTGGGCGCCAACCTCAAGCTTAAATGGGCACCGACCGATTGGTTCGAGGCGATCGGCAGCGGGTTTTACATCAGCTCGAAGGCGACCGGCACCGCCCTCCTGCCCAATGTGCAGCCATCGACTCTGGGAGCCCTACTGGGCGCGAGGGCTTCGCCGGATTACCAGACAAGTGTCAACGTCAAACCGTATTCGAACGGTGACCTGGGTGTCGGGTCGCTGACGCTCAATGGGCACCCCGGACCTTTCGACATCAAGTCGATCACCGCCTATCAGGACTACAGGGCGTACGCCAACCAGGACTTCGACGGCAGCTCCGCGAACTTTGCCAGCTTCGGCAGCGTCGATGACAGCAAGCTCGCACTGAAAGCGAGAATTTTCACGCAGGAACTGCAGATTCTGTCGAACGATGACACCTGGGGCGCGGAGCATTTCAAATGGATCGTCGGTGGTTTTTTTCTGCATAGCGTGACCGGTTTCGTGCCCCTGCCGTTCAATCTCGCGGGACTGGATAACGTTTTGCAGCCCGACAACCCCTTGCCGCAGGTGCCGCTGCTGGCGACTATCACTGATCTGATTACAGCGCTGGGTTCCAATGTGCCGGTGACCGGCGTCAACCTCGATGTAACCGGTTCGCTGAAGACGACGTCGATATCGGGCTTCATGCAGGGCACGTATTCGCCGCTGGACTGGCTCGACATCACGCTGGGAGCGCGCCTGCAGCACGAAAAGCGCACTGTCTTCGACGCAGGGCTTGCGGCTGAGGCCGTGATTCTCGGCGCCGACCTGGTGAATCTCCAGGCAACGTCGTATCCGGAGCAAACTACGGTAAAGACCAATTTCTCGCCGAAGATTTCGGTCTCGGTGAAACCTGCCGAACACGTGCTGACCTATGCGTCCTACCAGCGCGCCTTCAAGAGCGGCAGCTTCAATATCGTCAATCTCACATCCGCGCCGACCTATATCAAACCCGAAACCGTCGATGCATTTGAAGCGGGTTTCAAGAGCGATCTGTTCAACCGCCGGTTGCGTGTCAACGCGGCTGCGTTCGAGACGATTATCCACGACCAGCAGGTTCAATTCGTCTCGCTGACCAGCGGTGGCGTGGTGAACTTCGAGAACGCGAAGAAGGCGACGGTGAAAGGTGTCGAGGGCGAGGTCATCTGGCAGATCGCGGGCGGACTGCAGGCCAATGTCGGTGCCACGTATCTGAAGAGTCGCTACAACGATTTCACCGACGCGGGCGGGTATAACGCTGCCGGCTTCTCGACGACGGGCAATAACTTTTCCGGCAACACGATCGCGCGAAACCCTAAATTCTCTGCCGTGACCGGCCTGAACTATTCCCAGCCTGTCGACGACGGCGTGTTCGAGCCGGGAGTCGATCTGTACTACAACGACGGCTACTATTTCGATGCGCAGAACAGCATCAGGCAGGACAGCTTCTACCTGTTGAACGCTCGCGCCAGCTATCTCTACACCCCCTGGGATCTGCGGCTGACTGCCTTCTGCGACAACATCACCTCGCAGAAGCACTACATCTACGAGACGCAGTTCGATACCGGCATCGCCGGCAAGTTGGCGCAACCAGTAACCTACGGACTGCGCATCAACTATCAGTTCGGCGGCTGACGCAGCCCGGTCTGCATTGAGATTAAATATGTAGACAGTCGCAAATAATGATACTAATATTATTGAGGTATCTCTAGAGCGACTGCCCCATGAAACCTGGCGACATCGACCTGTCCGACCCGCGCAGCTTCGTCGAAGGCGTGCCTCACGATTACTTCGCGATGTTGCGCCGGGAGGCGCCGGTATCCTGGCAGCCGCGCAGTGACGGAACCGGGCCCGGGTTCTGGTGCATTACGCGCTACCAGGACATCGTCAGCGCGGAGAAGCAGGTACCGCTTTTCAGCAGCCGCACCAATATCAGCCCGATGCCGGCGCCGGAAACCAGCGTCGCCACGCAGCTGGATCACAACCTGATCCTGTCGGATCCGCCTCGGCATGGTTTTCTGCGCCGTCTGATCATGACCGGGTTTTCACCGAAGGCGATCCAGAAGATCGAGGCGCAGATGCGCGTCTATGCTCGACAGGCCGTAGATTCGGTGATCGAGCGTGGCGAGTGCGATTTCGTCGACGTCGCCGCCTATCTGCCGGTGGAAGTGGTCAGCGACATTCTCGGTGTCGCGCCGTATGACAGGCCACGCCTGTTCGAGTGGGCCAACCTGATGTTCGGCACCCAGGACTCGGAGTTGTCGAGCCCGACGCGCAACTTGATCGGCGCGATGGAGATGTTCACCTACGCGCGCCAGCTTGGCGCGAAGAAGCGTGCCCATCCGGTCGACGATATCTTCAGCACGATCGCGGTGGCTCAGGAGAACGGACAACAGCTCAGCGATACCGATCTGGGCTCGCTGTTCCTGCTGATGGCGACCGCCGGCAACGAGACCACGCGCACACAGGCGATTCACGGCATCCATCTACTGATGGAGCATCGTGATGTGATGGAGCAACTGCGCGCCAAGCCCGACCTGATGCCCAACGCCGTCGAAGAGATGCTGCGCTTGACGACACCCGCGATGGGTTTCATGCGCAAGCTGACCGATGACACGGTGTTCGAAGGCCAGCCGATGAAGGCCGGCGACAAGGTGATGCTGTGGTACGTGTCAGGTAACCGAGACGAGAGCGTATTTCCTGAGGCCGGTCGCTTCAACATTACGCGCAGCAATGCGCGCGATCACCTGTCGTTCGGCGCTCGCGGCGCGCCGCACATGTGCCTGGGCGCGATGCTGGCCCGAACCGAGTTGCGCATCGTGCTGAGCGAGGTCATCGAGCGCATCCCCGATATTGCGCTGGCAGGCCGTATCGAACGGCAGACGTCCAATTTCACCAACGGGGTCAAGCGCATGCCGGTGCGATTCACGCCGGGGCGGTCCAGCGAGCAGCCGCCGGTCAATCGCCTGTACCAATCCCATGCCGCAGCCAAAGCCACCACAGCGGCGCCACCGCCACAAAAGGCCGCACCGCGTCCCGAAGTGGAAACTACCGAATCTGGAGATAACGACATGCCGATCAAGCTGATCCCGCTCGCCACGGCCACGCTCAAGCTGGGAACGCCAACCGTGATGCCGGAGGGTCCGCGTGGGACGCGCCTGATCGTCGAAGTGGCATCCGCCACTTGGGAGGGCGAGCGCCTGCGCGCGAAGCAACTCAAGGGCGCGGCCGGCGACTGGGCGCTGGTGGCACCGGACGGCACGCTGTCCATCGATGTGCGCGCCACACTGGAGACTCACGACGGAGCCCTGATTTTTCTGAACTACCAGGGGCGATCGGACTACACCAAGGCAGGGGCCGCTCCTCTGGTGATTGCGCCGCTGTTCGAAACCGGTGATCCGCGCTACGCCTGGCTCAACAAGGTGCAGGCTATCGGACGGGGCACGGCTCTTGATATGGAGACGCTCGTGTACGAAATCTACGAGGTCATGTGATTGGTAGTCTGGTGATCCATTCCTGGGCCGAGGCTCTATGACCCGGGCCCGAGAGCGTCCTGCGAGCCCGCGGATCGCATCGCTGGTGCCGGCGGACATGACGAGCGACGCGGTGGCGCAGCGCGTGATCGACGCGGCGGGTCGCTGCTTCGAGCGTCTGAGCCCGGGCAAGACGACGATCGAGGACATCGCCGCCGAATCCGGAGTGTCGCGCGCCACGATCTTCCGCCGTTTCGGCGGCTGGGACGCCATCTTCGTCGAGCTGCTGCGGCAGCAGTCCAAGCCTTATGTCGACGAAGGATTGCGCCGTCTGGCGGGACCCGGACTACTGCGGCAGCGGCTGGAGGAGAGCACGGTGCACGGCGTCATGGAGATGCCACGCAACCGCTGGCTCAAGGCGATGCTCGATGACGGCCTGACGCCGCGCGTGCTGGAGCTGTTCAAGTCGGTGTTCCTCGAACGCATCGACCAGGCGATGCGTGCCGCGCTGGCGGGGGCTCAGGCCAACGGCGAGTTGCGCGACGGGATCGACCTCCACGAACTGAGCGAGTGGAATCTCAGGGAGTTCATGCTGCTGACGGTGGCAGGCCCGTGGGACGAAGCGGCGCTGCGTCGGCGCATCCGTCAATTCGTTTTCCCGGTGATTTTTCGGGCTGAAAGCGAAGCGCCAGCGACCGTGGAGACCCTGCCGGATGCGCGCCTGCAGCGGATCGAAGCGCGTCTGGTCGAGCTGCATCATCTGCTGGGCGCGCTGCCGGTGGCAGCAGCACCGGCGGGCAGGTCGGAGAGTCGAAAGAAGAAAATCTGAGTGGTGCTCGGCTTCGCCGCGTAGCGCGTGCGGGGGTGGCCATCTCGCCAAAGCCGCGGATGTCAGCCACGCATGAAACGACGTCTCGCGTCGTTTGCGTGCCGATAATGCCGTCACTGTATGAGACCACTTCGGTTCGGGTCATCGACTTCAGGTTCCCAAGGAATGCAGGCGATCAATCGCCGCCAGGTAGTCGTGCAACAGCTCTTCGATGATCTGCCGGCAACTGCTTTCCCGCTGTAGGTCACCCACGATCTGTCCGACCGGGTAGGTGAGAAAGCGGGTGTCCGGATGACGCTCAAGACGTTTCATCGACTCGGCCATCAGGATGGTCTGTAGCGGCATGGTCAGCGGCGCCGGCGCATCGGCGCGCAGCCAGGCTTCGGTCAGCTCGCTCCTGAGCGCGCGGCAGGGCTTACCGACCAGGGCCCCCAGCTTGATGCCTCGGGCATGAATGCGTTCGATCAGATGCTGCGGGGCCACGCCGAGGGCGCTGACGATCAGCCGAACTTGCGGATGCTGCAGGGAGACGTCGATCAAGGCCTCGGCGTCGTCGGGCGTCATGTTGATGCGCGCCGCATATGCATCGAGGATTTCCTTGCCTTGCAGCGCCGGCAGCGGTGGCACGCCTGCGTCGTCCAGCAGCCGACGGGCAAACTCGCGGTGAGCCGCTGGGATCAGTTGCCCAGGGTCGAGTCGCTGAGCGGCGCTGGTCTTCTGGTAGCGATTGGGCATCAACAGGTCGACGGCATAGGGTTTGTCGCCGACGCGCTCATCGATCCAGCACAGCTCCCGTTCGAGTTGTTCTGCGTTGCAGCCGGCTGCGCCGAACACGCCCATGCCACCGGCCCGGGTCACTTCGGCCACGACGTCGCGGCAGTGGGAAAAAGCGAAGATCGGCAACTCGATGCCGAACTCGCGACAGACCGGGGTGCGCATGGATCGTCAAGCTCCGTGGTGGGCCGGGTGTGGTCGTTGCGCTTCAGCTGACTTTGTTGACCTTGTCCGAAATCTTCCACAGCAGCTTTGGTGAAAGCCGGCGCAGCAGGTAGGTCGGTTTGGCCTCGCCCGGAAGCACAATGGTCTGGCCCTTCTCGATCGCGGTTTCGATCGCGTCGAGAATGCTGTCGACGCTGGCCATGCGCTTCTTCTCCTTGACCATGCGGATCGCCGCGGGGCCGGTTTCGAGCGCCTGATTGATCAGCGGCGTATCCACCGCCGGCGGCGCCACGAGCAGGATGCGCAGGCCGCTCTTCTGGTGCTCGTGAATCAGGATTTCCATGTACGCATTCACCGCAGCCTTGCTCGCGCAGTATGCCGAGAAGCTGGTGCTGAAAGCGTAGCCGGTGATCGAGCCGAAGCAGATCAGGTCGCCATGCTTGCGTTCGAGCAAGCGAGGCAGCAGGGCCTTGGTCACATGCACGGTGCCGAAATAATTCACCTTCATGACCTGGGTGATCTTCTGCGACGACATGTTGAGGATCGTGTCGCCGGGCATGATGCCCGCGGCATGCACGCCGCGGTCGATCGGCCCGAGTTCGGCCTCGATACGAGCCACTGTGTCGATCACCTGCTCCTCGTCGGTGACGTCGCAGCGGTAGGCTTTCAGCTTGGGCGACAGTGCTGCGGTGTCCGCCAGCGCGGTCTCATTCAGGTCGAGGATCGCGACCTTTGCGCCCTGTTGCGCATGTCGCAGCGCCATCGCGCGCCCCATACCGCTGCCACCGCCGGTGACGAGCGCGACCTTGCCATGAAAAGCCATGAATCCCTCCAAAGTGGTATGAGTGCAGGGCCGGTGCCCGGGCCGGGAAGTCTAGGCTACAATACAGATACCTGAAACAGGGCGTCCAGAAGAAGCGCCTCGTCACCGGAGGAAAGCCCTATGAATGTTGCCGTTTCGCAGCTGCAAGTCGATGCCGAAGCCGGGTTGCTGGAAGTGCTGAAGCTACAGCGGACTGCGTTTCTCCGTGACGGCCCGCCTTCGGCCACCGCGCGCGAAAATCGCATAGACCGGTTGATGCACATCATGCTCAGCGAGGCGGATCGCCTGGTCGAAGCACTGGACGCCGATTACGGCAGTCGTTCGCGCACGGGCTCCTATATCTCGGATGTGTTGGGTCCGCTGCCTGCGCTCAAGCACACGCGGAAGCATCTTCGGCGCTGGATGAAGTCGCAAAGCTACAACGCCGGGCCACTCTCTTTGTTCGGCGGCAGGGCCTGGGTGGAATGGCAGCCGCTCGGTGTGGTCGGCGTGATGAGTCCGTGGAATTTCCCGGTCGGCCTGGCGTTCGCACCGGTGGCAGCGGCTTTCGCGGCCGGCAATCGCGTGATGCTGAAAGTGTCCGAATTCGTGCCGGCGACGTCCGAACTGATGCGAGCTGCGGTCGCGCGGGAGTTCGACCCCGCCGAGCTGGCCCTTATCACCGGCGGCCCCGAGATCGGTGCTGCCTTCAGCCGATTGCCGTTCGATCATTTGCTGTTTACCGGCGCCACGTCGGTCGGACGACACGTGCAGCGCGCCGCCGCCGACAACCTGGTGCCGGTGACGCTGGAACTGGGCGGCAAGTCGCCGGTCGTGGTATCACCCAAGGCGGACCTGCAATTCGTTGCACAGCGGGTGATGGCTGGCAAGTCGATCAACGCTGGCCAGCTGTGCCTGTCGCCGGATTACATGCTGGTGCCTGCGGGCTCGGAAGATGAGCTGATCGCGGCTTTCGAGTCAGTGACTCGAAAGATGTTCCCGACACTGCTGAACAACGATGATTTCAGCTCGATCGTTGCTGCGCGGCACTTCGAACGGCTCAACGGCTATATCGACGACGCGCGGGCCAAGGGCGCGCGGGTCGTCACGATCAATCCTGCGAACGAAGATTTCAGCGGCCAGTCCGCTCACAAGATTCCGCCGACGCTGCTGGTCGGCGTCAATGACGAGATGAAGATCGCGTCCGAGGAAACCTTTGGTCCTCTGTTGTCCATCATCAGCTACCGTCAGCTCGATGAAGCGATCGAGTACATCAATTCGCATCCCAAGCCCTTGGCAGCGTATTACTTCGGCCCGGCGGATGCGGACCGGCGCCGCTTCATCGAGAACACCTATTCGGGGGGCGTGACACTGAATGACGTGATCCTGCATCACAGTGTCGAAGACATGCCGTTCGGCGGCGTCGGGGCCAGCGGCATGGGCAATTATCACGGCCGGCACGGCTTCGAAACCTTTAGCCACGGCAAGAGCATCGTCTCGGCGCCGAAGGCGTTCAGTCCCTTGAAAATGGTGGCCCCGCCTTATGGTGAGCGCATGAAAAAATTTCTGAACTGGCAGATTCGCCGAGAAGCGTCTCAAGTGGAGAAGCGCTTGCACCGCTAGAGGTACCTGGATAAGAGGTACCTGGATAGGAGAGAAAGTCATGAGCACAATCAATGCCGAAGAACGGCAGGCGATCCGCGATAGTTTTCATCGTCTCCTGGCCGAGACCGGCCGGGAAGCGGACGTGCGCCGCGCCATGGCCACGGATTCTGGATTCGATCCTGTCTTGTGGCGCGCCATCGCCGATATGGGAATCCTGGGTCTGTTGATTCCCGCGGACTTCGGCGGCATCGGTGCCGGCGCCGAAGAAATCGAGCTCGTGATGGAGGAAGCGGGCGCGGCGCTGCTCTGTGGCCCGCTGATGTCAAGCGGTGTTCTGGCTGCGAGCCTGCTGTCCTATTCGTCGGACGAGCATGCCAAGGCGAGACTGCTGCCCGCGATCGGCAGCGGCGAGCGCATCGCCACCGTGGCCATTACCGGTGATCGCGGCCTTTGGACGCCCACGGACGTGAGCGTTACCGCTGTGCGCGATGGCGACGGCTGGCGGCTCGACGGAGTGGCCTCGTTCGTCACCGCAGGTACCCAGGCCGACACGCTGTTGGTGATCGCGAAGGCCGGCTCCGGACTGGCCACCTTCGAAGTCGATCGCGGCGCTGCGGGTGTGGCGGTCACCGCGCTCAAGAGCTTCGACCGCGGCCAACGCTTCGCGCGGATCGTGTTCGCATCGGCTTCGGGCGCCCCGATCGAGGGTGCGAACGAGGCTGCGATCGAAAAGATGCTGGACCTCGCGCGCGTGGCGCTGGCCGGCGAACAGGCCGGCGCCACGCGCCATGTGTTCGACATGACGGTCGAGTACATCAAGACTCGCGTGCAGTTCGGCCGCCCCATCGGCGGCTTCCAGGCGATCAAGCACATGGCCGCCGATCTGCTGATCGAAGTTGAATCCGCGACCTCGGCAGCGCGACACGCCGCGCGGGCCCTTGCAGAGGGCATGCCGGACACCGAGGTCCTGGTCAGTCTGGCGGCATTCGTCTGCGCCGATGCCTTCAGCCAGATAGCGGCCACCTCGATCCAGATGCATGGCGGTATCGGTTTCACGGCCGAGCATCCCGCCCATCTGTATCTGCGTCGTGCCCGCGCCGATGCGCAGCTGTTCGGCAACAGCAGCCTGTATCGCGAGCGGTATCTTTCCGCGCTGGAGAAAGCGGCATGACCGACGAAGAATTGCGCCTTGAGGCGAGCGAGTGGCTGGCCAGAAACTGGGACGCAAGGGCACGCAAGTCGAAGTACGACCCCGACGGCGGCCTGAAGGGCTGGCTGAAGCAGACGTTCGATGCGCGCTGGTCGGTGCTGCGCTGGCCCGAAGAATGGTACGGCCGCGGCCTGCCCGATGAGCAGGCCAAGATCGTGGAGCAGGAATTTGCGCGCGTGGGCGCTACCGGTACGGGCCTCGACCGTTCGCATCTTGCCGCGAACACGCTGCTCACATTCGGACAGGACGCACTCAAGCGCGAGTTGCTGCCCAAGTTCCTGACCGGCCAGTACACCAACTGCCTGCTCTACAGCGAGCCGGGCGCCGGATCGGACTTGGCGGCGTTGCGTGCGCGCGCGGACCGCGACGGCGATCGTTGGCTGATCAACGGACAGAAGGTCTGGACCTCCGGCGCCGCGACGGCGGACTACGGCCTGCTGATCGCACGCACCGACTGGGACGCGCCCAAGCACAAGGGCATCAGCTTCTTCTTCATTCCCATGAAGCAGAAGGGCATCGAGGTGCGGCCGCTGCACCAGATTACCGGCGACAGCCACTTCAGCGAAGTGTTTCTCGACAACGCCGTCGTCCCGGCCGGCAATCTGCTGGGCAAGGAGAACGATGGCTGGAAAGTGCTACAGACCGCGCTCGCCTACGAGCGTCTGGTCATGGGCGAGGGCGCTGGCGAGCGTCGCCAGGGATCGTCCATCGACAACAAGATCAGCCTGATCGCGATGGCGCGCGAGGCCGGTTGCATCGACGACCCCTGCATCCGCCAGGACATCGCGCGGGCCTTGGCCTACCGCCAACTCAACGCGCTCAACCTGCAGCGCGCAAAGGCCGAGATGGCGCAGGGGACCTCATCGCCGATCATGTCGCTGGGCAAGCTCGCGATGTCGCGCATCCTGCACGAGGATGCACGCGTGATGACGACGATCCTCGGCGCGTCCAGCGTGCTCGATGGTGCCGAGCATCCGCGCGCAGCCGACGTCAACTATCGCGCGTTCAACGCCTACATGACGTCGATCGGCGGCGGCACTGATCAGATTCAGCGCAACATCATCGGCGAGCGCGTGCTCGGCCTGCCGCGAGAAGTGGAACTGAATCGCGACCTGCCGTTCCGTGAATCGCTAGCCGTCCCCAAGTCATAGCCGCGGCGCGAACAATTTCCGATGAGAGTCATTGATGCAAATCAAAGCTGCCGTCGTCCATGCCAATCGTGGCCCGCTGGTCATCGAATCCATCGAAGTCGACGAGCCCGGCACCGACCAAGTGCTGGTGCGCAACGACCCATGCCCGTGCGGCTCAGCGAGCTTGTTTCAAGAATTGCTGCATGCGGTCCGGTGAGTTCGATGGAGCTGATCGCCATCACTACATGAGGTAAATAACGGGCGGCCAGAAGGCCGCCCGTTATCAGTGGTCGGCAAAGCAGATGACGCTGCAGCCGTCATCGCACCACGGCAACCCGCAGTTCCCGTCGGTCACTACGACCACGGTCGTCCACCACGCTGACTTCGTAGTCGCCTGACTGCTGCGGCTTCCAGCTGAGCGGAGCGCCGCTGCGCGCGCTGCCGACATAGCTCTGATCGACGAACCAGTGCAAGGTGCGGACGTCGCCATCGCTGTTCGCCGACAGCGGTACGGCATCGACACCGAGACGGTCGAGGCGCAGGCTGTAAGTTACTGCCCTGAGCGGCGAGGTGATTGCCGGTGGCCTGCCGGCCTGCACGTCGGATGTGCATTGTCCTGGCGGTGGTGGGCGGCGGCGCGGCATGCCGGCCTGCGCGAACAGGCGTTGCAAATCCGACGGCCAGAACTCGAAGACTTCGCTGCGCACGTAGCGCGCTTCGTACGGCGGACAGGCCTGCGCACCGGTGCGATTGTCGACCCATAGGCGCCGGTGCACGCGACTCAGGCGGATCGGCGACTTGCCGGGAATGAACCAGGTAATCGCAGTCTGCGGGCAATCGGCGTTCGGCAAATCGCCGGAGGCGCTGCATACCTCCACGCGCGTCAGGTTCGGTGGCCGAGGCGGTGGCGGTTCCGGCAAGGCGGGCTGCGCCGCGCGTATCGCATCGACCATGTGGAAGAACAGCGGTGCGGCGGCGTGCAGGCCGACAAAGGCAGGGTTGGAGCTGCCGTCGAAATTGCCGACCCATACCGCGAGTACGTAGGGTCCAAAGATCCCGACGCTCCAGGCATCGCGGAAGCCCCAGGACGTGCCGGTCTTCCAGGCCACCGGCTTGCCGGTACCGACGCCTTGCAGGATCAGATCGTCCGGCCTGGGGTTGTCCTTCAGCATGTCCAGAACCATGAAGCTGGCTTCGGCTGACAGCAGACGCTCGCCATCGTCGAGCCGGTCTTGCGGGCGGTAGCGCAGGCTCTTGAGCAGGCCGCGATTGGCCAGCAGCGCATACAGGCGCACCACGTCCTGCATCGTGATCTCGCCTCCACCCAAGGCCAGTGCGAGGCCGTAGTGCTCACGCGCCGCCAGTGGCCCAACGCCGGAAAGCTTCAGGAAATCGTAGAGATCGGGCTTCGTCAGTCGCGCCGCCAGGCCAACAGCTGGGATGTTGCGCGAGCGCACCAGCGCGTCCCGCGCGGTGATCGGCCCGACGAAAGCGCCGTCGAAGTTCTCGGGGCTGAAAGGGCCGAAGGCAGTAGGCGCATCCTTGAGCACGCTCAGCGGATGGATCAGGCCCTGGTCTAGAGCCAGTGCATACAGAAACGGTTTCAAGGCGGAGCCCGGCGAGCGCAGCGCGCGGGTGCCGTCGACCTGGCCATCAATACTGCCGTCGGTGAAATCAAGTGAGCCGAGCACGGCTCTGACTTCCATGCTGCGCCAGTCGAGCAGCATCGCAGAAACATTGCGGATGCCGACGCGCTGTTCGCGATCGACATAGCGCCGTGCCTCGCGCTGCAGCAGTCGCTGCAGCGACAGATCCAGCGTCGAGCGGATTTCACGCTCGCCGGGCTGTTGCTGTAGCAGCATCGTAGTCAGGTGCGGCGCTTCAAAGGGCAGGGCGCGCGGGCTACGGAAGTGCAGCGCCAGTTGCATCAGGCCGGCCTGATCGGCCGCCTGCGGGTGCTCCGCAAGCCAGCTTGCGAATAGGCGCAGTCGGGCTTGCCGCAACGACGCAGGCTCGCCGGTAGCAGGATCTCGCAGGCCGGGCGATTGCGGAATCAGCACCAGCGCCAGAGCCTGCGGCAACGACAGTGTCTCGGGCTCCCGGCCGAAATAGATCAGGCTGGCGGCACCGACGCCCTGGATGTTGCCGCCGTAGGGCATCAGATTGAGATGCGCCTCCAGCAGATCGTGCTTGGAGTAGCGCAGCTCCAGCCACAGCGCGCAGCCGATCTGGTGCAGCTTGCCGCCGAAGCTTCGTGTGTTGAGCCGGTACAGCAGGCGCGCGAGCTGCATGCTCAAGGTCGAGCCGCCCTGACGCGAGTCGCCGACGGCAGTGCGCAACGCTGCCCGCAGTAACGCGGCAGGATTGACGCCGGGATGGCGGTAGAACGCGCGATCCTCATGTAGCAGCAGGGCGGCGACCAGATCAGGCGACACTGCCTCCAGCGGCGTCCACAGGCGGTACTGCTGATCGCTCGCCAGCGTCAGGCGCAGCAAACGGCCTTGCGCATCGAGCACTGCGGTGGAACTGGGGATGCGCTCGCGCAGCGGCGCGTGCGGCCACAGGCGCAGCACGACGAGCAACGCCAACAGCGACGCCGCAGCTCCCAGTGCCGTCAGCCACCGGCGCTTCATGCCGACGTTCACCGTCTCAAGGCTTCTCGACGACGATCTGGCCGCCGGCCGAGCGTGCTTGCACATTCGGCTCGTACATCGATTCGCCGTACGCAGGTGGCAGCGTGTAAGTACCGGCGTTGGTGGCCTTGATGCGGTAGACGATTTGCCCGATGTCGGTTGACACCTCGGTATAGAACACCACGCGGTCCTCGCGGAAGTCTGCGTACTGCGGATATGCGTTCGTCCCGTTCACGCAAACCGGGCAGACCCAGCGTGTCCAGCGGCTGCGGCCATCACCGCTGTCCTCCTCGTCGTCGCCTTCGCCGTATTCGCTGGGCGTTGGCTCTTCCGATGCGCCGCTGCTCGATGCACGCAGGAACGCCTGCTGGCGCTCCTGCGGCTGCACCACCAATTCAAAGCCACCCGGCAACAGATCGACCAGCGCCGCGTCGGTGATCGTCTGGCGCTCGTTGGCGCGGAACTTCAGGTGAACGTCGATCTCGTCGCCCATCTTCACGGTGCTCACCGGCACGCCCTGCGTGTTGGTGTACTCATGCAGTATTTCGAAGCCCTGTACCAGCGGCGTGTTCGGTACGACGCGCTCGAAGCCGGCCTGGCTGACGATAGTGTAGGCGTTGAGCTTGGCTCCGTTATCGAAGCGCAGCGCCTTGGCGTCGGAGCCGAAGTCCACTTTCGGCAGCAGCGTGTCGGGCAGCCTGAGTGCACGTTGCGTCTTGCCGTCGCGCAGCAGCTCGGTCACCGCGAACTTGGCGTTGATGCCGGATTCGCCTGCGGCCCGCGCGTAGGCATCGAGTGCGAGCAGCGTGGTGCCGGCGGCCAGCGAGTGGTACAGGCCCTGCTGCGTGCGCTTGACCAGGTTGTCCATCATCGACGGAGGCAGCTTGGCCAAACGCTGCGGGAAGTGGCGGGCAGTGAGGAATAGCAGTTGCGCGTCCCAGACCATGGCGTCACGCCAGCGGTCATAGGGATGCGCGCCTTCGAATGCGACCTGGGCGATGAGTTTGTCGGCATCGCGCGTCTGCTTCATCAGTTGCAGTGAGGCCGCGAGATAGGCCACCGCGATATCGCCTCGGCCTTCGTCCTTGTAGCGTTCCTCCAGACGCTGCCTCAGACCCGCGGCTTCGGCGCTCATGACCTGGCCCTGGCGCGTGAGCAGGTACAAGGCGTAGGCGCTGTTGCGCTCGTCTTCGAGGCTGTCGCCATCACGCGAGGCGAGGGTGCGTAACCACTCGTTGCCGTGCTCGATCAGATCGCGCGGGACAGCTAGGCCCAGATCGGCGGCCTCGATCAGACCGTGCTGCGCGTAAATCGAAACGAACTCCTGCACTCCGTCGCTGCCCGGCCAATAGCGATACGCGCCGTCCGCGTTCTGCCTTGAGCGCAGTTCGTCGATCAGCGCAGGCAGATCGGAGCCGGGCGTGGCCTTCACATAACCGAACTCGGGCCGCTGCGACAGCACGATGCCCGGCATCGCCATACTCATCAGCTGTTCGGTGCACGAGTAGGGGTAACGTTGCAGGTAGGCGGTGTAGCCATGGGCCAGCGCCAGCGGGAAGATGGACATGCCGGCCTCGAGTTCGCGGAACTGCGGATACAGCTCGCGCGCGGCGGAAACCTCGATGCGCTTGCTCGGCGCCACGCTGCCGGCCTGCAGCGTCACGCGATAGGGCACGGCCGGCCTCACCGACAGATCGATCTTGCGCTGAGCTGCCTTGTTACCGAGCCTGGACACGAAAACCAAGTCGGCCGACCCGAGCGCTTCGGTCGCCTTGAGCCGAAAACGCGCCGAGGATTCGTGCGCCTCAGGGATCGCCACCGTCTGCGACTTGTCGCCGACAATCTTCAGCCCCGCCGTGGTTTCCAGCGTCACTGCGACCTTCGCATCCTTGCCCGACCCACCGACGTTGTTGGCGACGCCGACGCTGACTTCAAACTCGTCGCCCGGAGCTACCGTGGTTGGCGCATTCGGCGAGAGCACGAAGTCGCCGCGCACCAGGCTCTTGCCGTCGAACACGCCGATGGCCTCATCCGACACGGCTACCGCAAACACGCGCAGCGTGCCGTTGAAGTAGTCCGGTACGGTATACCGCAGCTCACGCTCGCTGGCATCCGCATCGACGATGCCGGACCACCAGGCCACCGGCTTGTCGCCCTTGCGCTTGAACGGATTCAGGTGCTTGGCGAGCAGGTTGTCGCCATCGCCACCCGGCGCGGCGGCCATCGCTGCGTCGCGGAACTCGGGCAGGATCAGGTCGAGGATCTGCCGCGTGGAAACATCCAGCGAGCGCTTCTGGAAGAAATGCGCCAGCGGGTCGGGCGGCTGATAGCGCGCCACCTGCAGGATGCCTTCGTCGACCGCGAACACGACGATGCGCGAAGGCCGGTCAGTGCGATAGCGGAAGCTCGCGGTTTCGCCGGGCTTGAGCTTGTCCGGTATCGCCAGATGCACCTCGTTGCGGCGAGCGCCGAGCGCGATCGAAAACGGTTTCACGCCGTAGGACAGGGGGCTCGTGTAAATCTCGGGCGAACCTGGATCGCGCACGAAGCTGACGCTGACATAGGCATTGCCTTCGATCCCCTCGGGCAGGCGGATACGCTGGGTCGAAGCCGTGGTGCCGGCACGGAACCAGTGCCAGGCATAGACCTTGTCGCGCTCGATGGTAATCAGGCCGGCGCCGGCGTAAGGCGCCGTGATCTGCAGCTCGATTTCTTCGCCCGGTGCGTAGTCGGGTTTGGACAGCGCCAGCTGCAACTCGGCGTTCTTCTCCAGCGAACGCGTCAGGTTGGCGTCACCCGCCACCTGGTAGTCGATCCGCGCCAGCTGCTGGCCGCTGTCGTCGCGCAGCAGATAGGCATAGCTGCCGGGCTCGCTGGTCTGCAGCGGCAGCTTGCTGCCGGCGGCCGCGATGGCTAGCGTGCTCTCCTTCTGTGACAACTCCTTGCGACGCGATTCGTAGCGATAGGTGCCGTTGTTCTGCTTCACCAGCACCGAGGTGTAGACGATCTTCAGCAGTGACAGCTTGAGGCCTTTGACCGAGGTTTTCTGGGCCTTGGGATCGATCGCGATCAGCGACACCGCGCGCCCGACGTTGCGGCCGATGAAGTCGAGGTCGCCGTCGGACTTGTAGCCGACGAGATAGGGCATCGACGACACCAGCTGCGTCGTCTGCACCGCCACGCCGCGGCCGCCATCAGCCTCGAAACCCTGAGCCACGAACTGCAGCTGGTAAGTGGCTTTCTCGAAGCGCTGCAGATTGAGATCGAAGGAGGCGCTGCCGTCGTCGTCGGTGCTGCCATCCGGCAGCTCCTCGTCGAAGCTCTGCCGCGCGACCTGCGGATCGTGGAAGTGGTAGTCACGATAGGCGGCGAAACTCGGGAAACCCGGCGATAGCCGGATCGACGCGGTGACGCGGCGCTGCTGCGCCGGAGTGCCGAATAGATTTTGCAGCGTGATGTTGGCCTTCAAGTCTTGTGGCGACACCCAACCTTCGGTCGATACCGCCGACAGCGCCGCCGACATCTTCATGCGGTCCGGCAGGAAGTCGCGTACCTGCACCTGCAAGGAGCCGATCACGCCGCCCTTGGTGATGGACACGTTGATGGTGTAGTTGCCGGCGGGCGAGGCCTCCTGTGTGCTGTAGCGGATTTCCTCGAAGCCGCCCGCTCCCAGCACCAGCTTGTCTTTCTTGACCACGGTACCGCGCGGGTCGGTGATTTCCATCTGCAAGGGCACGCCCTGGAGCGGCTTCCAGTCCTGCGATTTGATGATGGCGCCGATGCGGATTTCTTCGCCCGGCCGATACAGGCCACGGTCGGAGAACAGATACGCGGTCAATGCATCGGCGTCGGTGGTGTTGGACACGCCGCCGACGTCAAAGCGCGAGAGATCGAGCTGGCGCACGCGCGAGTCGATCGGCATGAAGGAGCTGTCGCCGTCCTTGCGCGCGAGGTACAGCACCGGCTGCTGTTCGCGCGTGAAATCCTTCAGTGAGGCGAAGCGGGCATGGCCCTCGGCATCGCTGGTCTGGGTCAATACCGCTTCGCCGTTGCGGCCCAGCACCGACACTTCCGCGCCGGCCACCGGTGCGCCGCTGTGGATCGACTGCACGAACACGTCCTGCGTACCGTCGAGGTTGCGCTTCACCACCAGGCCGAGATCGGTAATGACGATCAGACGGGTGTCGCCTACGGCAATCTGCTCGCCTTCCTCGTTATAACGATAACGACGGCTGCCCGCCTCGCTCTCCGTGCTCAGCGGCTGGTTGTTTTTCTTGTCCCAGGCCTGCAGGCGCAACAGAAAGATGCCGCGGCGTTCGCCACCCTCGGATTTGAGATAGCGGCCGAGGTCGAGCGTGCTGTAGTTGGCCGTGCCGGCCGGTAGCTCGGGCAGGTTTTCGATCTGCGTCAGGTGTTCGGTGATGTTGCTGGCGTCGAATCGGTAGTTCTGGAATTCCGGGCTGGCGAAGCGGCCTTGAGTCTGCGTCACCAGGTGCTGCAGCTGGTGCGGCAACAGGCGCTCGATCTCCACGCGCATCGCCGGCACGTCGCGTGAGAACAGGTTGAGCCGTTTGGGACCGGACATGGCCATCAGCGAACCTTCGGCCATTACGCGTAGCTCGCGCGGGTACTCCGGTACTTGCAGTACGCGCTCCACCGTGTCACCGAGGCGGAAGCCGCCGAAGGACTTCAGTCCCTTGTCGATGCGCACATAGACGAAGCGCTGCGGATCGGCGGTGAAACTGAAACTGTGCAGTTCGTGGTGTTCGAGTTCCCCCGGCACCAGGGTCAAGGGCAGGGGCTGTGACTGGTCGATGATGCGCTGGTCTAAGCCGGAGCTGGAGGTGCTGCCGCCGATGCACTCGCAGTTATTCCAGTCAAAGGGTCCGCCGCCTGGATGCGAGGCCTCGAAGGCCTTCTGCTTTTCCGCATCCGGATGGCGCGGTGGCAGCAGCCAGGTCTTGATCTTCGGTGCCATGTCCGTTTCCAGCACGCTGTAGGACATGGCGGCCAGCAGCAGTTGGCGCGGGTCGTTGCGCTCGTCGCGCGCGATGACCAGGCTCACGTCGTTGACGCGCAGGCTGTTGATGCCGGGTACCACGACTTCCGCCGTCAGCGGCGCATCCAGCTTATTGCCGCCGCGCGCGGCGTGCACGCCCTTGGCCACGCTCAGTTCCAGCCGCCCCTGTTTCTCCGGAACCGTCAGCTGCGCCGAGTGGACGTAGGCGTTGAGCTTGAGGTTGTCGTAGCTGACGGTGTACGCAACGGCGCCGGCGTCCTGTTCCTGCTCGGCGTCGATGCGTTCAAACAGCTGCAACTTGAGCCGCGATTCGAAGTCGGCAACATCGACCGGATGCGAGAAGTTGAGTGTGAACACCGCCTTCTTGTCCGAGGCGACCACCGGGTGCTGGTAGAACTCCTTGTTGGCCACACTCATCTGAAACGGCGCGGTGCGGACCTTGAACTCATAGCGTTCGAGGTGAACATGCCGCGCGACGAAGCCCTTGCGCGCGAACTCCACATCGTATTCGGCGTCGATCGGCCAATCCTCGGCGGGCCGGAACGCCAGTGTCCGGTCATTGCTCCACGACCAAGTGCCGGAAGGAAGTTTGCTGCCGCCGACGTTGATGCCGGCTTTGGCCGGGTCCAGGATCTTGCCGTCCAGTTCGAGCGGCGCTACCGATTCGGAGAAGCTCACCGTGAGTTCGGCGGGCTTTGCGTCCGATCCGCATTCGTAGCAGGTGCGCGGCAACAGTTCGGGCGCGTAGACGCTGACTTCGACCGGCTTGGGCCGGCTCTGCCACCACCGCCATCCGCCGTAGCTGCCAGCGGCGATCAGTACCACGAGAACCGCGACGGCAGCCGCGATGCGCGGGCTGCGGCGAATCGCCACCATAACCGTCGCGGCCAGCCAGGCGATGCCGCGCTTCAGTGCCGTCAGCCATCCCGGTGCCTGCCAGGAAACCTGTCCGAACAACCTGTGCCCCAGCCAGCCGAGAGCGGCCCAGACCTGCAGCGACCCGCGGACGACCTGCGTCCGCAGCGATTTCCAGAACTTCATCCCTGTTTCCCCCCGGCGTCATTTCGCTCTCAGAGCGATCCAGAACCCTTGCCGCCCTCGCGATAAGCTTAAGCGCACAAGCGCATCGCCAGCGCGCGAGTGCGTGCGCTGGTTCACGATTGCAGCGTCGACTGCGTCCTAAGTCCTAAGGTCTACGAACCTTGATGGAGTCGATCGTCTGGC
>NZ_JAQGNT010000031.1 GCF_028291725.1 Hydrocarboniphaga sp. | reverse complement strand
ATCGACGCGATTCGTAGCTTCACCGCCGCTTACAACAACAATGCCGCTCCCTTCGTCTGGCGTAAGCGTGAGGTCAAGGGCGCTCAGCTTCGAAACACTATCGTTAACTTGCGCAATTAGACACTAGGGCGCAGCTACATCGTGCTGTTTTCCAGCGTGCTGGATGCACTCGAGGATGAGCCCGGCGCGATCGATTTCTACATCGGCCACGAGCTCGGGCACATTCATCGCGGCCATCTGGTTTGGGCACCGGTGCTCGCGCCCGCCGCGGTTCTCCCGCTGCTCGGAACCGGCCTCGCACGAGCCCATGAATATACCTGTGATCGTTACGGGCTTGCCGCGTGCGAAAGTGCTGCCGATGCGCGCATTGCGCTGGCCGCACTCGTTGCCGGCCACACGCAGAGAAAGCACATTGATCTGGCGGCCTTCGGACAGCAGCGGCGCGAAAGCGGCGGCTTCTGGATGTCATACCACGAACTCATCGGTGGCTATCCGTGGTTAAGCAAACGCGTCGCGGCAATCGAATCGTTAGCACATGGCGAAGAGCCGGACCAGCCGTCACGAGACTGGTTCGCCTTCGTGCTCGCTGGGGTCACTCCGAATCTCGGTGCTGGCGGTGCAAGCTCGGTGCTGGTATTCGTCGCGACGATTGGCATCCTCGCCGCAATCGCTATTCCTGCGTACCAGCAGTACATCAACCGTGCCGTGCTCGTTGAGGCCTTGAGTCAGTCGGAGCCGGTGGAAAAGGCCATCGAGCGCTACACAATCGAGAAAGGGAAGTGGCCGGAATCGCTGGAAGCTGTCGGCATCGCTGATCCCGAGCTGGCGCTGGGTAGAGCTGGCGCCCATCGTGGTGTATTGGAACTGTCCGAGCAGGGTTATCTCGCGGTGACGCTGGCCGGTGCGCCCTTCAACGGTGGGGCACTGGTGCTAACGCCGCAGGTATCGTCGGGAAGGATCATCGCTTGGTCCTGCACCGGCAATAAGCTGCCGCCGAAGATGCTTCCGGCCGAATGCCGCTGAACTTCTTTACTGCCGAAGCCGAGCGACGTCGCAGCCTCGGACTTCAAACAAGCGGCTTGCCACGCGCCCGGGCGATCGCCGCACGCACCTGCTCCGGTGCGGTGCCGCCATAAGTCTTGCGTGCCGAAACCGAGGCTTCGAGCGTGATGTGATCGTAGACGTCGGCTTCGATCGCGCTCGAGAAGCCGCGTAATTCATCCAGCGACAACCCGGCCAGATCGCGCCCGGCTTTCGCGGCGAAACCGACCACTGCGCCGACCACGTGATGCGCGTCGCGGAACGCCAGGCCCTTGCGTACCAGGTAGTCGGCGAGATCGGTCGCGGTCGAGAAGCCGCGCGCCGCGGCGGCGCGGCAGGCTTCGCGCTTGACGACGATGTGCGGCGTCATCTCGGCATACACGCGCAGGCACATCGTGACCGTGTCGATCGCGTCGAACAGCGGCTCCTTGTCTTCCTGGTTGTCGCGGTTGTAGGCCAGCGGCTGGCCCTTCATCAGCACCAGCAGCGCGTTCAGATCGCCGATCACGCGGCCGGTCTTGCCGCGCACCAGCTCGGGTACGTCGGGGTTCTTTTTCTGCGGCATGATCGAGCTGCCGGTGCAGAAACGGTCCGGCAGCGCGACGAAGCCGAACATCGGCGTCGACCAGATGATCAGCTCTTCGCTCCAGCGCGACAGGTGCACCAGGATCATCGCCGCGCACGAGCAGAACTCGATCGCGAAATCGCGATCGCTGACCGCGTCCAGCGAGTTCTCGCTGACCGCATCGAAGCCGAGCTGTTCGGCGACGAAATGCCGGTCCAGCGGATACACCGTGCCGGCCAGCGCGGCCGAGCCCAGCGGCAGCACGTTCAGGCGCGCGCGCGCGTCCACCAGCCGCGAGCGGTCGCGCACGATCTGCTCGCGCCAGGCCAGCAGGTGATGGCCGAAAGTCACCGGCTGCGCGATCTGCAGATGGGTGAAGCCCGGCATGATGCTGTCGGCCTCGGCTTCGGCCAGATCCAGCAGGCTTAAGCCGAGCCGGTCGATCAGCGGCAGCAGCACGTCGATCGCGTCGCGCACGTACAGGCGGATGTCGGTGGCGACCTGGTCGTTGCGCGAGCGGCCGGTGTGCAGGCGCTTGCCGGCGTCGCCGACGATCTCGGTCAGCCGCGCCTCGATGTTCATGTGTACGTCTTCGAGCTCGGCCTTCCAGACGAACTCGCCGCGCTCGATCTCGGCCAGCACCTGCTGCAGGCCGCCGGTGATCGCGTCCGCATCGACCGCGGTCAGCACGCCGACCCTGGCGAGCATCCGCGCGTGAGCCGTGCTCTGCGCGATGTCCTGCCGGTACAGCCGGCGATCGAAGCTCACCGACTCGCTGAACGCCGCGACCAGTTCGGTCGTGGATTCGGAAAACCGGCCGCTCCACATTTGGTTTTTGCCAGCGGGCTGTGTCATGCGCGGATCTTCTGGGGCTGCGGACGAAGGACAAACGGGGCATAAAGTATAACGGCCGACCAGCGGCGCCCCCGCCCGGACCCGATGGCCGAAGCCCGGGTCGCAGCTCGGAAGCATCGGCTTACAATGGCCGCGCCGCTCCGCCCGCCGATGCGATCACCGCCTCGCGCCGCCTCCCCACTGCCGGAACCATGCTCCAAGTCCAGTCCAATCCGGCGACCCGCATCCGCCTGATCCCCAACTTCTGCACCTTGCCGGTGGCGCTGTCGATGGCGCTGGCGATGGAGCTGGTGGCGCTGTGCTTCACCCTCGGCGGCAGCGTGCGCAGCGGCGGCTTCGTCCAGACCCTGGTGCTGCTCAGCGTCTACCTGCAGTGGATCGGCCTGTGCGGCGCGGCGATCCTGTGCTGGCTGCGGCGCTTCCTGACGATCGCACGGCCCGGCCTGGTGTTCTTCGTCTGCTGGGGCGCGCTGGTGATGGCGGTGATGCTGCTATCCAACCTGGCCTGGAGCATCGGCACCCACCCGCGCTGGGGGGTGCTCGACCCGAACGAGCCGCGGCTGTGGTTCGTGCTGCGCCACAGCGCGATCGCGGCGATCGTCGCGGTGCTGCTGCTGCGCTACTTCTGGACCCGCCACCAGTGGCGCGAACAGGTGCGCGCCGAATCCGAAAGCCGCTACCAGGCGCTGAACGCGCGTATCCGCCCGCACTTCCTGTTCAACGCCCTGAACAGCCTGGCGGCGCTGATCAGCCTGCGCCCGGCCGAGGCCGAAGGCCTGGTCGAGGATCTGGCCGACGTGTTCCGCGCCAGCCTGGAGAAACCCGGCCAGATGGCGCCGCTGGTCGACGAGATCAGCATCTGCAATGCCTACCTGCGCATCGAGAAGGCGCGGCTCGACGAGCGCCTGAACGTCGAGTGGGACATCCCCGAAGATCTGCTCAGCCACCCGGTGCCGTCGCTGATCATCCAACCGCTGGTCGAGAACGCGGTGCATCATGGGGTGTCGAAGCGACGCGACGGTGGCACGATCCAGGTCAGGGCCCGGCGCAGCATGGGCGAAGTGCTGCTGGAGGTGAGCAATCCGATCCCGCCGCAGGACGAAGAGCGCGTCGAAGACGGCCACCGCGGCAACCAGGTGGCGGTCGACAACATTGCGAGCCGCCTCGGCCTCATTTACGGTGAGCGGGGGCGGGTAGAGTTGGGAATCGAGGAGGGGCTCTACAAGGCAAGGCTGTTCTTGCCGGCGTAGTGTCCTCCCAGGCATTTTTGCCGTTGCGGATTAGGGAGGAGTTGCGCGATGAGAGTCGTGATCGTGGACGATGAGCCGCTGGCGCGCGAGCGCCTGAGGCGGCTGTTGTCGGAGTTTCCGGGCTACGAGATCGTCGGCGAGGCCGGCGACGGCGAGACCGCGCTGGAGATCGTCGATAACGAGGAGCCCGACCTGGTGCTGCTCGATATCCGCATGGGCGGCGTCGATGGCCTGCAGGTCGCGCGCCAGCTGGCCGAATACGATCCGCCGCCGGCGATCATCTTCACCACCGCGTATTCCGAGCACGCGCTGTCGGCGTTCGACGCCAATGCCGACGCCTACCTGCTGAAGCCGATCCGCGTCGAGAAGCTCAAGGAGGCGCTGCTGCGGGCACGCCGCCCGACGCGGGCGCAGAAGACCCCGGCCGCGGTACCCGGCGACGGCGAGCGGCCCAAGCGCGAACATATTCTGGCCACGACCCGCGAGGGCCTGGTGCGGATTCCGGTCGAGGACATCGTCTATTTCCTGGCCGACCAGAAATACACCACGGTCTGCCATCTGCACGGCGAAGTGCTGATCGAGGAGTCGCTGAAGACGCTCGAGGACGACTTTGCGCCCTGGTTCCTGCGCATCCACCGCAAGGCCCTGGTCGCGACGCGCTTCATCGCCAGCCTGGAGCGCGAGCGCGGCGGCGAGCAGCACCACTGGCTGAAGATGAAGCACGCGAGCAAGCCGCTGCCGGTATCGCGTCGGCGTCTGGCGGAAGTCCGGCGGTTCCTGACCGACGGCTAGCGCGGCTTTGGTAGGGCGGGTCGCGACCCGCCGTTGTATCGATCAGGGCGCCAGAAAAGCGGCGGGTCACGACCCGCCCTACGGATCGCCTTGCGCCGCGGGGTTTTGCCCCCACCCATTCTCCTTCGCCACAGGCGGGACGGGGAATGGCAACGCGGGCTTTCGCCACGCTTCAGCCGACTCCCCTAAACTGTCTGTCCTAGTCCGCCCCGGGCGGGCGAAACTCACACGAGGAGCTTTGCCATGTCGTACCCCTTCATCGCCGCCGACGAAGAGAAATCCGAAGCGGTGACGCCGAAGCGGCCGAACGCGCTCGAAGAGCGGCTGTTCCAGGCGCGCACGATCCTGATCTACGGCGGCATCAACCAGAAGCTCGCCGAGAACGTGACCAGCCGGCTGCTCGCGATGCAGGCCGAATCGTCAGAGCCGATCACCATTTTCATCAACAGCCAGGGCGGCCACGTCGAATCCGGCGACACGATCTACGACATGATCAAGTTCGTGCAGCCCGAGATCCGAATGGTCGGTACCGGCTGGTGCGCCAGCGCCGGCTCGCTGATCTATAGCGCTGCCAAGCCCGAGAACCGCTACGCGCTGACCAACACCCGGTTCCTGTTGCACCAGCCCTCCGGCGGCATGGGCGGCACGGCTTCGGACATCGCGATCGCCGCCAAGGAGATCGTGCGCATGCGCCAGCGCCTCAACGAGATCTACGCCAAGGAAACCGGCCAGACCGTCGAGCGCATCGCCACCGACACACAGCGCGATCACTGGATGTCCGCACAGGAAGCCAAGGAATACGGCCTGGTCGGCAAGATCATCAGCAGCGCGGCCGAAGTCGTCTGACGGTGGCGGCGGCAGCGACTCGCGTCCGCATCGCAACGCGCGAGTCGCCGCTCGCGCTGTGGCAGGCGCACCACGTGCAGCGGCGCCTGCTCGAACTCGAGCCTGCGCTGGACGTGCAACTGGTGCCGATGACCACGCGCGGCGACCAGCTGCTGGCCAGCCCGCTGTCGGCGGTCGGCGGCAAGGGGCTGTTCGTCAAGGAACTCGAGCAGGCGATGCTCGAGCGGCGCGCCGACATCGCCGTGCATTCGATGAAGGACGTGCCGGCGCAGCAGCCCGAGGGCCTGTGCCTGAGCGCATTCCTGGCCGGCGAGGACCCGCGCGACGCCTTCGTCTCCAACACCTGCGCCAGCGTCGCGGATCTGCCGCGGGGCGCGCATGTCGGCACCTCGAGCCTGCGCCGCTCGACCCAGCTGCACGGCCTGCGGCCGGATCTGCAGATCTCGCCGCTGCGCGGCAATGTCGGCACGCGCCTGCGCAAATTGGATGAAGGCGGCTACGACGCGATCCTGCTCGCCGCGGCCGGGCTGCTGCGCCTGGGCCTGGCGGAGCGCATCCGTGAATACCTGGATGTCGAGCGCTTCGTGCCGGCGATCGGCCAGGGCGTGATCGGCATCGAATGCCGGGACGACGACACCGCGACGCGCCAGCTGCTGGCGCATCTGCACGATCCGCTGACGACCCAGCGGCTGGCCGCAGAGCGGGCACTGAACTCGCGCCTGGGCGGGGCCTGCCAGGTGCCGGTCGCCGGCCATGCGCGGATCTCCGGCGGGCAGCTGCATCTGCAGGCTGTAGTCGGCGATCCGGCCAGCGCGCTGCAAGTGCGCGACGAAATCCGCGGTCCGGCAACCGATGCTGAAAACCTCGGTATTACGCTGGCCGAACGCCTGCTCGATGCCGGCGCGCGCGACATCCTGCGCACGCTCGGCATATTGACGTGAAGAGCAAAGCTAGCCTGCCGCTGAAGGGCTTGCGTGTCATCGTCACGCGCCCGGATCTGCAGGCTGGCAATCTGAGCCTGCTGCTGGAAGCCCAGGGCGCCGAAGCCGCCAGGCTGCCGGTTTTTGCGATCGCCGCCAGCGGCGATGACGAGGCGAGCCGCGCGATTCTGTCCGCGCACCGCGACGACGACGGCTGGATCTTCACCAGCGCCAACGCGGTGCGCTACGCGGCCGAGATCGACGGCCGCGACGCGGGCTGGCCGTCGCTGTTTGCGGTCGGCGGCGCCACCGCCGCGGCGCTGGCAGCGGTCGGGCATCCGGGCGCGATCTGGCCCGAGCAGCGCGCGTCCAGCGAGGCCCTGCTGCAGCTGCCGCCGCTGCAGGATGCGGCCGGCAAGCGCTATCTGATTGTCGCCGGCGAGGACGGCCGCGAGCTGATCGCCACCGGCCTCGCCGCACGCGGCGCCCAGGTCGACACGCTGAGCCTGTATCGGCGCCGGCCGCTCGAGCACGACGAAGCCCGCATCGAGGCCGAGATCGCGCTGGCCGACGCGATCGTGATCACCAGCGGCGAGACGCTGGAACGCCTGTGGCTGCTGACGCCCGAGGCGCTGCGCCCGAGCTTGCTGGCGTTGAAGCTGGTTGTGCCGAGCCCGCGTGTGTTAGAAAAAGCGCTGGCGCTGGGCTTCACCGCTCCGCTGCTGCCCGAAACGGTCAGCGACGACGCCATCGTCCACTGCCTCGGTGTGTGGCGCAAAGGCCAGGTTCAGGACCTCAGCATGAGCAGCCCCAATCCACCCGATGCGGCCGACAACGACGCCGAAGTGTCGGCCTCGGCAGGCGCTGTGCCGCCAATATCAGTGCCATCAGTGCCGCCGCTGGCGTCCATGGCCTCCGAGACCCGCGATGTTTCCGCATCCCCGAAAAGCAGCGGCGGCGCCATCGCCTGGCTGCTGGTGCTGCTGCTGGCCGGTGCGCTCGGCTACGGCGGCTGGCTGCTGTGGGATCTGCGCGCCAACCAGGCCAGCCTGCTGCAGGCCCAGGATCACGCGCTGCGGCGGCTGACGCGCCAGGCCGCCGAACTCGACAACCTGACGTCGCAGACCGCGACGCGCCAGTCCGACCTGGCGCGCGTGCTGCAGCGCTCGGGCTCGGACCTGGCCGCGATGCAGGGCCGGCTCGACAACAGCGAGCAGCTGATGGGCCGCATGACCGAAGAATTGCAGGGCGGCCGCACGCGCTTTGCGCTCGCCTCGGTCGAGCAGCTGATGCTGCTCGCCAACGACCGCCTGCTGCTCGAGCACGATGTGCGCTCGGCCTTGCTGGCGCTGCAGATTGCCGACGAGCGCCTCGGCGCACTGAACGATCCGCGGCTGTTCCGCGTGCGCGAGGCGATCGCGCGGGAGCGCGCGCAGCTGCAGGCGCTGCCGCGGCCGGATCTGACCTCGGCTTCGCTGACGCTGTCGAGCCTGATCGACCGCGCCGACTCGCTGCCACTGCGCGCGCGCGTCGAGCCGCGGCAGTTCGGCGGCGCCCGCCCGGGTAGCGCCGGCAGCGATGCCGGCGCGCGCTGGTACGAGCGCGTCTGGGCCTCGGTGCGCAGCGCGGTCGCGAGCCTGTTCGTGATCCGCCGCGAGGACAATGCCGCGAGCCTGCGCCTGCTGCCGGCCGAGGACGAGGCGGTGATCGTCCACGTGCTGATCCTGAAGCTGGAATCGGCGCGCGTCGCCTTGCTGCGCGGTGAAACCGCCAGCTTCCGTGAAGTGCTCGGTTCGGCTGCCGACTGGCTGCGCCAGTTCTTCCGCGCCGACGACCCCGGCGTCGAAGCCGCACTCGGCGAGATCGAGCGCCTGCAGGCGCTGGAGCTGTCAGCGCCGCCGCCCGAGCTGAGCGGATCGCTGACGCTGCTGCGTCAGGTCCTCGCACCGAACCCGCAGTGATCCGCACCTGGCTCCTGCTGCTGGTCGCGCTCGCGCTCGGTGCCGCGGCCGCCTGGCTGCTGCGCGCCGACGCCGGCTACGTGCTGATGAACTACGGGCTTTGGGTCGTCGAGACCTCACTGCTCGGCCTGTTCGGCACCGTGCTCGTCGGCTTGGCGCTCGTCGTCTGGGGTTTTCGGCTGCTGTTCGCCGGGGTGCGCCTGCCGTCGCTGATCCGGCGGCTGCTCGACAAGCACCGCGAGGAGCGCGCGCGCGACACCTTCGAGGAAGGCCTGCTGCGCCTGCTCGAGGGCAACTGGAAGCGCGCCGAAATCGAGCTGGTGCGCCGCGCCGCCGACCATCACGCCTCGCATCTGAACTATCTGGCCGCCGCGCGCGCGGCGCAGCGCCTGGGCGCGCCGGACCGGCGCGACCACTATCTGCAGCTCGCGGCCAGCGGCGATGCCGCTGGCAAATCCGGGCTGGACTTCGCGGTGCTGCTGACGCAGACCGAGCTGCAGCTCGAGCGCGGCGAATTTGCACCGGCCCGCGACACCGCGCTGCGTCTGCGCGAGCAGGACCCGCGGCATCCGTACGCGGTCGAGCTGCTGGCACTGGCCTTCGAGGGCCTGAACGACTGGGAGGCGCTGCGCGGCCTGCTGCTGGAAACGCTCAAGCTCGACGCACTGACGGCCGAACGCCGCGACGCGCTGATGCGCCGCTCGATGAGCGAGCTGATCGCACAGGCCGAAGCGGCCGCTCAGCTGTCGCGGCTCAAGGCCCTGTGGGACGCCAGCGGCAGCGAACTGCGCCGCGAGCCTGCGCTGAGGCTGCGCTATGCCAGTGCGCTGCACCGGCTCAACGCCGATGCCGAGGCCGCCGCGCTGATCGGCGAAGCGCTGCGCGAAGACTGGGACGGCGAACTGGTCAGCCTCTACGGCCGCCTGCATGGCAGCGACGATGTCACCCGGCTCGCCTCGATAGAACAATGGCTGAGCCAGTACGGCGAGCGCATCGAGCTGCTGGTCACCGCGGGCCAGGCCTGCCTGCAGAACAAGCTCTGGGGCAAGGCGCGCAGCTACCTCGAGGCCGCCGCGCGGACCCAGCCTTCCCCGGCCGCGTACCTGGAACTGGCGCGGCTCGCCGAGCAGACCCAGAACCCGGATGACGCCGCGCGCTACTATCGAATGGGCCTGGAACTTGCGGCCTGAAAACCTCATGAAACTTCCCCGACTTACACTGCTGCCCGCCGCTGTCGCCACCGCGTTGCTCGGTGCCGCGCCGGCGCAGGCCTATGAACTCAACCGGCTCGCCGCCGCCAGCGACTCGCAGTTCCACCAGCTGAGCGCCGACCTGCTCGCGGCACTGGGCAACAAGGGCGTGGCCGGCCCGGCCAGCGCCGAAACCGGAAGCTGGGGCTTGGCCGGCTATGCCAGCACCACATACACCGATGACTCCAAGACCTGGTCCGCAGTCACCGGCGCCGAGGTCGACAACCTTGACGTCGCCGGTGTCGATGCCTGGTTCCAGGCGCCGCATGGCATCCGTGTCGGCCTGACCGCAGCCGCGCTCGCCAGCACCGACGATGCGCTGTGGCGCATCGATGCCAGCCTGCCGGTCTATGCGCACGGCCGCTGGACAGTCGACGCCCGCGCCAGCCTCGGCGCGGTGTGGAGCATCAAGGATGTCGACGCCTACACACAGGCGCTGGGCTTGGAAGTCTCGACGGTCCATGGCCTGCTGCTGCCCTACGGCGGCATCGGCGTCGCGCTAGGCGAATTTGCGGCGTCGGGCGCCGATGCGCCCGGCAACCAGACCCTGGTGCGGCCCGACGTTTACGCCGGCCTGCGGCTCAATCTGCCGAGCTTCGCGGTCAGCGGTGTGGTCGACCAGACCGGCCACAACACCAGCCTCGGGCTGCGCCTGGCGGTGGCGTTCTGATGCGCGCCGCCCCTGTAATTGCCAGCACGGTTGCGGTTGCGGTTGCCGCCTGGGTGTCGCTGCAGCCGGCGGTCGCGGTGGATGCCGCGCCGGTGGTCGCATCCGATGTGCGTGCGCTGCTGCAGAAGTTCGTCGACACCGTCGAGACGCTGCCCGGCTACCAGGTCGTGATGCAGAAGCAGCAGCGCATCGGCAGCGATCTGAAACCCGCCGAAACGCTGTTGTTGAAGCAGCAGAAAACCCCCGATTGCCGCTACATGAAATGGATCGCCGATCCGCACAAGGGCCGCGAACTGATCCTGTGCAGCGGCCGTTACGACGGCAAGATCCAGGTCCACGAATCCGGCCTTCTCGGCATCGCGACACTGTCGCTGGACCCGGCCGGATCGACCGCCAACAGCGGCAACCTGCGGCCGATCGCGCAAGCCGGCATCTACAACATGGCGAAGATGCTGAAAGCCAACATCGACAAGCGCAGGGCCTCAGCCGAACCCGAGGCCGCGCCGGTGGCCAGCGAGCGCGTCGTCGAAGGTCAGACCTCGCTGTGCCTGCGCAGCGACACCATGGGCTCCGACGACAAGGCACCGTATCCGGTCGGCGCGGCCGAGCTGTGCTTCGACAAGACGCTGGCAATGCCGACCGAGGTGCAGTTCTGGCACAAGGACGGCCGCCTGATGGAGCACTACCGCTTCCACGACTGGAACCTGAAGCCGGGCCTGACCGACGCCGACTTCGATACCAAGAACAGGGCTTACGGGTTTTAGCTTCCGCTCGTAGCCGTAGGTCGGCAATCCTTTGCCGACATGAGACCTCGATTACGCATTGGGCATGCACGTCGGCAAGGGATTGCCGACCTACCATTCAAGCGAGCCCTCGTTTCACCATCGGGGCAGCAAAATCAGAAATTCAGCTTCACCGCGCCATAGAACTCGCGGCCGCGATCCTGACGGATCGCACCGAAATTGCCCGGTGCCACCGGCTCGTCCGTAACCTGCGCCAGTACACCCTCGTTGGTCAGGTTGGAGCCGAATACCGACACGCTCCAGGCCCCGTCTCGCGCACCCACCGACACCCGCGCATTGACCTGCAGCGTCGCCTTCTGCAGCGTATTCGGATCCAGATCGACATCGAGATAGCGCTTGGACGTATACAGGCCCTCGACCTGGAACTGGAAACCCCAGTTCGGTCCGAAGCCGGGCAGGCTCAGCTGCGGAATCAGGCTCGCGCTCCATTTAGGTGCGGAGACCAGGCTGCGGCCCGACAGGTCCACCGAATCCAGTCCCGAATCCGCCGGCGCCGGGCCTTCCGGATAGCTGCGGTAGTAGGCGTCGCAATAGCCGAGCGTGCCGCGCACCGAGGTGCCGGGGAAGGGGGACAGCCAGCGGAAATCCGCCTCGAAACCCTGGCTGCGAGCCTCCGCCGCGTTCTGGATGTTGAACGTGGTGCCGTCGAACACCGACACCTGCAGATTGTTGAAGTTGGTCAGGTAGGCCGCGAAGTTCGCGTCCAGCGTGTTGTCGAACAGGCGGGCCTTGATGCCGGTCTCGTAGGTGTCGGCGGTTTCCGGCCCGTACTGAAGGTTCTGGTCGTTGAACGGCAGCGCGTTGTAGCCACCGCCCTTGTAACCCTTGGCCCAGACCAGGTAGCTCGACACTTTTTTGCTGAAGTCGTATTTCACGCCGACCTTCGGCGAGCTCTCGTTCTCGGCTCGATGCAGCTGCGTATCGAAGTTGCTCTGACCGAGGATCGCCGGGATGAAGATCGCGCCGGCCGGCGCCTGTGAGGACAGATGCGCGTCCTTGGTCTCGTGGCCGATGCGCCAGCCGAGAATGCCGGCGAAATGCTCGGTCAGATACGTGGTGACCTGGCCATAGGCCGCGATCGCCTCCTGGTCCTGGTCGAGCAGCAGCTCGGCGCGTTCGCGATTGGTCTGCCCGGTGACCAGCACATCGTCCAGCGGAGAGGCGGTGACGGCGCCAAGTAGATTGCCGAGCTGTTCGGCGAGCACGTCGTTCAGCGGCAGGCCGTTGGCGCCGGTCAGTGCATTGCCGCCACGCGCCGCGATCACGAAGGCCGCGGCGGCGCCCAGATCCTCCACCTGCACGATATCGTTGCTGAGCAGGCTGGCTTTCAGGTAGTAGACGCCGCCGATGAACTCGGTGCGCCCAAACAGCCCGAACAAGGACGGCGACACGCCCGACAGCCGCAGCTCCTGGCTGTACTGGTCATACGGCGTCGGCCTGGCCAGATCCAGGCGCACCACCGGCACCGGCGAGAAATCGAAGTCGATGGTGCGTTCCTTTACCTCGTTGTAGGCATAGGCGCTGACTGATGTCAGGCTCAGACTGTCGAGACCCCAGATTTCGCCGAACGGATAATCGAACGCCGCCGACGCGGTATCGGTGGCGACGTTGACTTTCGACGGCACGTTGCTCGACAGCGTGGAGTTGTAAGGATTGGTCTCGGTGCGCGGATCGTATTGCTTGAACAGCGCCAGCGTCGCGTCGCTGGCCTTGGACAACTGGAACAGATTGCCGTTGGCCTTCTGCGTGGCCGACGACACCGCGAGCCGCAGCTGGCCCTGGCCGAACAGATCGGTGATGCGCAGCTTGGCGCGGCCGGCGAAGGAATCCAGATCCGCCTCGCGACGGTCCAGCGTGGTGTTGTAGAACAAACCCTCGAAGGACTGCACCGCCCCCGACAGCCGCGAATAGACGCCGTCGGCCAGCGGCACGGAGACGCCGCCGCGCACGTCGCGGATCTCGTTGTCGTCGCGCGCGAACACGGTGATGTCGCCGGCGACCACGTTGTCGGCGTCGATGGTGGTGATATTGACCACGCCGGCAACGGTGTTCTTGCCGAACAGCGCACCCTGCGGGCCGCGGATCACCTCGAGGCGATCGACGTCGTACATCAACGCCGACATGAACGAGGTGCGGCCGTAGTAGACGTCGTCGATGATCAGGCCGACCGAGGGCTCGAAGCCGACGTTGCTCAGCGACGTACCGTAGCCGCGGATGCGCAGTTCGCCGGCGAACGGCGACACGCGCAGCTGGGCGTTGGGCACGTAGCCGTTGACGTCGCTGGCGGTCAGGATCTTGGAGTCGCGCATCGCCTCGCCGGAAATCGCCGACACCGAGGCCGGCACTTCGCGCAAGGTCTGCTTGGTCTTCTGAGAGGTGACGATGACCTCGTCGAGCTCGACGGATTCGGGCGCGCGCGCGCTCGGCTGCTCCTTGGGCTGCGCCACGTCGACCGGTATCACGTCGAGCACCGGCGGCTCGGTTGGCGCGGCTGTGGCCGGCGGAGCCGGCGCATCGGAAGTGTTCTGCGCATCCTGGGCCATGGCGCCCGCGCTGTGCAGCACCCCAGCCAGCACGGCTGCCTGCAGGCCGACGCGCGCACGCACGGCCCTCGCTCTCTGATTCATGACGTCCCCCCGGATGTCCTTTGCCGAATACCCTAGTATCACTTTACGGCACTTTATGACTGCCTTTCCTGGCAGGTGCTTGCGTCCGCAAGCTTCATGCAAATATAGCTCCGCATGGAATTTGCATAGTGCTCGGCATCGGCTTCGGCTTCGCTTGCGGCCCGGGCACGGCTATTCGACCGTGGGCACATAGCGTTACGCTCGGCGCTTGAGGCGCTGGCACAATGGAACTCAACGACCCGGTAGACGGGCGTTTCCCAGGGAGATTTACGATGATGCTTTGTGATGGCCGCTCCGCTATGCGGAGCCTGGTGCTGCTGCCCGTATCGGCAATCCTGTTATTGAGCGCCTGCGCCTCGCCGGACGACAACGGCGATCCGACCCAGGTTTCCGATCTGACCGGCACCATTACCGGCGTCATCCAGGACACGCGAGGCCATGGCATCGCCGGCGCCACGATCCGTTATGCAGGCGCATCCGAAGACGGTACGCCCTTGTCGGTTACCAGCGGGTCGGACGGCTCGTTCTCGATGCCCGGCGTGATCGTCTCGGGTGTTTCCAGTATCGCCTCCAATGATGTCAACGGACCGATCACCCTCGTGGTGGCCTCGCCGAGCGGTGACACCACTTATCTGGGGGCAACGGTCAGCGCGATGCCGACCGCGCAGTCGGGCAGCTCGGTGGGAGGCGGGACCGTGTTCGTCGATGGCTTCAATGTCGGCGTCGGCATCGTCAAGCTGCCCCAGCTGGCCTCGTCGGTCAGCGGCGTTTTGCGTAGTACTTCGACCGGCACTGCCGTCAGCGGCGCCCATCTGGCACTGAACTTCATCGGCGTCGAGCCGCTGACCACCGCAACCACCGCGGGCGTAGCGACTTCGTACGACGCGGCGAGCATGTCGGCGACCTCGGACAGCAGCGGCAGCTTCAATTTCCCCACGGCTTACAACGATTCCTGCCTGCAGTTCGTGGTCAGCAGCTACAAGATCGACAGCGTCACCGGCTCGGCTCCGCCGTGCCCGATCGGCGGCCTCGCCAGCGATACGAACACGATCAACCTGCGTACCTCGGACGCGAGCAGCCCGGTGCTGCTGGCCAATGTTTCGGTCAGCCCACCTACCAGCTCCGACACGGTGGCGCCCTTCGTCGCCTCGGTCGACGGCGTGATCGACCCGAGCGCCAGTCCGGCGCAGCTCGAGAGCAGCGTCACCAAGACGTTCACCATTCATTTCAGCGAGCCGCTTGAGCAGGGCCTGCTCGACCCGGCGGATGTCTCGGTAATACTCGGCGTCTCGCCGAATCAGACCTATGCGGTGGTTTCTGCAGTGACGCTGGCCGACAACACCGTGACGATCATACTCGGCAGCGCGGTACCGGCAAGCACGGCAGTGACGCTGCACATTGCGCGCGAAGCGCTGAAGGACACCGCCGGCAACGGCATCGCCGACGCCTCCGGCCTCGCCTACGACAGCCTGACCAGCCAGGAGCTGGTGCTGTCCTTCGTTAGCTTCGGTTCGTCCAACACGGTCGCCTCGGCGGCGGCAACGGCACAGGTCAGCACCCAGGCCATTGCCGACGATCTGGCCTACATCAGCACCGACGCACTGCTGGATACCGTGGACACCGCATCCGACATCCGCGCCGCGCGGACGCCGGCTGGCACGACGACGGCTTACGGCACGGCGCCGGAAGTTGAACAGGTCAATAGTACCGCGGCCGTGACTGCGCTAAACGCGCTGCTGCTCGCAGTCGCGCCTAGCGATACGCGCACCGTGCAACCCGGCCTGGCGCGCGTCACCGTCGTGGCGCCGGCCAACGGCAGCGCCGCCGACTACGTTGTCTGGCTGGAGCGTGCCGGCAACAAGCTGGACGCGCTGTTCTTCCCGGTTCAGACCAGCGGCGGCAATCCGCAGAACACTTCGTTCATCTCCAACAACGGTTCGACCTACGTGATCTCGCCGGGCGGCGCAGCCCAGTTCGACCTGCTGATCCGCGCCCGCGTTTCCACATTCACCGTGCAGGCCGGCGATGTGTTCCATATCACGTCGCGCAACACTTCCGGCGTTTCGGGCGGCAGCTCGCAGGCAACGCTGGCCGACAACGGGCGGCCGACGGTCGCGCTGCAATTGCTCGATGAACTGATCGCCGGAACGACCAGTTCCGGCAGCAGCGGCGGCGTCGTCACGCCGGTCAGCCCCAGCGAGCCGGCAACGGTGCTGCTGTCGATTACGCCGCAGGCAGCCGACGTCAACGACAGCAACACCGATTACGCCGACGACAACTGGCGCGGGGCCTCTGAATTGCAGGGTCTGTCGAGCGCGGCCCTGAAAAGCTCGACCTTCGCCACCGACCTGAACAATGGCAGCGGCACTCGCGCCATAGGCGACGCTGAAGGTACGGCCGCCTTCATCAAGACCTCGACGACGCTGGGCATCGCGATCACCGAACCCGGCACCGCCACGGGTACCGTACCGACGACGAGCAACATGACCGCAACACTGTCGGCTCCGCTGGTACTGAACAACGTCACCAGCGCCGAGGACGGATCGGTCTCCAATCTGTTCTCCATAACCGTCAGCAATATCTTCCAGTTCGCCAACGATGCAAGCGCCGGCACCGCGGAAATCAATCTCGGCGCTTCAATCAAGGATCTCAATGGCGTGTCACCGGATGCGGGCACGCGGGCACTGGTGCGGCTGCGCGACTTGATGCCGCCGCTGGTCAAGCTGGGCTTCTACGACGGGGCCAATTTCACTTTCGTCTTCAACGAGCCGATCAGCCAGCTGGGCAGCCTGCTGTTCTCCGGCTGCAACGCACAGGTTGCCCTGACTGCGACGGGTGTTGTATTGAGCGCGGACGGCACCGTGATCACGTTCCCGGGCACGCTGGTCAACGCCGGTGCCGTCGACGCCTGCTTCGATGAAACGACCACCGACGTGCCTCCATATGAAGAAACGGCGTATACCGCCGCGAATCTGGGGGCCCTGTACACCGCAGGCGGTACTCCGAACTCGGCGAACCCGCCGCATGGCGTGGTTTCCTACCTCAACGTACCGGACAAGGCGGTCGATCCTTCCAACCCCACCGCTGCCGGCAACACCTGGACGGCGTGGACGAATCTGTCACCGAGCCTGGGCATCGGAGCGCCATACTTCGCTGTGGCCAACATCACGCCGGTAACGACACCCTGATCCGCGCTCCGCGATAGACCCGGATCATGACGATGCAGAACTTCGCTCCCACACCGGGCTGGCGCCTGTCGCGGCCGGCTTGGCGCCGGACACTGGGCAGAGCAGTGGTCGTGGCCTCGATCACCGGCGCCTCGACGACGCTCGCCGGCTGCTCGCTGTTCCAGCGCGAAGCGCCGGAGCCCAAGACCGTGGTCAGCGGCGTGGTACCGGCGGCCTGGTCGGCGCCGGCCACGGCTGACACCGTCGCGGACGACTGGCTCAAGGACTTCAACGATCCGACGCTGACCTCGCTCGTCGAAGAAGCCTGGCGCAACAACGCCACGCTGCTGTCGGCGATCTCGCGGCGCGACGCGTCCGCTGCGCGTGCGGCGATCGACAAGGCAGCCAATCTGCCGCGTCTGGACTTTCAGGCCAGCGTCGGCCGTCAGCGACAGATCAACGACTTCCTCGGCAACTCGACCGTGCTGCCTTCGGATGCGTACATCTCGCGCATCCGTTTCGGCCTGGGCCTGTCCTGGGAGCTGGACGTCTGGAACCGCGTGCTCGATCTGAATCACGCGGCCGCCGGCGACCTGGTGTCAGTGATGCTCGATGTCGAAGCCGCGCGCTTCTCGCTGGCCGCGCAGACCGCGAGCCTGTGGTTCTCGCTGGTCGCGGCGGATCAGCGCCTGGAACTGTCGCAGGCGCTGCAGAAGAGCCAGAACGAGACGGTGCGCATCTCGGGCGAGCGCGAAGCGTCCGGCCTGCTGAGCACCGCCGAGCTGATCAAGCTCGAGACCGACCAGGCCGCCGCGGACGGCGATCTGGTCGCACGCAAACTCGAGCGCGACCGCATTGCGCGCTCGCTCGAAGTGCTGGTCGGCCGCTATCCGGCGGCCGCGCTCGAAGCCAGCGGAGCGCTGCCGCCGATGCCGGCGCCAATAGCGGCCGGCCTGCCGTCGAATCTGCTGGAACGCCGTCCCGACATCCAGGCTGCCGCGCTGCGGGTAACCGCCAGCGACGATCGGCTGCTGGCGGCAAAAAAGAACCTGCTGCCCCGCTTCACGCTCAATGCCTCGGGCGGCACCCAGTCCAAGTATCGCGATCTGCTGTTCGACGACGACTCGTTTACCTGGTCGCTGGGCGGCGGCCTGCTGCAGCCGATTTTCGACGGCGGCCAGATTCGCGCCGGCATCCGCGTGCAGCGCGCGCTGATGGTGGAGTCGGTGCAGAAATATCGCGACAAGGCGCTCTCCGCTTTCCGTGAAGTCGAAGACGGCCTGGCAACCGAGGCGGCGCTGCGTCAGCAGCGCGACTTTGTGCAGCGCGCGCTGGATCTGTCGATGAAGAACCAATCGCTGACCCAGAAGAGCTACGATAACGGAACGCTGGACGCCGGCACCAACCTGGGCGCGGAACGCGGCGTGGTGCTGGCACGGATCAAGGCGCTCGATCTGGATCTGGCGCTGCTGAACAACCGTATCGCGCTGGACCTGGCACTCGGCGGCAGTCCGGTGGTCCGCGCCGACGGTTCACCGGCCGCGGCCGACGCGGCGACGCCGGTTCTGCTGAAGGCACCGCTGCCCGAGGAAACGGCGCCGGTTGGAGCCCCGACCGCGCCCGCCGTTGAAACACCGGTTGCGGCCCCGGTCGAAATGCCGGCCGCGGCTCCGGTCGAAGCACCGGCCGCGGTCCCGGCCGAAACGCCCGCCGCCGCTCCGGTCGAAGCACCAGCCGCGGTCCCGGTCGAAGCCCCAGCCGCCGCTCCGGTTTCGATATCCGAACCGGCGACGACGTCCGAGGATCAGGAACTGGACGCAATCCTAGCCGCAGTGGGCGCCAGCGCCGACGAAGCCGTGGCGCCCGCGGATACGAAGACGGGCGCCGACACCGTGCCGCCGCCCGCCGAAGTCGCCGCCGCGCCAACCCCTTGAGACTCACCAGGCGCCTGCCATGATTGTCCTGAAAAAACTGACCTTCTATATCGCCCTGATCAGCATCGTGATGATGGGCATCCAGATCTATCGCCTGTCGCACAAACCGCCGGCGCCGCCGCCTTCGGTGCAGCCGCCGGTGAAACCGCATTCGACCGGCATTGGCGCCGCCGGCCTCGTCGAGGCGATGCATGACAATACCCAGCTCGGCGCGCCGGTTGCCGGCATCGTCTCCAAGGTGTTCGTCGACGCTGGCGATCACGTCAAGAGCGGTCAGCCGCTGTTCCAGATCGATGATCGTGACGTACGGGCGCAACTCGCGTTGCAGCAGGCGAACCTGGGCGTGGCGCAGGCGCAGCTGGCGCGCGTCAGCGCCACCTACAAGCGGCTGACCGACGTCACCGATCCGTATGCGGTGACGCGTGGCGAAGTCTCGACGCGCTCGGACGAAGTCGAAGTCGCCAAAGCCCAGGTCGGAGCCGCAGAGGCCGCGGTCAAGGCGACGCAGAACCTGGTCGACCGCATGCGGGTGACGTCGCCGATCGATGGCAGCGTGCTGCAGATGAGCGTGTCGGTCGGCGAGTTCGTGTCGCCGCAGTCGCCGGTGGCGCCGATGGTGCTGGGCAATACCGACGAAGTGCAGGTGCGCGCCGACGTCGACGAGCAGATCGCGCCGCGCATCAAGGCCGGCAAGAACGCGGTGGGCTACATCAAGGGCGAGCCGGATCGTCCGTTCCCGCTGACCTTCGTGCGGATCGAGCCACTGGTGGTGCCGAAGCGCTCGCTGACCGGCATGGCCGCAGAACGCGTCGATACGCGGGTGCTGCAGGTGGTGTTCCGCTTCACCAATCCGATCGAACGGCCGGTGTATGTGGGCCAGCAGATGGATCTGTACATCGAAGAGTAGCGAAGAGTAGGTTGGGGTGAGCGCAGCGAACCCCAACATTCGTCCGCGCTGATGTTGGGGTTCGCGATGCTCACCCCAACCTACTGGCCGCTGCGTCGTCTCTGCGGCGGCGGAATCGGTTTAGATGTCTTGTAAATATCCGGGACGCAGCACTCCATCAGCGTCTGTGGCTTGGCCGGCGCGGCAAAGCCGAACTGCGCATACAGCCCGTGCGCATCGGATGTGGCGAGCATGAAACGTCGCAAGCCCTGCAACTGCGGATGCGCGATCACCGCCTGCATCAAGGCCTTGCTGTAGCCGCTGCCGCGGTACTCCGGCAGCACGAACACATCACCCAGGTAGGCGAAGGTCGCGTAGTCCGAGATCACGCGTGCGAACGCGACCTGGTGGCCGTCGATGTAGCCGCCGAAACACAGCGAATGCGCAAGCGAGCGCTCGACGGTTTCACGTGGAATGCCTTTGGCCCAATACGATTCTTCCGATAAATACCGGTGAACCAGATCGACGTCGATCTGGCTCGAATCGGTGCTGATACGCAGCTCGCGCATCGTCATCAGCCGGTGTTCTGCAAGCCCTGCGACACGCCGTTGACGGTCGCGACCAGCGCGCGCAGCAGCGCCTCGTCCTCGCTGCCACCGGCGCGCCAGCGCGCCAGCAGATCGACCTGGATCAGGCTGATCGGATCGACATAGGGATTGCGCAGGCGGATCGACTGCGCGAGCTTGGGATCGCTGGCCAGCAGGCGATCGGCGTTCTTCAGGCGCAGCACCCAGCTCACGGTGCGATCGAATTCGGCGCGGATCATCGGATAGAAATGGCCGTGCAAGGAACCGGACAATTTCGAGAAGGCCTCGGCGATGTCCAGATCGCATTTCGCCAGCACCATGTCGACGTCATCCAACATCGAGCGCACGAAGCCCCAGTCGCGCGCCATCTCCAGCATGCGCTCCTCACCGAACTCGGCGGCACCGCGTTCCAGCGCGCTGCCCAGCCCGTACCAGGCGGTCAGCACCGCACGGCACTGCGTCCACGCGAACACCCAGGGGATCGCGCGCAGCGATTCCACACCGATCATGCTGCCGCGGCGCGAAGGCCGCGAGCCCAGCGTCATTTTCTCGATCACGTCGATCGGCGTCGCACTGCGAAAATATTCAACGAACTGGGGATCGGCGACGAACGCGCGATACGCCTCGCGGCTGTAGCCGGCAACCGCCGCCATCATCTGCTTCCAGCCTTCTTCGCGCGGCTCGTTCAGACGCGGGCGCAGGCTCGCGCGCAAAGTCGCGGCGACCGATTGCTCCAGCTCGCGCAGCGCGAGCGCGCGAATGCCGTACTTGCGATGGATCACTTCCCCCTGCTCGGTGACGCGGAACGTGCCGCCGACCGAGCCGCGCGGGCTGGCCATCAGCGCCGGCATCACGCGCGTGCCGCCGCGGCTCGCCGAACCGCCGCGGCCATGGAAGAAGCTCAAGCGAATGCCGGCTTCACCGGCGACTTCCAGCAGCTCGACCTGCGCGCGCTGCAAACCCCAGCGCGAGGCCAGCGTGCCGCCGTCCTTGCCGCTGTCCGAATAGCCGAGCATCACGTACTGGCGATCGCCGCGCGCGCTCAAGTGCGCGCGGTACGCCGGATTCGCCAGCAGCGAGCGCAAGGTATCCGGCCCTTGCTTCAAGTCATCGACGGTCTCGAACAGCGGCGCGATATCGAGCGGCACGGCTGCGTCTTTGTCGGCGAGCCCGCCCTGGCGCGCGAGCGCCAGCACCGCGAGCACGTCCGCCGGCCGCTGCGCCATGCTGATGATGTACAGGCCGGTCGCTTCTGCACCGTAGCGGCTGCGCGCCTGGTCGAGCTGATCGAACACCGCCAGCGTTTTCGCGGCGACCGCCGCGCCCGGCCGCGGAAAGCGGGCTTCGCCGGCCGCATAAGGCGTCAGCGTCTCGGACTGTTCGTCGCCGCTGCGCTCGGCCCATTCCGGATCATTCAGCAGCGCGCTCAGGGCCTGCGCGTGGATGCGCGAATCCTGGCGCAGATCCAGGCGCGCCAGATGAAAGCCGAAGGTGCGGATACGCCAGCGCAGACGCCGCATCTGGAACCAGCCGGCATGCAGGCCGCGATGCGCGCGCAGGCTGTCGGCGACCAGATCCACATCGGCCAGGAACGCCGCCGCGTCCGGGTAGCCGTTGGCGATGTCGTCGCGCTGCGTCGCTCGCAGGCGCGCGCGGATCAGCGTCAGCAGCACGCGATACGGCATGTCCGCGTGACGCGGACGGATCAAGGCGGCAGCGGCCGGAAAGCGTGCGCGATAGTCCTCGCTGCGTGCCAGCACCTCGGCCGAAATCTGCGCGCGGCTCACCGTCTGCGACAGCAGGCGCGCCAGGTCGGTAACCTCGGCGACGTAGCGATCGAGCACCTGGCTGCGCTGCGTCGACAGCGTTGCCGCGATGGTCTCGGCGCCGACGTTTGGATTGCCGTCCATGTCGCCGCCGACCCAGGTCGCGAAACGCAGCAGCCGCGGCAGATCCTCGGTGACGCCGTAGACCGTGCTCAGCGCGTCCTCGAGCAGCTCGTAGAACACCGGCACGACCAGGTACAGCGGGCCGCCGAGATAAAAACCGACATGTTCGAGCTCGTCCGCCACCGTCAGCCGCACCGCCGAGGTGTCGCTGGTCTGCCAGCCGGCGGTCAGCGCCATCCTTAGCCGCTCCCAGTCGGCATTGGCTTCCATCGGCGTGCGCGCATCGTCGAAGCCGTTGACCAGGCAGCGCACGATCTCCTGCTCCTTCTCCAGCAGGGAGCGGCGGATCGCCTCGGTCGGGTGGGCGGTGAACACCGGCTCGACGTCGAGCCGGGCGAGCGCGGCCAGCAGCTCTTCGGCGGTGACGCCGGCGGCTTTCAGGCGCCGCAGCGCGTCGACCAGGCCATCGGGCTGCGGCTTTAGCGAACCGGACTGATCACCGTGCTGGTACTGGCGGCGGCGGCGGATGCGATGCACGCGCTCGGCGATGTTGACCATCTGGAAATAGGTCGCGAACGAGCGCGTCAGCGCCTCCGCCGTAGCAACCGGCAGCGCCTGCAGCGTCGTAGCCAGCTCGCTCAGCGGCCGGTTCTGCTCGCGGCGCGCGATCGAGCGGATGCGGATCGACTCGACCTGCTCGAACACCTCGTCGCCGAGTTGCTCGGCCAGCAGTTCGCCGACGGTGTTGCCCAGATGGCGGACGTCCTCGCGCAAGGGCGCATCAAGGGTGCCGCGGGCGGCGGGGGAGACGAGTTCGGAGCTGATATCGGAGGTCTTCATGGCCTGTCTGAGTACGCAATTGGCATACCCTTGGCTAGTTAGTTTGCACATATCTCTTTATCCGCATAAGCGGATATACTGGCAGCGACTCCACCAGGAATTCGTCATGAACGCCCCGATCACCCCCGCGCAGGACTATAAGGTCCGCGATCTGTCCCTCGCCGAATTCGGCCGCAAGCGCATCACCATGGCCGAGGAGGAGATGCCCGGCCTGATGCAGATCCGCGCCAAGTACGCACCGCTGCAGCCGCTGGCCGGCGTGCGCGTCACCGGATCCTTGCACATGACCAAGGAGACCGCGGTGCTGATCGAGACCCTGGCCGCGCTCGGCGCCTCGGTGCGCTGGGCCTCGTGCAACATCTTCTCGACCTCGGACGACTCCGCCGCCGCGATCGCCGCCGCCGGCATCCCGGTGTTCGCCTGGAAGGGCGAGACGCTGGAAGAGTATTGGGACCTGGCGCTGGACTGCATCAGCCACAAACTACCCGATGGCACGCTCACCGGCCCGGAACTGGTGGTCGACGACGGCGGCGACGTGACCCTGCTGATTCACAAGGGCTACGAGCTGGAGCTGGGTTCGGACTGGGTCAATACGCCGTCCGACAACCACGAAATCAAGGTCATCAAAGACCTGCTGAAGAAAGTCGCCGTCGAACGCCCCGGCTTCTGGACGCGCGTGGTCAAGGACTGGCGCGGCGTCTCGGAAGAGACCACCACCGGCGTGCATCGCCTGTACCAGATGTTCGAAGCCGGCAAGCTGCTGGTTCCCGCGATCAACGTCAACGACTCGGTCACCAAGAGCAAGTTCGACAACCTCTATGGCTGCCGCGAATCGCTGGCCGACGGCATCAAGCGCGCCACCGATCTGATGATCGCCGGCAAGGTTGCGGTGGTCTGCGGTTACGGCGACGTCGGCAAGGGTTCGGCGCACTCGCTGCGCGGCCTCGGCGCGCGCGTGATCGTCACCGAGATCGACCCCATCAACGCGCTGCAGGCGGCGATGGAAGGCTTCCAGGTCGACACCGTCGACGACACGCTGGGCCTGGCCGACATCTATGTCACGACAACCGGCAACAAGGACATCATCACGCTCGAGCACATGCAGCGCATGAAGCACAACGCGCTGGTCTGCAACATCGGCCACTTCGACAACGAAATCCAGATGGATCGTCTGAACGCGGCCGAAGGCGTGGTCAAGATGAACATCAAGCCGCAGGTCGACCACTACACCTTCCCGGGTGGCAAGTGCATCTACCTTCTCGCCGAAGGCCGCCTGGTGAACCTCGGCTGCGCCAACGGCCACCCGGCGTTCGTGATGAGCAACTCGTTCTCCAACCAGACACTCGCGCAGATCGACTTGTGGAAGAACAAGGACACGTACGAAAAGACCGTTTATCGCCTGCCGAAGAAGCTCGACGAGGAAGTCGCCGCGCTGCATCTGGCGCAGATCGGCGTCAAGCTGACCAAGCTGAGCCAGGAGCAGGCCGACTATCTCGGCGTGCCGGTGGAAGGGCCGTACAAGCCGGAGCACTACCGCTACTAGGTTCTCTCCTTCCCCCGCGAGCGGGGGAAGGCCGGGATGGGGGCGCGACGGTTGGACCGCCGTTGCGCCTTCCCCCCACCCTAACCCTCCCCCGCTCGCGGGGGAGGGAACGTTTGGGCCTCAGAAAATGACATCCAAATTCTCGCTGGAACTGTTCCCGCCGCGCACGCCTGAAGGCACCGCGAAGCTGCCGGCGATCTTGAAGAGACTGGCTGCAACCGGTCCCGAATTCTTTTCGGTGACCTACGGTGCCGGCGGCTCTGAGCAGAACGGCACCTACGACACCTTGATGACGGTGGTGCGCGAAACCGGCGTTGAGGCCGCACCGCATCTGACCTGCATCGGCAGCACGCGCTCGCGCATCGCCGAACTGCTGGCGCAGTACCGCGAAGCCGGCGTGAAGCGCATCGTCGCGCTGCGCGGCGATCTGCCGGCGACGGCCTACAGCCCGGCGGCACCGGGTGAATTCCATTTCGCCAACGAGTTGGTCGCGTTCATACGCGAGAGCCATGGTGCACACTTCCGCATCGAAGTCGCGGCCTATCCGGAGCTGCACCCGCAGGCGAGCAGCGTAGCCGCCGACTTCGCTTATTTCGCCGACAAGGTTCGCGCCGGTGCGCATGCGGCGATCACCCAGTACTTCTTCAACGCCGACGCTTACTTCGATTTCATGGAGCGCTGCACGCGGGCCGGCATCACGGTGCCGGTGGTGCCGGGCATCATGCCGATCGTCAACGCGGCGCAGCTGATCCGCTTCTCCGCCGGCTGCGGCGCCGAGATTCCGCGCTGGCTGCGTCTGCGCATCGATGAGCTCGCCGACGACAAGGCCGCGCTGCAGGACTTCGGCACCGACGTGGTCGCACGTCTGTGCGAGAAACTGATCGCCGGCGGAGCGCCAAGTCTGCATTTCTATACGCTCAACCAGGCCGAGCCGACGCTGCGCCTGTGCCGCGCGCTGGGGCTCGGCAGCAACTGATCGCTGTGAATCTGCCGCACGCCCTGGAGTACGCCGGCACCGCGGTGTTCGCGGTGTCGGCGGTCCTTGCGGCCGGCCGCAAAGGCCTGGACCTGCTCGGCGTGCTGGTGATCGCGGTGATGACCGCCACCGGCGGCGGCACCGTGCGCGATCTGCTGCTCGGCCGCACGCCGTTCTGGTTCACCGATACCGGCTACCTGGTGACGATCCTGGTCACCGCCGGTGCAACCGTGCTGATGCTGCGCTGGCGCCATCCGTCCGAGCGCGTGCTGCAGATCGCCGACGCGCTGGGCCTGGCGCTGTTCTCGATCTCCGGCGCGCGCATCGCCGAGGCCGCCGGTCTGCCGGGCCTGATCGTGGTGGTGCTGGCGACGATCACCGGCACTTTCGGCGGCGTGCTGCGCGACGTGCTGTGCAACGACATCCCGCTGCTGCTGCGCCCGGGCACGATCTACGGCACCGCGGTGATCGCCGGCGCCTCGCTGTACGTGCTGCTGCAGTCGCTCGGCATGCCGCGGAATGCCGCCGGCTTCGCCGCGATGGCGCTGATCGCCGGCCTGCGGTTGGTCGCGATCGCCCGCAACATCACCTTGCCGACGCTGACGATCAAGGAAAAACCGTAGGTTGGGGTGAGCGCAGCGAACCCCAACATTCCTCCGCGCTGATGTTGGGGTTCGCAAGCTCACCCCAACCTACGCGATGGCCGCGACTACAATCCCGGCATGCCGACCCCGCCGCCAGATCAGATCCGGGTTCCGAATCGCCGCTCCAGGCACGACATCCCGCCCGATCCGCCAAAGAAGGAAGCCGACCTGGCCAGACCCCGCCGCCGAACCTCCCACGTCCGGCGCCTGCTGCTGGCGCTGGTCTGCCTCTTCGTCGTACTGCCGCTGACGCTGATCCTGCTCGGCCGCTTCGTGCCGATCGCGGTCACCAGCTACATGCTGCAGAGCCCGACGCGGCCGGTGCAGCACCAATGGGTGTCGCGGACCCGCATCGCCGAGTCGGCGCGGCGCGCGGTCATCGCTGCCGAGGACCAGAAGTTCTGGGATCACCACGGCTTCGACGTCGAGGCGATGCAAAAAGCCTACGCGCGCAACCAGCGTGGCGGCCGAGTCCGCGGCGGGTCGACGATCAGCCAGCAGACCGCCAAGAACCTGTTCCTGTGGCCGGGCGGCGGCTATCTGCGCAAGGGCATCGAGGCCGGCATTACCGTGGCGATCGAAACGCTGTGGGGCAAGGACCGGATCCTCGAGGTGTATCTGAACTCGGCCGAATTCGGTTCCGGGATCTATGGCGTCGAGGCCGCTTCGCAGCACTTCTTCGGCAAGCCGGCCGCACAGCTGACGCCTGCCGAAGCGGCGCGGCTGGCGGCGGTGCTGCCGAATCCGCGCAAATGGAGTGTTTCGTCTCCGGGCTCGTACGTGCAGTCGCGGGCGGCCTGGATCCAGCGGCAGATGGGCTACTCCGGCCGCAGGCCGCCGGTCGAGGACGCCGAGCCGGCACCGCCGCCCGGCGAGGTGATCCCGGATGATGACGAGGACCCGCCGGCATTCGCGCCGAGCCCAGCTGCGGAGCCGGCGCCGACCCGGCCGGAACCCGATCCCGAACCGGCTGCCGAGCCGCCCGCGTCCAGCGATGCACCAAAGGCGGAGCCGCTCTCCGAGCCCGAACTGGACGCGCCGCAACCGGTGCCGCTGACACCCGCAACGCACTAGCCTCGGATCATGAAAATCAGCTCGCTCGAAACTCGCCACCTGCCCACCGTGGTAGCGGCTCTCGCGGTCGTGCCGGGTGTGAGACAGCGCGACGCCGATTCCCTGCCCGCGCTGGAGCGTTACCTGCTCCGCAATCCCAATCTCAGCGTCATCGCCTATATGGGTCGTTCACTGGCCGGCTTTGTTCTCAGCGGTCACGACGGACGTCGCGGCTACCTCAACCACCTGATCGTCTTGCCCGAGTTCCGCAGGCGCGGCGTTGCCACCCGGCTGGTCGAGTCGGCTCTGGATCGCTTGCATAAAGCCGGCATCAGCAAGGCCCACGTGGACGTTCTGGAGGAGAACGACGTGGCCCAGGCCTTTTGGTCCCAGGCTGGCTGGCAGCAGCGCGATGACATCCATCGTTTTTCGGTGGTGATATCCGGAGGCGTCAACGCCTGACATCCGGCCTCAATGCGGTGCCTCGTCCCAGCGCAACAGCGGCGAATGCAGGCGCTCGCCGCCGATCAGCGCGGTCTTGCCGTCGGCGCTCAGCCCCATGCCCTCGGCGATGCGTAACGCCGGCAGGCGCAGCAGCAGCGGATCGCGGGCCTTGAACGCCTGCGGCCAGTCCTCGTCGCCGCGGCGCTCGAACAACGCCAGATGGGTATAGGTCAGCACCGCCAGACGGCGGCCTTCCGCGGACAGATCCGCCGCGGTCGCCGTGCCGCGATAGCGCTCGGAGCCGGCCGGCGACGCCGGCGGCAGCGGGTCGCGATACAACGGCGGCAGGTCGGCGATGCGCCTCGCGGTCGCGACCACGCCCGGCGGCGGGTCCATCGGCAACTCGTAGACGCCCGCCGGGCTGCGCTGCTTGTCGATCAGCAGGAACCGCCGCTTCGCCGGATCGGCCGCGAGCGACTCACAATCGCGCGGGCCGTCCTCGAAGCGGAATGCGATCGTGCGCAGCGGCTTCAAGGGCTGTGCCGGCAGCTCGGCGCTGGGCTCGGCGACGATCTGGATCGCCAGCTGCGAGCGGAAGCTGAAGTTGTCGCCGGTGTCGGCCACCGCCAGATAGGCGACGCCGTCGCGCTCGTAGCTGGCCATGTCCTCCCAGTCCAGTTCCGGCGCATCGATGGCGACGCGCCCGAGCGAGTGGCCGCGGCCGTCGAACGCGAACAGTTCGGCCAGGTTGCCACTGTCGTTGTGCCCCCACCAGCGGCCCGGCACGCGCCGCGACACTGCGATGCCGGACAGCTCGACCAGCGCGTCGGTCTGCACCGCGCCGACCACCCGGATCGACGGATCGGCCGCCGCCAGCAGCGCCGGAACCAGCATCAGAACGGCCGCGAGCGCACACCGGCGCCGCGCCGGAGCCAGTGCGTTCCACCCGTGTGTCACGACATGAGCTTTAGTCTGTAAGTGCATTGCCTACATAGGAAATTGGTTTCCGCCCACAGCTTCTGTGGATAAAACTGTGGGAAACGGCGGGGCTGGTGAGTTAAGTGGAAGTCCCCATTAGCATTTATGCTCGACGACCAGTTTATAGTCATTGCAAATTCTTGAGTATATTCATACATTTACTACATTGTTGCGGTATTCCTGCAGAAATATGTCGTAGTTAGGCCGTCTGCGGGCGCATCCTTTTGCAACTGTGCATAAGGGTTCCACCGGGCGTCCGCGAATTGCCGCGGTGCACAAGTGTTTAAACTATCTCGATGACCGTTATGTCCGCTCCGCCGCTGGTCCTGTGCATCGCCGGCCACGACCCCAGCGGCGGCGCCGGCGTCATCGCCGACGTGCAGGCGGTTTCCGCGCTCGGCTGCCATCCGCTCAGCGTCATTACCGCACTGACGGTGCAAGACAGCCGCAACGTCCGCGAGGTCGCGCCGGTCACCGCCGCGCTGATCGAACGTCAGCTTGAGCTGTTGCTCGAAGATAGCCGGATCAGCGCGATCAAGATCGGCCTGATCGGCGAGCCGGCGCAGATCCCGGTGATCGCCCGCCTGATCGAGCGCTGCGGAGTTCCGGTGGTGCTGGACCCGGTGCTGCGCGCCGGCGGCGGCGGCGACTTGGCTAGCGCCGCGGTACAACGCGCCCTGATCGACCAGCTGATGCCGCGGGTCACCGTATGCACGCCGAATGCGGCCGAAGCGCGTCGCCTCGCCGGATCGGACGATCTGCAAGCCGGCGCCGCGATGCTACTGGCGCTGGGCTGCGCCAACCTGCTGATCACCGGCGGCGACGAGCCCACGCCAGGCAGCGTCTACAACACCTGGCACCGCGCGCAGGCGGAGCCGCGAACCTGGCTGTGGCCGCGACTGCCGCAAGGCTTCCACGGCGCCGGCTGCACACTGGCTTCGGTGATCGCCGCGCGGCTGGCGCTGGGCGACGCGCTGGAGGCGGCGCTGGACAATGCGCAGCGCTGGGTACACGAGGCGCTGGCGCGCTCGTATGCGATCGGCCAGGGCCGGCGGATTCCAAACCGTCTTCCAAACCGTCTTCCAAACCGTCTGCCGAATCGGCTTCCGGGCCAGCAGTGAACAACGCGCTGAGCGGGCTTTACGCGATCACCTCGCAGGCGCTCTGCGAAACCCCGCAGCGGCTGCAGGCCGGCGTCGCAGCCGCGATCGCCGGCGGCGCACGCGTGATCCAGTACCGCGACAAGCAAAACGATGCGCCGACGCGGCTCGATTACGCCAAGCGCCTGCGCCGTTTGTGCCGCGACGCCGGCGCGCTGTTCATCGTCAACGACGATATGCAGATGGCGGCCATCGTGGATGCCGACGGCCTGCACCTGGGCAAGACCGACGGGGCGATCGCCGCCGCGCGCGCGCTACTGGGTGACAGCGTGCTGATCGGCGTCAGCTGTTCCGGCGATCTGCAGCGCGCGCTGGCGGCCCGGCAACAGGGCGCCGACTACGTCGCCTTCGGCCGCTTTTACGACTCCAATACCAAGCCCGACGCACCGCTGGCGGGCCTGGATGCACTGCGCGAGGCGCGGGCGCAGCTGCGGCTGCCGATCTGCGCAATCGGCGGCATCACGCCGGACAATGCCGCGCCGCTGCTGGCCGCCGGCGCCGATATGATCGCCGCGGTCGACGGCGTGTTCGGCGCGGCGGATATCGAGGCCGCGGCAAGGCGTTACGCATCGCTGTTCCCGTAGGTCGGCAATCCCTTGCCGACGCGAGGCCCCGGTTGCGCATCGAAGGTCCACGTCGGCAAGGGATTGCCGACCTACGCGTTGTCCCGAGTCAGGCCCGGACCGGCGTCGATCAGTACAATCCGCTACTCGCTCATTCCAAGCGGCACCAAAACCGCCAGGTCCATGTCCCGATCAGAAGAGCTGTTCCAGCGCGCCCAGGCACGCATTCCAGGCGGAGTGAACTCACCGGTCCGGGCGTTCCGCTCGGTCGGCGGCACGCCGCGGTTCATCAAGGCGGCCAGCGGCGCCTGGCTGACCGACGCGGACGAGCAGCGCTATGTCGACTATGTCGGCTCCTGGGGCCCGATGATTCTCGGCCACCAGTATCCGGCGGTTCAGAACGCGATTCTGGAGCAGGCGCAGATCGGCGTGTCCTACGGCGCGCCGACCGAACTCGAGGTCGAGATGGCCGACCTGCTGTGCGCGCGCGTGCCGGGCCTGGACATGGTGCGCATGTGCAACAGCGGCACCGAGGCAACGATGAGCGCGCTGCGCCTGGCGCGCGGTGCCACCGGCCGCGACTACATCCTCAAGTTCGAGGGCTGCTACCACGGCCACGGCGATGCGCTGCTGGTGAAAGCCGGCTCCGGCCTGCTGACGTTCGGCGTGCCGACCTCGCCGGGCGTGCCGGCCGATCTGGCCAAGTACACGCTGACCGCGACCTACAACGACCTGGTCAGCACGCGCGCGCTGTTCGCCGAACACCGCAACCAGATCGCCGCGGTCATCGTCGAGCCGGTCGCCGGCAACATGAACTGCGTGCCGCCGGCGCCGGGCTTCCTCGACGGTCTGCGCGCGCTGTGTGACGAGGGCGGCGCGCTGCTGATTTTCGACGAGGTGATGACCGGCTTCCGCGTCGGCCCGCGCGGCGCTACCGGCCTGTACGGCGTGCGCGCCGACCTGATCACGCTGGGTAAGATCATCGGTGGCGGCCTGCCGGTCGGCGCCTTCGGCGGCTCGCGCCAGCTGATGGAACAGCTGGCGCCGACCGGCCCGGTCTACCAGGCCGGCACCTTGTCGGGCAATCCGCTGGCGATGGCCGCGGGCCTGGCGATCCTGCGGGCTTTGGCCGACGATGCGATCTATACGCGACTGGAAGCCAGCACGAAGCAGCTGCTGGACGGTTTCAAGCAGGCCGCGATCGATGCCGGCATCGCCTTTACGACGACCCAGGTCGGCAGCATGTTCGGCCTGTATTTCGGCAGCGGGCCAATTAATGGTCTGGCCGATGTGTCCGCCTGCGACGGCGCCCGCTTCAAGCGCTTCTTCCATCTGATGCTGGATCGCGGCGTGTACCTGGCGCCCTCGGCCTTCGAGGCCGGCTTCGTTTCGGCCGCGCACGGCGAAGCCGAAATCACCCACACGCTGGACGCGGCACGGGCCAGCTTCCAAGCGCTCGCCGCCCGCTAGCCCCTAGCCGCCGACTCGCCCCGTGCTGGAGAACGCCCAGGCGTTTCTCGACTGGATCGCCGCCCACCCGGGACTGGCGCTGGGCCTGCTGTTCGCAGCATCGCTGCTCGACGCGCTGTTCATCATCGGCGCGTTCGTGCCGGCCTCGATCTTCCTGTTCGGCGTCGGCGCACTGGTCGCACTCGGCTCGCTCGAGCTCTGGCCGACTGCGGCGGTTGCGGCAGCCGGTGCGCTGATCGGCGACGGCATTTCGTTCTGGGTCGGCCGCCATTACGGCGAGCGGCTGTTCAACATGCCGCTGATGCTGCGCCATCCGGAATTCGTCGGCAGCGGCCGCAAGTTCTTCGAACGCCACGGCGGCAAGGGCATCTGGCTGGCGCGCTTCCTCGGGCCGGTGCGCTCGGTGACGCCGGCGATCGCCGGCGCCTCGGGCATGCCGCTGTGGCAGTTCGCACTGATCGATGTCAGCGCCGCCTACCTGTGGGCGCTGGTCTACATCCTGCCCGGCGTGCTGTTCGGCGCCAGCATGGGCCTGGCGGCCGAGGTGGCGACGCGCCTGGCCGGGCTGCTGGTGCTGATCTTCACACTCGGCGGCGCGATCTTCTGGCTGGTGCCGCTGCTGATGGCGGCGCTGCAGCGCAATGGCGAGCGCTGGCTGGGGCCGGTGCTGGACTGGAGCCGGCGGCACCGCCATCTGGGCCGCTTCGGCGCCGCGCTGGCCGATCCGCAGCAGCCGGAAACCCCGGCGCTGGCCGCGGTCGCGCTGATGCTGGTGGTGCTCGGCGGCCTGTGGCTGTTCAACCTCGCCGACGCCGCCGGCCATCCCTACCCGTCGCCGATCGACGCGGTGATCTACCAGACGCTGCACGACCTGCAGACACCCTGGGGCAACCTGCTCGCCTATGCGATCGCCCAGCTCGGCAGCCCTTGGGTCTACGGCCCGGTGGCGCTGGCGGTGCTGGGCTCGCTGATCGCGCGGCGCCGGCACCGCGCAGCCGCGCACTGGATCGCGGCGCTGGCCTTCGGCGCGCTGATTTCGCTGGGCCTGCACGCGGTACCGATCCGGCCGGCACCGGCGACTTTTTACCACGGCATCGGCGCGGCGGCACTGCCGCGCGACCTGGTGATGGTCATCGTCACCTACGGTTTCGCCGCGGTGCTGCTGGCGACGCAGCGGCCACGGCGATTGCGACGCCGCGTTTACATCGGCAGCACCGTGCTGCTGGCGATGATCCTGCTGTCGCGGCTGTATCTGGGCATCGAATGGTGGAGCCTGACGCTGTCCTCGATCGCGGTGTCCCTGGTCTGGCTGGGCGCGCTGGCGCTGGGCTATCGCCGGCACCGGCCGGAGCGGCTGTTCGCGCGCGGCTTCCTGCTGCCGGTGGCGCTGGTGTTCGTGGTCGCCGCCGGTGTGCGCTGGAGCAGCGACGCGCCGCTGCCGGACCGGCCGTTCGCCGTCGGCCATGAGCAGGCGATTCAGCCGGCCGCCTGGTGGACCGGCGGCTGGCAGCAGCTGCCGCTGCAGCGCGTCGATCTGCGCGGGCGCGGCGGCAACCCATTCAACCTGCAATGGGCCGGCGAGCTTTCGCGGATCGCGGCCAGCCTGGGCGCCGCCGGCTGGCAGCCGCTGGCCGAGCCCTCGGGCAGCAATCTGCTGCGCTGGCTGACCACCAGCAGCACGGTCGATCTGCTGCCGCTGCTGCCGCAGGTGCACGCCGGCCGTCATCCGCAGCTGGCGTTGCGCCGCGCCGTCGACGGCGAGCACCAGCAAGTGATCCGGCTCTGGGATTCGGGCTGGAAGCTCGGCGATGGCCCGGCTCAGGGCGAAACCGTATGGCTCGGCGTTTTGAGTACGCAGACCGCGCGCACTTATTACCGGCTGTTCCGCTATCCGGTCACCGATCGCACGACACCAATCGATTTCAGCGCGCCGCCACCGTATTCGCAGCGCCAGGTTGCGGCGGCCACAGGGCCCGTATGGCTGATCGCAGAGAACCCGAGCCTATACACTGCCGCCTATCGCGACACCGGTGCCGTGGTTCCCGCCCCGGTTGCGGCACCGCCACCACCACAAAAACCCTAGATAACCCCCGGCATGGCCGATCTGCTTTCCAAGTTCCGTACGCGGCTCAACAAGGGCCTGGGTGGCGACAGCTGGCTGACGCGCGATATCGGCACGCTGTTCAGCGGCGCCGCGCTGAGCCCGGACGCGCTGGAGGAGCTGGAGACGCGGCTGCTGATGGCCGACGCCGGCCTCGAGGCGACGAATTGGCTGCTCACCCGGCTCAAGACCGAGATCGACGGCGGCCGCATCAAGACCGAAAAGCAGCTGCGCGATTCGCTTAAAGCCTCACTGCTCGAATTGCTGCTGCCAATCGCCCAGCCTTTGAAGATCCCGGCCTTCATCCGCCCGTACATCCTGTTCGTCGTCGGCGTCAACGGCGTCGGCAAGACCACGACCATCGGCAAGCTCGCGGCACGCTTCAAGGCTGAGAAACTGAGCGTGCTGCTGGCCGCCGGCGATACCTTCCGCGCCGCCGCGGTGCAGCAACTGAGCACCTGGGCCGAGCGCAGCGGCACGGCTATCCTGTCGCAAGGCGAAGGCGCGGATTCCGCCAGCGTGATCTTCGACGCGGTGCAGTCGGCCAAAGCGCGCGGCATCGACGTGGTGATCGCCGACACCGCCGGCCGCCTGCATACGCAAAGCCACCTGATGGACGAGCTGCGCAAGATCAAGCGTGTGATCCAGAAGCACGATGCCTTCGCGCCGCATGAAGTCCTGCTCGTCGTCGACGCCACCACCGGACAGAACGCGCTGAATCAGGCGATCCAGTTTCACGAGGCGATCGGCCTGACCGGCATCGCGGTGACCAAGCTCGACGGCACCGCCAAAGGCGGCATATTGCTCGCCATCGCACGGCGCATGGCGCTGCCGATCCGCTATGTCGGCCTCGGCGAGGCGCTCGAGGATCTGGAAGTATTCGATGCCGAGGTCTACGTGGATTCCCTGATCGGAGGAGCCGCCGGATGAGCCAGGCGATCGTGCAGTTTTCCCAGGTCCATCACCGCTATCCCGGCGGCGGCAGCGACGTGCTCAACAGCATCGATTTCCAGCTCGACGCCGGCGAGATGGTGTTTCTGACCGGCGCCTCGGGGGCCGGCAAGTCGACGGTGCTGCGGCTGATCGCGCTGCTGTCGCGCGCCAGCCGCGGCCAGATCGTCGTCGCCGGCGCCAATCTGGCGCAGCTGCCGCGCCGCCAGGTCGCGCCGTACCGGCAGCAGATCGGCATGATTTTCCAGAACTTCAACCTGCTCAACGATCGCAGCGTGTTCGACAACGTCGCCCTGCCGCTGGTGATCCGCGGCCACTCGCATCAGGACATCGGCCGCCGCGTGCGCGCGGCGCTGGATACGGTCGGCCTGCTCAACCGCGAACGCGCTCGGCCGGAGACGCTGTCCGGCGGCGAACAGCAGCGCGTCGGCATCGCCCGCGCGGTGGTCACCAAGCCGCTGCTGCTGCTGGCCGACGAGCCCACCGGCAACCTCGACCCGGTGATGGCGCAGGAAGTCATGCGCCTGTTCGAGCGCTTCAACGACGTCGGCGTCAGCGTGCTGGTGGCGACCCACGCGATCGATCTGATCGAGCGCATGGACCGGCGCATCGTGCACCTGGAAGACGGCCGCATCGTCAGCGGCGCGAAGATGGCCGCCGCCTCGAAGCTGCCGCTGGGAGTGCTGTGATGGCGCGCACCAAGGCACAGAATGCCGCCGACGCGGCGCCGCAGAACTGGCTCGCGCGCACGCTGCAGGAACATGCGCGGGTGTTTTTCTTCTCGCTTGGCAAGCTGGTCAATCATCCCGGCAGTTCGCTGCTGACCGCGGCGGTGATCGGCATCGCGCTGGCGCTGCCGGCGGCGCTGCACCTGGCCGTCAACAACTTCCAGCGGCTCGCCTACACCTGGCAGAACGATCTGCAGCTGTCGCTGTTCCTGAAAGACGGCGTCGACGAGACGCGCGGCCGCGAACTGACGCAGCAGCTGGCGAGCCGCGACGGCGTGAAATCCGCGCGCTACATCTCGCGCGAACAGTCGGCCGCCGAATTCCGCGAGCTGTCGGGCTTCGGCGAAGTGCTCGACCTGCTGCAGCACAACCCGCTGCCGGCAGTGATCGTGGTCTCGCCCGATGCCGGGCGCAGCGCCGCGCAAGTCACCGTGCTGGCGCAGACGCTGTCGGCCCTGCCGGAAGTCGAGCTGTCGCAGATGGATCAGCAATGGCTGCAGCGGCTTCAGAGCCTGCTGGCTATACTCGAACGCGTGGTGATGATGGCCGCCGCGCTGCTCGGTGTGGCCGTGCTGGTGATCGTCGGCAATACACTGCGGCTCGATATCGAGGCTCGTCGCGACGAGATCGTGGTGATGAAGCTGATCGGCGCTCCGGACGGCTTCATCCGCCGCCCGTTCCTGTACGGCGGTTGCTGGCTCGGCCTGCTCGGCGGCTGGTTCGCGCTGCTGCTGCTGACCGTCGGCCTGGCGGTGCTGCAGGCGCCGGCGCATGAACTCGCCGCGCTGTACCAGAGCGATTTCGCGATCCAGGGGCCGGGGCTGGCCACCGTGCTGACGATCATCCTTGGCGGGGTACTGCTGGGGCTGATCGGCGCCTGGTGGACGGTGACGCGGCATCTGGCCGCGATCGAACCGGCCTGATCGGGTCCGCCGGTCTCCAACTCGCGCCGCTACAAGCCGGCGGCCAGCTTCAGCAGATCGTAGCCCTGTAGCGTCGCATCGAAGGCGCTGGATTTGAGGCCGACCAGATCCAGCGTCATATCCTGGATATCGTGGGTCTGACCCGGCCAGTTGTGGCCGCCACCCCGCACCGTCACCAGGTAGTGCCGGCGGTTTTCGGCGCAGGTTTTGGTCGATGCCTCAAAAATCACCGGCAGTGTCGCGCTGTCGGTGGCGTCGATACGGGTCTCGCCGTCGTCTCCGGCGCAGCCGCTGAAATTCTCGAACAGTTGGTGGATGCCGGGCACCGCCAGCGTCAGGTCGATCAGGCCGTCGTAGGGATTCAGCAGGTCGGCAGTGCCGTGGACGATCACCGTGCCGATCGAGCGCGAGGGCAGGCAGGCCTGCTGCACTTCGCGGCTCATGTTGGCGGCGGTCGCCATCACCGCGTCGACGCGCTCGGCCGCTGCGCAGCCGTAGTTGTAGGCCATCGTGCCGCCGTTGGAGAGGCCGGCGACCAGCAGCGGCAGGCCTTCGGCCGCATAGCGCGCACGCGCGTCGGCGACCACCTCGTCGAGGAACTGCACGTAGCTCGCGACCGGCTCCAGCGCCGGCTGCGTCGGCCAGCGCGAACCTGGCAGTTCCAGGCCCAGGTCTGGACCGAGATCGCCGAGCAGGCCGGGAGCCTGCGGCACGATCACCAGCGTGCGCCGCTGCTTCGCCAGCTCCTGCAGCCGGATCACGTTGGCGAAGGTTTCGACGCGGCCACCGAGGTAATGCAGCGCCAGGTAAACAGTCTGCGGCGCCTCGGCGCCCTGCAGTACCAGATAGTGCGAGCGGCTGCCCGAAGTGCTGGTGATGTCGACCGAGCTGATGCTGACGCCGTCGCAGGCCGCGACCTCGCCATTCATTGCGAACACGCCTTCCGGCAGCCCGCAGTAGTCGCCAGCGGTAGAGGCACAGTCGTCGCCGGCCGCCAGCCGGTCCGGGCTGAACGAGTCGCGACAGCTCAGCGTCGTCGCCGGGGCGGATCCCGGTCCGCTGTCGGTGCCGGTTTCGGCCGCAGCGGTGGCGGTATCGGCGGCCGGCGATTCCCCGTTCTGCGGCGATCCACCGCCTCCTCCGCAAGCTGCTAGCAATAGCGCCAGCAGACTCATTCCCAGCAATTTCATGGCTGTCTCCCCCAGCTCAATTTCTTAATTATACAATATGTTATATAGAATACTTAATCTAGTTTATTGACATGGTGCGGTAATTCCGCGAACCACAAAAAAGGCCGGCGGAAGCCGGCCTTTTTTGTACAGCGTCGAGGCTTACTTCGCGGCCGCTGGCGGCAGCGTGAAGGTGTAGATCGGGCCTTGCTGATGCGCGAAGTACTGCGCGACCGCCGCGATGTCGGTGTCGGTCAGATTCGCCGCCTGCGCCCTCATCACCGCGTTCTTGCGCGCGCCGGAGCGGTAGTCCTTCAGCGCGTGCTCGATGTAGTTGGCGTACTGCCCGGCCAGCACCGGATATTCCGGCAGGATCGGCTTGGCGCCGTGCTCGCCATGGCAGGACTGGCAGACCGGCACCAGCTTGTCGACGGCCGGAGCCGCCGCCGCTTCATGCTCGTCGGCCCGGGCCGAAACACTCAGGCCCAGAACCAGGGCCGCGGCGGAAATCAGCACAAACTTGCGGTGGAGGCTCATCGGATCGCGCTTCACTTGTCAGCCTTGTTGCGGGGCGCCTGGGTCAGGAAGGCGGCGATGTCCTCCATGTCCTGGTCGGTCATGCTCGCGGCCTGGGCGTGCATCGTCGGATGTGGACGGTCGCCGGAGCGATAAGCCTTCAGCGCGGCAACGATGTAGCCGGGCTGCTGGCCGCCCAGCTTGGGCACGCGATACGTCGGATAGGCATTGGAGTAGAACGGGATGCCGTGGCATCCGATACAGGTATCGGCCTTGTCGCGGCCGACGGCCGGATCACCGGCCGCTGCAGCAGGCAGGCTGAGCAAAGCGGCAAGGGCCAGGATGCCCCGACGCGCGAGTTTCATACCATCAACTCCCAGGATACTTTTTGGTTCGAGACCCGCAAGAGCCCTGGCGCGGTGGCTAAGCACGATGGCCGGGCTGTTGCAGCACGAAATTGTCAGGGATTCAGCATCGTGGGTCAACGAAGATCGTGCGGAGATCGCAAGGCCGCATGCCGTCGCGAGGCCTTCACCGGTGATTGCTATAGTTTGTTTTCGGGCAGGGGCTGCAAAACGCCTTTGTGATTTTGTACTGCTTTATACGTTTATCACGGCGATTTAATCACCATGAGCCAAACCGCCGACCGTCTCATCGTCGCGCCCGATACCACCGTCGTCGCGGCTGTCGATCTGGGCTCGAACAGCTTCCACATGATGGTCGCGCGCAGCGCCGGTGCCGATCTGCAGGTGATCGACCGCCTGCGCGAACCGGTGCGCCTGGCCGCCGGCCTGGACGACAGGCGCCGCCTGACCCTCGAGGCGGAGACGCGCGCGCTAGCCTGCCTGCAGCGCTTCGGCCAGCGCCTCAGCAACCTGCCGCGCGAGCGTGTGCGCGCGGTCGGCACCAATACCCTGCGCCGGCTTCAGGAAGCGGATTCCGCGACCGGCGGGTTTGTCGAGCGAGCGGAAGCGGCGCTCGGCCACAGCATCGAGATCATCTCGGGAGTCGAAGAGGCGCGTCTGGTCTATGGCGGCGTGGTTCACGGCATGGGCGGCGCCGAGACCGAGCGCCGGCTGGTGGTCGACATCGGCGGCGGCAGCACCGAGGTGATCATCGGCCGCGGTCCGACCGCGGTACTGATGGAATCGGTCGGACTGGGCTGCGTGGTCCATCAGAATCGCTTTTTTGCCGACGGCAGTATCACGCGTTCACGGTTTCGCCAGGCACGCTTCGCCGCACGGCTCGAGCTCGAATTTCTGGAGAACCGCTACCGCCGCACCGGCTGGGACATTGCGATCGGCGCCAGCGGCACGGTGCGCGGGGCCTGGCGGGTGATGCGTGAACAGGCCTGGGCCGACGAGCAGATCACTCGCGAGGGCCTGGAGAAAACCGTGGAACTGGTGATCGATCGCGGCCATGTCTCCAAAATCGATTTTCCGGCCTTGCGCGAAGACCGCCGGCCGGTGTTCGCCGGCGGGCTGGCGGTGCTCGCCGGGGTGTTCGACGCGCTCGATCTGCAGCGCATGCAGACCTCGGAGCGCGCGCTGCGCGAAGGCCTGGTCTACGACCTGCTCGGGCGCCTGTCCGATCACGATGTGCGCGACGAATCGGTACGGGCGATGGCGACACGCTACGGCGTCGACGCCGCGCATGCCGGCCGGGTCGCCACGACGGCGTTAAAGCTGCTGACGCAGGTGTTCTCGGCCTGGCAGCTGGACCGCAAGTCATCGACGATGCTACTGAACTGGGCCGCGACGCTGCACGAGATCGGCCTGGTGATCGCGCATTCCTCATACCAGAAGCACGGCGAGTACATCCTGCGTCATGCCGATCTGCAGGGCTTCTCGCAGACCGACCAGAAGCAGCTCGCGGCGCTGGTGCGGCTGCATCGCAGCAAATTTTCGGAGAGCCCGCTGGCCGATCTGCCGGCAGCGCAGTCCGAAACCATCCGCAAGCTGGCGATCCTGCTGCGGCTGGCGGCGCTGCTGCACCGCAGCCGCGACCCGGATCTGGATCCTCCGGTCAGCGTACGGGTCGGCAGCAACAACGGCCGCCGCAATGTCGACCTGAGCTTCCCGCGCCAGTGGCTGGCCGCGCACCCGCTGACCCAGGCCGACCTCGAGCAGGAAGCCGACTATCTGAAATCCGCCGACGTTCGCCTGCGCTTCGACTGATATCGCGCTCGCGGCTGGCTACAGTAGGCCATGCGCAAGCTGCTCTTTCTCCCGTTGCTGTTGATCGCCCTGCCGGCGCAGGCCGAGATCTATCGCTGGGTCGACGCCGAGGGCCATGCGCATTACGGCGACAAGGCGCCGACACCGGGCGCCAAGCCGGTACAGCTGCCGCCGCTGCAGTTCATCTCCGGCGGAGCCAATGCAACTGCAGCCGCGGCGCTTGCGCCCGGCAAGGCCGAGCCGCCCACGCCGGCAATCGAGAGCGTCATGCTGAGCATCGTCTCGCCGACCCCGGACCAGACGCTGCGCGGCACCGATCGCAAGCTCAGCGTCGCGATCAACCTGCAGAAGCCGCTGCCGGAGGGCGCCGGCCTGGTGTATCTGCTCGACGGCAATGCGCGCACGTCCAAACCGGTGCAGGATCTGAGCTATACCATGGGCGATGTTGATCGCGGCACGCACCTGGTCGCGGTGGCGGTCGTCGACGGCCGTGGGAAGGAGCTTGGGCGTGCGGCACCGGTTCTGGTTCACATCAAACCGCCCGGGATCAACTAGGCGCGCACCTTATCGGTGCGCTCGTTTCCCGGAAAGGCTATTCTTGGGCTCCATTTTGTGGCCCGGCTTTTGCTAAAACGGAGCAATGAAGCTCGCCCCCAGTAGTCGTGCGGCGCCCGCGCACATTCTGGACGGGCTCAGTACGGCCGTTATCAGCCTCGATGCAGCGCTGCGTGTCGTATCGATCAATTCCACGGCTGAGAGCGTTTTCGGCGTCAGCCGCCGCTACGCCGTCGGCGAGGCTTTCACCCACGCGATTCCGCAGTTCGCGCCGCACGCGCCGCGTCTGCGCGAAGCCTTGAAGGCCGGCACCGGCTTTATCGAACGCGAACTGCAGCTGCGCAAGAGCGGCGAGCAACCGATCACCGTCGATTGCACGGTAACGCCGCTGCAGCTCGGCAAGAACGTCGGCCTGCTGATCGAAATCCTGCCGATGGACCGGCACCTGCGGATCTCGCGCGACGAGCTGCTGCTGGCCCAGCAGGAATCTTCGCGCGAGCTGATCCGCAACCTCGCGCACGAAATCAAGAACCCGCTGGGCGGCATCCGCGGCGCGGCGCAGCTGCTCGAGCGCGAGTTCCCGGACTCCGAGCACCGCGAATACACGCGCGTGATCATCCGCGAGGTCGACCGTCTGCAGAACCTGGTCAACCGGCTGCTCGGCCCGAACCGCGTGTCGCAGAAAGCGCCGGTCAACGTGCACGAGGTGCTCGAGCACGTGCGCCAGCTGGTCGAGGCGGAAGCGCCGATCGGCGTGAGCTTCCTGCGCGACTACGACCCGTCGATCCCGGAGATGATCGGGGATCGCGAGCAATTGATACAGGCGGTACTGAATTTGTTGCGCAACGCGCTGCAGGCGGTCGGCGACCAGGGCAGCATCGCGCTGCGGTCCCGCACGCGGCGGCAATACACGATCGGCGGCACCCGTCACCGCCTGGTCGTCCAAATTGATATCGAAGACGACGGACACGGAATTCCCCCAGCAATGATCGACAAAATCTTCTACCCGATGGTGACGATGCGTGCAGAAGGCACGGGACTTGGATTGCCGATAGCGCAATACCTTGTCCACACCCATGGCGGAGTCATCGAGTGCAAGTCGCGCCCGGGCAGCACCGTTTTCTCGATCTACATGCCGCTCGACGTTTCAGCCGGGACCCCGGCATGAATAATCCCGCGCTGACGGTATGGGTGGTCGACGACGACGAATCGATCCGCTGGGTGCTTGAGCGCTCGCTGGCGCGCGAAGGCATGCAGGTGACGGTGTTCCCCGGCGCCGCCGAGCTGCTGGATGCGCTGTCCGACGATACCCCCGACGTGCTGGTCAGCGACATCCGCATGCCGGGCGTCAACGGCCTGGAGCTGATGGAGCGCGTGCGCGCGGCCAAACCGCTGCTGCCGGTGATCATCATGACCGCGCATTCCGACCTGGAATCCGCGGTCGCCGCGTACAAGGGCGGTGCCTTTGAATATCTGCCCAAGCCTTTCGACGTCGATGGCGTCGCCGCGCTGGTGCGCCGCGCCGCGTCCAAGCGTCCGGTGCTGGAGCAGCCGGAGGAAGCCTCGGCGCCGACCGCGATCATCGGCGAGGCGCCGTCGATGCAGGATGTGTTCCGCGCGATCGGCCGTCTGGCGCAAAGCCAGATCACGGTGATGATCACCGGCGAATCCGGCACCGGCAAAGAGCTGGTCGCTCGTGCGCTGCACAACAACTCGCCGCGCGGCAACCGCCCGTTCATCGCGGTCAATACCGCCGCGATTCCGAAAGACCTGATGGAATCCGAATTCTTCGGCCACGAACGCGGCGCGTTCACCGGCGCGCAGATGCAGCGCAAGGGCCGCTTCGAGCAGGCCGACGGCGGCTCGCTGTTCCTGGATGAGATCGGCGACATGCCGTCGGACCTGCAGACCCGCCTGCTGCGCGTGCTGCAGAACGGCGAGTTCTATCGCGTCGGCGGCGTCTCGCCGGTGCGCGTCGACGTGCGCGTGATCGCCGCAACGCACCAGGATCTGGAAACCCTGGTGCGCGAAGGCAAGTTCCGCGAGGACTTGTTCCACCGCATCAACGTGATCCGCGTACGCATTCCGCCGCTGCGCGAGCGCGTCGAAGACATCCCGATCCTGATGCGACATTTCCTCGTACAGGCCGGCAAGGAGCTGAAGACCGAGCCCAAGCGCCTGCTGCCGGACGTGATGGAGCGGCTCTGCGATTTCGACTGGCCCGGCAACGTGCGCCAGCTCGAGAACACCTGCCGCTGGCTGACGGTGATGGCGCCCGGCCAGGACGTGCATCTGCCCGACCTGCCCCCGGAGCTGCGCGATACGCGGCGAAGCTCGGAGCCGGCGGTGCGTCAAGCTCCGGCGGCGGCCATGCCGTCACCGATGGAGCACGCCGCCCCGGCGAGTGCAGCGCCGGGCGCAGCACCCGCGGCCCGCGACGCGCAATGGTCCGGGCTGCTGCGCAGCTGGGCCGCCGCCGAACTCAAGGCCGGGCGCAGCGACCTGCTCGCCGAAGCGACGCCGGATTTCGAACGCACGATGATCGAAGTCGCGCTCGAAGCCTGTCACGGCCAGCGCCAGGAAGCGGCGCGGCGCCTCGGCTGGGGCCGCAACACGCTGACCCGCAAGATCAAGGAACTGGGGATGGAGTAGTGCTGTTGGGGTTCGCTGCGCACACCCCAACCTACGATCGCCGCGGTAGGTTGGGGTGAGCGCAGCGAACCCCAACACGGGCCGCTACAAAATATACCGGCTCAGATCCTCGTTGCCAGCCAGCTTCGCCAGCTTGGCGTCGACATAGGCGGCATCGATGCTCAGCGTGCTGCCGCTGCAGTCCGGCGCATCGAACGCCACTTCTTCCATCAGCCGTTCCATCACCGTGTGCAGGCGTCGCGCGCCGATGTTCTCGGTGCTCTCGTTGACCTGCCAGGCAATCGCGGCGAGCCGGCGGATGCCGTCGTCGGTGAAGCCGACAGTGACGCCCTCGGTCGCCAGCAGCGCGCGGTACTGCTCGGTCAGCGAGAAGTTCGGCTCGGTCAGGATGCGCACGAAATCTTCGGTCTTCAGCGGCTCGAGCTCGACCCGGATCGGCAGGCGCCCCTGCAGCTCCGGAATCAGGTCCGAAGGTTTGGACATGTGGAACGCGCCGCTGGCGATGAACAGGATGTGGTCGGTCTTCACCGCACCGTACTTGGTGGTCACGGTCGAGCCTTCGATCAGCGGCAGCAGGTCGCGTTGCACGCCTTCGCGCGACACGTCGGCACCGGCGTATTCGCCGCGCTTGGCGACCTTGTCGATCTCGTCGATGAACACGATGCCGTTCTCCTCGACGTTGTGCAGAGCCTCGGCCTTGATCGCCTCTTCGTCGACCAGGCGCAGCGCCTCCTCATCCGCGATCTGCTTCAGCGCCAGCTTGATCTTGATCTTCTTGGACTGCGTCTTCGCCTGCCCGAGGTTGGCGAACATCTGCTGCAGCTGACTCGTCATTTCCTCCATCCCCGGCGGCCCCATCAGCTGCACATTGGGCGGCAGCGCGTTGAGCTTGATCTCGATCTCGGTGTCGTCGAGCTTGTGCTCTCTCAATTGCTTCCGAAAGACCTGGCGCGCCGCGCCGCTTTCGGACTGACGCAGGCTGCTGGCCTCGCCGAAATCCTTGGGCGGCGGCAGCAGCGCGTCGAGCACGCGATCCTCGGCGGCGCTTTCGGCGCGATCGCGCACCCGCCGGGTCGCCTGCTCGCGCGTCATCTTGACCGCGGCGTCGACGAGGTCGCGGATGATCGAATCGACGTCCTTGCCGACATAGCCGACTTCGGTGAACTTGGTCGCCTCGACTTTCACGAACGGCGCATTGGCGAGCTTGGCCAGGCGCCGCGCGATCTCGGTCTTGCCGACACCGGTCGGGCCGATCATCAGGATGTTCTTCGGGCTGATTTCGGCTCGCAGCGCGCCGGGCACCTGCTGCCGGCGCCAGCGGTTGCGCAGCGCGATGGCGACCGCGCGCTTGGCGGCTTTCTGGCCGACGATGTGACGGTCCAGCTCGGCGACGATTTCGCGCGGCGTCATCGACTGCGCACTGGCGGACAGCTCAGGGCCGGGTTTCACTGCATCATTCATCGGGGTCTCGGCAATCTCGCGGTCGGGGCGCCGCCGGGGCGCGCTTGCGTAATAGAGGGAATGACTACGATCTGAGGTCTGCAACCCGGGCTTTCAAGCGCCGACGGGCGGCGCGTGGTGCGGCAAGGGCTTGGAGGTATGCTCAATCATGGCCGAAGTGACGCATCTGCTGCTGGGCGCGGCCGCCGGGAAAAGCACCGCCCGCGACGCGCTCTATACGCTCGTCTACGACGAGCTGCGCAAGCTTGCCCGTCATAGCCTGGCGCAGGCCGCGCCCTGCACCCAGCTCGACCCGTGCAGCCTGGTCAACGAGGCCTACCTGCGCATGGCGCACCGTCAGGACCTCGCCTTCGACAGCCGCCACGCGTTTTTCGCCTACGCCGCGCGCGTGATGCGCGCCGTGGTGGTCGACCACGCGCGTGGACGCCATGCCGAAAAACGCGGCGGCGGCGCTGCTGCGGTGACGCTGACTACCAGCGTCGAGGACAACGCATTGTGCGGCATCGACCTGGTGGCGATCGACGATGCCTTGCAGGTGCTGGCACGGCTCGATCCGCGCGCGCATCAGGTATTCGAAATGCATTTCTTCGCCGGCCTGGCGGTGGACGACATTGTCACGACGCTGGCGCTGTCGCCCGCCACGGTCAAGCGCGAGCTGCGCAAGGCACGCGCCTTCGTCATCGGCGAACTCGGACAAAACGGCGCCGCATGAGCGCGGGCGGCGCCGATGCGCTGCGCCGCGAGGCCTACGCCGCATTCGAGGCGCTGCTGGATCTCGACCAAGCGGCGCGCGGCATCGAACTTGAAGTGTTGAGGCAAGGCCGTCCCGAGCTGCATGCCGCGGTGCTGGTATGGCTAGCGGCCGACGCCAATGGCGGCACGCTGCCGGCAGCCGGTGGCGCCATGCTCGCCCTCGAAGCCATGGAACTCGCGGCAGCCGCGCGCGCCGGCAGCATGCTCGGGCCCTATTCGATCGAACGCCCGCTCGGCAGCGGCGGCATGGGCGAAGTCTGGCTGGCAAGGCGCAGCGACGGCCTCTATACCGCGCCGGTCGCGCTGAAGCTGCTGCATCCGCACCTGGCGCAGTCGGCGATACGCGGGCGTTTCCTGCGCGAGGGCCGGATCCTAGGCGAGCTGGCGCATCCGCACGTCGCGCGTTTGCTCGACGCCGGCATCAGCCCGGACGGCGAGCTGTTTCTGGCGATCGAATACGTCGAGGGCGAGCCGATCGACCGCTGGTGCGACGCGCGTCAGCTCGACATTGCGGCGCGGCTGCGGCTGTTCCTGCAGGTCTGCGCCGCGGTCGCGCATGCGCATGCGAACCTGGTGGTGCATCGAGACTTGAAGCCGTCGAACATCCTGGTCACCGCGGACGGTGAGGCCAAGCTACTCGATTTCGGCATCGCCAAGCTGATCGAGAACGACACCGACGAGAGGCCCGAGACCGAGCTGACGCGGCTCGGCGGCCGCGCGATGACGCCCGAGTACGCGGCGCCCGAGCAGATCAGCGGCGCCGCGATCACCACCGCCACCGACGTCTATGCGCTCGGGGTCCTGCTGTATACGCTGCTCAGCGGCCGCCGGCCTCACGGCAAGCCGGGGCAGTCGGCGGCACAGCTGGAACGCGCGGTACTCGAAACCGAGCCGGCCGCGCCGAGCCAGATGCGCACGCAGCGCGGCGACGGCGACAGCGGCGCGCAGATCGCGGCGCAGCGCGCGACCACGCCGCGCAAACTCAGCGAGAGCCTGCGCGGCGACCTCGACACCATCGTGCGCAAGGCGCTGAAGAAAGTGCCGGCGGAACGCTACGCGACGGTGCTGGCGCTGGCCGAGGATCTGCGCCGGCACCTGGCCAACCTGCCGGTGCTGGCGCGGCGCGACTCCTTCGGCTATCGCGCCGGCAAGTATCTGCGGCGCCATCGCGTCGGCGTCGCCGCCGGCGCCGCGGTCGTGCTGGCGCTGCTGGCCGGCGTCGTCGGCACCGTCTGGCAGGCGCGTCTGGCGCAGCAGCGCGCCGCCGAGCTGGCGCAGGTGGTGGTGTTCCAGAGCGCGATGCTGCAGCGCGTGGACATCCGCCAGTTCGCCGCCGGCTGGTTCGACCAGATGCGCTCGCGACTGGCCGCGACCCTGGACCAGGACAAGCCGCTGCCGACCGACCAGGCCGCGGCGCTGCTCGCCAGCTTCGACCAGATGCGGCCCTGGACCCAGTCCGCCGAAGTCGCGCGACAGACGCTGGGCGACTACCTGCTGGCGCCGTCGGTGAAGGAGCTCGACCAGCGCTTTGCCGATCAGCCGGGTATCGACGGCCCGCTGCGCGTCAGCGTCGGCCAGGCCTACGCCGACCTCGGCCTGCTGGCGCCGGCGAGCGAACAGTTGCGCAAGGCGATCGACGGCATGACGCCGCTGCTCGGTGCCGACTCCGCCGACGTGCTCAACGCCAAGCTCAAGCTCGCCAGCGTGCGCTCGCTGCAGGGCCAGTCCGACGACGCGATCGCGCTCGCCCGCGACGTCGCGCAGGCGCGCCACCGCCTGCTCGGCGCGGATCATCGCGACACCATGCACGCGCAGACCCAGCTGGCGCGGTTCCTGAACCGGCATGAGGATTTCCAAGCGGCGATCGAAATACTGGTGCCGCTGCTGGCCCACGAGCGGCGCTTGCTACCCCAGCCCGACGCCGATACCGCCAATACCGAATCGGTGCTCGGCGCGATTTACGTCGCCCAGGGCGAGTATGCGAAGGGCAAGGCACTGCAGGAAAGCTCGCTGCAGGCCTATCGCGCGCTGTATGGCAACGAGCATCCCGACACTCTGTCGATGATCTTCTCAGTGGCAGCGACGCTCGACGACATGGGCGAGCCGCTGGCCGCCGCGGCGCTGGATCGCGAGCTGCTGGCGACGCGGCGGCGCACGCTCGGCGACGAGCATCCGTTGACGCTCGGCGCGCTGATCAACCTGTGCTCGGCAGTCGACAACAGCGGCGACAAGCAGGCCGCGTTCGAACTCAAGCAGCAGGCCTGGCGCCTGGCGCAGCGCTCGCAGAGCCCGGACAGCCAGCTCAGCCAGGTCAGCGCGATGAACTACGCGGCGGCGCTGGAGGAGCGCGGGCATTACGACCAGGCCGGGACGATCTTTCGCGGAATCGCCGAACTGCGTGCGCGCCTTTACGGCCCGGAAAAACCGCGCACCCTGCATTCGCTGGAGGGCCTGGCCAACGTGCTGTCCGAGCAGCAGCACTACGCCGAAGCCGAAAAGCTGCAGGCCGAGGTGCTGACGGGGCAGCTCAAGACCTTCGGCCCGGAACACCCGGAAGTGCTGCAGACGCGCCGCGACGCCGCGCTGATGCTGCAGGCGCAGGGCCAGCACGCAGCGGCGGCGGCGAGCTTCGAGGAACTGCTTCCTGGGTTCCGCAAGGCTTTCGGACCCGACAAGCCCGATACCCTGCTGCTGACCGCGGCCATCGCGCGATCGATGGACGCCCTGGGTCGTCACGACGAAGCCCTCGCGCTGCAGCAGGCTGCACTGGAAACCGCGTTGAAGCTGGGCGAACAGCACCCGGCTGTGCTGCAGCTGTCCAGCGATCTGTCGCAGACCCTGTCCGAGCTGCACCGCGATACCGAGGCCCAGGGACTGGCGGCGCGGGCCCTGCAAGGCTGGCGCAGGCAGTACGGCGACAGCGCGCCGAAAACCATCGCCGCGATGCGCCAGCTGGCCGCGATCGACACGGCGCTGGGCGAGCTCGAGCCGGCGCGGCAACTGCAGCAGCAGGCCGAAATCGCGCAGCTGTCGCTGGCACCGGTGCGGACGCTCGCCGGCAAGCCGGAACCCAATCCGCCGCCCTGATTCTGTGGCGGCGACGGCGGGTTGGCGGCCGGCGGCGCGTAAGCCAGCGCATTGACCCGCCTCGACGCAATCGAAAGATTTCGCTCGAGCAATGAGCTTTCCCCGAGGTTTCCGCGTTTGTATCAGTAGGGCCGCTTCGAGCTTTCGTCGCAGCGGCCTCACCGATCCATGACAGGCGGGCCGTCGGGCGCCCGCCTGGACATCCTTGCCTGCCCGCGGGAGTTCCTGCCGTGAAAAAAGTAAAAGTGTCTTCGCATTTCCAACGACGCGCCGTCGGCCCCATGCTGCTGGTCGCGTCCCTCAGCAGCCTGCTGGCCGCGACTCCGGCCGGCGCCGCGTCGCCGGCGGCCTCGGCCTGTCCGGACTATTTCTTCCTCAGCGACAACCTCGCCAGCAATCCCGGTTTCGAGATCCCGACGGCCGATGTCGCGGTCGGCGACACAATCTGCTGGACGTCGGGCGATCCATCGCCGCCGCCGTCCGCGGCCGAAGGCTGGACCATGCATTCCAGCAACGCCGGCGCCAAGGTCTGCTCGAAGCTGGTGCCTTCGAAGACACCAGGCCCGCACGGCGAGTACATGCTGATGTTCAAGGCCGGCGGCAACGAGGGCGGCGTCTACCAGGCGCTCGAGCTGCCGCCCGACAAGGCCTACATGTTCTCGGTCTGGGTCTACGTGAAGAAGGGCCAGGTCGCGATCCAGTCCAACACCACCACCGGCGGTCCGGTCGCTTGGACTTCGAAGATCGGCGAATGGGAGCAACTGCGCGTCTGCACCAACTCCGAGTACAGCACCAACGCGCTGGTGATCGCCAACGAAGACCCGGACGGCGGCCAGTTCTACGTCGACCGCGCCGAGCTGCGCGAGATCCCGATCCGCGAATAACCGCGCTTCACCGCATCGCAAGGCCGTCGATGCATCCATGAACACCGACAAGGAAGACACCATGAAAAACCGTATCCGCATGATCGCCGCGATCGCCGCCACTGGCCTGATCGCCGGCACCGCACAGGGCGCCAGCCTGATCGCGCCGCCAAAAGAGCGCAGCATCAGCTTCGTCCCCAGCTCGCTGGTTGCCGGGCAGAGCACGCGCGTGACGCTGGTCAATCTCGCCGGCACCGAGTACCCGCCGGATCCCTGCCGCGTGCAGGTGACGTTCTACAAGGCCAACGGCGAGGCCTTCGGCGACTCACAGCAATTCGATCTGACGCCGGGTCAGTCCGCGCTGGCAGTGGCGCCCCTGTCGACCGACGTGCCGCCGATCGACGCCGTCGGCGATTTCGCGCCGATCACACAGATGCGCGCGGTCGTGCAGGAAATCAGGCCGGCGCGGGCCTTTCCTCCCGACCCCTGCCGCGCGGTGCAGGCCGGCTACGAGCTATTTGAAACACAGACCCAGCAGACGCTGCTGATGAATCCGGGAGTGATCCACGGCTTCAATCCTCAGCCCGATCCGCCGGGCTGAGGGCGCCGTCGCCGGATCACTCGCCGATGGTTTCGATGGTCAGGTGATGATTGGTGTAGATGCAGATTTCGGCGGCGATGTGCAGCGCCTTTTCGACCACCTCACGCGCGCCGAGCTCGGTGTTCTCGACCAGCGCGCGTGCGGCGGCGGTCGCGAAGGAGCCGCCGGAGCCGATCGCGATCACGCCGTGATCCTCGGGCTCCATCACGTCGCCGTTGCCGCTGATCATCAGCGAGGTGCCGGCGTCGGCTACGATCAGCAGCGCCTCGAGACGGCGCAGGTAGCGATCACTGCGCCAGTCCTTGGCCATCTCGACCGCGGCGCGGGTCAGCTGCCCGCCGTGCTGCTCGAGCTTGCCTTCAAAACGCTCGAACAGCGTGAACGCGTCGGCGGTGCCGCCGGCGAAACCCGCGATGACTTTCTCGCCATACAGGCGGCGCACTTTGCGCGCGTTGTTCTTGACGCGGGTATTGCCCATCGACACCTGGCCGTCGCCGCCCAGGGCAACCTGCTTGCCGCGGCGCACGCAGACGATGGTGGTTCCGTCGAATTGCTGCATGGATTCGATCTGCCCGAATGAGAAGAGTCACTGGATCTGGGGCCAGGCGCCGCCAATTTCAAGCTCGAAACCCGCGTCTAAACCCGACAGCAGAAACGACGAAGGCGGAGGACTGGCCCCCGCCTTCGTCATCGAAGCGCGAAGCCGGCGCTGATCTGCCGGCGACTCAGCTCGAACCCAGCTCGAACCGATTGCTTACTTCGGCGCTTCCGCCGGAGCCGGAGCGGCTTCCGGGCAAGCAGCATTCGGATCGGCCTCAGTCGGGCACTTCGGCGCTTCGGCCGGGGCCGGAGCGGTGTCGGCAGGCGCCATCGTCTCGGCAGCCGGGGGAGCGGCCGGTTCAGCAGCAGGGGCTTCTTCTTTCTTCTTACAAGCGGCCAGCGCCAGCACGGAGGCGAGGCCCAGGGCGATCACGAGTTTAGACTTCATTGAACAACTCCCAGGTCAGTAAATGGTGCTGGCTATTGATCGGCCAGCGACGCCGCCGATTGGCGACAGCCACGATTATGCAGCAAATAAACTGAACGACGACGACCCATTCACATCTAATTCAGCTTCGGAGTCAGGCTCTGGACGTCTTTCCGCGCCTGGCACGCGGATGCGCCTGATCGTAAACCTGGGCCAGGCGCTTGAAATCGACATGCGTGTAAACCTGGGTGGTCGACAGGTTGGCGTGGCCGAGCAGCTCCTGCACCGCGCGCAGATCGCTGCTTTCTTCCAGCAGATGCGTCGCGAACGAGTGGCGCAGCCGATGCGGATGCAGCCGCGCGTCGAGGCCCAGGCGGCGCGCGTGATGATGCAGGCGCTGGGCGATGGTCGAGCGGCCGATACGGCTGCCGCGGCTGCTGACGAACACCGCCGGTTCGTCGCCGGCCACCCACACCGCGCGGCGCGCCAGCCATTGGGTCAGTGCTGCGCGGGCCTTGCCGCCGACCGGCAGGATGCGCGTGCGCGTGCCCTTGCCGGTGACGCGCACTTCGCCGAGGTCGGCGGTGAAATCCAGCAGGTTCAAGCTGAGCAACTCGGCCAGGCGCAGGCCGGACGAATAGAACAGCTCGATCATCGCGCGGTCACGCCAGTCGGCCGGCGTGTCGTCCCACTGGCCATCGAGCAGGCCGGCGATTTGACCCTGAGACAGGGTTTTCGGCAGCCGCTGCGCCTGCTTCGGCGCCTGCACTTCCAGCGCCGGGTTGACGCTGATCCAGCGCTCGTCGACCGCGTAGCGGAACCAGGCGCGCAGGCTCGACAAGTGACGCTCGATGGTGCGCGCGTCGCGGCCGGCACGCCGCAGCCGCGCCGCATAGGCGCGCACTGCGTGCAGATCGATGCGCGCGAGATCGGCAATGCGCGTCTCCGTGCACCAGGCGATGAACTGCTCCAGATCGCGGCGCCGGCCGCCGACCGTGTTCGGCGACAGCCGGCGATCGTGGCTCATCCAGTCGAGGAACATCTGCAGCGGTTTGAGCAGCGGTGACTCGGCCGGTGCCACACTCGACGTCGGCGCCGAGCGGCTCACGACACCAGCTTGGCCCGAACCGCGGCGGCGACCAGCTCGGCAGTCATCTCCAGAAACACCTTGCCCTGGCGCGGCTGGAAGCGCTCGGGATCGCGCGAGGCCAGCACCAGCATGCCCAGGTTCTTGTCGCGCTCCAGCGGCACCACCGCCGCGGATTGCGGCGGCTCGGCGGCTTTCGGGAACAGCAGCTTGGCGCGCACCGCGGTCAGGGGTCCGCACTCGATCAGCTTGGTGCGCAGGAAGTCGTCGAACTGGCGGCCGACCGCACCTTCGGGCTCCAGGCGCTGCAGGCCTTCGATGTCGCTGCGCTTGAGCAGGCCGGGCGACACGCCGACCCAGGCCTCGTCGATGCCGAAGTCTTCGCGCATGCATTGCTGCAGGCCGAGAATCGCGGCGGCCAGCGTCGGCGCGCGGATCAGGGTCCGCGCCAGACGATGCACGTTGCTGGCGCGGCGCTCGTTGTCGCGCGCGTTTTCGAGCAGCTTGGTCATGCGGTCCTCCAAGCGCTGGCTGCGGCCGCGCAGCACCTCGACCTGGCGCTCGATCAGCGATACCGCGCTGCCGGTCGCGTGCTGCAGCTCCATCGTCTCCAGCAACTCGGGATGCGTCGCCAGAAAATCCGGGTGCGATTTCAGATAGGCCAGCACCTGGTCATCGCTCAGACCGGCGGCCGCTGTGTCCTTCACTGCTGCCATTCGATTTCCCCGTTGAACACGGTCTCGGCCGGACCGGTCATAAAGATGGATGCCTGCTCGGAGCCGCTCCATTCCAGCATCAGCTCGCCCCCGCGCAGCTGCAGCTTGACCCGCTCGCCGAAGCCGCCCCAGCGATGGCCGACCGCCGCCGCCGCACAGGCGCCGCTGCCGCAGGCCAGGGTTTCGCCGGAACCGCGTTCCCAGACGCGCAGCCGGCCCAGCTGCGCGTCAACAATCTGCAGGAAGCCGACATTGACGCTTTCCGGGAACACGTCGCGGCGCGACTGCAGCTCGCGGCCGAGCACCTCGACCGGCGCGGTATCGACGTCGTCGACCCGAATCAGCGCATGCGGATTGCCGACGCTGACGGCACCGAACTCAATCGCGCCGAAACTCGTGTCGATGCGATAGCGATCCGCGGCCGGCAGTGCCAGCGGGATCTGGCCGGGTGTCCAGCGCGGCGCGCCCATGTCGACCCGCACCTGGCCGTCGTCGAGGCGCTGCAGCTCCATCGTCGCGGTGGAGGTTTGCACGCGCAGCCGGCGCTTGTCCGACAGGCCATGCTCGGCAACAAAGCGCGCCAGCGCGCGCGTGCCGTTGCCGCACTGGCCGACTTCGCTGCCGTCGGCATTGAAGATGCGATAGTCGAAGTCGATGCCAGGGGACGAAGGCGACTCGATCACCAGCACCTGGTCGCAGCCGACGCCGTAGCGCCGGTCGCTGAGCCGCGCCAGCAGCTCCGGCGTCGGCCGGAAGCGCTCGCGGGTGGCGTCTATCACAACGAAGTCGTTGCCGGCGCCGTGCATCTTGGTAAAAGAGAGCTTCATCGTGACCCGATCCTGAGCCGGTTCGGCTGTGCAATATTATTGACTTTTCTTCCGCCTATCACCTTTACTCTCAACACTAATGGCAATATGAGCACCCAGATCACGCACTCCGGCGGTTGCCATTGTGGCGCCGTGCGCTTCGAATTCCAGGCGCCGGCGCGAGTCCGGGTACAGCGCTGCAACTGCTCGATGTGCGCGATGACCGGCTTCGAGCACCTGATCGTGCCGGGCCGCGACTTCCAGCTGCTCAGCGGCGAAGACCGGCTGAGCACTTATACCTTCAACACCGGCGTCGCCCGCCACCGCTTCTGCTCGGTCTGCGGCATCAAGAGTTTCTACGTTCCGCGCTCCAACCCCGACGGCTTTTCGATCAGCCTGCGCTGCGTCGATGCAGGCAGCATCGAGCAGGTCGACTACGAGGATTTCGACGGGCAGAACTGGGAAGCCGCCGGCCATACGCTGGCTCATCTGTCGCGGACTTCCGACTAGGGCCTGTCCGGGCCCATTCATCGCCGGTTTGTATTGCACGCCTAGCATCCCGGAACCAGCCGCGAACGATATCGCAGCTCCGGTTCGACGCCGCCGGCGTTGCCGGAAGCCGCAGGCGACACCCAGGGAAAGGGGCAATGAACAGACAAGCGTTCCTGCGCAGTTGGGAGCGGATCTCCGCCGGCCGTCTGATCCTGCTGCTGACGACGATACTGGCGCCGGGGCTCGCCGCGGCGGAAGACCCCAAGCTCGATACTCCGGCTCAACAGGCGGCGCCGACTGCATTTGCCGACGAGCGGCCGCATCCGGTGCTGGACTGGGGCATCGGCGATGGCAAGAGCTACTGGGTACCCGCCGCCGGCATTTTCCTGTTCGACTTCTCCTTGAACCAGGTGGACCGGCGGATCTCCGGCACTTCGGACTACGACGTGAGCTTCTCGTCGATCAAGGACAACTTCACCGGCAAGTGGGTCCACGACAACGACCCGTTCAGCGTCAACCAGTTTGCGCATCCCTATCAGGGCTCGATGTATCACGGCTTCGCGCGCTCGGCCGGCCTGGGTTACTGGGAAGCGTCGGCCTATACGATCCTCGGCAGCGCCGCCTGGGAAATCGCCGGCGAAACCACCAAACCTTCGATCAACGACCAGTTCACCACCGGCTTCGGCGGCAGCTTTCTCGGCGAGCCGCTGTTCCGGCTCGCCAGCCTGTTGCTGGAGAGCGGCACCGGCGCTCATCCCGGCATGTGGCGCGAACTCGGCGCGGCTGCGATATCGCCCTCTACCGGCTTCAACCGGCTCGCCTTCGGCGAGCGCTTCGATGGGGTGTTCCGCAGCCACAACCCGGCGGTGTATACGCGGCTGGATCTGGGCGTGAACGTCGATTCCAGGGTCAGCTCCAGTGTCAATCGCAACACCAACATCGAAGACCCACCGATACCGCAGAGCTACGACACCGGCGAGGCGATCGGCGATTTCACCGTGGCCTACGGCCTGCCCGGCAAGCCCGGCTATACCTACGAGCGCCCGTTTGATTACTTCCATCTGCAGTTCACCGCGGCCAGCAGCAATGTGCTCGAGAACGTCATCGTCCGCGGCCTGCTGGTGGGCGCGCCGTACTCGGCCGGCGAGGATTACCGCGGCATCTGGGGCCTGTATGGCACTTACGACTACGTCGCACCGCAGATCTTCCGCGTCTCGACGACCGGCGCCGCGCTGGGCACCACCAGCCAATGGTGGCTGTCGCGCAATGTCGCGCTGCAGGGCTCGGCACTGGCCGGTATCGGCTACGGCTCGGCGGGGACCATCCACGGCGTCGGCGACCGCGATTATCACAACGGCGTCACGCCGCAGGAACTGCTGAACCTGAGGCTGATTTTCAGCGACCGCGTGTCGCTCGACACCAGCCTGCGCAACTACCATGTCACCGACATCGCGTCGGAGGAGAACGGCGGGCACGAGCACATCCTGCGCGCCGATGCCTCGCTGACGCTGCGGGTGTTCAACCTGCATGGCCTGACGCTCAAGTACGTCACCTCGCGACGCGATGCCAGTTACTCCGACATGCCCGATACGCGCCAGCGCGTCGGCGCCATCAGCATCGGCTACACCTATCTGGGACAGACCCGCTCGGGCGCCGTCGACTGGCGCCCGAAGAGCGAGGGCGGCCCTGCACTGTAGGTTGGGGTGAGCACCGCGAACCCCAACAGGGTCAGCGCATCGAAAAGAATCCCGGCTGCTGCTCGCAACGCTGCAACCAGGCGAGCACCGCCGGATACGGCGACAGATCGAAGTCGCCCTGGTCGGCGACATGCGTGTAGGCATACAGCGCGATGTCGGCGATGCTGAAGGTGCTGCCAGCCAGATAAGCCTGCTTCGCCAGCGCGGTTTCCATCACCGCCAGCGCCGCATGGCCTTTGCTGCTCGCCTCGGCGATCTTGTCGCGCCACTCCTCGCGCTTGTGCCGGTAATGGATCCAGAAGCGCACGCTGGCGATATACGGTTCGTGGCTGTACTGCTCGAAGAACATCCATTCCAGCACCTTGGCGCGATCAAAGCCCGGCGGCGGCAGCAGCGCACTGCCTTCGGCCAGGTAGCACAGCATCGCGTTGGACTCGGCCAGCAGACGCCCGTCACCGAGTTGCAGCAGCGGCACGCGGCCGTTCGGATTCAGCGCCAGGAACGGCGCGCGCCGCGTTTCGCCGCCGAGCATGTCGATCTCGACGTGCTCGAACGCGATGCCGAGCATCGTCATCAATACCGCCGGCTTCCAGCAATTGCCCGAGCCGGTCATGCCGTAGAGCTTGATCATGTGTCCCCGCGCTTAGTGCGGCGACGCTCGCCGCGCTGCGCAGTCTCGCAGCCGCGCCGTGCTGCGGGAATCGAAAAACCTTGACGGCGGCTGTGAGCCCGAATGACGGGCGCGGCGAGGCGCTCCATACTGTGCGCCCCGCTCGCCGGCCCAGGCCGGGCCTGAACCGGCAACATTCCGGCAACATTTCCGACGTGAACACCTCGACTCCCGCACATCATCACGCTCCCGCCACCGAGCCGCGCATCTGCCCGGCGCAGAACGGCAGCGGCGAACATCGCCACGCGTTCCTCGGGGACGATCACGGCGACAACGGCCGGCGCATGAGCTGGGTCGTGGTGCTGACGCTGGTGATGATGGTGGTCGAGATCGTCGCCGGTTACTGGTCGGGGTCGATGGCGCTGCTCGCCGACGGCTGGCATATGGCCAGCCATGCGGTCGCGCTCGGCGTCGGTGCGTTCGCCTATGCCTACGCGCATCGTCACGTCGACGACACGCGCTACAGCTTCGGTACCGGCAAGGTCGGCGACCTCGCCGCGTTCACCAGCAGCCTGCTGCTCGGCGCGATCGGCGTGACGATGATCTTCGAATCGGTGCAGCGGCTGCTGTCGCCGGTGCCGGTCGCCTACGGCGAGGCGCTGATCGTCGCCGGCCTCGGCCTGCTGGTGAACCTGGTCAGCGCCGGCCTGCTGCATCCCGGCGGCTCGCACGATCACCGACATGATCACGGCACTCACGCACACGCCGACGAGCACGACGATGATCATCACGAGCACGGCGACCATCACACCGACCACAACATGCGCGCGGCCTATGTGCACGTGATCGCCGACGCGCTGACTTCGATCCTGGCGATCGGTGCGCTGCTCGCCGGCCGCTACATGGGCTGGGCCTGGACCGATCCGGCGGTCGGCATCGTCGGCGCGCTGGTGATCGGCAACTGGGCCTGGGGCCTGGCGCGCCGCACCGCCGCGGTGCTGCTCGACGCCAGCGTCGACACCCGGCTCGCCGGGCGCGTGCGCCACCGCGTCGAAGGCGGCGACGCGCAGGTCGCCGATCTGCATCTGTGGCGGCTGGCGCCGGGCAAGCACGCCGTGATCGTGTCGCTGTCGGCGGCGGCGCCGCTGACGCCGGCCGAATACAAGACACGTCTCGCCGGCCTGCCGGGCCTGGTGCATGTGACCATCGAGGTGGATGCCTTGAACGCCACGGGCGCGCAGCCGTTTGCGCATCACGATGATCATGACGATCACGATCACGCGCACTGACGATGTTGGGCCTGGGCCTGACCGCGGCGGCGTTCTGTACTGCCGCGCTGTCGGGCATCGCCGGGCTCGGCGGCGGCACCATCCTGATCGGCCTGTTCTACGCGGCCGGCCTGACGCCGGTGCAGGCAGTGCCGCTGTTCGCGGCGGTGCAGCTGGTCTCCAACGGCTCGCGCGTGCTCGCCTACGTGCGTCACGTGCACTGGGGCGCGACCGGCTGGTTTCTGCTCGCCTCGGTGCCGGCGACTTTCGTCGTCGCGCCCTGGATCGAGCGCATCGACGCGAACTGGGTGCAGATCCTGCTCGCGCTGCTGATCCTGGTTTCGCTGATCCCCGCGCGCGGCGGCGAAGCGCGCGCGCCGCTGCCGCCGCGCACCTCGTTCATCGTCGCCGGCCTGCTCAACGGCGCGTTCGGCCTGGTCGTCGGCGCCACCGGCCTGCTGGTCGGCAGGCTGTTTCTGCGCCCGGAGTGGCGCAGGGAAACCACGCTCGGCACGATGGCGCTGACCCAGGCACTCGGTCATCTGCTGCGCGTGCTCGCCTACGGATTCGTCGGCTTCAGCGCGTTCACGCAGCCGCGCCTGCTGCTGGCGCTTTGTGCCGCGGTCATCGCCGGAACCTGGCTCGGCCGGCGTTTGAACGCCTATCTGGACGAGGAGCGTTTCGCGCTGCTGTTCAAGACTCTGCTGGTGCTGCTGTCGATCAAGCTGCTGTGGGAGGGCGGCACGAATTTGCTGGCCGGTAGGTTAACGTGAAAGAGACCTGATTTAGGGCGCAGAGGTCCCTGGCCTTTTGAGGCCATGGGAAGCGGGGTGGAGATCAGGGTGCTGCGGGGATCAGGCCGTACTGAGTGAGGGCCTTGATCCAGCGAGGTGCATTGCGTTTGACGCTGAGGGCTTGGAAGTCGATGACAGTATCGCGGTAGGGCTCTTTTCGGCTGAGCATGAAGAAG
>NZ_JAQGNT010000018.1 GCF_028291725.1 Hydrocarboniphaga sp. | reverse complement strand
TTCGACGGCACGGTGCTGTGGAACGGCACACCGATGGACCGCGGCACGCTGGACGCGAACTTCCGCCGTGAAGGCGAAGCCGGCGACAACCAGAGCGAGTTCCACATCCGGCCGAACAAGCTCGTCGAGTACAAGTACGTCGCCGCGGTGCTGGCGTCGGCGCAACGCCATGGCGTGACCAAGATCGGTCTCGTCGGCAACGAACAATTCATGCAGTAGGCAGGCACATGCAAACCAAACCTGTTTTTCGTCTGGCGGCCGGCGCACTCCTCCTCCTTTCGGCCGTCCAGGCTTTTTCTGCCGACAAGCCCACCGTTCGCGCCGAAGTCGGCGCGCCGATGCAGGCCGCTCAAAAGGCGCTGCAGGGCAAGCAGTACGCGGAAGCCAAGTCGCAGATCGAGAAAGCCGAAGCAGTCGGCAAGCTGACGCCGTACGAGAGCTACATTCTCGCGCGCCTGAAGTCCTCCGCGGCGATCGGTCTGAACGACTACAAGGGAGCTCTTGTGGGCTACGAGACCGTGCTCGCCTCGCCGGAACTGCCGGCCGCCGAAAAGCTGCCGACGCTCGACGCCTACGTGAAGATCGCGTACGCATCCAAGGACTATGCGAAGACCGCCGACGGCATTGCGAGGTACAAGGCTGCGGGCGGCAATAGTCCGGAAACGCTGGGGCTCTACGCGCAAGCGCTATACCTCGGCGGCAAGTACAAGGAAGCCAGTGCCGAACTGAGCAGCCAGATCAGTGCGCTGGAGGCCGCAGGCAAGCGTCCTACCGATACCCAGCTGCAGCTGCTGGCGAGCTGCGCTCTGAAGCAGAACGACATGGTCGCCTACACCAGCGCGCTGGAAAAGCTGGTCACCTATAGCCCCAAGAAGGACTACTGGCTCGATCTGATTCTGCGCACCTCGCAGCGCCCGGGTTTCTCGCAGAATCTGGCACTCGACGTCTATCGCCTGCGCAAGGCCACCGGCACGATGGACAAGGCCAACGACTACATGGAAGCCTCGCAGCTGGCGCTGCAGGCCGGCTTCCCCGGCGAAGCGCAGACTTTCGCCGATGCCGGTTATGCGGCCAAGGTGCTCGGCACCGGTCCGGACGCGAGCCGTCATCAGCGCCTGAAGGATCTGATCGCCAAGAAATTGACCGAAGACAAGGCGACCCTGGCCGAAGGCGAGAAGGCCGCTGCCACCCAGGCTACCGGCGATGCGCTGGTCAGCACCGGCTACAACCTGGTGGCTTACGGCGACTATGCCAAGGGCATCGCGCTGATGGAACAGGGCATCAAGAAGGGCGGCCTGAAGTCGGCCGACCAGGCCAAGCTGCATCTCGGCTACGGCTACCTGCTGGCCGGCAAGAAGGATCAGGCGGAAAAGACTTTCGCGGCCGTGCAGGGCACCGATGGCTCCAAGAATCTGGCGCGTCTGTGGACGCTGCAGTCACGCAGCGCGCCGGCCAAGAAGTAGCCTCAGGCAGCAAGCTCGCACGCGGTAACCGTGGCAAATAAAGATGCACCGGAGGCGCAGGGCGGATCGCAGGATCCGACCCTCCGCAATCCGGTCGCCAAGCTGGAGGAGAGCGGAAATGAACAAGGCCAAGCCTGCTAGGCTGCTGTGCTTTTTGGCGCTCGCTACGAGCGCTTTGTGCTTTGCGTCGCCGGCTCAGGCCGCGCTGGCCCAGCCCTGGACCTATGTGATGGTCTGGTCGCCGCAGTACTGCAACGAGCATCCGGGCGAAAAGGAGCAGCCGCAGTGCGCGGATATCAGCTACTTCACGCCGCGCGCGCTGGTTGCAGAAAACGTCTACGCGCTGGGTAGCTGCGATCCGGTCCGCGGCCTGACCGAGTCGCAGGTAGCGCGGCTGCTACCGATGGTCGGCAACCGCAGGGAAATCATTGCGCGCTGGCGCAAGGAAGGCGGCTGTGTCGACGTGACGTTCGACCAGTACGCGATGAAGCTCGATTACGTGAGCCGCCGCGTCAGCGTGCCCGAGGCCTACCAGCAGATGGAAGAACGTCAGTACGTGGATATCGACGAAGTGCGCCAGCAGTTCCTGGCCGCCAATCCAGGCCTGCCGGCGCTGGGCATCGCGATGCACTGCGTCAACAACGAGCTCAGCGAAGTCAGCATCTGCCTCAACAGCAACCTGACGTTCCGCGAGTGCGCGATGATCCAGGACGACTGCTCGGGCCGCACGATGATTCGCGGCGCACGCCTCGGGCGCTTCAAGAAGCGCTGAGCCCGCGGGCAAAACAAAGGCGGGCCGGTCACGCGACTGGCCCGCCTTTGTTTAGAGGCTTAAACGCGCTCGAAGATCGCCGCGATGCCCTGGCCGCCGCCGATGCACATCGTCGCCAGGCCGTAGCGGCCGCCGCTGCGATGCAGCTCATAGATCGCCTTGGTCGTGATGATCACGCCGGTGGCGCCGACCGGGTGGCCGAGCGAGATGCCGGAGCCGTTGATGTTGACCTTGGCCGGATCGAAGTCGAGTTCGCGGCTCACCGCGCAGGCCTGCGCGGCGAAAGCCTCGTTGGACTCGATCACGTCGAGATCACGCACCGTGAGGCCGGCGCGCTTCAGCGCGATGCGCGTCGCCGGCACCGGGCCGATGCCCATGTAGGCGGGCTCGACGCCGGCGTGGCCGTAGGAGACCAGGCGGGCCAGCGGCTTCAGGCCGAGTTCCTTGACCTTCTCGGCGGTGGCCAGCACGACGGCGCCGGCGCCGTCGTTGATGCCCGAGGCATTGCCGGCGGTGACCAGGCCGTCCTTCTTGAACACCGGCTTCATCTTCGCCAGCTGCTCCAGCGTGACACCGGCGCGCACGTTCTCGTCGATCTCGAAGATCTCGACACCTTTGCGCGTGGCGATCTGCACCGGAACGATCTGCGACTTGAAGCGCCCCTCGGCGATGGCATGCGCGGCGCGGCGCTGGCTCTCGACCGACACCGCGTCCTGCATCTCGCGGGTAATGCCGTAGCGCTCGGCGACGTTCTCGGCGGTGATGCCCATGTGAACCCTCTGGAACGGGTCGTGAAGGATGCCGAGCATGTAGTCGATCATCTGCATGTCGCCCATGCGGCCGCCCCAGCGCGCCTGCGTGGACAGATACGGGCCGCGGCTCATGGCCTCGGCGCCGGCACCGATCGCGATACCGGTTTCACCCAGCAGCAGCGCCTGCGCTGCGGACACGATCGCCTGCAGGCCGGAGCCGCACAGACGGTTGACGTTGAACGCCGGAGTCTCGATCGGCACGCCGGCATTCACCGCGGCGACGCGGCCCAGGTAGGCATCGCGCGGCTCGGTCGGGATCACGGTGCCCATGACGACATGGCCGACCTGGTCGGCGGCGACGCCGGAGCGCTCGATCGCAGCCTTGATCGCGGTGCTGGCCAGATCGGCCAGCGCGACGTCCTTGAGGCCGCCGCCGAAACTGCCGATGGCGGTACGCGCTGCCGAGACGACGAAAACTTCGGGCTTGGACATGAGAGTTCCAGTTAGTGAGGCGAGTGAGGCTTATCAGAAAAGCGCGTGACCGGATCAGGTGATCGGATCACGTGCCCGGATCAATTGTAAGGTCAATTGTAAGGGTAGAAACCCTGGCCGCTCTTGCGGCCCAGGCGACCCGCCGCGACCATTTCTCGCAAGCGCGACGCCGGGCGATATTTGGGGTCGCCGAAATCCTTGTGCAGGACCTCCATGATCGCCAGCAGGGTGTCGAGGCCGATCATGTCGGCCAAGGCCAGCGGGCCGATCGGATGGTTGCAGCCGAGCTTCATGCCGGTGTCGATGTCCTCTGCGCTCGCCACGCCTTCCTGCAGCGCGAAGATCGCCTCGTTGATCATCGGGCACAGGATGCGGTTGACCGCAAAGCCGGCGTTGTTGCGTACCGTGATCGGCGCCTTGCCGACCGCGCGCGCCAGCGCCAGCACGCGCTCGCGCGTGTCGTCGGAGGTGGCGATGCCGGTGATCACTTCCACCAGCGACATCAGCGGCACCGGGTTGAAGAAATGCAGGCCGATGAAGCGGTCCGCACGCGTGGTGCAGGCGGCGAGTTCGGTGATCGACAGCGACGAGGTGTTGGTCGCCAGGATCGCGCCTGGATGTAGCAGGCCGTCGATCTGCTTGAGGATCTTGCGCTTCAGATCGAGATTTTCGGTGGCGGCCTCGATGACGAGGTCGGCACCGGTGAGCTGTGCGTAGTCGGTGGTCCTGGCGATGCGGCCGAGGATCGCGTCGCGCTCGGCGGCGCTGAGCTTGTCCTTCTTGATCAGCTTGTCGAGGCTGCTGCTGATGGTCGCGAAGCCGCGATCCAGCGCGGCGTCGTTGATGTCGACCAGGGTCACCGCCAGTGCGCTGGCGGCGCAGACCTGCGCGATGCCGTTGCCCATCGTGCCGGCACCGATGACACCGATCTTCCGAATGCTCAAACCGTTCTCCCGTGTGTGCCGCCATCGATCAGCGATTTTAAGGGCCGCCAGAGTCGCGCGTAATGTCGGAAAGTGCCAGCGCCGCTGACCGATTCGGCCACTGCGGATGGAACTCGGCTGCGACGAAGGCGTCGACTACTGCCAGATCGGCACGATGCATGCGCCGCTGTGCTGCCCCCTATCGAGAATGGACTCCCGATTGAACCAGCTGCTCGAAACCACGCTGTCGCTGCTGAAAGAGGCGCCGCCCTGGGTCTGGACCGGCTTGATCGCGGCCGGCGCGCTGCTCGCGGTGATCGTGCTGATGCGCCTGTTCCGCTGGATCACGCGGCGCACCACCAGCAGCGACACGACCCTGGGCATGATCGCGCGGCGCACCAACTCGCCGCTGACCGCGGCCGTCGCGCTGCTCGCGCTGAACCTGGTGTTCCAGGCGGCCTCGGACCAGCTGATCTTCATCGCCCAGGTCCGGCACGGTGCCGGCGTGCTGTGGATCGGCGCGGTGACCTGGCTGCTGCTGCGCTCGGTGTCGGTGGCCGGCGCGACCATCGTCAAGCTCAACCCTTTCGATGCAGCCGACAATCTGCGCGCACGCAGCGTGCTCACCCAGGCGCGGGTGCTGACGCGCACGCTGAACTTCCTGATCCTGCTGGTCGGCGTGTCGATCGCGCTGATGACCTTCCCCGAAGTGCGCCAGATCGGCACCAGCCTGCTCGCGTCCGCCGGCATCGCCGGCCTCGCGGTCGGACTCGCCGCCAAGCCGGTGCTCGGCAATCTGCTCGCCGGCCTGCAGATCGCGCTGACCCAGCCGATCCGCATCGACGACGTGCTGGTGATCGAGGGCGAGTGGGGCCGGGTCGAGGAGATCACCGGCACCTATATCGTCGTCGCGATCTGGGACCAGCGGCGGCTGGTGGTGCCGCTGCAATACTTCATCGAGAAGCCGTTCCAGAACTGGACCCGCAAGACCTCGCAGATTCTCGGCACGGTGATGCTGTGGGTCGATTACCGGCTGCCGGTCGAGCCGATCCGCGTCGAGACCACGCGCCTGTGCGAGCTGGACAAGGACTGGGACGGACGCGTCGGCATCGTCCAGGTCACCGACACCAGCGAGACTACGATGCAGTTGCGCGTACTGCTGTCGTCGGCGGACTCGGGCCGCAACTTCGATCTACGCTGCCGCGTGCGCGAAGGCCTGATCGCGTTCATCGCACGCGAATATCCGCTGCATCTGCCGCATCTGCGAGCCGAGCTGATGCAGGCGGAAACACCGCCGGCAGCCGAGCCGACGACGGCGCGCCGGCCTGGCGACCAGGCCGTGTCGCCTACGCCGACCGCGCCGCAGTCAGCGTAGGCCGGCGCGCCGTCGTCGGCTGATCAACCGCGCTTGCGCAGCGCCTCGAACAGCCGGCTGGAGCCTAGTACCGTGGCACAGAGGTTTCGAAACAAATTCGCTCGGTCTGGTGCCGCGATACTGCGTTGCTCGTCGTCGCCATAGCTACGGCTATGACTCCTCCTCGCGCCTTGTTTCGCGCCACCATCCCTTCGCGCCTTTGTTCCGAAACCTCTGTGCCACGGCACTAGCTCGATCGGTAGCAGCCTGCGGTTCGGGGCAACCGACAGGGTCTTGAATTCACCGACACACCGTACCCGGCCGCAGTCCGCGCACTCGACCAGATCATCGATTCTAGCGCCGGGCTGCAAGTGGTAACGATCGCTGCCACAGGCGCTGCAGACGAAGCGAAGCTGAGTATCCATGCCGACATTTTAACGGCTGGGGTAGTAAAGAAGGCAAGCGAGCCGGCGGGCTGGTAAAGACGCGTGATCTGCGCGCTGGATTTCTGGACGCCGAACCCGGCTCCGAAGTCGACTTGCAGGATGTAGGCGGGCTTCTTCGCCTGCAGAAATACTTCGGCGCTGACGACGCGGCCGACGCGAAGATCGACCTTGCTGAACTCGTCCCAGCTAATGCTCTGCACTCGGCCCCTGGTTTTTTTACCGGCTATTCTTCCAGCGGAATCGGCCGATCGACCGCCACCGCGGTGATCGAATTCTTCGGCGAACCATCCACCAGGCGATCGGAGTAAGTCAGGTACACCAGTGCGTTGCGCTTGGCGTCCACCATGCGCACGACCCGCAGTTTCTTGAATACCAGCGAGAGCCGTTCGTTGAATATTTCCTGCTGTGCAGGCAGCGGTTTGGGGAACTCGATCGGCCCGATCTGCCGGCACGCGATCGAGGCGTCCGTGGTGTCTTCCGCGAGCCCGAGTGCGCCCTTGACGCCGCCGGTCTTGGCGCGTGAAACATAGCAACTCACGCCATGCACGCCAGGATCGTCATAGGCCTCGACCACGATCTTGTGATCGGGCCCAAGCAGTTTGAACGCGGTGTCGACCGCACCGATTTCTTCGGCGCCCGAGCGGCTGCAGCTCAGGCACAGCAGTACGGCGCTTGCGATGGCCAGACGCGACATGGGGAGACCGGTCATGAGTGTCCGTGAATAATGCACGACACTGGTTGCGATTGCCGCCGGCCGCCCGCATTCGCGCAGACCCGACGGCGCGCTAGCTCAAATCCAGCACCACGCGGCCTTCGATCTTGCCCTCGTGCATGCGCTTGAACACGTCGTTGATGTTGTCCAGGCGCTCGCTGCTGGTGATCGCGCGGACCTTGCCTTCGCCGGCAAAACGCAGTGCCTCCACCAGGTCGAGCCGTGTGCCGACGATCGAGCCGCGCACGGTGATGCCCTGCAGCACCATGTCGAAGATCGGCAGCGGAAAACTGCCGGGCGGCAGGCCGTTGAGCGACACGGTGCCGCCGCGGCGGACCATGCCCAGCGCCTGCTCGAAGGCTTTCGGCGAGACTGCGGTGACCAGCACGCCGTGGGCGCCGCCGATCTCTTTTTTGACGAACGCCATCGGATCTTCGCGTTTGGCGTTCACCGCGAGCCGCGCACCGAGGCGCAAGGCCAGTTCAAGCTTGGCGTCGTCGACATCGACCGCGAGCACGTTGAGGCCCATCGCCTTGGCGTACTGCACCGCCATGTGGCCTAGCCCGCCGACGCCGGAGATCGCCACCCAGTCGCCGGGCTTGGTGTCGGTGACCTTGAGCCCCTTGTAGACGGTGACGCCGGCGCACAGCACCGGCGCGATGTCGATGAAGCCGACGTTGTCCGGCAGATGCCCGACGTAGTTCGGATCGGCGATCACATATTCGGCGAAGCTGCCGTTGACCGAATAGCCGGTGTTCTGCTGGCTCTCGCACAGCGTCTCCCAGCCGCCCAGGCAGTGTTCGCAGTGACCGCAGGCGCTGTACAGCCAGGGCACGCCGACGCGGTCGCCTTCCTTCACCAGCTTGACGCCGGCGCCGATCGCCGACACGTAGCCCACGCCTTCGTGGCCGGGAATGAACGGCGGGCTGGGCTTCACCGGCCAGTCGCCTTCGGCGGCATGCAGATCGGTGTGGCAGACGCCGCAGGCCTGGATTTTCACCTGGATCTGGCCGGGGCCGGGCGTCGGGATCGGCGCTTCTTCGATCACCAGCGGCTGGTTGAATTCGCGCACGACGGCGGCTTTCATGGTTTTCATAGTGATTCCTCGGGAAGTGGTTTCGTAGGTCGGCAATCCTTTGCCGACGTGTGCTCGTGAATCGAAGCTCGCATGTCGGCAAAGGATTGCCGACCTACGCAGGCGCTCTTCAGAACAGGCCGAGCGCGTCGCTGCTGTAGCTGACCAACATGTTCTTGGTCTGCTGGTAGTGGTCCAGCATCACCTTGTGCGTTTCGCGGCCGATGCCGGACTGCTTGTAGCCGCCGAACGCCGCATGCGCGGGATAAGCGTGGTACTGGTTGACCCAGACGCGGCCGGCCTGGATGCCGCGGGCCATGCGATAGCAGCGATTCGCGTCGCGGCTCCAGACGCCGGCGCCGAGGCCGTAGATGGTGTCGTTGGCGATCGCCAGCGCCTCGGCTTCGTCCTTGAACGTGGTCACCGCCAGCACCGGCCCGAAGATTTCCTCCTGGAAGATGCGCATGCTGTTGTCGCCGCGGAACATGGTGGGACGCAGGTAGTAGCCGCCCGCCAGTTCGTTGCCGACTTTGGCGCGCACGCCGCCGGTGAGCAGCTGCGCGCCCTCGCTGAAGCCGACGTCGATATAGCGCATCACCTTGTCGAGCTGGGTGCTCGAGTTCTGCGGCCCCATCTGCGTGGCCGGGTCCAGCGGATTGCCGACGCGGATTTTCTCGACGCGGGCGGTCGCGCGCTCCATGAAGCGATCAAAGATCGATTCCTGCACCAGCGCGCGGCTCGGGCAGGAGCAGACTTCGCCCTTGTTGAACGCGAACAGCGCCAAGCCTTCGATCGCCTTGTCGAGAAAGTTGTCGTCGGCCGCCATCACGTCGTCGAAGAACACGTTCGGCGACTTGCCGCCGAGTTCCAGCGTGACCGGGATCAGGCTGTCGGCAGCGTGATGCATGATGCCGCGGCCGACATCGGTGGAGCCGGTGAACGCGATCTTGGCGATGCGCTTGCTCGATGCCAGCGCTTCGCCGACGTCGCCGCCGGAGCCGTTGACGATGTTGAGCACGCCTGGCGGCAGCAGGTCGGCGATCAGCTCGGCGAACACCAGGATGCTGGCCGGCGTGTTCCTGGACGGCTTGATCACCACGCAGTTGCCGGCAGCGAGCGCCGGCGCCAGCTTCCAGGCCGCCATCAGTAGCGGGAAGTTCCACGGGATGATCTGCCCGACGACACCGAGCGGCTCGTGAAAATGATAGGAGACCATCTCGTGCGCGATATCGCCGATCGTGCCTTCCTGTGCGCGGATGCAGCCGGCGAAATAGCGGAAATGGTCGATCGCCAGCGGCACGTCGGCGGCCAGGGTTTCGCGGATCGGCTTGCCGTTGTCCCAGGTTTCGGCTTCGGCCAGCAGTTGCAGATGGTCCTGCATGCGATCGGCGACGCGGTTGAGCAGCAGCGCGCGCTCGGCCGCCGAGGTTCGGCCCCAGGCCGCGCGGGCACGATGCGCGGCGTCGAGCGCGCGCTCAACGTCGATCGCGTCCGAGTTGGGCACTTCGCAGATCAGCTTGCCGTCGATTGGCGAAAGGTTGTTGAAATAGCGGCCAGACGCAGGCGCGACCCAGTTGCCGCCGATGAAGTTGCCGTATCGCACTTTGAAGGGCGAACGTTTGATCGGGGCGAGCGCTTCCGGCTTGTTCATGGGGACTCCGTTATTCGGGTTGGCGCGGTTACCGCGCGGCCAGTACAGGCTAGGCAAGGTGATCCGCTCGGACATTGACCGGGGTCAAAGCCTGGCCGGCAAGCGCGCCGACCGGCAGCCGCTGCTGCGCGATCGGGAGCGATCGTGCGAAGCTCAGGCGCGGCGTTGTCATAAGGGTCACAGCGCCCGCTTGCGCGTGCGCTCCATGATTGGGCTTTCTCGGGAGGGAACACGATGCCGGTGACGAAACAGAGCCAGCTCGCGGCACAAATTCCGCCGATCCTGTTCGGCGGTCTTCCGAGGACGCCGGCGCCCGAAGTATTCGCCAATGCGCGCCGCAACAACCCGGTCGAGTTTCAGATTCTGGAGCAGGCCTACGCGCAGTTTGCACAGCGGCCCGACGCCGCAGGCCTGTATGCGGACCCGACGGGTTCGGGTGCGACGCTCGAACAGATCTGGCGTGTCTTCACGCTGTTTGGAGTCGAGACCTGGTGTGTTCTGGTGCGGCCGATGCCCGCGGACCAGATCGCCGGCATCGGCCGGCTGGCTCGCTCATCCCCGGCGCAGCTGATCGAGAATCTCAGGCGCTTGCAGAAGCTCAGCGGGACGTTGAACGTCACGACCCTGCACTACGACGGCGCCACGGGACACTGCGTGCGGCTCAAGCATTACGACGAGGTGCGCGACCGCTTCATCTATCACGATCCCTGGCCGGAGAAGGCGCTGCTCTGTCTCGAAAACAACATTGCCGGAGTTGATGCGCAGCCCGACGGCGGATCCTGGAGCGTGACGGCGGATGAACTCGAGCGTGTGCTGTTCGCCTCGTTCCTGTTCAACGATCAGCAGGCGCGGATCGAGGGTGTCGCCTTCGATATCCTGTACGACACTTGGAAGGCGGGCGACTTTTATTCGTTCTTCCATCTGCATCTCGTGCAGCAGCACTCGCAGGGCGACCGTCATCGGCAGCTGTTCCACGCGGGGCCGTTCCAGGATGCGGTCACGTTAATCGTGGACTTCGAAGACGCCGGCCAGATTACCGACGTGGCGCTGATTCTCGCCAAGCCGTGGATGGTCGACAACCTGCCGATGGCCGTCGATATCGGCAGCAGCTTTGTCCGCGAGTTCGTTCCCGCGCCGGACCGGGCTCCCTATGACGACATCGGCAATGTGCTGCGCAACACCTTGCGCGAACCGAGGCTGCTTCAGGCGCTGCGAAGCGCGGGCGAGTCCGGGCCGCTGCCCGCAGCAGTGGGCCGACAGGCCGCAGATGTGGTGATGGCTTTTGTCAGCGCGTCACCCGAAGCGCATGTTGCCAGCGACTTCGCAACGCTCGACGTCTGCACGATGCACGACGACTCTGCGCTGCTCGAGCTGAAGTTCCATCTTCTATAGGCTGCAAAAGGAGACTGCCATGGCGAATGCGGCGAAGGCTTATTTGCAAGGCCTGAACGACAAGTTTTCCTACCTGGGAACCTGGCTACCCAACGGCAATCGACGATTGGGCGACGTCGGCGTGCAGAAGGGCGAGGAGTGGAAGCGGGTCACGTCGCTACGCGATCTTGGCATCACGTTCACGGTCAGGCCCGGGACCCAGACGATCGACTTCACGCACACCTCTCACTCCGGAGTGAAGCTTCGCAGCAAGCTTGGCGGCGAACTCAAGGCCGCGGGCGCTACGCTTGCAGAGGCCGGCATCGCGATCGAGTTCAGCGAAGAGGGTTCGTTCGTGTTTCAGGCTGCGAGCTGCCGGACCGACGAGATCGAGGATCAGGTGAGCCTCGGTGAGGCGCTGATCAAGCTCTTCGAGCAAGGGCGCTGGGAGCGGGAGTGGAGCGTCATCGATACGCTGGTGATCGCGAAGTCCGCCACGATCATCGTCTCGAATTCGAAGGCCTCGATGCTGGAACTCGATGCCAAGACACCGCTCCAGCTCGCCAATCTGGCTGATGCGAGTGCGGGCATCTCGGTGGTCTCGCAAAGCGGTGACGTTACTCGCTTCATTGCTGCAGAAGGCCTCACGCCGCTGTTCAAGTTATCGCGTCTGAGGAAATCCCTGCTCGGCTCCCTGCTGGGCGCCGCAAAGCCGATCACCTTCGGCGGCCCCGGGCGGACCGACACCGCGGGCAGGCCGTCCGCCGACAACGCGCTCGAGCATGTGCCACTGGAGCTTTGAACCGGTCTGGCCGGCCCGGGATTGTCCAGCATCCGCCGATCTGATTGAGCCTGCGTTCGCAGCAGTCTCGGATCGCAACACGTAATACATTCTGAAAGTGCTGGCTTCAACCGTGCGGCAGGCCGTACCAAATTGAGCGACCGGCGCCGTGGCGAACCAAGAGCTTCTTGTCGACGAGATTGCTGAAGGTCGATTTCAGCGTATTGGGGCTCGCCTTGTAAACGCGAACCATGTCGCGTGTAGTCGCACGCCCCTGGTCTCGAACATAGTCAAGGATGTTGAGGGCGAGTTCAGACAGCTCGATCGTCTGGCGTTCGCGCTCCACCTTCATCTCAAGATGGCGCTTCTGCTGCTGCAGCGCCCTCAGGAAAAATATCAGCCAGGGCTGCCAGTCGGGCGTTTCAGTGCGGGCCGTCTGCTGGGTTTGCCGCAAGGCCAGGTAATAGCTGTCCTTGCTGCGCTCGATGATGCTTTCTAGCGAGCTATACGGAACGTAGGCATAGCCTGCTTGCAGCAGCAGCAGGGTCGTCAGGATTCGGCTGAGGCGGCCGTTGCCATCCTGGAAAGGGTGAATTTCCAAGAAGACGACCGTCCAGACTGCGACAATCAAGAGCGGATGAAGCCGGCGAAGCTCGCGAGCGTCCCGCAGCCAGGCGAATAGCTCGGTCATGCGCTGCGGAGTGTCGAATGGGCTCGCAGTTTGGAACACGATCCCGATAATATTGCCCTCAGCGTCGAAGGCGCTGACGTCATTGCGGAATTTCTTGTAGTCACCCCGGTGCCGCTCGTCCTTCGTGCTGTATTTCAGCAGATCGCGATGCAGCTGACGCACATGGTTCTCGGTGATAGGGATATCAGCCCAGGCTTGGAAGACGGTTTCCATGGTCTCGGCATAGCCTGCAACCTCCTCTTCATCGCGGCTCTCAAATGCCTTGATCTCTAGCTTGGACAGCAGCTGCTCGACCTCGCGATCGGTCAAGGTACTGCCCTCAATCCGAGTGGATGACCCGATACTCTCGATCGTGGCAATTCGGCGCAGGGCATTCAATCGCTCGGGGGCAAGAGCCCCCAGAGCCCGCCAGGCCCCTTTGAATTCGTCGATTTCGGAAAGCAACGCCAGCAGTTCCGGCGTGATCCGTATGGTGTCGGTGTTGATCATGCCGGCAAACATACCGGATTAGACCGGATTAGACCGGATTAGTGGGCTAGGGGCCGCGAGCGCGAGACGCTCCCGAAGCGACAGAATGCTCATTTTCCAACCTTTTATTTTGAAAGAAAATTCATATAAAACAATGCAATGAACATTGTTGGCGTTTGCGGCAACATGCATGAAATTGCCGTCATTTGCACTGCTTGTGCAGATGGATTGCAGATGAAACGCATCCGAAATCCGCTTCCTTGTGCTCCTAATAGTGACGGCAGCAACCGTAAATCACTCAGGCCCGGCAAGCTCAGCGGGAGCATTTCGGTCAGGTCGATTCGACCAGTCAGCATCATCGCTTGACGTTGGGCACGATCGGCAACGAATAATTAAAACCTAAATTCAGGTCTAAAAATATGATCTATATTTGTCACCTGAATTGGACGCCTGTACAATCCGATCGCTGCGCAAAATCCAGTTCCGACCGAATAGACGCTCGCCAACCGACACTCCTGTAGCTCGATAGACCGTTAAAACAGTCAGACCATAAGCCGACAAGCCCGCAAGCCAAGCCCGGTAAGCCGACGAAGGACTCCAGCTATCAGTGCTGGATCAGGACAATAAATGATCACCAGCCCAATCCATGCGGGACTCGCTGTTTCAATCAGCGAGCTGAAGAAGAATCCATCGGGTGTCATGAAGGAGGCGGGCTCGCGAGTGGTTGCGGTGCTCAACCACAACAAGCCTCAGTCCTATCTGGTGCCGGCGGACCTATTCGAAAGGCTCGAGTTGGCAGAACAGTTGGAAGATCTAGAACTGACGGCCATCGTCACGTCTCGTGTGAACTCCAAACGGCCGTCAGTGAAGATAGGACTCGATGACTTATGAGCTTGAGTTTGAATCCCACGCCTTGAAGGAGTGGAAAAACCTGGGTGAAAGCGTCAAACCGCCGTTGAAGCAGAAGTTGAGCCGCCGACTAGAGGAGCCACGTAATCCGAAGGCCGCCCTCCATAACCTGCCGAATTGCTACAAGATCAAACATGGTTCCTACCGGCTGATCTACCAGGTGCTCGACGACGAGGCCATCGTCAGGGTGCTGGCGGTCGGAACCCGGGAGCGATTGGCGGCTTACAGGGCTGCCGAAGATCGTCTCGAAGATTAGAGGACGGGCATTAACGGCGTCCCGCGCCGTCCCGAGACCGTCCCAGGGTGCTGTAAGAAGAAGTATTAGCGCGTGGCTTAAATGCCACAATTACTTGAGAAATAATGGGAATTTTGGTCGGGGCGACAGGATTCGAACCTGCGACCTCTTGCTCCCGAAGCGAATGAACGGGATCTTTTTGCTTCCTGATTTTTTTAATAAAACTATATAAAACAATATTGTAGACGTTGCGGAGGCTTGTGGTCATATGCCTCAATTTGGCTCCATCTGCACTGGTCGTGCAGATGGATTGCAGATAATCAGGGGACATTCCGAGCCATTTTTCAGGGCCGCAATCGTGCCCACGTTTCGAGACGCCGTGCCTCCGGGCGCCCTGTCGATCGATCTTGGCCGCGCCGAATTCAACTGGGTGCCGAAAACGGGGCGTCGGGTTCGACTCAAGCCGCTTTGAGCGCGCGTACAACTGCCCTGGGTTCACGCTCGATGATCTTCAACAAGGTCTTGGCAGCGCCTGTCGGCGCGCGCTGGCCCTGTTCCCATTTCCGAAGCGTCGAAGCGCTGACGCCGAAGGCATCGGCGAACTGATCCTGCGAGAGGCCCAGTTGCTTGCGAGCCCTCTGAATCTCGTCCGGCTTGAGCGCGACCTTGTGAACGCGGCTGCCGGTCGGCTTGCCCTGGGCATGCGCAACCGCTTCCGCCATCGACTCCACCAGTTCTTGTCCCAATTTGCTCATTTCCGCTTCCTCGTTGCCTTGATCGCAGTCGCGAAATCCGCCACCGCTTTGCGTTGCTCCGCCGACAGGTCCGCCCGTTCGTTCTTGCCATAGATCAGCAAGGCGTAGATCGGCACGTCCCGATCGTAAAAGTAGTAGATCACCCGGACGCCACCGGACTTGCCTTTGCCCATCGCCGCGAACCGGACCTTGCGAACGCCGCCGGTGCCGACGATCTCATCGCCGGTATCGGGATGATTCGCCAGATACGAAATCAGGTCGGTATGCTCGCTTTCGCTCAGGAGCTTCTCAGCTCGGCGGATGAAGGCGGACGTTTCGACGACAGTCTGCATGCTTGATTATAACCCAATGGGTTATAGTCTCCGCAAGTGGGGTTGCGGGCGCAGATCAGTCTCTATTCCGTCCGGCCGCTGGTGGGAACTGCCCTGACTGCGCCGAGGACTTCGTCGATTTCTTCGTTCGTGAGAGCAGGCCCCGTCGCTGGCATTTGGGGCGGCTCGACGATTGCGTTGTGCAACTTCGGACGCGCCGCCGTTGACCGTAACAGCTTGGTGAATGCGCCGTCGGCGTAGTACCTGATCTTGTCCGCCTTGATCGGTGGCGCTGCCTCGACCAGCAGGAGTTCCCTGCGCCGGTCCAGCTCGCGGATTTCGTGCGGCAGCATCAGTTCGCGGCGCGTCTGCGATTCCGATATGTGCCCCTGCCAGGGGTCGTTGACGTGCCTGGACCGGCTTTTGGTCGTGATGGTGCGGAATCCCATTTCCTCGGACAGGTACTTCGCTGTCTTGAGGCTGTTTTGCGCGTAGGCGATGCGGATGTTGGCGGTGGAGAGGAAAGTTTCGGTGACCGCCTGTTTCGCAAAATGTGGGACATTTTTCTGAGAGTGCCCGGCACACCCGCTTGCGCCGCCGGTGCTGCGCACCGAGACAGCAAAGGCGCATGTGACCATGCCCGCCCTCCGCCGCCAGAAGCGCAGCGAAACCTTCCGCCTGCGGCTCACCGACGCCGAGCACGAGGGCCTTTTGGCCCTATCCGCGCGCACCGGTATCCGTCGTTCTCGTCTCGCGCGCAAGGCGCTGCGTGAACTCATCACCGGCAACGTGGACCTGCTCGAACGCGAGCAGCACGCCGTGCTCGAACTCGCGCGACAGATGCGCCTGATCGGCGTCAACCTTAATCAGATCGCGCGCCAGCTCAACCGCGGCGAAGCGCCCGGACGCGCGCTGGTCGAGACCGTCGAGCAGCTCGCGCTCATCTACAACGAAGGCGAATTCACATGGCGGCGGCTGGTCGCCGCCGCGCGTGCCCGCACGGTGCCGGAACATGGCCGGGCCTGAGCGCCGCGATGGCGACGGGCTGCTCGACGAGCAGCCGCATGGACGCAAGGCAAAGGCTGGTCGCCTGATCGGACCCGGCGGTCCTTACCGCCGTCCCGGAGGCGGCGGCGCGGCGCTCGCACGCAATCTGCGCATCGCCCAGCGGCGCCCGCAGGCGATTCTCAAGATCACCCGTTATGGTCACGGCGGCAACAAGATCATGGGGCACATCCACTACGTCCGCCGGCACGGGCGACTGACGCTGGAAGACGAGAACGGCGACAAGGTTGAGGACATTCGCGAGCTGCGGCGGCGCGTCCAGTCGTGGACCGAACAGGCCGGCGCGAGAATGGAAGAGCCGGGCGCGGACCGGCAGCGCAAGCGTCGCGTGACGGCACATTTCATCCTCGACGCCGGTGCGCAGGCAAAGCCCGAATCGCTGAGCAAGGCCGCGCGCCAGTTCCTGTCCGAACGCTTCGGCAAGGACGGCCACGAATACCTACTCGTGCGACACGACGACACGAAACAGCCGCATGTCCATGTCGTCCTGAATCTCATGAACGGCCAGGGCAAGCGGCTGCATACCAGCGTCGCCGAGGTTCAGCGCTGGCGCGAGCGCTTTGCCGAGATCGCGCGCGAGCACGGCATCGACGTAGACGCCACGCGCGCTTGGGAGCGCGGCAAGGCGCCCGCTCGATCGCGCGGCCTGGTCCGTCACGGTGCGCCAAAACCGGCGCACTGGACCCGCGAACAAGTCAGACGGGGTCTGGAAGCCCGCAAGCAGCGCTTGCTGTCGGAGTCGACGCTGGCGGCTGTCGATGGCGATCATAAAAGGGCCGCTGCACTGAAGGCTAAAGCTGCCAGTTTGCGGATGCGGACAGACGATAAGCTGGTCCGCCACACGGCGGCCGAACGTCGAACTGATGTCCCCTCGACGCCTTGGGAGGCGGCGCGCATTCGCAACGCCCGAGAGGTGGCGCAAGGGTTTCGAGATCAGTCCGACAGCCTGTTGGTTGAGGCCAGGGCGAGCGACGATGAACCGCGGCGGCAGATGCTCGAACGCGCTGCGATCCTGCTTCGAGTTCTCGCCCACGAGACTCAACCGACGCCCACCCGCGCGCAGCAGGTCGCATCGCAGATGCAGCGGACGCCGGCTCAGAACAAGGCCGCGGACCCGGACCGCGAGCGGTGATACTGACTTGAGATAAATAACCCTATTAGGGTAATATCGACATGGAAAAGAAGGTTCCACATTACAAGCTGGTGCTGATCCAGACGGAGGTTCGCCAATGCGGCGTGGACGCCTTCACGCGCACGGCGCTGGACGGTGCACGAGAAATGGGTCTGAGCTTCGAGCAGATGGTGACGACGGTCTGCGAACTGACCAGCAGGCAGTTCTTCAAGAGCATGACCACGTTTGCCGACCACACCGTCTGGCAGGATGTGTACCACGCCCCGACGCCGGCCGGCGTGGCCTATGTGAAGTTCACCCTGCGCCAGGGCGCGGTGGTGATTCAGTTCAAGAGGAAGTAGCGATGAAGCGTGTTTGCCTGAATTGCGAGAGCGCCGAGTTGGCGCATCGGGCGCAGGACGTAACGGTGACGCATCACGGGTTCGAGACCGTGGTCCGCAAGCTGCGTGGCTGGCATTGCCCGAACTGCGGCGAGATCGAGTTCGACAAGGGCGAAGGCGAGCGTTATGCGAAGACGGTCGAGCAGCTAGAGGCCGAAGAACGCGCTTGGCTTGCGCGCACGCGCAAGAAGCTGAAGCTCACTCAACACGAAGCAGCCGCACTGACCGGGGGCGGGCACAATGCGTTCAGTCGCTACGAGCGCGGTGAGGCAAAACCGGTCGTGGCGGTCGTTAATCTATTCAGGTTGCTGGAGAAGCGGCCGGAACTATTGAAAGAGCTGCAGCGAGTTGCGTAAGGCGCTACTCCATTAGCTTCACTGCTGCGCGCTGGAATTAGAGATCGCGATCGGATAGTTTTCATATGATGTTCCGCGATGTTCCAAATATCCCTTGACTTCGGAGGGCGCGCTGATATTCTTGGAACACCACGGAACATCAGGATGCGGCAATGAGTCAGAGCTATAGCGCGGCAGCAAAGAAGAATCCCGGTCGGAAGGCTTGGCTCGTCGAATTCCGTCATCCCCTCCGGAATGACGCCAATAACAAGCCTGGGAGGAAAACACGCAAGGGACTGGGGACCGCCGACCAAGCCGATGCTCAGCGGCTCGTTGACCAACTCAATACGCTACTTCAGAACGAAGCGCTCTGGTCGTTAGGCGCGAAGGGTGAGGCCACCAAGCTTTACGACCAACGAGTGATCGATATCTTTTACAGCGAAATCGAGCCGCGCACAGGATCAGCGCGGGGCCTGCGCGACAAGTTACTGCCCTTTCCATCCCGCGGTGACGGCTATGCTCATGTAGCCCTTTTCGGAGTTCCGGGCGCCGGCAAGACCACTCTCGTTCGACAGCTTATCGGGACACACCCGAAGACAGAGCACTTCCCTGCGACATCGGTCAATAGGACCACGACGTTCCCAACCGAAGTGATCCTTCGCGATGGCCCTTATGAGGCAGTCGTAACTTTCCTATCCGAGCATGAAGCTCGCTTCGAAATCGAGGAGTCGCTTTCTGCCGCCATCGTCGAGGCGGTGACTGGAGACGCAAGGCAGGTGGCACGGGCGTTCCTGGAGAAAAGCGATATGCGCTTTCGCTTGAAGTACGTGCTCGGAAACCTCGACACCGGTGAAAGCGAGCGGGACCCATATGACGATGAGGAAGAGGATGATTCTGCCGGCGACGATCTCACTGTGCCGAAACCAGCCGACCACCAAGTTACCCAAAGAATGTTGAACGGCTACATCAGCCGCATCATGGAGCTGACGAAGGCGCTTCGTGGCACGCTAGAAATCGAGCAGGGGTCGCTCGACGCAATGTCCTCCGATGACCGCAACGCCGCTCTCGATTTAATTGAAGAACAGGCTGTTGCATCCGACGAGTTCATCGAACTGGTCTCGGACGTCCTCGATGAGTTGCGCACCAAGTTCGACGAAGTAAAGGTCGGAAACTTTGAGAAGACGACGACAGGATGGCCGAGCGCCTGGCACATCAAGCATGGCAAAGGACAACGATCCGACTTTCTCGCCGCTGTTCGATTCTTCTCTGATATTTCATATCGATCTTGGGGGCGGCTTCTGACACCTTTGGTCAACGGGATGCGCGTGGTGGGGCCTTTCAAGCCCACATGGGCGGATGATGCACCACGGCTCGTATTGATGGATACGGAGGGCCTTGGACATAAGGCCAACGCGACTGCCGACTTGCCCGATCAAGTGTTACCTCTACTGCATGAAGCTGATGTGATCTTGCTTGTCGATAGCGCAAAAAACGGCATGACGAACTTCGCAGCCGGCAAAGCGTTGGAGGGCGTGGTCAACGCCGGCCACACACGCAAGCTTGCTCTGGTCTTTACACATATGGATGCTGTTAAGGGCGACAACCTCAAGGGTCAGTCCAAGCTTGACCACATCTTCGGGGGCGTGCGGAATGTCGCGGAAAATCAGCTTGCAAAGAATGTCTCTATCGATGCGGCGCGATATCTCTTGGAGCATCTGGCTAACCACACTTTTTTTGTCGGCCGCATCGACGAAGCCGATCCGAAACCCGCAAAGCCAGAGCTGAATCGCCTCCTTGCTCACTTAGCAGCAGCTCAGCCTCCAGTCTTCATGCCGGTGGCTTTCCCGGTCTACAGCCCAGACAAGCTGGCCTTTGCAATTCAAGAGGCTGCCCGAGATTTCCGCCAGCAGTGGCAGGGAAATCTTGGCTTGGCGCCTCATCCAGAATGCAAGCCGACGCCGTGGCAATCGATTAAGGCACTTAGCCGGCGCTACGCGGAGGGTATGAACGATAATTTTTGGTTGCGTCCAACCTCCAATCTGATCGCCGCACTGTCGGCCGCCATCTCGCGGGCCTTGGAAACGCCGATCGACTGGACTGGTAGCCCGACTCCGCAGCAGAAACGCGAGACGATCGATCGCATTAAAACGGCCGTGGCGATTCAACTCCCAAGCCTGAGCACTCGGCGCTTGCGTGAAGATCCTCAACCCATGTGGTATGAGGCGTACTCTCTGCGAGGTGCAGGTAGCACGTTCGAGCGCCGGATGAGAATTGAAGGCATCTATGAACGGTGGGTGCCGATTCCCGACGCGCGCAGCGAGCGGTTTGTTTTCGACTTTCTCGACGAAATCCGGAAAGTCGTTATGGGGGCGGTGGAGGGAGTTGAACGAGAGGTTTATGGATTACGTGAAGCTAACTCAGCACCGTAACCTTCCCGAATGCTACTGAATTAGCCGTCCCCCAATGGTCTAACCTGGATTCGGCGAGCTCGGCTCGAAGGACGGTCACGATAATAGCCATCGCCGCGTCCTGCCAGGCGAATCAAGTCATCTGCGTCGACTGACACGTTCGGCGCATTCTTCTTCGCCTCCCGAATATCCATCGGTTTGAGCACGAGCCAAGTGGAAGCATTGGCGCGAACTTCTTCGCTGAAATGCTCGCTCATCTGCGAAGCCAAGATCATACCCAGGCCGAACTTCCTTGCCTCCGTAATTAGCTGATTGAGTATGTTGTCTGCTCGATCCCTGTCGCCGCTGCCGCCAAGGCTGAGAATTTTTGCTTCGTCGATTACCACGAAAAGGCGGAATCGCTGGAGATCGTCGACGGGTTGCACCGGGATCGGACCGCGCAGGCGCAGCACGCGGAAGATTTTTCTGAGCAGCGTTTCAGTGGCAATAAAACGAACTTGATCCGGCAGCTTACTCAGGTCGAGGCGCAACGATTTCTGCAAAAGCTCATCGATGGAAAGGCGTTCGTCCCGCTGAAAAATCGGATGGTCGAACAGTTCCTGGACCGCTGCAATGCAGCCCTCAATCGCATTGCGTTGCGCTTTTCGAGCGGGATCTTCTGTCCACTCTTCAAGGATGCGTAAGAGATCGCCGAAGTCTGGTGCCGGTAGGGTCCAACTACTCGGTTCCGAATCCAAGATGCCCGCGCGTCGATAGGATTCATCGAAAACTTCGCGAAGAATTGACCCTTGACGATGGCCCAAGGCCGGGACTGCGCGCTGCACCATCCCGCGAAGCGTCGCCCGCTGATCATAAAGGCCGCTTTCCTCGGCGCTGCGCGAGTCCAGTTCCATCGGATTGAGGCCAATTGTGCTGGCGGACCCGCTGGACATAAGGATATTTCGAACGCCTGGCAGGATCACATCGCCGTGGAAATCGAAGATCAGAACTGGAACACCAGCGCCAGAGATCGACGAACCTATCACCTTCAATGTTTCGGTCTTACCGGACCCCGAAGCACCCAATATCAGGAAGAAGCCGTTGCTTTGCCGAGCTGGCTGCCAAACGACGTTTGTGGAGGCGGCGTGTTCGTGACCGAGTTGCACGCTCACGAATACTTCGTTGGCCGAATCGGTGGCGCGAACTGGCAAAGGAGGGGCGGCACACTCTGACGAGCGATCGACATTTGGTGGCGACGGCTCGCTGATTCTCAACGTGGTCGACTGGCTGTCGGATGCCTCGACCGGCACCGGTGGCGGTGCCAAAAGTAGCTTCAAAGCAACGGAAGGTTCGATGCGGTCTGGCGTTTCGACACCTACTGCCGTTTCAGCAACCGATGGCTCAATGACGATCGGTCGCACCGCTTTCAACACTAGGCCGACATCGGCCGCTGACAACGTATCGACGGTGATTGGGATGCGGCCGGCGGAAAGAAACGTCTTGCTCTCCTTCTTTGCTACCGAAGCCAACTGCACATGAATGATGCGAGCCGCCAAGCGCACAGGCACTTTGCCTTCGAACACATCCTGGAGCAGTGCATGCCATCGTTCGACAAACACTGGATCTTGATCGCGCAGCAGAGCGGTATACAGATGCTCACGAAGTACTTCGCGCCGCGGTCTGGCTAGCGGCGACGTGCTGTCGGGACTGAACACTTCCGCCAATGCTTGCATCGTGGCAAGGACTTGGCCGACGGGCCTGCCCTCGATTTTGCCGTTTGATATTGAGTAGGGAATCGCCTGATCGTGAGCTTTGACTTCGATGACATCAATGATCAGTTGCCCTTCCTCATCGCGAAGTCCGAGCAGATCAGCCTTTTCTCTCGAATGGTGACCAGCCACAAGCCAGCGCGCAGCGGCTGGTGTGTCGAGGCTGACGGCCAGGCCGCTTGGCGTTTGGGTGCGATACCATCTCACGGCGATCAACTTTCCAAGTGACCCCTTTACCTGCTTGTCGTGGTTGGTGCTTGCCAAGCCCAGAATGCCGTTCGGTTCCATGGCGACCAAGTCCCTGACCAATTGCTCCAACGTGTGCTGGTCGGCAGAAAAATGGGTTAGACGAAGTTGCTCGTCGAGGCGGCGCCGGAAAGGACTCAGGTCGTGGCTGAAACACGTCAACTGACGACCACGTTCGATACGGCGGTCGATGACCTCCGCGCCACCGAGACGCGCCAGGGGAACGCGGTGCGGATCGGCTACGACAGTCCACGTTGAATTCCGGGCCAGGTCGTCGAGGATGTCCCTAACTTCACGGACCTGCGGGAGATGAGCGGGTGTTTTTCGCTGTAGCGCTGTGTGAACCAGAGAAGCCGCCGCCAGGTAGCTGCCGAAGACATGCTCTTCAGCAACCGGAATGACCTGAACCTCCTTCCGAATCTTATTGAATCGATATTCGACGGTCGGCATCCACGGACTCAATGCGTGAGTCTGCGCGCGGGCCACCGGGGTGCTGCGGACTTCGAAAGGATCGAAAACAACGGTTAAATGGGAAGGTTTATCGGTTAACTCGCGTTGCAGTTTCGCCCAAGGAACGATTTCACCCTGCACTGACAACGAAACCAAGCCTCGCTCTTCGCCGTTGGAAAGCAACTCTTGAACTTCCTCTTCCAGATCGACATCGTTCGACCAACCGCGGGTGTCGTTGTGCGTGTAACGAACCCGGACGTGCAAACCCCAATAGGTGTCTTCAACGCCGGTGCTTTCGAGGTCGAGCCGCGTCAACAGTTCGTCGATGAATTTCGCCGGTCGGGGCAGGTTAACGAATACGACCTGCAGACCAGGTCTGACAAAAGGCCTCAGTCGCGCAAGGTGCTGAGCAAGGTCGCCCACGGTTCTCAGGCCATCGGTCTCTAGCATGCCTCTCGGTGCTTCGCGGAAGACGGGCAGCCGACCGAGCGCTCCGGCTTGCCCCAACAACACGGCGTGATCGGAACCCGTTGCCTGTCGGGGGAGGACAAGAACTTGTAGGAACTGAAAGTTTTCGGCGCAAGCTTCTTCGACGGTCAGGATTTCGTGCGCCGAGAGTACGCGGCCGAGACCGCGAATTTCGCGAACCAGAGTTGTGCTACGCCATAGGAACAGTGGATGCAGCGGCGACATCACAACTTCGAAGTGCGTATCGGATTTGTAAACGTAGAGTTCGAGGCACAGAAGTAACCCGAGAATGCTCTCCGCCTCGGCATCGGCGGCACTCAACATCTCCGCGTAGCAGGCGTGCAGTTGTCTAAGCAACTGCTCGTACGATTCCAAGTACGTGTCTGCTTCAGTGAGAAGCCCCGCTTCGCCGGCCAATGTCGCAACCGGAGATACCGAGAGTTGCGACGCAAAGGGCAACAGCCGAGCTCGACACTGGGACAGCTTCTGCAACGCTTCCAACACAGACTGCGGCGCCAATTCTTCGTCAACAAATTTCTTCAGCTCATTGGCGATGGGTGCCAGCGTGAAAGGCGTCCACGACTTGAATACCGTGGATTGGGTGAGCACTCCGGCCCGGTCGGCCGAAACTTCGATGACCCCTCCCCATTCATTCTCGGTCGATCGGGCTCTGACCATCGACAGCAGCGTTCTATCGACTTCGACAACGGATATCGTGTCGGAAGAACTCGCCTTATTTACATCCTGATCCCCGGCGTGGCTTTCATCTTCGAGCGCCGCCTGGACGATTTGCTTCACCTCTTCTGCGATGTCAGCCAGTTTCGATTCGTCGCCGCTCATTAACATTTGGCCAACGGCGCGCTCAACTTCGACGCGCTGGATGCCTGACGCTGATCGCTTTGTCGGTTCGGTGTTGTGGGCCTTGGACTTCCAGAGCGTGAGTGCCTCGCCGAACTCGATGTCGGTAAATACCGTCAGGCTCTCTTCGCGCAGCCTGCGCGCCAAGCGATTCGCAGCGGTTTTCTCTGCGCCCTTTAGATTCTTAATGTAAGTTCGGACTCGGTTCCAGTCTTCATCGGTGGCACCCCGGATAGCGCTGACCAATTGTAAGCGTCTGCCCGCCTCATCTTCCGACCGTTTGATCTGATCGGCAATCTTGTCTCACGCACAGGCGAGGAGGCGAGACGGTGAAGAGGAAGTCGAAGCAGGCGTTGTGGACGCGGCGGGTTCGG
>NZ_JAQGNT010000085.1 GCF_028291725.1 Hydrocarboniphaga sp. | reverse complement strand
CCTGCAGACGGCTCTGGATTTCGTCGACCGCGCGGTTGACGCTCATCGTCACCCAGCTGCTCAGGTCGATCTGCTCCACCAGTGTGCCTTCGTGGTGACGCTGCGCGGAGACACCGCGGTCGGCGATATACCAGAACGGGCTGCCGCTGCCGAGCGATTTGATACCCTCGGGTATCGATGCACTCTTCCAGAACGTCGCGTTCGCCGCCTTGGACTGGCGCATCAGCTTCGATTGGTCGATGTACTTCACGACCATGATGTACCAGGTCGCGCCCGACATGATCAGCATCGCCACCAGCACGAAGCGTGCGACGAAATCGCCCTGCGCCCACAGTGCACCGATACCGTAGGGGTTCTCGACACTCTCGGTTTTGGCTGCCGCCAGCGGCGCTTCCGCGGCCGGCGCTGCAGCAGGGTCCTGCGCATAAGCGGAACTGCTGGTCATCACGCCGCCGCCAAAGGCGCAGACGAGCGCCAGCATCGCAGCCAGAACGGTGGACTTCATTTTTTGCATCAGCGACATCGCAAATCTCCTCGGAATCGGGGGTGCAGGGCTCAGCGGCGGCTTACCGGGTGGGTGGGAATGCATCAACGCGTGGTGCGGAAGGTGTACTTGATCTGCGCCCAGGCCGGCGTCGGCACGCCGTCAACGGTTCCAGGCTCGAACTTGCAGCGCGACAGGCCCGCGACGGCTGCTTTGTCCAGACGCTCGAAACCACTGGATGCCTGAATCTTGCTGTCGGTGACCTTGCCGTCCAGGCCAACCAGCAGCTGCAGCGTCACCGTGCCGGCCTCGCCGAGGCGCTCGGACACCGCGGGATAATCCGGCTCCTTGCAAGCTTTGGCCCTGACCACCGGCGCCTTGCTCACGCCGCTGGGGCGCGGGGCGGGAGCCGCGGCCGGCGGCGGCGCCACGGTCGTCGTCGTGATCGTGTTGGCGCGCGGCGCCGCGGCGATATTGATTTCCGGCGGCGGGATGAACGGCGGCGGCGGAATATCGAGCTTCGGCGGCGGCGGCGGCGGCGGCGGCGGCTCGTCGGTTTTGACCTCGTCCAGAATCTTGGTCTCGATCGGCGGCGGCAACAGCTCGATGGCCTTGCGCGCCAGACCGTTGACCAGACCATAGATCAGCAGCATGTGGAACAGGACCACCGCACCGATGGAATACATGCGGCGCGATGTCTGGGGCTTGTTGGAGAAATCCATGCGTCAGCCTTGGCAGAAGCGATACTTGAGCGGGAATTCAGAACGCGGTCGCTTAAAAACCGGCCCGAAAACATCGGCAGCGCAATCGACGAGGTTATGGATCCGGGGAGAACAATAAGCACGGCGGCCCACGACCGAACGATTCCGTCGGTTGGCCTGGAGGGGCACGCGACCGCAAGCGGCCACGGCACATCGCCGCTGCACTCTATTCAATATACCGCGCCCTTTTCTTAACCGACGCTGTACACGATTGCTCATGGCAGCGTTCTGATCACTCGATTGCGTTTTCGCCTGCACGGATGATGCCGATGCTTGCGGAGTTACAGCGTGCCGCCGCCACACCGCCATCCGTGCGGCGTGCCGCATCGGTGACGATCATATTTCATGAGACGGCAAAAGCCAGCAAAATTTTCACTGGCGACTTCGCCACGACACTCGGGAATGGCCAGACGGGGGTGACGGCGAGTGCAGAATACGCTACACAGTGCGCCCAGACAAAACACCGCCGCCGACAGGCACCATGAGCACGCAGATCATTCTTCCCAGACTGGGTTTCTCGATGAACGACGGAACCCTGGCCGAGTGGCACGTGGAAGATGGCCATGCCGTCAGCCAGGGTCAGGTGCTGTATTCCCTGGAGAGTGATAAGTCGGTACAGGAAATCGAGGCGCCGGCGTCGGGCACGCTCAAGATAATCAAGCCCGCCGGCGCGGTCTATGTCGTCGGCACGATCCTCGGCGAGATCGTCTGAAGGCTCACGCCGCTCCGAAAGCCCGGGGATCGAGCACCAGCATGGAACATTTTTGTGCGGTGCAAAAAAATCGGCTGTTTTCTGTTACGTCGCTGCGGCGCCGAGCACGATCAGCGCGCTGATCCACTGATCCTGAATCCAGCGTTTCAGCAACTCGGCCGCGCGCATCGCGACGGCCGTTTCGTCGTGCCACTCGCACAGGCGCTCGCAGATCTCGCCGAAGCGGGCGCCTTGCAGCGCGGCGTCGAGCGCGGCGGACTCGTCGGCCTGGAGCGCGCGGTGGCGCACGCCGAGTTGTATGCGCCATACCGCGTGCCTGTGCAAGGCGTCGAGTTGCGCGGCCTCCGGAATATCGCGCTCCAGATCAAGCGCGAGACGGATCGCGGCAACATTCCAGTGCTGATCGACGCGACGCAGCGATCCGGAAAACGCTAGCTGCATCAGCGGCCAGTGTTCCGGCGCGAGCGCAGCGACGTCTTCGATCACCGCCGCGGGCTCGTCGATCGCGTCGAAGGCCAGCGTCATTTCCCATTCCAGCGCGGCCATCTCGGCCAGTGCCGGCGTCCGCGACCATGGCGCGGTATCGCCCAGGAACCCGGCGAGCCGGGCACCATACCAGCGCAGGTTGAAATGCGGCGATGGCGAGACCTCGACGTAGGCGCACGCCATTTCTTCGAACGCATCCGCACCGCACAGATGGCGCAGGCCCGGGAAGTCGTTGCGCAGCACTTCCACCAGGCGCAGGCGGTAGGCCTGGTAATAAACACCGAGCCGGCGCTCGGCGCTGGCCGCCTGATCTTCGACCACGGCCGCGTGAATCGCGTCGTCGCCCTGCAGGACATAGCTAGAGAAATTGCGTTGCAGCAGCGCCAGTTCGCTCATGCGGCCGCCGACAGGATGGGCGCGGCGATGCCGCGCGCGTAGTCGAGCTCGTCGACCAGTTCTGCCAGCGGCGGAATGTGGTCGTCACGCTCGATCATCGTCGACACCGGCCCGAAGCGCCGCATCGCGTACGCATACAAATCCCAGACCGGGCCAATCACCGGCGCATCGTGCGTGTCGATGATCAGATCGCCCTGATGCATGTGGCCGGCAAGATGAAACTGCTGGATGCGATCGGCAGGCAGACCGTCGATGAAATCGCGCGCGTCGAAGCCGTGGTTGTGCGCGCTGACATAGACATTGTTGACATCGAGCAGCAGCAGGCAATCGGCGCGGCGCGCGATCTCGGAGAGGAACTCCCACTCGCTCATCTGTGATTGCCGGTAGCTGACGTAGCTGGAGACGTTCTCCAGCACCAGCCGGCGCTCGATCACGTCCTGCACCTGGCGCACGCGGGCCACGATGTGCTCGATCGCCTCGATGGTATACGGCAAGGGCATCAGATCATGCAGCTTGCGCTGGCCCGCGCCGGTCCAGCACAGGTGATCGGAGATCCACGCGGGCTGCACGAAATCCGCGAGTTTTTTCAGCTGTTTCAGATAATCGAGATCCAGCGGATCGACGCTGCCGATCGACATCGACACGCCATGCATCACCAGCGGATAACGCTCGCGAAAGCGGGCGAGATAATGCAGCGGCCGGCCGCCGGGAATCATGTAGTTCTCGGATACGATCTCGAGCCAGTCGATAGCCGGATCATCCGCAAGAATCGCGTCGTAGTGATCAACGCGCAGGCCCAGACCGAATCCCAGCGAGGGATGCGTCAAGGGCGAAGATACTGCGGTCTTGTTGGATGACGGCATGGCAGCTTGATGATGTCGCAAAGGCTGTCGTCAAAACCGGCCGCGGATCGGACCACAGGGGTCCGCTCCGCGGCCGCAGCGGACGATCAGCCCTTCTTCATCATCTCCTTCTGCGCGGCATCGCATTCGGCCTTGCTGGACTTCTCGGTCATGCCCTGGCCCTTGCAGGCGTTCTGGCCCTTGCAGGCATTCGCGGAGTTCTTGCAAGCGCTCTGTCCCTTGCAGGCGCTGGTGTGCTCGCAGGCGACCTTCGCGGCGTCGCCGGCGAAAGCGGTGTTGACCGCGGCGACCGAGAACAGGCCGGCAGCGGCGGTGGCGAAAGCAAGACCGGTCATTTTCATGGACTTCATTTTGGTATCTCCAGATGGATAGCGGATTGATGGACACACGACGGCGACATATTCAACGCAGGCCCGATGACAGGGCGATTGCGATGCTTCGCTTCGCCTCCTTCGCCCAGACCTGTACGCCATGAATCGAGTTTCGGTTTCATCTCGACTCACTACCAGCAATCATTCTGCGCTGGCCTGGAATCCATAATCTGCCTCTTGCCGCGCGGGCGATGCCACTGCGAGTCGGCTGTTTGTAGCAGAGCGTCCGGAAGCAGCGCCGCGCGGCTCTGCATGGAACGACCGAAAACCTGATCGGGAGAAACCGCGATGACCGTCAATGCAGCGGAAATCATGCGCAGCACAAACAAAAAATCCGGACGCTCGTGTGCGAGTGCCCGGATTTATCAATAAGTGGCGGAGAGGAGGAGATTCGAACTCCTGTGCAGGCTTTCACCCACCATCCGATTTCGAGTCGGCGCCGTTATGGCCACTTCGGTACCTCTCCGCAGAGGCTGCAACTGATTGTATCGCCAGCCGTAATGCGCAATCTACGGCCCAAATATCAACGCCTTCTGAACGCTCGTTAAGTTCTGCCGCTGAACTTTTGCAGACTCAGCGTGGACTAAGCGCTCCGGGCCTTTGAGCCACCCTGTTCAGGATTTCGGTCAGGTTTCTGAACGAAAGCTTGTGCTAGGGTGTACGGCCGAAGCGATAGGGCGTGCATTGTAGATGAATGACGCAGTGAAGCCTACTGCTCTTCGCAAACCGGGTGCCTTGGCTGCAACGTTGATGGTTGGCGTGGCGGCCTGTTGTGCACTCACCACCTGCACACCATCGGTCAGTTCGCTTGAAAAAGTGCGCAAGACCGGGGTGTTGCGGGTCGCGACGGTCAATAGTCCGACCACGTATTACCAGGGGCCCGACGGGCCTACCGGGTTTGAATACGACCTCGCGCAAGGGCTTGCGGACAAGCTGGGCGTAGAACTACAGATCGAGGTGGCGGCATCGCCGCCGGCCGCGCTGGACATGGTGCGTAGCGGCCAGGTGGACGTGGCCGCCGCCAGCCTGGGCGTGACCGCGCTGCGCGGCCAGCACGTGCGCTTCTCGCGCCCGGTGCTGACCGTGGTGCCGCAACTCGTCTACCGGATGGGGACCACGCAGCCGGAGAATCTCGGCGGCCTCGGCGGCCGTCTGGTGGTCCCCGCCGGCAGTTCACAGGCGGAGCAGCTCGCATCCTTGCATGCGCATAATCCGGGCCTGGTCTGGCAGGAATCGGGCGACGACGACTCCGAAGATCTGCTGGAGAAAGTCGCATCGGGCGAGATCGACTACACCGTCGCCAACTCCGATCTGATTGCGATCAATCAGCGCTACTACCCGAAACTGCGCGTCGCCTTCGCGCTCGCCGACTCGCAGGACCTCGCGTGGGCGTTCTCGCAGGATCGCGATCCCAGCCTGTTCGATGCGGCCGGCGAATATCTGAACTCGATCGGCGACACCGAGCTTGCGCGCTTGCGCGACCGCCACTTCGGTCATATCGAACAGGTCGACACACTCGGCGCGGTCGCGCTCGCGACGCATGCGCAGACGCGCCTGCCGCGCTACCGCGCCGCGTTCGAAAAAGCAGCGCGAAAATATGGTCTCGACTGGCGTCTGCTGGCGGCGATCTCCTATCAGGAATCGCATTGGGACCCGGCGGCCGTCAGCCCGACCGGCGTGCGCGGCATCATGCAGCTCACCGCGCAGACCGCGCTGCATCTGAAAGTCGCGGATCGCGAAGATCCGCTGCAGAGCATCGGCGGCGGCGCGATGTACCTGCGCACGATCATCGATCAGCTGCCCGAAGAAGTCGCCGAGCCGGATCGCACCTGGCTCGCACTGGTGGCCTACAACATGGGCGTCGCGCATTTGAACGACGTGCGCGATCTGACCAGCAGCCTCGGCGGTGACGGCACCCGCTGGCTGGATGTGCGCGGATCGCTGCCGCTGCTGGGCCAGCCGAAGTGGTACAAGCAGACCAGGCACGGCTATGCCCGCGGGCGCCAGGCCATGCAGTTCGTCGGCAATGTGCGCACGTACTACGACATGCTGGTGTGGCTGACCGATGGCAGCAATGGCAGCACGCGGAATGTGCCGCAAGGCGTGCTGATGACGCCCGCGATTGCGCCGCCCGAAGATCTCATGCCCAGCGCAGAACAGATCCTGAAAATCCGCTCGCCGATCCTGTAGGTCGGCAATCCCTTGCCGACGTGAGGCCCCGTTTGCGTATCGGGTTTGCACGTCGGCAAGGGATTGCCGACCTACGGTTCAATCGTCCTGCAGGGCCTGTCCTGGAAACAGTTCTTCCTGAAACCCGAAGCGCGTGAAATCGCGAACGCGCATTGGATACAGGATGCCGTCCAGATGATCGCATTCGTGCTGCACGACGCGCGCGTGAAAATCATCGACGCTGCGGTCGATGACGTTCCCAGCAGCATCGAAACCGCGATATCGCAGCCGTTTGTAACGCGGCACGACGCCGCGCAAACCCGGCACTGAAAGGCATCCTTCCCAGCCTTCTTCGATCTCGTCGTCGATCGGCGTCAGCTGCGGATTGATCAGGATCGTCTCCGGCACCGCTTCGGCATTCGGATAGCGCGGACTGGATACGAAGCCAAAAATCACGACTCGAAGATCGACGCCGATCTGTGGTGCGGCCAGGCCCGCGCCATTGAGCGCGCGCATGGTGTCGAACATGTCTGCGATCAGCGCATGCAATACGGGCGTGTCGAAAATCTCGACCGGCTTGGCGACACGCAGCAGACGCGGGTCGCCCATGCGCAGCACATCGCGAATCATCGGAGCTTTAGCCGCTCGACGATCTCGCCGACGACGACATGGCGGTCGATGATCTCGTCGACGTCCTGCTGATTCTTGTAGCCATACCAGGTGCCCTGCGGATAGATCACCACGCAGGGCCCGAGTTCGCAGCGCTCCATGCAGCCGGCGTTGTTGATGCGCACCGAGCCGGGCTTGCCCAGCTTGAGTTCCTTGATGCGCTGCTTGGCGTGGTCGCGCGCCTCCACTGCGCCATGGCGCCCGCAGGATCGGCGCTCGCCGGGTTCGCGCACGTTGGTGCAGAAAAACACGTGGTGCCGGTAGAAACTGCGCTCCGGTGGTTCACCGGAATCGTCTTCTGAACTCATGCTGGTGCTCCGTGAAACTCCGTAGTTTGTAGTTTGTAGGTTGGGGTGAGCGTAGCGAACCCCAACATGACGTCCGTACCGATGTTGGGGTTCGCTACGCTCACCCCAACCTACTCAGCTGTCGAACTAACCCGGCTTCTTGCCGAAGTTGTAACTGAAATTGAGCGCCGTGGTCGAATCGGTGTGCTTGATGCCGGAATCGACTTGCGAGTTGTTCTGCACCGTGAAAATGATCGACGCGAATAGATTCCCGATCACGTACAGCTTCAGCTCGGTGACCGACTGCGAGAACGTGTTCGCCTCGCCGGACTCGACCTTGACGGTCTCGCGGAAGCCGCTGTTGTCATTGATCCGGTACTGGTAGTCGGCACCGAAGCGGCCGATCAGATCACTGTCCTTGTCGCGCGAATCCTGCTCCTGTTGCTGACGCGCACCGGCACCGAGTTCCAGATCGAGCAAGTGCTTCGGGCCGGTCAGAAGATGGCGGCCCAAACCGGCGGTCTGAGACGTGCGCTGGCGAATGCCGCCGAATAGATCTTTTTCGAAATCGCCGGCGAGGAATACGTAGTTCTGCTCGAAGAAGGTGTAGTCGACCTTGTCCGTCACCAGGTAGCGCTCGCTGGTGGTGTCGCCGCTGTCGGATGCGAACAGAGCCTGCGACAGGAAGGCATTGCGCCAGGGGCCGTTCAGATAGTCGAGCGTGAACTTGCCGTTCACCGATGTCGTCTCGCTGTTGCCGGAGGTGCTCAGCACGCCGAGCGAAGCCTCGCCCCACCAGGGCACCGCGTTGGCGACACCGGGAACCAGCGCGAGCGCCGGTAAAGTAAGACAGACCGCTGCAATCCTTTGCATGGTGACCTCCTTGTATTGTCGGGGTAAAGCAATAAAAAGTTGGCGCCGACCGGGGAAACCGATAGGCAAGCCGCTACCGCGCGCGGCACTCAGGGCGTGGTCGGTGCCGGCGTCGGCGGCTGCGCCGGGTCCTGGGCCGGCGTCTCGGACGCTGGCGCTGTCGGCGCATCGGCCGCCGGTGTTTCCGCTGGCGGCGGCGGCACCACTCGCGCGGGTTCGCCAACCACGCGGCCCGCCTGATGCGACAACTGCGTCTCCACTTTCAGCAGCAGCAACTCTGCCAACTGATCCTGAATATATTCACGCAGCCGCGCTTCTTCGGCCTCCTTGGCCAGCACCTGCTCCTCGTTGAACGAGTAGTCGCGAGTAACGCGCAGGCTGCCCGGGGTGACCAGCACCTGGCCGCCGTCGATGACTTCGTAATCCACCGTCGTCACCAGCAGAAATTCGATCGCCTTGCCGTCCGGGCCGACTGACAGCACTTGCCGGCCTTCCTTCAGATTGGTCAGCTTGATCGTCGCGGTAGCACTGGCCGCCTGCTTGGTGACGACCGCGCCCTGGCGCGTGAGCCGCTGGCGCAGGGACGTCTCCAGAGGTGGCTCGGACACGCGATACGGCACCACAACGTCGATGTAGACGCGGCGCAGCACGTCGGGCAGCGGGCGCGATCCGGCGGGGTGGAAACCGCAGGCGGTGAGCAGGGCTGTCACGAGCAGCGCCGCGACACCCGCCCTCACCCGGCGCTGCGCGCCACCCTCTCCCGCTTGCGGGAGAGGGGAAAAACGTAGCGACGCGATCGATTTCTGTCGCACTCAGATCACCAGGTTGACCAGCTTGCCGGGTACGACGATCTGCTTTTTGATCGGCGCGCCGTTGATGAAGCGTTGCACGTTCTCATCACTCAGCGCAGCTTCGATGATCGCGCCCTGCGTCGCATCGGCGGCGACCTCGATCCTCGAGCGCAGCTTGCCGTTGATCTGCACCACCAGCATGACCTGATCGCGCAGCATCGCGCTAGCGTCCGCAACCGGCCAGAGCTGCGCCAGCACGTCGTCGCTGCCACGCAGTTCACGCCACAGGCCATGCGCGATATGCGGCGTGACTGGGTTTAGCATCAGGGTCACCGCCTCCCAGATCTCCTGCAACACCGCGCGCGAGCCCTCGTCTTCGCCGTCGAAGCGGCTCACCGCGTTCAGCAGCTCCATGATCGCGGCGATCGCGGTGTTGAAGGTGCGGCGGCGGCCGTAATCGTCGCCGACCTTGGCGATGGTTTCGTGCAGCAGCCGGCGCAGATCTTTCTGCTGTGCATTCAGCGCGGCAACATCGAGCTTCGGTGCCGGGCCGCGCGATACGTGCTGATGCACGCCGCGCCACAGGCGGCGCAGGAAGCGCGCCATGCCTTCGACGCCTTCCTCCTTCCAGTCCAGCGAATAATCCGGCGGCGCGGCGAACATCGAATACAGGCGCACGGTGTCGGCGCCGTACTGCTGGATCATCGCCTGCGGATCGACGCCGTTGTTCTTGCTCTTGGACATCTTCTCGACGCCGCCGATCACCACAGCCTCGCCATCGACCGCGGACTTGGCCGCAATCGGCTGGCCTTTGGCGTCGCGCTCCAGCACCACGTCGGCCGGATTGATCCAGGTTTTCTTGCCGTCGGCGCCTTCGCGGAAGTAGGTCTCCTTGATCACCATGCCCTGGGTCAGCAGCTGCGTGAAAGGCTCGTCGCTCTTGACCATGCCTTCGTCGCGCATCAGCTTGTAGAAGAAGCGCGCATACAGCAGATGCAGAATCGCGTGCTCGATGCCGCCGATGTACTGGTCGACCGGTAGCCAGTAGTCGGCGCGCTCGTCCAGCATTTTTTCCTTGTTGTCGAAGCTGGCGTAACGCGCGAAATACCAGCTCGATTCAAAGAACGTATCGAAGGTGTCGGTCTCGCGCGTCGCCGGGCCGCCGCATTGCGGGCAGGTGGTCCTGGCCCATTCCGGATCGGCCTTGATCGGCGACTGGACGCCGGTGAACGCGACGTCTTCCGGCAGCACCACCGGCAGCTGGTCTTCCGGCACCGGCACCGCGTCGCAATGCTGGCAATAGATCACCGGGATCGGGCAGCCCCAGTAGCGCTGGCGCGACACGCCCCAGTCGCGCAGACGGAAATTGACGCGGCGCGAGCCACTGCCGTCTTTCTCGAAGCGCGCGGCGAGCGCGTCGAAAGCCTGCGAGAAATCCAGGCCGTCGTATTCGCCGGAATTGATCAGCGTGCCGTGCTCGGTGGTCGCGTGCTGCTGCAGTTCGCGCAGCTGCTTCATCAGCGGCTCGAGCGCGGAATGCTCCACCGGCTCGTCCTCGTCGGACAGTGCGCCCAGCGTCGCCATGCGCGCTTCGATCTCGGCTTCGGCGGCGGTGCGGATCACGTGCTTGATCGGCAGGCCGTACTTGGTCGCGAACTCGTGATCGCGCTCGTCGTGGCCGGGCACGGCCATGACGGCACCGGTGCCGTAGCCCATCAGCACGAAGTTCGCGGCCCAGACCGGCACACGCGCGCCGCTGATCGGATGGATCACGGAAATGCCCAGCGGCACGCCGCGCTTTTCCATCGTCTCCATCTCGGCTTCGGCGACACCGCTGCGCGAGGCCTCCTTCAGAAACGCAGCGAGTTCAGCGTTGCGCTCGCCGGCCTTCAAGGCCAGCGGATGCTCGGCGGCGACGGCGACGTAAGTCACGCCCATCAGCGTGTCCGGGCGCGTCGTATAGACCTTCAAAGGCTCGGCCTCGCCCTCAACCTGGAACTGCAGCTCCAGGCCTTCGCTGCGGCCGATCCAGTTGCGCTGCATGGTCTTGACCGGCTCCGGCCAGCCCGGCAGCGCGTCCAGGTCGTCCAGCAGCTCCTGCGCGTAGGCGGTGATCTTCAGGAACCACTGCGGGATCGAGCGCCGCTCGACCACCGCGCCGGAGCGCCAGCCGCGGCCGTCGACGACCTGCTCGTTGGCCAGCACGGTCTGGTCGATCGGGTCCCAGTTCACCACCGAATCCTTGCGGTAGACCAGGCCCTTCTTCATCAGCCGCGTGAACAGCAGCTGCTCCCAGCGGTAGTACTCGGGCCGGCAGGTGGCCAGCTCGCGCGACCAGTCGTAGGCAAAGCCCAGGCGCTTGAGCTGGACCCGCATGTACTCCATGTTGGCGTAGGTCCACTTCGCCGGCTGGGTGTTGTTGGCGATCGCCGCGTTCTCGGCCGGCAGGCCGAAGGCGTCGAAGCCGATCGGCTGCAGCACGTTCTTGCCGAGCATGCGCTGATGCCGGCTGATGACGTCGCCGATGGTGTAGTTGCGCACATGCCCCATGTGCAGCTTGCCGCTGGGGTACGGGAACATCGACAGGCAGTAGTACTTCTCGCGGCTCGGGTCTTCCACGGCCTTGAAGGACTGCTGCGCATCCCAGTAAGCCTGCGCGCCTGCTTCCAGCTCGGCGGGGCTGTATTGCTCCTGCATGTCTCGTGATCGGTCGTCGGAATAAGGCGCGGAGTTTAACGTAGGGCGGGGCGGGACCCGGCTACAATCGCGCCATGAGAAATCCGCTGCTCGCCAAGCTGCGATTCAACTACCTGTGGTCGAACCCACAGGCCGACAACGACGTGCTGGTCGCCGCCGCCCTTGAGCGCCCGCTGTTTCCGGATTTGCTGACACTGTCGCTGGAACTGGGGCCCGACGCGCTGCGCCGGGTCTGGGACGAGATCGAAGCGGAGGGCTGGCGCAGCCCCACCGCAAGAGACATGTCATCGCGCTACATCGGGATCATCGATCGTGCATACCGCAAAGCTGCCGGACCATACCCTCAGCCTGCTTGAGGCGCTGCGCCACGCCGAAGGCATCGGCGAGTTCGTGCTCGTCGGCGGAACCGCGCTCACGCTGCGGCACCAGCATCGGCTAAGCGAAGACCTGGATTTCGCTTACACCGGGTCTCGACTGCCGAGAGCGGAAATCAGCCGCATCATTGCCCAACTCCGCGACACGGGCTGGTCGGCCGCACCGATCCCGGACCCGAGGGCGCTCGACGAGTTCGCGGACGACGGGCTGGATCTGAACGACTACCAGCAGGATTTTCTGGTCGGCGAAAACCCGGCGGACGGCGGCAGCCAGACCAAGCTCACATTCTTCCGGCCCAGCGATCCCGTGCTGCTCGACGGCTCCGGGCGCGAGCAGCACGGGGACGTGGCAGTCGCCGGGGATGCCGAAATCTTCGGCCTCAAATCACTGATCCTCGCAGAGCGGATCCGCTCGCGCGACGTGTTCGATCTATGGTGGCTGCTCGAAAATGCCGGATTTACCGTCGCCGACATGGAGCGCGCCTACCGACTCGCTCAGCAAGCCGATAACTTGCAGACCGCTTTCGCCCGGATAGCACGAGGCCGATACGCGAAATCGGACCCCGGCTACATCGGAACCCTGCCTGGCATGCCAGACCGTGATCAAGCCCAGCAACTGCTCTGGAACAAGATTTCGGACTGGCTGGAAGCCCGGGCGATCGAGGCGTTCAGGGCGTCGTAGGTCGGCAATCCCTTGCCGACCTGAGGCCTCGCTTGCGCATCGGGCTTCCGTAACCGAGAGGTCCGCGGCCTTAGGAGCAGAGCGTCATTTGCGCTTGTGCGCATGTTAGCTAATAGCTAACATTGCGCTATGGCGTGGACCATCGAATACAGCAACGAAGCACGCAAGGCGCTCAAGCGAATGCCTGCCAATATCTCGTCGCTGATCGAAGCCAAGTTGACCCTGTTGTCGCAGAACCCGTACGCGCCCAACAACAACGTGAAGAAGCTGCAGGGGCGTGCTGCCTATCGCTTGCGCATCGGTGACTGGCGGGCCATTTACGAGTTGCAGGACGAGATCATCACCATCTACATCGTTACCGTCGCACCACGCGGAGGCGCATACCCATGAGCAAGGTTCAATACATCGAAGAAGGCGGTCGCCGGAAGTTCGCCGTCGTCCCCATCAAGCTCTGGGAGCGCCTGGCGCAAGACGCAGAGATGCAGGACGAGGTGCGCGCCTACGATGCAGCCAAGGCCAATGACAGCGGCGTTCGCATTCCGGCAGAGGTGATGAGGCGTGAACTGCAAACCGGCAGCGCCCTATTGGCGTGGCGCGAATACCGCGACCTAACCCAGAATCAGCTTGCCGCCCAGGCGGGCATCAGCAAGCCGTATCTGTCTCAGATTGAAACGGGCAAGCGCAAGGGCGCAGCGGCCACGCTCAAAAAGCTGGCGGCGGTACTGCAGGTGCCGATGGATGTGTTGGCAGACTGAGAGGCTGTGAGTTTTTTCACTCGCCTGCTAGCTACGAAATGGATAGAGGGGAACACGACGGATTTTTTTCATGATCCGCGCGGCGGGTATGGCGGCAGGGGCCTGCCATCGGATGAACTGATGGCAGGGTCAGTAGCTGCGGCTGACAATCCTCGTCAGTTGCCGACAACGGCTGGCAGGCGAGCCGGTACGGCATTTGGCGCAAACCCTTGTTTTAAATGGAATCATTGGCCAGAAGTCGATCGGCACAGCCGTTGCTCCCTGATTGAACGGGGAGATCACTCCCTTCGTCCACCGTCAACGGAGTGTCTCCATGAACAACAAGCAGCAGGGCTTCACCCTCATCGAACTGATGATCGTCGTCGCGATCATCGGCATCTTGGCCGCGATTGCGATTCCGGCTTATCAGAATTACATCAAGAAGGCGGCGTACTCCGAAGTCGTCTCGGCGGCCGCGCCCGTTAAGTTGGCGGTCGAAGCCTGCTATCAGCAGGATGCAGACTTTACGAAGTGCAACACGTTCACCCTAATCGGCATCGACCAACCGAGCGCGACCAACGCCGTCAGCAGCGTAACCATCGCCGGCAATTCGGTTATCACCATGGCTCCCAAGGCCTACAAGGGCATTTTGGATACCGATTCCTGCACCCTTACTCCGACCGCTGCTGGCTCGGCCGGTCAGCTCACCTGGGCCTACAATGGCGCCTGCACCACTAAGGGTTACGTGAAGAACTAAACTCTCAGCCGCATCAAATAACGCCGCCCTTCGAGGCGGCGTTATTTTTGAGCGGCCATAATCGAAAACTCCCATGCCAAGCCTCCATCGCCTATGCCCCGGCGCCCTGAGCGCCGGCCTGCTGCTGGCGGCTTCGGCCTGCGCGTTGCTGGTCATGCGTCTGGAACCGGATCTGCTGTTGCTGGCAGTGGGCGTCACCTGTTTATTGAGCCTGATCCTTGCCGGGAGCCTGAGAGCAGATAAATACAGTTGGGCGCTTCCCTGGGGGCCGGTTCCGCTGCTCGCAGTCGCCCAATTGGTCTGGCTGCTCGGCCCTGCGATTTGGCTCAGCACAACACCACAGATGAGCCTCTGGTCGGGTTGGCTTCTGGCTCTGCTGCCTCTCGGCTATCTCGCCGGCACATTCCTACAGCGGCAACCAGGCGCCGCATACCGCGTCTGGGCGGGCATCGCACTGCTGATCACGCTCGAGGCGGTGTTTTCGAACATCCGCTATTTCTCCGGAATCACACCGCGAGGCATCGGCACGTTCCTCGATCCCAACGCCTTCGGCGCGCTGCTGTACTGCTTGCTGCTGCCTGCCGTGGCGGTTTACGCAGATGCAGATCAACCGCCATTGAGGCGGCGCCTGGCTCTGGGCGCAATGGCGCTGGTATTTCTGGCCTTCTTCTCGACGCAATCGCGCGGAGCCGGTGGCACGCTGCTGCTGATGTCGTTACTCCTTGCGTTTGCTCTCCGCAGCGCTGGTGTTCCTGTGTTGCGGCCCGCGTTTACAATCGCGGCGACCGCGCTCGCCTGCTATGTCCTGGTCCGCGTTACCTCGCCTAACGGAACGCGCACGCTTGATCTGGCCACCGACCCCTCGACGCTGGGGCGGCTGATGATGTGGAAATCCACCTGGAATGCGTGGCTCGACCATCCCTGGTTTGGTACCGGCGTGGGTACATATCGCCTGCAGTACCGGCATTACAGGTTGCCGGAGGAAACCGGTACGACGGGAGACCTCGCCCACTGCGACTATCTGCAGATGCTGATGGAAGGCGGCCCCATATTGCTTGGTTTCCTGCTCGCCTGGGGCGTAGTGACTTGCTGGCTCGGCTTGAGTTTGTTCCTACGACTACGCGATACGCGGCAACCGATGGCAGCACGCAAGGCTGCTATGCACGCCTTGACGCTGGTATTGGCCGTGCTCGGGCTCTTCGTCCATGCCACCGTCAACTTCATCTTCTATGTGGCACCGCTCGCACTGCTGGCCGGGCTCGCATTGGCACAGGCGCAACACGCACTCTCCGGCACACGCCTGCGTGCGGTTCGGATACCTGCGAATCGCCGGTTGGTCCTCGCGTTCGCGACGCTGACGGTCGGCGTTGCTACCGGCGCCTTGGTAGCCGACTGGACCGCCAGCCTGATGTTGTCACCGTGGATGCCGTCGACACCGCTCTCCGTGGCGTCGGCACCCGCCGAACGACGGTATCAAATCGCCTCGTATGTCATCGCGTTGCGGCCCAACAATCTCGTGGCGCAGCAGACCCTGGTCAGTTCGGCGACTGAGTTGGCGCTGTCGCGTGCCGGCCAAGCTGCGGGACGCACCTGGGCCGACCTCGCGCTCTACGACGGCAAGAGACTGCTGGAAGTTAGCCGCGAGAACGCCTACGGCTGGGAAATGCTCGGCCGCTTGCTAACCGGCTACCCGCAGCTAGGGGTTGAGATGCCCCCACTACCAAGTCGCGCCGAAGACCTGTTCCGCCGCGCGATCGATTTCTATCCCGCCGCCCCCACCCCCTACCGGTTACTGGCGGGTGAGCTTGAAAAAGCGGGGCATCCAGCGGACGCGCTCGAAGTTCTGCACTCGGCGTTGACATGGCGCAATATCCCGACGCCCACAGCCGCAGCGAACAAATCCTGGATCGCACTGATCGACTACGGCCGGGCGCTGAGCCTCAAGCAACTCGATACTGATCCGACACCGCGGGTCATCGCAATGGCCCAGGACTTTGGCGCAGCAACCGCGCCACCGGCCACGATCGAAGCGACAGCCGGGCCGTAGAACAAGCCAGCCTATTCCAAACTCGCCACCTGTCCTCGGTGCTCACAGACGGCGACACCGAGGACAGCGACCTGGAAAGGCATCGAACCCGACACCCGAAATCGAATCTATGGCCTCCGACTTCGAACATTTCAGTAGGAACACCGCGGCGAAGGAAAAATAGCTTCAGAAGTACGGCTTGGGGATTACGGTGACACTGTATGAAACATATCAACCTGATCTTCGCCCTGACCTGCTGCTGGCTTGGGGCCGCGTTTGGCGGGTGCCAGGGGTCGTCGGGTGTGGGCTTCCAGGTTTCTGATCCATTCGTCACCGCCCACGGGACGGCCGGTTGATCGCGGGCGGCGAATGGCCCGCACTGCGTTCGCGTCCTCCTCCGTGTCCAGCAGTTGCGCGAAATTGCCGACGCGCTGAAGTAAGGGCGCTACGGTCACCACGCCGTCGTCCTTCCCCGCCAAATGCGCGCGCGCACTCGACCAGGGCCAAGTCTCCGCGCGCTCGACCAGACCCGCGCGCACGGGGTTCATCGGCACATAGCGTGCCGCTGCAAACAGGTGCCGCTCGTCCATAGCCGTGGAACTGAAGCGCCCCTGCCACAGGTGACCGGGATTACGGTGACACTGTATGAAATATCACTGCTGTCCGGTTAATCTGAAGTTCTCGCTTAAAGACTGAAAACTTCCATGCCGATTCAATCGGATGGATTGGAATCGGGGTTGGTGGGATTACGGTGAACCAAAACGACTCACCGGTAAGGGTTCCGAGCCTTATCGGTGAGCCCGCAAGGTTAAACCGTTGCTTGCGTCGCGCTCGCCGCGTTGATGAAGGTCGGCAGGCGCTGCTGTGTCGCACGGCCTATCAGGTCGTAGACCGTGTCGGTCTTCTGCGTGCCGGTGGTCGCAACCGGTTGGCTGGGGCATGCAGAAAGAGGATTTCGAGAGGTCAAAACGGCGGTGACGGGAGACGGAAAAGGGAGAATCGCTCCTCCAACACCCTGATCCACGACTCACAGCAGGCTCATGGCGTCAAAAATGAGCCTTGCCGGAGCCGGAAAATACTTCGCCGACAGGCGGACGGGATCACCAGCGGCATCGAACTCGACATCGCCACCATCGCAGCCGCGTGCATCGCGACGGAGGGTAGAATGGGCTTCACCCTGCCACTCTCGGAGTTCGCCATGTCCAAGCCCAAAGCCAAGGCTGCACCCGCCGCCAAGCCGCGCCGCGCCGTCGCCAAGAAGGCCGCCACGAAGAAGCAGCCCGTCAAGCTGTCGCCGCTGTTCCGGCTGCTCAAAGACGCGCCGGAAGACTTCGGCCAAAACCTGGGATGAGCCGGGTTCGATATCTGCTGGATACCAACATCCTGAGCCTCGCCCGGCGAGGCGCGAAGGCGCCCAATCGGGCCATCGCGCTGAACGCCAAACTGGACGAGCATCATCGCCGCATCGTCATCTCGCTCATCACTCTAGGCGAGTTTCACAAGGGCGCCTCGCTGAGTGCCGATCCCGCGCCTTACCTGCGGTACATCGAGCGGATGCGGCGCCTCTACGACGTGCTGCCACTCGACTACGAAGTGACACGCCACTTCGGCACCGTGGCCGCCACCACCCAACGCCAGCAGATTGGCGTCAACGATGCCTGGATCGCCGCGACTGCTCTGCGTCATGATTGCATTGTCGTCACCAACAACGTGCGCGAGTTCGCCCGCGTGCCGGGCTTGGCCATCGAAGACTGGACCCGCTGATCCACGGCTCGGCCGAAGCGTGTGTCCCTATGTCGGTATTACGGTATTACGGGTATTACGGTGACACTGTATGAAACATATCAACCTGATCTTCGCCCTGACCTGCTGCTGGCTTGGGGCCGCGTTTGGCGGGTGCCAGGGGCCGTCGGGTGTGGGCTTCCAGATCTCTGATCCATTCGTCACTGCCCACGGGACGGCCGGTTGATCGCGAGCGGCGAATGGCCCGCACTGCGTTCGCGTCCTCCTCCGTGTCCAGCAGTTGCGCGAAATTGCCGACGCGCTGAAGCAAGGGCGCCACGGTCACCACGCCGTCGTCCTTCCCCGCCAAATGCGCGCGCGCACTCGACCAGGGCCAAATCTCCGCGCGCTCAACCAAACCCGCGCGCACGGGGTTCATCGGCACATAGCGTGCCGCTGCAAGCAGGTGCCGCTCGTCCATAGCCGTGGAACTGAAGCGCCCCTGCCACAGGTGACCGGTCCACTTTTCGCGCGCGTGGATTCTCGCGGTGTAGCGCCGGTGCGCTTCGGCGAAGGTGCGCCGCAGGCCATCCGGACCGGATGGAACCAGAATGAAATGAACGTGATTGGGCATCAGGCAATACGCCCAGATGGCCGTTCCCGATGAACGAGCTGCCACCGTGATGAGGTCCAGATAGGCGCGATAGTCGTCGTCGCTGAAAAAGACCGGCTCACGCCGGTTACCCCTTTGGGTGACATGGTGGGGTAGATCGGGGATCACCACACGAGCAAGTCGGGCCATCGGCGACTCTCACGCACAATTGGGAAGACATCAAAATATATGAAGTTTCATACAGTGTCACCGTAATTAACCAGTGTCACCGTAATTCACGTAATTCAATCCGCTGAAAAGCCGATGGCTCATAACCCACGAAACGCTTCGCTTGGTCCATCGGAGAGATGCTTCCCCGCGCCGGTAAAACGTATTAACAATTTACTTGACGCGCCCATAAATCGTTAATACAATTTTCCATGCTCACCTGGGACGAACCGAAGCGCCTCGCCAACATCGCAGAGCACGGTTTCGACTTCGTTGGTGTGGACGCGATTTTCGACGGCCCGGTGTGGAGCTACGAGGATGACCGTGAAGCCTACGGCGAGCAGCGCATCAATCTGGTCGGCTGGCTCAACGGGCGTCTGATGCATCTGACCTATACCGATACCGATGATGGTGGAACGATGCGCGCCATCTCTCTCAGAAAGGCCGAGAAACATGAAATCCGCCGCTACGTCCAAGCGATTGCCCGCTGACTTCCCCAAGACCCCGGCCGAGTGGGAGGCGCTGATTGCTGCCGCTCCCGGCGAGGATCGCCCGCCCACTCCGGAGGAAGAATCCCAATGGGCAAATGCCGTGGTGGTGCATCGCGGCGGCCCACAGGCGGTGCGCGCGGCGCTTGCCCAGCGACGCCGGCGCGGGCCGAACAAGCGGCCGACGAAGGTGCCCACTACGCTGCGCCTGCCGCGCGACACGCTCGAGCGCTGGAAGGCCACCGGCCCCGGCTGGCAGACACGCATGGCGGAAGTGCTAGAGAAAGCGGTGTAACGGGGTCGAATCAGAATCAAAGCATTTTTCCATACAAATATGAAGTAAATCAGTCGAGTAGCCCGCGTAGGGCGGGTTAGCCGCAAGGCGTAACCCGCCTTCGGGAATGCAAAGCGCAAGGCGGGTCTCGACCCGCCCTACGAAACGCCGCCTTCGGGCGGCGTTTTCTTTTTCCGGCGTCGGGCCGGAGCAGCGTAGATCGGATCAGCTGCGGACCCACTCCGCTCACCGTCGTTACGCAGACACCGACGATGCCCCCGCCATTGTTTGGACCTACGCGGTGTCGGCGCTGGATCAAGTCGTCAGCGGGCTTGGCTGGCGCTTGTTCGGACAACTGCGCAGCCTGCGGCAATCGGCAGCGCAGCATCGCGATGCTTGCGCTGGCGCTGATCTTGGCCGTACTCGGGCTGTTCCTTCACGCGGTTGCCGGCCGGAGCCGGATCGGCTCATCGGGTCAATCCACCTGACTCGCTCGCCGCAGGGCATCTCCTGCCCATTGATTGAGGCTGACACCCGCCAGTTCTGCCGCCCGAAGGGCAGCGGCGTGATCCTCCGGCGCGATGCGCAGCATCAGCTTGCCGCTGGCGGGACGTTCGGGTGCTTGACCCAGGCTCCGGCAGGCAGCCACATAACCATCCACCGCCTCGTGAAACGCCTGCTCCAGTTCCTCCACCGAGCGGCCGTGAAAGCCCACGATATCGCGCACACCGGCCAAATGGCCCACAAAAATGCGGTCCCGCGGATCAAAGTCCACACGGGCGGCGTAGTCCTTGTACGTCATCGTGTTCATGGCGTCACTCCAATACGAGTCAAAAATTCCCGCGCATCCTTCACGCGGTAGCGCAGGGCCTCTTTTTGCGGGTGGGGGCGATGAAAAAAAACGCGCGCGCCGTCCCGCTCAAACATCACCGAAGAGCCGGCACCCTCCACCCGCACGCAGCCCGCAGCTATCAGCAGCGCCTCGATCCGCGACCATTCCAAGTTGCCGTTGACGGGCTCTGCAAAAACGGCGACCAGCGTTTTGCGGTGCTTGCTGTTCATGGCTGGACGCTATCAAACAGTGATGTCATCCGCAAGCACTTTCTGATAGCACTGAGCGTATCAATGGGGGCACGTATCTATGTATTTATGGGGTCATGAGAGCTGAGTACTCAGTCGGCAAAGGATTGCCGACCTACGAGCGTTTCACGTCAATGCGCTTGATCGCTTGGGAAATTAAGGTGCTCGAGGTAGGGTGTTGCCTGAAGTGGCTTGCAAGCGCGCGCAAACGGCGACGCGCAACGATAGGAAAAAAGGGGAGCGCCATGATCGGAATCTGGTCGGGCAGTGCGCAGGCGGTGGCGCTGTGGTTCGGTATCGCCACGCTGGTGATCTTCGCCATCCCGCTGTTCTTCACGCCGCTGCTGTGGGCGCGGATGCTGTTGTGGCGGCGGCCCGAGGACACCGATCTTGCGGTCTATTTCGGACGCTGCCTGGGCGCGTTCGCTCTGGCCATGGATTTCATGCTGATCCGCGCCGGCCTCAGCGGCGTGGCGCTGCAGCCGGTTTTCGAGATCATGATCGGGTTCAGCGCGCTGATGGTGGCGGTGCACGTTTACGGCGCCATCGCGAAGATCCAGCCGCTAACCGAGACGCTGGAGATCGTGTTCTGGGCCGCGGCGCTGGCGCTGTTCATCGCCTGTTTTCCGCCGGGCTGAGATCGTAGGTCGGCAATCCCTTGCCGACGTGAGGCCTCGGCTGCGCATCGAAAGTACATGTCGGCAAGGGATTGCCGACCTACTGGCGGTTCAGCCCTACCGAGGCGCATTGACGGCCGCAAGCAGCCGGAACAACATTAGAAATCGGGCCTAAACAGCTCAAGCCGGAAGGAATTGCTCTGGTGGCCTTGGCTTCGACCGTCGCATCTGTTCCCCCGCTCGGTGGTCTGGCGCGCAAGCTCGTCGCCGATCAGCTGCTGGCCGAGGATCAGGCGCGCGAGTTTCAGCTGCGCGCCACGCGCAGCGGCCAGTCCTTCGTCAGCCTGCTGGTGGAGTCCAAGACGGTATCGGCGCGGCGCATCGCCGAAGTCGCCAGCAATGACTTTGGCGCGCCGCTGCTGGACCTGGCGGCGATCGACATTGATCCGGTGCTGCTGAAGGACCTCAGCGAGAAACTGCTGCGCAAGACCCATGCGCTGCCGCTGTTCCGGCGCGGCAGCACGCTGTTCGTCGCGGTGTCCGACCCGACCAACCTGGCGGCGCTGGACGAAATCCGCTTCGCGACACGCACCGCGACCGAGGCCGTGGTCGTCGAAGAGGACAAGCTGGTCAAGGCAATCGACGCGGCCACTCAGCGGCTGAGTTCGGCGTCGATGGACCTCGGCATGGGCGACGCCGACCTGGAGAACATCGACATCAGCGACGGCGCCATGGCCGAGCTGCCGGACGTGACCAAGTCCGACGCCGACGAGGCGCCGATCGTGCGCTACGTGCACAAAATCATGCTCGATGCGATCGGCCAGGGCGCATCGGACATCCACTTCGAGCCCTACGAGAAGACCTACCGTATCCGCTACCGCAAGGACGGCGAGCTGCGCACCGTGGCGACGCCGCCGATCGCGACCGCGATGCGGCTGTCGGCGCGCGTGAAAGTGATGTCGCGCATGGATCTGGCCGAGCGCCGCGTGCCGCAGGACGGCCGCATCAAGCTCAACCTGTCGCGTACCAAGTCGATCGATTTTCGCGTCAGCACCTGCCCGACCCTGTGGGGCGAGAAGATCGTCTGCCGTATTCTGGACCCGAGCAGCACCCAGCTCGGCATCGACGCGCTCGGCTACGACTCGGTGCAGAGAGAAGCCTATATGCGCGCGCTGGGCAAGCCGCAGGGCATGATCCTGGTGACCGGCCCGACCGGCTCGGGCAAGACCGTGTCGTTGTACACCGGCCTGAATATCCTCAACCAGGACGACGTCAATATCTCGACCGCGGAAGATCCAGCGGAAATCAACCTGCCGGGCGTCAATCAGGTCAACGTCAATCCGAAAGTCGGCCTGACCTTCGCTGCCGCGCTGAAGGCGTTTTTGCGCCAGGACCCGGACGTGATCATGGTCGGCGAAATCCGCGACCTGGAGACCGCCGAGATCGCGATCAAGGCCGCGCAGACCGGGCATCTGGTGCTGTCGACGCTGCATACCAACGACGCGCCGCAGACCATCGTGCGCCTGATGAACATGGGCGTGCCGGCCTACAACCTGGCCTCGACCTTGACGCTGATCATCGCCCAGCGCCTGGCGCGCAAGCTCTGCCCGAGTTGCAAGCGCCCGGCCAGCATCCCGCGGCCCGAGCTGATCAAGGAAGGCTTCAGCGAGGCCGAGGTCGACGCGCCGAGCTTCAGCATCCTGGAGGCGGTGGGCTGCGACCAATGCGACCGCGGCTACAAGGGCCGGACCGGCATCTACCAGGTGATGCCGTTCTCCGAGGTGATGGGCCGGATTATCATGGAAGGCGGCAGCGCGATGGATATCGCCGACCAGTCCGAGCGCGAAGGCATCCCCAACCTGCGCCAGTCGGCGCTGAAAAAGGTGCGCGAAGGCACGATTGATCTGCTCGAAGCCAACCGCACCACGGTAGGCGAGTGATCGGTGCCGCCAGTCGGCGATCGGATGATTTGAGGCGCCGGCTCTGATTTGATTGGTAGGCGGGTCGTGACCCGCCGCTTTTGGGTATCGCCGGAAAACGGCGGGTCACGACCCGCCCTACATGCAGGAATCGCAGTTTCTCCAAATGGCGCAGGCAGCACTCACCGTCAAGGAACACACCTTCCTGTGGGAGGGCAGGGACCGCAAGGGCGCGCGCGTCAAGGGCGAGAGCCGCGGCGCCAGCGAGAGCCTGATCAAGACGCAGCTGCGCAAGCAGGGCATCAACCCGCTGAAGGTGCGCAAGAAGCTGCAGCTGTTCAGCGGCAAGAAGAAGATCAAGCCGGCCGACATCGCGATCTTCAGCCGCCAGATGTCGACGATGATGTCCGCCGGCGTGCCTCTGGTGCAGTCGCTGGAGCTGATCAGCCGCGGCAACCAGAACCCGGCGATGGCCGAGATGGTGATGGGCATCAAGGTCAACATCGAGGGCGGCAACTCGTTCTCGGAGTCGCTGGCCAAATACCCGCTGCAGTTCGACGACCTGTTCGTCAACCTGGTCGACGCCGGCGAGCGCTCCGGCGCGCTCGAGGCCCTGCTCGACAAGGTCGCCACCTACAAGGAAAAAACCGAGGCGATCAAGAAGAAGGTCAAGAAGGCGATGACCTATCCGAGCGCGGTGCTGGTGGTCGCGTTCATCGTCACCGGCATCCTGCTGTACTTCGTGGTGCCGCAGTTCGAGGACCTGTTCAAGGGCTTCGGCGCGGATCTGCCGGCGTTCACCCAGATGGTGATCGCGATGTCGCGCTTCATCCAGGACAAGTGGTGGCTGATCGGCCTGATACTCGGCGGCACGGTGTTCGCGTTCGGCTATTTCTACCCGCGCTCGCTGAAGATGCGGCGTTTCCTGGACCGTGCGCTGCTGAAAGTGCCGGTGGTCGGCGACATCCTCTACAAGTCCGCCGTGGCGCGCTTTGCGCGGACGCTGTCGACGATGTTCGCGGCCGGCGTGCCGCTGGTGGAGGCGCTGGATTCGGTGGCGCGCGCGGCCGGCAACATCGTCTTCCACGATGCGATCATGATCATGAAAGACCAGGTTTCCACCGGCCAGCAGCTGCAGCTGACGATGCAGCAGAGCGCGCTGTTCCCGCCGATGGCGACGCAAATGGTCGCGATCGGCGAGGAATCCGGCTCGCTGGACGAGATGTGCGCCAAGGTCGCCGAGTTCTACGAGGCCGAGGTCGACAACATGGTGGATTCGCTGTCGAGCCTGCTCGAGCCGATGATCATGGCGATCCTCGGCGTGCTGGTCGGCGGGCTGGTGGTCGCGATGTATCTGCCGATCTTCCAGCTGGGCCAGGTGATTTGATGCATCGCGCAGCAGCTTCGTAGGGCGGGTCGTGACCCGCCGTTCTCTGCGGCGTCCAGAAAAGCGGCGGGTCGCGACCCGCCCTACGGCTCGATAGAATCCCGATATGGCCCTGCTAGCAGCCCTCCAAACCAGCCCGACGCTGCTGCTGATCGTGATCACGATCTTGGGCCTGCTGATCGGCAGCTTTCTCAACGTGGTCGCCTATCGGCTGCCGCTGCGCATCGAGCAGGATTTTCGCAATGCCTGCCGCGACAGCTTCGGCGCGCCAGACACGATCCCCGGCGAACAGCTGGTTTCGCTGATCCGCCCCGGCAGCCAGTGCCCGCACTGCCGTACGCCGATCAAGCCCTGGCACAACCTGCCGGTGGCCGGCTGGCTGATGCTGCGCGGCAAATGCGCCGCCTGCGCCGCGCCGATCTCGGTGCAATACCCGATCGTCGAGGCCCTGACCGGCCTGATGTCGGCGGTCTGCGCGCTGCACTTCGGCGCCACGCCGCAGCTGCTGGGCGCGCTGGTGCTGACCTGGTCGCTGATCGCGCTGACGGTCACCGACCTGCGCACGATGTACCTGCCGGACGATCTGACCCTGCCGCTGCTGTGGCTGGCCCTGGTGCTCAGCCTGTGGGGCGTGTTCGCCACGCCGTCCGAGGCGATCATCGGCGCCGCGCTCGGCTACGGCCTGCTGTGGGGCACCTTCCATCTGTTCAAGTTCGCCACCGGCAAGGAGGGCATGGGCTACGGCGACTTCAAGCTGCTGGCCGCGCTGGGCGCCTGGCTGGGCTGGCAGGCGCTGCCGCAGATCGTGCTGCTGTCGGCGATGGTCGGCGCCGCGGTCGGCATCGTGCTGATCGTGTCGCGCCGCGCCGAGTGGAGCTCGCGGATTCCGTTCGGCCCGTACATCGCCGGCGCCGGCTGGATCGCGCTGATCTGGGGCGAGCGCATCAACCAGGCCTATCTGGGCCTGATCCAGCCGCACTGATGTCTCGTCTGACCATCGGACTGACCGGCGGCATCGCCAGCGGCAAGACCCTGGTCGCCGACGCCTTCATCGCGCTCGGCGTGCCGGTGCTGGACGCCGACCAGGTCGCCCGCGACGTGGTCGCGCCGGGCGAACCCGCGCTGACGCTGATTGCCGAGGCCTTCGGCGCCAAAGCGCTGCAGGCCGACGGCACGCTGGACCGGCGGCGCATGCGCGAGCTGGTATTCGGCAACCCGGCCGAGCTGCGCCGGCTGGAGGCGATCACCCATCCGGCGATCCGCCAGCGCATGCGTGACTGGCGCGACGCGCAGACCGCGCCCTACTGCATGCTGTCGGTCGCGATCCTGGTCGAATCGGCCGGCATGCGCGAGCTGGTCGACCGGGTGCTGGTCATCGACGTGCCGGTAGAGACGCAGATGGCGCGGCTGACGGCGCGCGACCAGGTCGACGCGACGCTGGCGCGGCAGATGATCGCGGCCCAGGCCAGCCGCGAGCAGCGCCTGGCAGCGGCCGACGACATCATCGCCAACGACGGCAGCGTGGCGCAGACCCTGGCGGCAGTACAAGCACTGCACCAGCGCTACCTGCACCCGTAGGTCGGCAATCCTTTGCCGACGTGCACCCACGGATGCGCAATCGAGGTTTCACGTCGGCAAAGGATTGCCGACCTACGCGCTGCAGTGAAACCAGCGCCAAACCACGCCTGGCGCGCTTAATTCTCATTTGCGGTCAGTAGTGCACTGCGTCACAATCCGGGCCACTTTTGTTCAGCTCCAGCCAGTGACTTCAGGATCGGCCGAGGCACTCGACTCCATCTGCTTCGAGCAACCGCTCAACGAGCGAGTGCGCACGTTCCTGCGTCTGGAGTTCCTGTTCGGCCAGCACGCGCATCATCGCCAGGACCGCAGCCAGTACGGCCTGCGCGCGCGCCTGCAGACCCTGCTCGACACGCTGACCGTGCTGTCGCGCTCGGACCTGAAGAAAGACATCCTCAAGGAGCTGCTCGAGCAGCACGCGCATCTGACGCGCCTGTCCGCGCGCCCTGGCGTCGATCCGGAGCGGCTCGGACATGTGCTCAAGGAGCTGACGACCTCGATCAACGGCCTGCAGCAGCTGATCACGCAGTTCGCCGGCAGCGCGCTGCGCGACAACGAGTTCCTGATCTCGATCCACAACCGCACCTCGATCCCGGGCGGCACCTGCGGATTTGATCTGCCGGCGTATCACTTCTGGCTGTCGCAGCCCTACGAAACCGTGAACCGCAATCTCGAGGCCTGGTTCACCGACCTGGCGCCGTTCGAAGTCGCGATCGGCCTGTACCTGAAGCTGCTGCGCGGCAGCACCGAGCCGACGCCGGCGGTGGCACGTGGCGGCCTGTACGTGCACGCACCGCAGGGCCCGGTGCAGCTGCTGCGCGTATTCGTGCCGCAGGCGGCGGCCGCGTATCCCGAGATCAGCGCTGGCGCGCATCGCTTCACCATCCGCTTCGTGTCTCTGCACGACGTCAATCGCCGCAGCACCCAGGTGCACAGCGACGTGCCCTTCAACATCCAGTGCTGCGCGCTCTGAGCCTTTCCCGATGACCGCGCCTCGAATCGGCCGCTGCCCGCAGTGCGGCGCTCCGGCGACGCTGGAAACCAGCAACGCATTCCGGCCGTTCTGCAGCGAGCGCTGCAAGCTGCTGGACTTCGGCGCCTGGATCAACGGCCAGTACACGATTCCGGCAGTCGAGAACGACGTTGACGGCGAAGACATCGAGCCGCCGAACGATCCTCGGGACCGTCTACAGTAGTCACGTAGGTTGGGGTGAGCTTGCGAACCCCAACATGCTTCCGCGCCGATGTTGGGGTTCGCAAGCTCACCCCAACCTACGCTCAGACCGATATCAGGGCAGCCAGTACGCGTTGATGCCCGCGCAGCCCTGGCCGCCGTTGTTCCAGGCGCGCTCGTGATCGCGTGGGCCGACTCCGCCGATCGCATAAACCGGCAAGCCGGCCTCCAAGGCCGCCTCGGCGAATCCAGTCCAGCCCAGCGGAGCTTCATTCGCATGCGAGTTCGTCGGCTGCACATGGCCGAGCACGGCGGCGTCGGCATCCAGGGCATTCAGCGCCAACAGTTCTTCACGCGTGTGCGCAGAGCCGAAGAAGGCCACTACGTCGGGCCGCGCAGCCAGCGAGCGCCAGGCAGCGACCGGCGCGTGCCAGCCGCAACCGAGTTCACGTGACAGCGCTGGATCGCGGTCGAGCACCAGGCGCAGGCCATGATCGGCGACGCTCTTCGCGAGCGATGACGCCAGCGCCGCGTAGGCGGCATCGCCCAGCGCCGGCAGCCGCAGGCGCAGCAGCGCGTGCTTCGGCATGCGGCTCAGCCCGGCCCGAATCGCGGCCGCCTCCATCATCGGCGGCGTGAACACATAGTCCGGCGGCAGCCGCAGCGGCTTCAGGATCGGCGCCACCGTCGGCAGCGTGTCGTAGCCGCCGACCGCGTCCAGCGCGGTCCAGGCCAGCGCCTGGTTTTCGCGCGATTCGGGCTCGCCGTCGAAGGCGCTGACCAGCCAGGTGTCGAGCACGACGATGCGATTGCTGTAGGCGTGACGCAGGCGGATCAGCGGCCGCGCGGCGCGCAGCGTCACGCCGAGTTCTTCATGCAGCTCGCGCGCGAGTGCCGCCGCTGCCGATTCGCCGGGCTCGATCTTGCCGCCGGGGAACTCCCAGAAACCCGCCGCGATCTTGCCCGGCGGCCGCTGCGCCAGCAGCACCGCGCCGTCGGCGCGCTGCAGAACACCGCAGGCGACCTGCAGCAGCGGCCGCGGATCGTCGGTCACCGCCATTTCAGGTTCGGCCGAATCGTTTTGTCGTACCGCTCAAGTGCGGTACTCGGCGTTGATCCTGACGTAGTCGTAGCTGAAATCGCAGGTCCACACGGTGGCGCTGGCGTCGCCGGCTCCTAGCCCGATGCGGATCGTGAACTCGGCTTTTGCGACCACCGCGGCGCCGAGATCGTCGTGGTATTCCGGGTGCGGCTGGCCGCCGCGCAGCAGGCTGACGTCGTCCAGCCACAGGTCGACCTTGGCCGGATCGACCGGCACGCCGGATTTGCCGATCGCCATCACGATGCGGCCCCAGTTCGCATCGGACGCGAACAGCGCGGTCTTCACCAGCGGGGAATGCGCGACCGACAGCGCCACGTGGCGCGCGGCGGCTTCGTCGGTCGCGCCAGTGACGTTGATCGTGACGAACTTGGTCGCGCCTTCGCCGTCGCGGACGATCGCATGCGCGAGTTCCAGGCAGACCTGCTCGATCGCCGCATAAATCGGCGCGTAATCGGCATGCGCAGTGTCGATGTCGGCGCCGCCGACCTGCGCGGTCGCGAACAGCAGGCAGGAATCATTGGTCGAGGTATCGCCGTCGACGGTCACGCAGTTGAAGCTGCGCGACACCGCGGTCTTCAGCGCCGCGTCGACCGCGGCCGGCGACAGGCGCGCGTCGGTGCCGATATAGGCCAGCATCGTCGCCATGTCCGGGTGAATCATGCCGACGCCCTTGGCGATGCCGGTGACGGTGACTTCGCCCTGCGAGGTCTGCACACGCCGCGTCGCGCCCTTGCCGACGGTGTCGGTGGTCATGATCGCGCGCATCGCGGCCAGCCAGCCATCAGTGCGCAGATCGGCTTTCGCGGCCGGCACGGCCGCGGTCATGCGCGCAACCGGCAGACGCTGGCCGATCACGCCGGTGGAAAACGGCAGCACCTGGCCGGCTTCGCAGCCGAGCGCAGCGGCGACGCTGCCGGCGACCAGGCGCGCGTCATCGAGCCCGCCCTGGCCGGTGGCCGCGTTGGCATTGCCGGCATTGACCACCAGCGCGCGCACTGTCGCGCCGCTGGCGAGCACATCGCGGCAGACCAGCACCGGGGCTGCCGCGAACGCGTTCTGTGTGAAAACGCCGGCGACTCGCGTGCCCGGTGCCAGCTCGATCAGCAGCAGGTCCTTGCGGCCCGGTTTCTTGATCGCGGCCTCGGCGACACCCAGGCGCACGCCGGCGACCGGGTAAAGGAATTCGGGAGCCTGCCAGGCGACGGCCATCGGATTTCTCGCGGATCAGTAAGGCCGCGAATTGTAGTAGGTCGGCAATCCTTTGCCGACGTGTACCCCCGGATGCGCAATCGAGGTTTCACGTCGGCAAGGGATTGCCGACCTACGCTCAGCGCTCGACGATCGCCACCACGCCCATGCCGCCGGCGGCACAGATCGAGATCAGGCAGCGGCCGCCGCCGCGCTGTTCCAGCAGCTTGCCGGCCGTGGCCAGGATGCGGCCGCCGGTGGCGGCAAACGGATGGCCCAGCGCCAGGCTGCTGCCCTTGACGTTGATCTTGCTGCGGTCGATCGCGCCCAGCGGCTTGGCCAGGCCCAGGCGCTCGTGGCAGAACTTGGGGTCTTCCCAGGCCTTGAGCGTGCACAGCACCTGCGCAGCAAAAGCCTCGTGAATCTCGTAGAAATCGAAGTCCTGCAGCGTCAGCCCAGCGCGCTCCAGCATGCGCGGCACCGCGTAGCACGGCGCCATCAACAGACCTTCTTTCTTGACCACGAAGTCGACCGCAGCGGTCTCGCTGTGGACCAGAAACGCCTGCGGCTTGAAGCCATGCGCGTCGGCCCATGCTTCGCTGGACAGCAGTGCGGCGGACGCGCCGTCGGTCAGTGGCGTGGAATTGGCGGCGGTCAGCGTGCCCTTGCCCGACTTGCGGTCGAACACCGGCTTCAGCGCCGCCAGCTTCTCTAGCTTGCTGTCGCCGCGCAGGTTGTTGTCTCGGGTGACGCCGGCGTACTCGATCAGCAGATCGTCGAAGAAGCCTTCGTCATAGGCCTTGGCGGCTTTCAGGTGCGACTCCAGCGCCAGCTGGTCCTGGGCTTCGCGCGGGATCTTCCATTCCTGCGCCATCAGCTCGCAGTGCTCGCCCATGCTCATGCGCGTGCGCGGCTCGCCGTTGTTCGGCGCCGATGGCGCCAGCATCGCCGGACGGAAGCGGCTCAGGATCGCCAGACGCTGGCCGGCGGTCTTGGCGCGATTGAGATCCAGCAGGATCGTGCGCAGCTTGTCACCGACCGCGATCGGCGCGTCGGAGGCGGTGTCGACGCCGCCGGCGATGCCGGCTTCGATCTGCCCCAGCGCGATCTTGTTGCCGACCAGGATCGCGGCCTCAAGACCGGTGCCGCAGGCCTGCTGCACGTCGTAAGCCGGGGTTTCCGCAGCCAGGCCCGAGGACAGCACACATTCGCGGGTCAGGTTGAAATCGCGCGAATGCTTCAGCACCGCGCCGGCGGCGACTTCGCCCAGGCGCTCGCCCTGCAGCTGGAACTTGTCGACCACTCCGCGCAGCGCAGCGGTCAGCATGTCCTGATTGCTCTTGTAGGAATAGACCGTGTTGGAACGGGCAAAAGGGATGCGGGCGCCGCCCAGCAGGGCGACTCGACGACCGATGGTGCTCATTGGGGGAATCCGGATCTGGAGTGAGAAATTGTGGCCAAGCTTAGCGACGTCGAACCCGTACTCGCCATGGCGCTTGACGCACGCAGATTCGGGCGTTGATCCTGCGCGCGCCATGGCGGGACCGACAGGCGCTCATGGCGTGTACGCCACTGCCGCGTGCGCTGATGCGGAAAAACGCCTTCCTTCCACCCGAGGTTTTCATGTCCGCTGCATCACCCTACCCGCATCTGCTCGCGCCGCTCGACCTCGGTTTCACGCAGCTCAGGAACCGCGTGCTGATGGGCTCGATGCATACCGGCCTGGAAGATCGCCGCAAGCATTTTCCGCGGCTCGCGGCCTATTTTGCCGAGCGCGCGCGCGGCGGTGTCGGCCTGATCGTGACCGGCGGTTTTTCGCCGAACATCGAAGGCTGGCTGCTGCCGCTAGCGTCCAAGCTTTCCACCAGCGCGTCGGCGCGCGCCCATCGCCTGATTACCGATGCGGTGCACGCCGAAGGCGGCAAGATCGCGCTGCAGATTCTGCACGCCGGCCGCTATAGCTATCACCCGCTGTCGGTCGCGCCGAGCCGGATCAAATCGCCGATCACGCCGTTCACGCCGCGTGAGCTGCCGGCGCATGGCGTCGAGCGCCAGATCCGTGCATTCGCGCGCTGCGCCGCTCTGGCGCGCGAGGCGGGCTACGACGGCGTCGAAATCATGGGCAGCGAGGGTTACTTCATCAACCAGTTCCTCGCGCCGGGCACCAACCTGCGTAACGACCACTACGGCGGCAGTCTCGAAAACCGCCAGCGTCTCGCGATCGAGATCGTCGAGCGTTCGCGCGCCGCGGTCGGCAAGGACTTCATCATCATCTATCGCCAGTCGCTGATCGACCTGGTGCCGGGCGGCCAGACCTGGAGCGAGATCGTGCAGCTGGCGCGCGCAATCGAAACCGCCGGCGCGACACTGATCAACACCGGCATCGGCTGGCATGAGGCGCGGGTGCCGACGATCGTCACCAGCGTGCCGCGCGCGGCGTTCGCCTGGGTCACCAAGAAGCTCAAGGCCGAAGGCCTGAAAATCCCGCTGATCACGACCAACCGGATCAATGCACCGGATGTCGCCGAGCAACTGCTGGCCGACGGCTACGCCGACATGGTGAGCATGGCGCGGCCGCTGCTGGCCGATGCGGATTTTGTCAAAAAAGCCGCGGAAAACCGCGCCGACGAAATCAACACCTGCATAGCCTGCAACCAGGCCTGCCTGGATCACACTTTCAGGAACAAGCTGGTTTCCTGCCTGGTGAACCCGCGCGCCGCGCACGAAACCGAGTTGAACTACGCGCCCGCCGACGTCAAAAAGCGCATCGCGGTGGTCGGCGCCGGGCCCGCCGGCCTGGCTTGCGCAGCGGTGCTGGCCGAGCGCGGACATGCGGTCGATCTGTTCGACTCTGCCGACGAAATCGGCGGCCAGTTCAACATGGCCAAGCGGGTTCCGGGCAAGGAAGAGTTCTACGAGACGATCCGCTATTTCAAACGCCGCATCGAAGTCACCGGCGTGAAGCTGCAGCTCGGCAAGCGAGTCGATGCCGAGCAATTGAAAGCGGCGGGCTATGACGAAGTCGTGATCGCGACCGGTGTATTGCCGCGCAATCCGAAAATCCCCGGCCAAGCCGATGGCGAGGCCGCAGGCCGCGTACTGTCGTATGTCGACGTGCTGCGCGGCGGAGCTGCGGTCGGCAAGCGCGTGGCGCTGATCGGCGCCGGCGGTATTGGCTTCGATGTTGCCGAGTTCCTCGCCAGCGACGGCCATTCGACAACGCTCGATCTGCCCGCCTGGCAGCGCGAATGGGGTGTCGGCGATCCTGAGGATGCCCGTGGCGGCGTTGCCGGCGTGATCCGCGATGTTCCACCGAGCCCACGCGAAATCTGGCTGCTGCAGCGCAAGCCCGGCAAGCCCGGCGCCGGCCTGGGCAAGACCAGCGGCTGGGTGCATCGCGCGTCCTTGCAGATGAAGCAGGTGAAGATGATTCCGGGCTTGAACTACGAGGCGATCGAAGCCGGCGGCCTGCGCGTCAGCTATGGCGAGAAGCGCGAGCGGCCGCAGCTGATCGAGGTCGATCACATCGTGCTGTGCGCCGGCCAGGAATCGCTGCGCGAGCTGGAGGAACCGCTGAAACTCGCCGGCGTCAGCGTGCATCGCATCGGCGGCGCCGACGTCGCCGCCGAGCTCGACGCCAAGCGCGCGATCGACCAGGGCTGCAGGCTGGCGGCGCGGCTGTAACCACGACCTCCACCTGTAGGAGCGGGTCATACCCGCGACTGTGCTCCCGAACGTCTCAGTCGCGGGTATGACCCGCTCCTACAGGTGGCGGATTTACCAGTCTTGCGTCTGGCGCAAGGGCATAAAATGCAGCCATGTTGAGCGAACTCGTCACTACGATTCACCGCATCGGCATCGAGAAGATTTTTCTGCTGCTGATGGCGCCGGTCTTCGTCGTCTGCATGACGACGGAGTACTTGGTGCTGCGCCATCGCCGGCAGCAGACCTACTCGCTGCACGAAACCCGGTCCAACATCGTGCTGGCGCTGTCGCATGCGGCCACCGACGGCATCGCCTGGGCGCTTCTGCTGGGCCTGTTTTACTGGATCTACCAGCACCGGCTGTTCGACATCCCGTTCAACGGCTGGACGCTGTTGCTGCTGGTGGTGCTGCAGGATTTCTTCTACTACTGGTTCCATCGCGGCAGCCATCGCATCCGCTGGATGTGGGCCAGCCACGTCACCCATCACTCGTCCGAGACGATGAATCTGTCGACCGCACTGCGCCAGAGCCTGACGTACCCGCTGTCGGGCATGTGGGCGTTCTGGCTGCCGCTGGCCTGGATCGGCTTCAAGCCCGAGCACGTGATCCTGGTGGTCGCGGTGAACCTCGGCTACCAGTTCTTCGTGCACACCGAGGCGGTACGCAAGCTGCCGCGCGGGTTCGAGGCGGTGTTCAATACGCCCTCGCATCACCGCGTGCATCACGCGCGCAATCCGCAGTACATCGACCGCAATTACGCCGGTGTGCTGGTGATCTGGGACAAGATGTTCGGCTCGTTCGTACCGGAGGAGGCGCCTTGCGACTACGGCATCACGCGCCAGATCAAGACGCGCAATCCGATCGTCATGATGTTCCACGAGTGGCGCGACATGTTCAGTGACGTGGCACGACGCGGCCCGCTGCGCCTGCGGCTGAAGCATCTGTGGGCGCCGCCTGAATGGGTCCGGCCGGCCGAATAGCCGGGCCGGGCAAGCGCCGCGCGTGTGTCGCAGCGGCCAATCCGGCACACTGGGCGATCCAATCCGAAGGGCGCCGATGCGGGATTCCGGGCAACTACTGCAGGTCGTTCACCAGGGCATGGTCAAGGCCGGGCTCGACGTCGCCGCGATCTATCAACGCCTCGGCTACGACGCCGAAAAGCTGGCCCTGCGCGAGCTGCGCACGCCGCATCAGCAACAGGTTTTTTTCTGGAGCACGATCGAGTCCGTCACCAAGGACCCGGAGATCGGCCTGCACCTGTGTCCGCACCTGCCGATTTTCCGCGGCGAGGTGCTCGAATACCTGATGTTCAGCAGCCGCACTTTCGGCGAGGGCCTGAATCGCTCGCTGAAATATCTGCGGCTGATCTCCGACGCGATCAACGTGCGGCTGGACCAGGACGCCAGGGGGGTGCGCGTCGCGGTGGTCGGCACCGCGATGGATGCGCCGCAGTTGCGTCACACCGAAATCTGCGTGGTCTACGAGCTGATGCGCTTTGCCGGCGCGGTGACCGAGCATCGGTTCCGGCCGCAGCGCGTCCTGCTGCGCTGCAGCCAGCGCGCGCCACAGGCGGAATACGACAAGATCTTCGGCTGCAGCGTCGAGTTCGGTGGCCGCGAAAGCGAGATCTGGTTCGATCCGGCGATGCTGGATTATCGCTCGCCGCATTCCGACCCGGACCTGCTGCTGCTGCACGAGGGCCTCGCCGAAAAGCGCCTGCTGAAGCTCAAGCGCGAAGATCTGGTCGAGCGCATCCGCGGCGTGTTCGCGCAGCGGCTGGAGCTGGAGAACTGCGACCTGGAAGACGTGGCGAAGGAACTCGACATCCCGCCGCGACGGCTGCGCTTCGAACTCGCCCGCGCCGGCACCAGCTTCTCGCAAATCCTGGCCGACTTCCGTTTCCACCTGGCCAAGCGCCTGCTGGCGAAGACCGACGAGGCGATCGAGAACATCGTCTATCTAACGGGCTTTTCGGAGCCCAGCACTTTCTACCGCGCGTTCAAGCGCTGGTCGGGACAGACCCCGGTGCAGTACCGCGAAAGCCGGCGAGCGCGTCGCGCCGGTGCGGCGGCGCAGACGGTGGCGGACTCCAAGTAGACGCTCAGGCGGTTCGGGCAAGCCCGAGGCCGCGCGGCGCCATGCGCACCGCGCCGACGCCGAGCAGCACGAACAACAGCAGTACACCGGCCTGCGTGGCAACGAACGGGCCTTCGGCCAGCGTCGGCGCGGCCGCATGCAGCAGCTCGACCTTGGTGAAGGACTGGGCGACGCCGACGAACACCAGGAAATAGACGCTGACCGTGGTCGATACCGCGTACTTCCAGCGCCAGCCGCCTTCGAGCTTGCCGACCGTGCGCGCATAGACCGCGATCGTCAGCGCGATCAGCGACAGGATGCCAACGCCGTGCGACGGCAGGAACTTCAGGAACGGGAAGCCGAAGCCGGTCACGCTGGTCGCAACCGAGGTCGCCAGATACGGCAGGTCAATGGCCGACAGAGACTTGCCGCTGAGCAGGCCGCCGATCGAGACGAGGCCGAGCAGCAGCGCGACCACGCTGAGCACGGTGTGGATGATGGTGAAAGTCGACGAATCGAACATGGCATTCCCCTGGCTGACGGACCCCAAGCCTGAATTCTGCACTTCCCCCAGCGCGGCCGCTGGCACTCGGGGGATTTCCCGTCGGCAATCCTTTGCCGACGTGCGAATTCCGATATGCAGTCGAGGTTTCACGTCGGCAAGGGATTGCCGACCTTCACCGTCTCGGCTCAGACGCCCTTCATGAACCAGCGTGCCAGCCATGACAGCACCACCTGGTAGAAGCTCGGGAACAGGCGCACCAGCAGATCGGTGGCCTTCGCATCGGGCCCGACCAGCACCCGGCGCGAGTTGCGCTCGACCGCGCGCAGGATGGTTTTCGCAGCCGAGTCGGCGCTGGTGATGAACAGCTTTTCGAAGTGCTCGCCGCTCTTGGTCGAGTCCTTGACCAGCAGGCCTTCGATATTGCGCGACACGCGGCCGGCGCGCGCGATGTTGGTCTTGATGCCGCCCGGATGCACGCTGGTGGCGCTGACGCCGTAGTGGGCCATGTCCAGCTCCTGGCGCAGCGCCTCGGTGAAGCCACGCACCGCGAACTTGGACGCGTTGTAGCCGCCCATGCCGGGCTGCGAGCACAGGCCGAACAGGCTCGAGGTATTGATGATGTGGCCTTCGCCGGCGGCCTTCAGATACGGCAGGAAGGCCTTGGTGCCGTAAACCACGCCCCAGAAATTGATGCCCATGATCCACTCGAAGTCGGCGTAGTCGACGCCTTCCATGGTCGAGCTCAGCGCGACGCCGGCGTTGTTGAAGATCAGGTTGATTTTGCCGTGGGCGGCAGCGCTGCTGGCGGCCCAGTCCTCCATCGCCTGGCGGTCGGCGACATCGACGATAGCGGTGGTGACCGTCACGCCGTGGGTGCGCGCCAGCTCGGCGGTGCCGGCCAGGCCTTCCGGGTTGACGTCGCTGAGCGCCAGGTGGCAGCCGCGCTGCGCGAGCTGCACCGCCAGGGTGCGGCCCATACCGGAACCAGCGCCGGTGATGGCCGCGACGCGACCGGAAAAGTCCTTCATGCAATCTCCTGCTTATTTTGACAACATATGATGTCACTTTGCATCTGACAACGCCGGGAGTCAATATGCCGGCATGGTTGAAACCGCAAAGACTGCAGGCCGGCCGTATCGGGGCGCCAGCGCCGACGAGCGCCGCGACGAGCGCAAGCGCCGGCTGATCGAGGCCGGGATCAAGGTCATCGGCCGCGAAGGCTATGCGGCGACCACGGTGCGTGCGGTCTGCGCCGAGGCCGGCCTGACCGAGCGCTATTTCTACGAGGCGATCGGCGACCGCGAACGCCTGCTCGGCGCGGTCTACGCGCACCTGGTGCAGCAGCTGCAGGCGCAGATCGCACAGACCATCCTCGCGGCCGGCACCGAGTCACCAAGCGAGCTGGCGCGTCTGGGCCTGAGCGGCTATTTCGGCGCGATGCGCGACAACCCGGATGCCGCGCGCATCCTGCTGTTCGAGATCCTCGGCGTCAGCCCGGAGGTCACGCGCCTGAGTCAGAGCGCGGTCGCCGACTTCGCGATGCTGATCCGGATGACCGCCCGGCGCCTGCCGCAGCCGGCGGTGCCGGACCAGCTCGAAGACCTGGTCACCGCCGGCCTGGTCGGCTCGGTGGTCTTCATCGCGATGAGCTGGTTCATGGAAGGCTTCAAACGCGATCTCGACGATGTCGTGGAGAGCGCGCTGACGATCTTCAACGCGGTGGTCGCGGCCAAGGCTTAAGGAAGCTCGGCTGCGCGTTCAGTGCACGTTCGTTCACAATGCGCCGATGCCGGCTCCGAACAGAATCAATCGATTAGCAAAACCCGATCGGCGAGCCTGAATCCCATCCGTACAGGATTTGACGCACTGCAGCATCTGGCAGACCTTGGTGCACGACTGTCCGCCAAGGAGGCGCCATGCAACTCGTCCCGATACGCCGTGATCTCGATTTCGGCATCGACCGGATCGACCGCGATCTCGCCGGCCGCTGGCATCCGCGCGGCTTCCCGGTGAGCCATTTCTACAATGCGCTGTCGCTGTTCTTCCCCGAGGGCGAGCGCTTCTTCATCCACAGCGTCCGCCACTTCCGCGAGCGCATCGAAGACCCGGAGCTGAAGGCCGCGATCACCGCCTTCATCGGCCAGGAGGCGATGCACGGCCGCGAACACGATCAATACAACGATCTAATCCGCCAGGCCGGCCTGCCGGCCGACGCCCTGGAGCGCTATATCTCGACCCTGCTCGGCTGGCTCAAGGCACATTTGGGGCCGAGCACCCAGCTGTCGGTCACGCTGGCGCTGGAACACTTCACCGCGATGCTCGCGCATCTGCTGCTCAGCGAGCCCGGCCTGCTCGACGGCGCCGAGCCCAAACTCAGGGCCTTGTGGCGCTGGCATGCGGCCGAGGAAACCGAGCACAAGGCCGTGGCTTTCGACGTGTACCAGGCCGCGGTAGGCCGCGGCGCGGTGGCCTACACGCTGCGTTCCGGCGCTTTCGCGATCGTGATGCCCTTGTTTCTGGCACACGTGCTGGCGTTCCAGGCCCAGCTGCTGCGCGCCGACCCGAAACGCCCGCGCGGAATGCGGCAGTGGCTGGAATTCGGGCGTTTTCTCGGCGGCAGGCGCGGCATGCTGCGGCAGATGATCAGGCCGGGGCTGGACTACTTCCGGCCCGGCTTCCATCCCTGGGACCAGAACAATCGCGCGTTGATCGAGGCGGTCGATGAACTCGCCGCCACATACTCCAGACCGACCGCGCCGATCCGCCGGGCCGCCTGATATCGGCAGATGTTGTAGGTTGGGGTGAGCGTAAGCGAACCCCAACATTCGTCCGCGCTGATGTTGGGGTTCGCTGCGCTCACCCCAACCTACTCAACTGGTCCGAGGCCTGTTCCGCATGCGCGCGCAGGCTGCCCAGCACCTCGAACATGTCGTCCAGCGGAATGCCGAGCTTCATCAGCTCGGCACCGGCCTGCTGAGTGAAGTGGGCTCGTTGAGCGCGGCTTACGCGGCAATGCGCTAGGCCTTTTCGCTGTCGGTCGATACGCAACTGTAGGAGCGGACCTTGTCCGCGATTGAGGCCCCACCGTCACAATCGCGGACAAGGTCCGCTCCTACAGTGCTGATCGTTGAGGCTACTTCAGCTTGGCGGCGGACTTACCCAGCAACCGAGGCCTCGCCTCGGCAACGGGATTGCCGACGAGCCGCTTCAGCGCGCGGCGTTCTTGTCCAACAGCGCATCGCGCGTGCGCTCGAGGAAGGTTTCGACCAGATGGATGAACTTGCCCTGGATAAAAGGCGGCGCCACCAGACGGTAGATCAAGGGCACCGGCACGTCGCGCAACTCGCCGTGAACCTTGAAGCGGATCTCGCTGCCAGCCTTGTGTTCGACCACGCGGAACGCGCCGGCAATGCTCGCATTGCCCTTGTTAGGCAGCGGCTTCCACGACAGCTCGTTGCCGTCGGCGCTGCGCTGATAACGCGCGCCATACGTCACGTCGTGGGCGATCCTGGCCATGCGCGAACCGATGGTGCTCAGTTCCCAGACGTACTGGTCCTTGGCGACGCGTGTGAGCTTCTTCAATTTCGGGAAACGCGAAACCGTGCCTTCGATGTCATCCAGCAACGGGCGCACTTTTTCCGGAGGCAGCGCAACCGTGATGCTGCGTTCGATCTCGATGTCGACTTTCATTGGGGCTCCTCTTCAGTGCCCGGAGACTTGCACGCCGCCAGTTCCGGAACATTGGCCGCGTTCACCGGCGCCAGCGGCACAGACGCCATCCGGTGTCGGGCGCGTCATTCGAATACTTCGATCTGCGCAATCGGCAGCAACGGCGGCGCTCAGAAGCGCCAGTCTCCGCGCTGCAAGCCGGCGTAGCACTCGGCGGTCAGGGGCACGTAGGCACCGTCCTGCAGCACGTACAGTGGATCGGTCACGCGCGCCGGATCGTAGGCCTCGCGCTTCAGATCCACTTTGCGATGCTTGAAGGTCGAAGTCGTCTCCTGATCGCGGCGCAGACGCAGGAACAGCGGCACCGCATACGGCGGCAGGCACCGATGCAGCCACTGCGCCAGCGCGGCGCCGTCGAAGTCCTGGCCGCTGACGCTCAGCGAGGCCATGCCGGCGCGGCCTTCGATGCCCGGCAATTGCACGCCATAGACGACGGCCTCTGCGACGCCGGAGCTGGTGCATAGCGCCGCCTCGACCTCGGTGGTCGCGACGTTCTCGCCTTTCCAGCGGAAGGTATCGCCGACGCGGTCAACGAACTGGATGTGATGCCAGCCCTGATCGCGCACCAGGTCGCCGGTGTTGAACCAGCAATCGCCGTCCTTGAATACCTTGCGCAGCAGCTTGGTCTCGCTGGCCTTGGCGTCGGTATAGCCGTCGAAAGGCGCGCTGCGGGTGACTTCGCCGATCAGCAGGCCAACGCCGCCGGCCTCCACGCGCAGCAGGTGATTGCGCGCATCGCGCACCGGCGCTTCGGCGTCCGCATCGAAGCGCACGATCGCGTACGACAGCGGGCAATAACCCGCGGTGCGCGGCATGTTCCAGGCGTTGACGAAGGCCAGGTTGGATTCACTCGCCGAATAGAACTCGCAGATGCGCTCGATGCCGAAGCGTTGCTGGAAACTGTCCCAGATCTCCGGCCGCAGGCCGTTGCCGACGATCACGCGCAGCTTGTGCTCGCGATCCTGATCCGAGGCCGGACGGTTCAGCAGGTAGCGGCACAACTCGCCGATGTAGCAGAAACTGGTCGAGCCGCTGGCGCGGATCTCGTCCCAGAAGCGCGAGGCCGAGAACTTGCGTGACACCGCCAGCCCGGCGCCACGCGCCAGCACCGCGCCCCAGGACACCGTCAGCGCGTTGTTGTGATACAGCGGCAGGCAGCAGTACAGGATGTCGTCCTGGCGCAGACGCACCGCCGCTTCGGCCATGCCGGCCATGCCGCGAATCCAGCGGAAATGCGACATCACCGAGGCTTTCGGCAAGCCGGTGGTGCCCGAGGTGAAGATGTAGAAGGCCGGGGACTTCAGTTGAATCCGCGCGGTCACCGGCGGGTTTTCGACGGAAGCCTGGCCCAGCAGCGGACGCAGCGCGATGAAGTCTTCGGGGGCGGCGCTGTCACCGTCCCAGAACACCGACAGCGGCTCGCCCGACTCCGGAACGTAGCGCGTCGACGCGAACGCTTCGCGGCACTCCTCGCCGACGATGACCAGCCTCGCCTTGGTCAGTTTCAGGCTGTGCGTCAGCGCATCGCCGCGCTGCTGATGGTTGATCATGCCGGCGATCGCGCCGAGTTTGAGTACCGCGGCGACGCAGATCAGCACCTCGGCGCGGTTCTCCATCAGGATCGCGACCGCGTCGCCGGGCCCGATACCCTGCGCGCGCAGCACCGAGGCGACGCGGTTGGCCTGCGTGTTGAACTCGGCATAGCTCCAGCGCCGGCCTTCGAACATCAGCGCCAGCGCGTTCGGCCGCAGGCGGGCGTGATTGGCGATCAGCGCGCCGATCGAACCGCGCGCGTCGTGATGCAGTGTCACCAGCCGCACCAGACCACGCAGCACCGCCGGCAGCTCCGGCAGCATGCGCGCACCGCTGGCCAGCATGTCGATCAGGCGAATACGGTCCGTGCCGCGCTCCGCAGCCGGGTCGCCGCTAGTGCTCATGTGGGCTTGCGAGGCGGCCTGGCGGTCAGCACCGCTTCTTCGAGATAGTCCGCGACCTGCTTGAACTGCTCCGGCGTCAGCCGCGGCAGAACCTGGCGCAGGGCCATGCGGATGGTCTTGCCGGTGCTGCGGATGCCCAGATCGATCATGCCGCGCGACGCCAGGCCAAGCTTGAACACCTCGGCCGGGCGCGCGAAGAAGTAGCGCATCGTGAAATCAGTGAGATCGACGATCAACTCGCTGACCTCGTCGCTTTTGTCCGGCCCGATCTTGCCGCTACGCAGGCCTGCGGAAATCGCCGCGGCGCGCGCGCCGAGTTCGGCGGACAAGGGGGCGTTGAGATGGTACTGGGTCATGGCGGGGGTCATGGTGGCGGGCGATCCTCAACCGTAGCGCGGGGCGCGAACAGGGCGGCGCGGCCAGCCAAGCTTGGCGTAACAGCCAAAAACTGCAGATTTCCGGCGACCGGCCGATATCGCAGTGGTAGCCGTCCCGATCCACAAACCCAACCACCGTCGTCTGCCCGAATGAATACCGCCCCATTCTGCACTGCGGCAGCTCGCTGATGACAGACGTCCAGCGTCGCAGCGTGTTTCGCGTGCCGGTCGCCGAGCCGGGCTGGCTGACCGCGGCCTTGTTCGACGACAGCGGCGAACAGGTCGGCGCCGTCGTGCTGGATCTGTCGCGCGCCGGCATCGGCGCACGCCTGCCGGCCGGGATGCAAGTGGAGCGCGGCGTGCGACTGCGCTGCCGCCTGAGTTTCGACGAGGCGCTGCTCGATACCGAAGTGACGGTGCGCAACTGCACCCCCGACGATGCTTCGACGCGGCTGGGCATGGAATTCACCGCGCTCGCGCCGCTGCAGGATTCGATCCTCAGCCGCGCGGTGTTCCGGCTGCAGCGCTATCTACTACGCCGGCAGCGGAACCGGATGGCGACAAGACCCGGCCGGTTTTCAAGATGATCCCCGGCCAAGCAATCGCAGGGTAGGTCGGCAATCCCTTGCCGACGTGCGACTTGCGCAAATGAAGAAGGGCTGAAGCACCTGCGTGCTTCAGCCCTTATCGAACTTCTGTGCTTTGCAGGTCGACCTGAAGGCCGACTTACGCTGCGTTCTTAGGCAGCCTTCTTGGTCGCAGCCTTCTTGGCCGGAGCCTTACGCGCGGTTTTCTTGGCCGGCGCTTTCTTGGCGACCGCGGCGCCGGAGAGCTTGGCGCTGACCGTCGCATAGCCCTTTTTGACGATCTTCACGACTTCGCCGCTGGTCTTGGTGACGACCGTGAGGGTGTCGTTGTAAGCCGACACGACGCGCTCGCGGCCGTCCGGCAAGTAGTCGATCGGCGCGGCGGCAACGGCCTTGAAACCGGCGCTCTTGGCCTTTTCGAAGCTGCTCTGGAACGTAGCGAGCAGGTCCTTGCCGGCTTCGATCTGGGTCTTGACGACGGTCTGCACGCCGTCGACGACGACGTCGTTGGCCTTCAGCAGCGCATCAACCGACAGGGTCACGACTTCCTGGCCGATGGCGACCAGCGGCTCAACACGGCCCTTCACATCACTCACGATCGTCTGCACAGTCATCACTTCACTCCTTAAGCTTGGGTACGGCCGGTTTCCCGAACTGAGAAACCTTGGCCTGTTTGGAATGCGATGTTGCACTGCAACAACGCGACAACCGCAGAATATTTTTGCACTGCAACAAAGTCAAGTGCCAACCGAGCAACGGCTGCCGCTGCATAGGCCTTTAGGATCGTGCCAATGAAACCGTCCCCGAAACCGTCCCCGATTGGCCGTCTGCGTGCCCTGCTTTGGGATGAGCGCGTGCTGCAGGCCCGCCATCACCGGGTTCTGATGCGGTGCGGGCGCTACACCTACGCCGTGGTTCGCGACCTGCTCGCCGGCGATCTGTCGCTGCGCGCAATGAGCCTGGTCTACACGACGCTGCTGTCGATCGTGCCGCTGCTGGCGCTGGGTTTTTCGGTGCTCAAGGCGCTGGGCGCGCACAACAGCCTGGAGCCGGTGCTGGCCGAATTCCTGCGCCCGCTGGGGCCGCAGGCCGCCGAGATTTCGGCCAAGGTGATGGCCTTCATCGAGAAGATCCAGGTCGGCGTACTCAGCTCGGTCGGCGTCGCGCTGCTGTTCTACACCGCGATTTCGCTGATCCAGAAAGTCGAGTCCAGCTTCAACTTCATCTGGCGTATCGAGCACCAGCGGCCGTTCGCGCAGCGCATCGGCGAATACTTCGGCGTGCTGATGGTCGGGCCGGTGTTGGTGTTCGCGGCGCTGGGCCTGACCGCGAGCGTGCTCAACAGCGGCGTCGTCGCCAATATCGCCAGCTACCAGCCTTTCGGCTGGTTGATCTATCTGCTGACCCGGGTGATCCCGTACCTGATCATCGTCGGTCTTTTCAGCTTCATGTACAGCTTCCTGGTCAATGCCAAGGTGCGCTGGAGCGCGGCGCTGGCCGGCGGGCTGACCGCGGGCGTGCTGTGGCAGACCGGCAGCCTGCTGTTCGCCTCGTTCGTCGCCAATGCCAGCAACTACAACGCGGTGTATTCCAGCTTTGCGATCGTGATTTTCCTGCTGATCTGGATCTATGTTGGCTGGCTGGTCCTGCTGATCGGTTGCCAGCTCGCGTTCTACGTGCAGAACCCGCGGCATCTGGACCCGTCGCGGCGCGCCACCCAGATCGCCGGCCGCGAAGCCGAATACCTCGCGCTGACGATCATGGCGCTGGCTGCGCAGCGCTTCATCGGCGGTGACAAGGGGCTGACCCAGGACGATCTGATCGATGGCATCGACGCGCCGCCGGAGAATGTCACGCATACGATCGAGGCCTTGATCGAGTGCGAATATCTGATCGAATCCGGCCCGGCCCGCGCGCTGCTGCTGCCGGCCCGCGATCCGGCAGCGATCTACCTGGGTGCGATGTGGCGCTCGCTGCGTTCTCATGGCATGGCGGTGCGCGTGCGCGGCCCGCTTGGCCATAGCATTGCGGCGCTGCTCGATTCCGCCGAGATCTGCTTCGACGCCAAGGGCGGCGATCTGAATCTGCGCGACTGGCTGATGAAGCAGACACCGGCAGAAACCGCCGAATAGTGCCCGGTCTCCAAGCCGGCGACATACCGCCGAAACACCGGGCGAAGGGTGCGCCGCGCTCGCTGACAGGGGTTCGCGGCGCGGTTTCGAATCCCCTATCATCCGGCGACCGCGGGGGACGAGCCGTGCCGCGGATCGAGCCTGAAAAACACTATATAAACGCATTAAGAACGACAGGGCAGGACTCTCGCCAATGACTGGGAACAAGGCCGCTGCCAGCGGCAAGATCTGGCTCTCGCAGTATTCGCCGGGCGTGCCGGCCGAGATCGACCTGGGCACTTATCAGTCGGTCGTGGACATCCTGGAATCTGCCTGCAAGCGCTATCGCAACCTGCTCGCCTACGAATGCATGGGCATCAGCATCAGCTACGACGAGCTCGACAGGCTCACGCAGGATTTCGCCAGCTATCTGCAGAACGTGCTCGGGCTCAACGCCGGCGATCGCGTCGCGATCATGCTGCCGAACCTGCTGCAGTATCCGGTGGTGATGTTCGGCATCCTGCGCGCCGGCCTGATCGTGGTGAACGTCAACCCGCTGTACACGCCGCGCGAACTCGAGCACCAGCTCAACGACAGCGGCGCGCGGGCGATCGTGATCATCGAGAATTTCTGCGTGACCTTGCAGCAGGTACTGCCGAAAACCAAGGTCGAGACCGTGATCACCACCGAGATCGGCGACCTGGCGCCGTTCCCGAAACGCCCGCTGATGAATTTCGTCGTCAAGCGCGTCAAGAAGATGGTGCCGGACTGGAATATTCCGGGCACGGTGCCGCTGCGCAAGGCGCTGGCGCGCGGACGGTCGCAGCCGTATCACCGCGCGACGGTCAAGCAGGAGGACACCGCATTCCTGCAGTACACCGGCGGTACCACCGGCGTGTCCAAAGGTGCGCAGCTGCTACATCGCAACATCGTCGGCAACGTGCTGCAGGCACGAGCCTGGCTCAGCGGCTATCTGAATGAAGGCAAAGAGCTGATCATCACCGCGCTGCCGCTGTACCACATCTTCGCGTTGACCGCGAACTGCCTGGTGTTCCTGTCGGTCGGCGGCAAGAACGTGCTGATCCCAAACCCGCGCGACATGCCGGGCTTCATCGCCGAGCTGCGCAAGCACAGGTTCACCGCCGTCACCGGCGTCAACACGCTGTTCAACGGCCTGCTCAACACGCCGGGTTTCGCCGACCTGGATTTCTCATCGCTGCGCTTCACGCTCGGCGGCGGCGCCGCGGTGCAGCAGGCGGTCGCGGAACGCTGGAAGAAAGTCACCGGCAAGCCGCTGTCCGAAGCCTACGGCCTGACCGAAACCTCGCCGGCCGTCTGCATCAATCCGATGAGCTCGCTGGAATGGAACGGCACGATCGGCACACCGATCCCGTCGACCGACGTGGTGCTGCGCGACGACGACAACCACGACGTCGCGGCAGGTGAACCCGGCGAGCTGTGCGTGAAAGGCCCGCAGGTGATGGCCGGCTACTGGAACCTGCCGGAAGAAACCGCAAAAGTGATGACCGCGGACGGCTACCTGCGCACCGGCGATATCGCGACGATGGACGAGCGCGGCTACTTCAAGATCGTCGATCGCAAGAAGGACATGATCATCGTCTCGGGCTTCAACGTATATCCGAACGAGATCGAGGACGTGGTCGCCAAGCACAGCGGCGTGCTCGAGTGCGCCTGCGTCGGCGTGCCCGACGACAAGAGCGGCGAGGCGGTGAAGGTGGTCGTCGTCAAGCGTGATCCGGATCTGACGGTCGCTGCGCTGCGCGAGCACTGCAAGATTTATCTGACCGGCTACAAGATCCCGAAGATCATCGAGTTCCGCACCGAGCTGCCGAAGTCGCCGATCGGCAAGATCCTGCGCAAGGAGCTGCGCGGCAAGGCTTGAATTGTCGCGTCTGCTCCTTCCCCCGCCTGCGGGGGAAGGCCGGGATGGGGGCGCGACGGTAATCCGCGACATCCGCCCCCACCCCGGCCCTCCCCCGCTATGCAGGGGAGGGAGACGGAAAATCAGCTGCGTTCCGGCAGCGAAATCGTCATCGCCAGCACTTCGTCGCCGTCTTCACGCTTGATGTCGACATGCACCGCCGAATCGTCCACCGGCACGTACTTGCGCACCACCGCCAGCAGTTCCTCGCGCAGCCGCGTCAGGTATTCCGGGCCGTTGGCGCGGCCGGCACGCTGATGCGACACCACCACCAGCAGGCGCTCCTTGGCGGTCTGCGCACTGGCTTTCTGTTCGGTGCGAAACAGCTTCATCCAGTCGAAGGCCATGATCAGCCTCCGAACAGTTTGCTGAGCAGGCCCTTCTTCTCAGCGGTGATGAAGCGGTGCGGCCGATCCTCACCGAGAAAACGTGCGACCAGGTCTTCGTAGGCCTGACCGGCATCGGTCAGCTTGTCGTTGATCACCGGCGAGCCGGAGTTCGAAGCCGACAGCACGCTGCCGGATTCCGGGATGATGCCGAGCACCGGGATGCCGAGGATGTCCTTGACGTCGTCGATCGACAGCATCTCGCCCTTGAGCACGCGCGCCGGGTTGTAGCGCGTGATGACCAGATGCTCCTTGACGCGGCCGGCGCCGCTCTCGACCAGTTTGGTCTTGCTCGACAACAGGCCGAGCACACGGTCGGAGTCGCGCACCGAGGAGACTTCCGGGTTGGTGACGACCAGGGCCTCGTCGGCGAAATACATCGCCAGGTGCGCACCGCGCTCGATGCCGGCCGGCGAGTCGCAGACAATGTAGTCGAAATCCTTGGCCAGCTCGTTGAGCACTTTTTCGACCCCGGCTTCGGACAGCGCGTCCTTGTCGCGGGTCTGGCTCGCGGCCAGCACGTACAGGTTGTCGTACTGCTTGTCCCTGATCAGCGCCTGGCGCAGGTTTGCTTCTTCGTGGATCACGTTGACGAAGTCGAACACCACGCGGCGCTCGCAGCCCATGATCAGATCGAGGTTGCGCAGGCCGACGTCGAAGTCGATGACGACGGTTTTCTTGCCGCGCGCGGCCAGGCCGGTGGAGAACGAGGCGCTGGTCGTGGTTTTGCCGACGCCGCCCTTGCCTGATGTCACTACGACGATTTTCGTCACCGCTGTCCCTCTTTAAGTTCGTTGCTGCCTATTCGGCCGCTATTCGTAAATGTTCGTCCGGACCGGCGCGGCGAGCCGCATCACGAGTCCAGGCGTTCGATCTTGAGCTTGCCTTGCACAAGGCTGGCCTGCACAGCCTGGCCGCGCAAGGCGCCCTGCATCTGGTCGGCGACCGCGTAGACCCCGGCGACCGCCAGCAGGTCCGCCTCCATCTTGCGGCAGAAGATCCGCGCCGCGGTATCGCCGCGGGCTCCGGCCAGCGCGCGGCCGCGCAAGGTGCCGTAGACGTGGATGCAGCCGTCCGAGATCACTTCGGCGCCGGGGCTGACCAGCTGGGTCACGATCAGATCCGCGCCTTCGGCGTAGATCTGCTGGCCCGAGCGCACCGGCTCGGTGACGATGCGCGTCGACCGGCGCACGGCCAGCGGCGGCGCGGGAGCGGGCGCTGGCGGCGGGGGTGGAGGCGGCGGCGCCTCGACCGGCTCGGCGGTGCGGACACTGCCGCGGCCTTCGCTGACCACGTCCAGCGGCAGCACCGGCAGGCCGCAAAGCCGCGCGTCAGCGGCGAGCGCGCCCTCCATCACCGCCAGCGGCTGCATGCCCAGGTCGCGCATCAGCTTGAGCACGCCGGCGAGTTCGATCGGATACTCGCTCTCGAGAATCACCGGCAGGCCTTCGACCGCCTGCGGCATCTGCCGCGCGAAATTGCGCAGATGCGCTTCGATCGCTTTCAGATCGGGGTCGAGCACGCGCACCCGCGTCAAGGACAGCACGCGCCCTTTGAACTCCAGAGCAGGCTTGGCTTTGGGCATGGAATCGTCTACAGGAATTGTGACAGTCTAGCATCCGTGCTCGCCATCACCGAGGCCTTTGAAGGCCCCGGGCCGCACCGAAGCAGTGCGCCTATGGCCTATGTTTTGCTTCGTCTTCCTGTTAGCGTAGTTCTAGCATAGCCCCCTAGTAGTTCAACGAAAAAAAGCAGCCATCACCCTGCGGAGCTCATGGCAATCGATTGGCGGCAATACCGCTGCGAAAACTTCTACGACGAGCTGTGTGAGGCGCCCGGACGGCCCCGCGCCGCGGCCCTCAAGCTCGCCGAATATCTAGGGTCCCTGTCCGAACCGGAGATGGCCGAACGGCGGCTTGCGGCGGAGCTGGCCATCAAGGTGATGGGCATCAGCTTCACGGTGTATTCCGAGGGCAAGAATGTCGACCGCGCCTGGCCGTTCGACATCATCCCGCGGATCATCCCGCTGAGCGAATGGGTCAAGACCGAAGCCGGTCTGAAACAGCGTGCCTACGCGCTGAACCTGTTCATCCAGGATCTGTACAACGACCAGAAGATCATCAAGGACGGCGTGTTCCCGGCCGATCTGCTGAACGAGTCGGTCAACTTCCGCAAGCAGTGCGTCGGCGTCAAGCCGGCCAACGGCGTCTGGGCGCACATCTGCGGCAGCGACCTGGTGCGCGACAAGGACGGCACCATGTACGTGCTCGAGGACAACCTGCGCGTCCCGTCCGGCGTGTCCTACATGGTCGAGAACCGGCTGGTCACCAAGCGCGTGTTCCCGGAGCTGTTCGAGGCGACCACGATCCTGCCGGTCGACGACTACCCGGCCCAGCTCTACGACACGCTGGCCGCGATTTCGCCGCGTCCGCTGGACCAGCCCAACGTGGTGCTGCTGACGCCGGGCATCTTCAACTCGGCCTACTTCGAGCACGCTTACCTCGCGCAGCAGATGGGCATCGAGCTGGTCGAGGGCACCGACCTGTTCGTCGCCGACGACGACTGCGTCTACATGCGCACGATCTACGGCCCGCGCCGGGTCGACGTGATCTATCGCCGCATCGACGACCTGTTCCTCGATCCCGAAGCCTTCAATCCGGAATCGATCCTCGGCGTGCCCGGCCTGATGCGTGCCTGGATCAGCGGCCGCGTCGCGCTGGCCAACTGCCCGGGCGCCGGGGTCGCCGACGACAAGGTGGTCTACGCCTTCGTGCCGGCGATGATCAAGTACTACCTGGGCGAAGACCCGATCATCCCCAACGTGCCCAGCTTCCTGTGCATGGACCCCAAGCAGCGCGAATACGTGATTGCCAATCTCGACAAGCTGGTGGTCAAGCCGGCCAACGAATCCGGCGGCTACGGCATGCTGATCGGCCCGCGCTCGACCGCCGAAGAGCGCGAGAAATTCCGCCGCCTGATCGAGGCCAATCCGCGCAATTACATGGCCCAGCCGACACTGGCGCTGTCGACCGCACCGACGATGATGGAAGACAACACCGTGGAGCCCCGCCATCTCGATCTGCGGCCCTTCATCCTGTCGCGCGGCAGCGTCGAGTCCACGTATGTGACCACCGGCGGCCTGACCCGCGTCGCGATGATCCGCGGCTCGCTGGTGGTCAACTCCAGCCAGGGCGGCGGCGCCAAGGACACCTGGATCGTCGACATGGACGAGGCCCCGACGCAGAGCCAGAGCATGGGCAGCATGACTCAGTCGCAAACCTTGGACGGCGCCACGCCGCAGGACATCGCCGCGCGGGGTGACGACTGATGCTGTCGCGCGTCGCCAGCAACATCTATTGGCTCGGCCGCTATCTGCAGCGCGCCGAGAACACCGCGCGCCTGGTCAACGTCAACGCGCTGCTACTGCTCGACCTGCCGCGCGGCATCCCGTTCGGTTGGCAGCCGCTGGTCCAGATCGTCGGCTCCGACGAGTTGTACCGCTCGCTGTACGGCGAGGACTACAGCGAATCCAACGTCGTGCGTTATCTGCTGCTGGACCAGCGCAACCCGGGCTCGATCCACAGCTCGCTGCACGCCGCGCGCGAGATCCTGCGCACGGTGCGCGACGCGACCCCGCGCGAAGTCTGGGAAAAGCTCAACGACCTGCATTACTACGTGATCGGCCAGGGCGAAGGCGCGCTCAGCCGCTCGCGACGCGGCGCGTTCCTGCAGCGCGTGATCGACGGCACGATGCTGGTCTACGCGGTGCTCAGCTTCAACATGAGCCAGGATGTCGGCTTCCAGTTTTTGCGCATCGGCACCAGCCTCGAACAGGCCGACATGACCACGCGCATCCTCGACGTGCGCTCGACGTCCCTGCTCGACCCGACCGGCCGCGCCGAGCAGCTGGCGCCGCTGTACAACATCCAGTGGATGAGTGTGCTGCGCTCGCTGACCGCCTACCAGATGTATCGCCGGCATGTGAAAGCGCGCGTCAACCGCACCGGCGTGCTGCGCTTTTTGCTGCAGAATCGCGAGTTCCCGCGCAGCGTGACGTTCTGCCTCAGCGCGGTGGCGTCGACACTGCCGCATCTGCCGGAAGCGCGCAGCGTCGAGCGCACACTGTGGCGAGTGCGGGCCCTGGTTCAGGACGCCAACGTCGACAAGCTGGTAGAAGAAGGCCTGCATGAGTTGATCGACGAGATCCAGCTGGGCCTTAGCGACCTGCACGAGGCCTTGGCGGAAGTCTTTTTCAAGACTCCCGATATCTGAGTTTTTTTATCGATCAAAGCTGTAATTGGTGGTGGTTGCTAACACGCCCCGCCAGTGTCTTAGAATGGCCATGCTGCGCGCTCATACTGCGGGCGCCACGGCGCTGGCAAATGGCATAGCAATATCAACGACAAAGGATGCATTGGTTGGCGTGGCGAAACGGAGCGGTGATGATCCCTTCGATTTTGAAACTGGATGCTGGCGGCTTGCCGGTCGGCTGGATACGCTGGCAATCGGCGGCGACCCTGTATGCGCGCAAGCGCGTCTGCTGGGAGGCTGGGGCCGAGCGTTTCCGGATCTTCGGCGGCCTCAACGCCAGCACCGGCGAACGCTCCGCCATCGAAATCGGCTCGATCATCGCGGTCACCGACCGCTCCCGTAAATTCGCCGCCGGCGCGCCGCTGCTGACCAACCGCACGCTGTTCCAGCGCGACCACAACCTGTGCCTGTACTGCGGCAACCAGTTCTCGCCCTCGGTACTGACTCGCGACCACGTGATCCCGGCTTCGCGCGGCGGCGAGAACGTGTGGATCAACTGCGTCACCGCCTGCGAGCGCTGCAATCACAAAAAAGCCAACCGCACGCCCGAAGAAGCCGGCATGAAACTGCTGGCGGTGCCGTACACACCCAACCTCGCCGAGTATCTGATACTCAGCAACCGCCGTATCCTTGCCGATCAGATGGAGTTCCTGCTGAACTTCTCTGCAAAAAAAACACGCCGTGAAACGACAATTAAGTCCGGCAATGCTAAATCGCTGCGTCAATGAGCTAAATGGTTTGCGAAATAAGTAGCGGGCAAATCAGACGCTTACTCGAAAAGAGACGGTTAGCATCTGAATCAGCAAGTGGCAGCGCATGCGCGTCGGGCCACAGAATCCAGCGCGAACTGATGGCCTGAGTCTTCCAGCTTACTAAGCTGAATTTTAACTCCTGCATTTTTGGAGACAGGCTACCGGTCGCTTTGCGCTTCGCGGATGCGATTGGCGAGATCCTTACGGCTGCGCCTGCTACCGATATTCCCGAGGTACCACTCCCGTTTCGCCATTACTGTTCATAGAACAACTGACCAGCGTTATGGAGAAGGCCGTTTTACATCAGCCTTTGCTGGTCATAAGAGTCTGAACAGAACAGGCCTGAAATGATCGATCTCGGGCAAGCGGCGAGAGGGTCAGTTCTCGATACGTGGCAGAAGTCTTTGCTTCAAGTCGTGCTTGATAGTTACCAGCATCCGAGCTAAAGCCGCACGCTCCTCCTCCGAAAGGCTGCCCAATATCTGGCTTCCATATTGTCCCGCCAGTATCGACATCTGCCGAATCACGTGGTGAGCAGGGCGAACCAGATAGACCCTTTTCACTCTTTTATCGTATGGATCATCGCGACGTTCGACCCAACCCGCAGCTTCGAGCGACGTAAGGATGGCACCGGCCTGAGCTTTCTTGACCTCGAGCAATTCCGACAACTGCGTCTGTACGAGACCGTCGTGCCGCGACAATTGAGCTAAAACAGACCACTGCACGCGGGTAATCCCCAGCGGCCTCATGAATTCGTCGTATGCTTCTCGATGCATTCTTGCTACATCGTAAATCAGAAAACACAGGCGGATACTTTCTTTATGCTCGCTTTCGCTGACATCTGAATTTGATGGATGGGCGGATCTCTGCGCAGGGCTAAACTCAACCGGCTCGGCCAAACCGTGCGAAGCTCGGATTTCTGCCATGACTTTCGTCATTCTTGCTGTGGTCTGAGGCCTTGAAGCCGATTTCATATAAGGAGTCTGCAGTTATAAGTATTACATTCAAAACGCTGATTCAATCGGCAGTTCCGGCAACAAAGCGCCAGCGGATTCAACCAAGCAGATAATCCGCTGCATTCTTGACCCATTGCCATTCAGAAAATCAACACGGGCTTGATCGCTTCGCCCCTCTCGGAAGAGTGCGCTGCCTCGTTGATTTGGCTGAAGGGAAACTTGGTGATCAGGCGGTCGAACGGAAATTTCCCTGCTCGATAGAACGCGAGCAATCTTGGAATAAATTCCTGGGGATCGCTGTCGCCTTCTGTGATGCATTTGACCCCGATTCCGCGGACCAGCATGCTCATCATGCTTGCCGGCAGCGTGGCGTCAGGCGGCGGAATGCCAAGCAGGCCCAGCATGCCGTTGGGCAGCATCGTCTCGACGGCGATACCGACGACCGCAGGATTGCCGGTGGTGTCTAGCGCATAGCGGACACCGCCGCCGCTGAGTTTCTTTACCGACGCCAGTACGTCGGTAGTCGCCTTTGGATCTATTACATGAGTGGCCCCCAATTCGAGCGCCAAAACACGCCTAGCCGCATTGGGCTCAACCACGATTACGATTCCTGCATCGACGGCCCGAGCACCGAGCAAGGCGCTGAGGCCCACTGCGCCGCCGCCGAAGATCACCAGTGACTGGCCGGCCTTGATAGCGAGTGCGTTTATGGCCGCGCCCGCGCCAGTCTGGATGCCGCAACCCAGCGGGCCGAGGATCTCGAGCGGCAGATCCTTGTCGACGGGAATCGCGTTGATCTCGTGCGCAATGGCATAAGTGGAAAACGACGATTGCCCGAAGAAATTAGCGTGAATCACCGCTCCGTTCTGACTCACCGCGCTGGTCCCGTCTGCAGGCCGCACGCCGGAGAAATTGTTTGGAAAGAAATTGAAGCAGTACGCCGGCTTGGACTCGGCACAGCTCGGACATTCCAGGCAGGAATTGAAACTCAGCACCACGTGATCGCCAGGCTTGACCCGGCTCACTTTGGCACCGATCGACTCGACGACACCGGAGCCTTCATGTCCCAACACGATGGGCAGCGGCACCGGAAAACCATCGCGGGCCACAATGTCGGTATGGCACATGCCGCACCCGACCATGCGCAGGCGCACTTCGTAATCGCGCGGAGCGGCAACGCTCACGTCTTCGATATCGAAAGTTCCGCCAACTTTGCGGACCAGCGCGGCCTTGGAGCTGATTTCCTGCGTTGCGCTCATTTGGTTCTCTCCTCTTTTATGGTTATAGACACTACTGGCCGGTAAAGCGGGGTTTCCGCTTTTCGACAAACGCGGTGATTCCTTCACGAGCGTCGTTGCCGGCGGCCACGCGGCTAAGGGCCTGCGCTTCGTCTTCAAGCTGAGCCTCGAAGGGCTGCGCAAGCGAGCGACTCATGAGACGGCGGATTTCGCCGTAGGCCCGCGTGGGGCCCTGGGCAAGCTTGATGGCCGCCTTTTCCGCCTCGACGAACAGCATCGCATCATCGACAACGTAGTCGACCAGACCTGCGGTAGCCGCGTCCTCGGCATTCAAAACTTCCGAGAGAATCAGGAAGCGGCGTGCTCGCGAAATGCCCATGCGCGAAGCCAGACCGGTGGAAGCGCCCGCATCGCAGCTGTAGCCAATCTGGGAATAGGCCGCACCGAATTTCACCGATCGCGCACTGAACACCAGATCGCTGTGGGCAACCAATGCACAGGCACCGCCCATGCAGGTGGCATGTACCGCCGCAACGATGGGCGCATTGAGGCGCGCCATCCTGGCGGCGCCCATATGCAGGCCGGCCGTCCAGTCGCGGATCTTGTCGGGCAGGACATCGATGTTCTTCGAGAACATCTGGATATCGCCGCCCACGCTGAAGAACTTGCCATGGGCCGTGATGAGAACGGCGCGCACTTCCTTGCGGCTGGACAACTCGTTGGCGACATTGCCCCAATCGGAACAGAACGCTGCGTTGAAGGGATTGCCGATGTCGGCTTGGTTGAGCGCAATCCGAGCAAGACCGTCGCTCACGTCTAGTGTGATCGATTCGTATGTCACCTGCTTCTCCTCGTTCCAATCTGTGTGCGTTGCAGCAATTCAAAATCGGGGCAAACCAACAGTTGAAGCACGATACGGCATATCGTACTGTACTGAACTATCGATTAACTATTCGGAAATTTCAATGCCTCTTTACTCTCAAGACGCCCTTTCCACAAAAAGAATTCTCGTGACGGGCGGCGGCACCGGCCTCGGCAAGGGCGTCGCGAAGTTCCTCGTATCGCATGGAGCCGAAGTCCACCTTTGGGGACGCCGTCCGGAGGTACTCCAGGCGGCCGCCGCGGAGATCAATCAATCCTGTGGTGCGACGCGTGCCTTCACCCAAGCTGTCGACATTCGAAAACCCGAGATGGTCGACGCCGCAATCGGCGAGATCTGGGACAAGCACGGCCCGTTGACTGGTCTGATCAACAACGCCGCAGCCAACTTCATTGCCCCAACCAAGGACCTGAGCCCGCGGGCTTTTGAGGCGATTACATCCACCGTCATGAACGGCGCGTTCTTCACGACGCAGGCGTGCGGAAAACGCTGGATCGCGCAGGGGCTGAAGGGTTCGGTGGTGTCCACACTGGTCACCTGGATCTGGACCGGGTCTGCGTTTGTCGTGCCGTCTGCCATGGCAAAGGCCGCCGTAAATGCGATGACCGCGTCGCTCGCAGTGGAATGGGCGCGCTACGGGATCCGGATCAATGCTGTGGCACCGGGACCTTTCCCAACCGAATACGCCTGGCAGATGCTGTCACCGACCGACGACGCGAAGGTCGGCGCCACCCAGGTAGACGACATTCCTATGGGCCGGTTTGGCGAGATCGAGGAACTTGCCAATCTCATGGTGCTGCTGTTCAGCGATGGTGCCGACTACATCACCGGCGAGACGATTTGCATCGACGGCGGCCATCACCTCGCCGCGCCTTCGACATTCGCGGGCCTGACCAAGCTCAGCGATGAGGCCTGGGCCAAGATCCGAGCGGCGAGTACCGCGGCCACGGCGGCGTCCAAAGCACAGCGCAGCACCTGACAGTGAAGGCCTATGCAGGTCGGCGCGAAGCCGACCTGCAAAATCTGGCGATCACGATCGGCCGAGCATCAAGCCATCACATACATCGACTTGAGTTGCTGATAGCTCGCCAGTGCCTCGGGTCCAAACTCTCGGCCCAGGCCGCTGGCCTTCACGCCGCCGAAGGGCGAACCGATCGCAGGCACGTAGCCGTTGACGCCGATGGTACCGGTTTGCACCCGGCGCGCTACGTTCTTGGCGCGGGCAGTGTCCACGCCCCAGACCGAGCCGCCCAAGCCGTAGATCGAATCGTTGGCGATGCGCACCGCGTCGGTCTCGTCGGTGTACGAGATGATCGACAGCACCGGCCCGAAGATTTCTTCGCGTGCGATGGTGGCGCTGTTGCTCACGTCAGCGAATACTGTCGGTTCCACGAACCACCCGCGACCGAGATTTTTTGGGCGGCCGCCGCCAGCCACGAGCCGGGCTTCGCTCTTGCCTTTGGCGATGTAGCCCTCCACGCGGTCGCGATGTGCAGAAGAAGCCATCGGGCCCACTTGAGTGGCGAGATCCAGCGGATCGCCGACCATGAGTGACGACGCCATCGACGCCAGCGCATCGACCACTTGGCCATAGCGGCTCGCCGGCGCGAGGATGCGGGTGCCGTTGATGCAAGCTTGGCCGTTGTTCATCAGCGAGGCCTGCTGCAGACCGGCGATTACGATATCGAGGTTGGCATCGTCAAGAATGATGGCCGCGGACTTGCCGCCGAGTTCGAGCGTGACAGGACGCAGCAATTCACCGCAGGTCCGCGCGATGGAGCGGCCGGCGACCGTGGAACCGGTAAATGCGACCTTGTCGATGCCCGGATGCGAGACCAGATATGCGCCGACTTCGCGGTCCGCCGCCACCCAGTTGAGCACGCCGGCCGGAATGCCAGCTTCAATTGCAGCCTCGGCGAGGAGATAGCTGTCGAGCACCGTGCCCGGCGAGGGCTTGATGACCATCGTGCAGCCTGCGGCCAGCGCCGGGCCGATCTTGCTCATGGCCAGGGTAATGGGAAAATTCCAGGGCACGATGGCCGCGACAACGCCAATGGGACCGCGGCCGACGATGGTCTCGAGGCCCATCTGTGATGGTCGCGAATCCTCGGCCGTCACGCTGGCTGCCAGCTCGGCGTAGTAGCTCAGCACGCCGATGGAGAATCCACCTTCGAAACCATCGCTGAGCTGGCGCGGCATGCCGTTCTGCCGACTCACGGTGCTCGCAAGTTCAAGGCTGCGCGTCTGCAGCGCAGCGACAAAACGGCGCATGACAGCAGCGCGTTCTGCTGGCGCACAGGTGGCCCAACCTGAATGTTCGAAAGCGTGACGAGCGGCCGCGACAGCGCGATCGACATCGGCCTCGGCTGCTTCAGGCACGAGCGCAATGATCTCTTCGGTGGTCGCGTTGACGATCTTGAACTGTCTGGACGTGGCGGGCTTTACCCACTCGCCGCCGATGAAAAACGAGTTGCGATCCGACATGATGGCTCTCCTGAGTCGTTCTGTTATGCAGCGATGGTTTTGAGAAACTGTTCCTGCAGCAGGCGTTTCATGACCTTGCCGCTCGGCGTCATCGGCAGTGCGTCGACAAACTCGATCTGCTTGGGCACCTTGTAGCCGGCGATCAGTTTGCGGCAGTGCGCCACGATCTGCTCCTTGGAAACCGGCACCGCCGGCTCACAGATGATGACGGCGACCACGCGCTCACCCCATTTGTCGTCGGGCAGCCCAATGACGGCGCACAGACGCACGCCGCCAAGCTTCTGTACCGCCTGTTCCACCTCCGTGGAATAGACGTTCTCGCCGCCGCTCACGATCATGTCCTTGACGCGATCGACCATGTAGAACAAGCCATCGGCGTCGCGGTAGCCGCCGTCACCCGAGCGATACCAGCCGTCGCGGAAGGCTGCAGCCGTCAGCTCCGGCTGCCTGAAATAGCCCGTAGTCAGCGAGGGCGAGCGGATCAGGAACTCGCCAACCTGTCCGTCCGGCAGCTCATGTCCGTCCGCATCAGCCACCTTGAGTTCGATGAGCGGCAAAGGGCTACCACAGGACTTGAGCTTTTCCTCGTCGTCGAGACGATGCTGAGCGGGGCGCAAGAAAGTCACGCCCGCGCCGGTTTCCGTGGCGCCATAGAACTGCATGAACTGGCACTTCATCTCCACCATCGCGCGCTTGAGCAGATGCGCGCCGATTGAAGATCCTGCATAAACCACGATGCGCACCGACGAGTAGTCTGCCGACGCTGCGTCCGGATGATCCAGCAGCATCTGGATCACGGTGGGCACCAGCGGCAGCACTGTGGGCCGGTCGCGTGCGATCAGGCGCATGAGCTCACCGGGATCGGGCATCGAATACACCGCGATCGCGGCGCCGCTGTAGAGCGCCTGCAGCGAAAGCCCCGTACCCATCGCATGGAACAATGGCATCACGGTGAGCATCACATCACCGGACTCGTAGCGGAACGAGGTTTCCAAGTGCTCGCATAGCCGCAGGTACAAGTAGCCCTGGTGCGATAGCTGCACGCCTTTGGGCTTGCCGGTAGTGCCAGAGGTGTACATCAGTACCGCCGTCTGCCAGGGATCGATCACCGAGGCGGGATCGACAGACGATGCGTCGCGCAGCAGCTCGTCGAGTTGTGAGACGCCGGGATTCGACGAGTCGTAAACGAGGACCGCTACTTTGTGGCCGCTGGCCTTGGCCACGCTCCTGGCGGCTTCCTCATACTCGCGATCGGCGACGACAACGCTCGGGCCGGCATCACGCAGTATTTCCGTGAGTTCGGGCGGGGCAAGACGCCAGTTGAGCGGCAATAACGCGGCGCCAATCTTGTTCGCGCCAAACAGCGTCTCGAAATACCGCGTGGAGTTCTTACCCAGGAAGGCGACGCGATCACCGTAAACGACACCGCTTTCTGCCAGCACGTTGGCGACGCGGTTCGATCGGGCATCGAGTTCCGCGAAAGATACCGGCCCGTAGGCATCGATCAGCGCCGGGCTGTTGGGCCTCGTGCGGGCGTAGTGTCGCGGTATGTCGCCCAGGCTTTTGATCTCGCTGTAGTGCCACATTTTCGCTCTCCGTTTCGCGTGCGACCCGATGACGTGCCGCGCCGACATCGTTGAAGTGACTTAGCTACGTCGTTGATTGCAGCACCGATCCACGATTGGCCTGCGGAGCGTCGATCATGTCAGCCAGCTCCTGCATCTGATCCTGCAACTGAACCTCCAGCGGCCGATCCAGCACTCTCGGCAGCAGTCGTCGGACGGCACCGTGATGACGCTGGGGCGCCTGGCCTAGGCGGATCGCCGCCTGTTCGGCGCATTTGCTTAGCACCGCGTCGTCCACCACGAAGTCGACCAATCCAACTCGCTCGGCCTGCGCTGCTTCGAGCACTTCGCCCAGCAGCAGAAATCGCTTTGCGCGCGAGATGCCCATGCGCGAGGCGAGTCCATACGAGGCGCCCAGGTCGCACGTGAAACCAATATGCGAGTACGCGGCGCCGAAGCGCGCCGATCGCGCGCTGTAGACGAGATCGCAGTTGGCGAGGATCGCCACCGCGCCGCCCATTGCGGCGCCTTGCACGCAAGCCACAATGGGCGCGTTCATTCGCGCCAGACGCGCCATTCCCATGTGCAGACTCTGCGTGTTGTCCAGCACTGCGGCGGGTGCCGCATCCAGGTCCGACGAGAAAAGTCCGAGGTCGCCGCCGACACTGAAGTATTTGCCCTGCGCGGTCAGCAACACGGCACGCACGTCCGCTCGGCTGGCCAGTCGATTGGCCAGCAGGCCGAATTCCCGGCATGCGGCCGCGTCGAAAGGATTGCCGCGCGCGGGCTGGTTGAGCGCCAGGCGCGCCAGCCCGCTTTCGATGCTCAAGGTGATCGGCGCATCGGTCATGAGCAAAGTGCTCCGGACGCGATCAGCAGCCTTGCGTGGTCGCGCGCACGCGCGGACCCGAGGCCTGCGCTTCGCGTTCGTTGATCCAATCCGGCCAGCCCGCCGCACGATTGGCTGCGGCGGCGAGCACCTGTTCCTCGGGCGTAGCGAACTCGAGATCCCAGCGCTTGAGCGCAGGCTTGACGATCTTCTCGTGCCACAACGGCGGTATCAATGAGGCGATGAAGCAGACGAACAAGCTCGGCATCTCGATCGCGCCCTTATGCGGCACGAGTTGGTAGTAGCGCTGGTAGGAATTCAGATGATGATCGGCGTGATTGGTGATCTCAAAGGAAAGGACGCGCGAAAACCAGTGCAGATGGTTCCAAAGATGGCGACGTCCGATTGTCGTGCCCACCACCCGGATCAGCCCGTAATGCTGGAAGTAGTTGAAGGCCTCCGCCCAAAAGCGCGCGACCAACACAGCGCCAAACGTGAGAGCCACACCGTGCCAGCCGGCGAGCAGGTAGGAGCCGCCCTGAAACACGCCCTGGGCCAGTACCGCGCGATATATGCGATGACGGTAGTTGAAAGCGCTCAGACCCCGCTTGCGCAGCGCGTCGGATTCCATCGTCACATCACGCAGGGTCTGCTCCCAAACCGCGTGCCCGACGAAAGCATACAAGCTGGTGCCCCGTTTAGCGGTGTCGCCGTCCTTCACGGTGGCCACGTCGATGTGATGGCCAACGACGTGCGCGATGTCGCGCATCGGATCAAGCTGACAGAGCTGCGCGTAGCGGCCCATCGTGCGGGCCAGTACAGAACGCTTGTGATACATCTCATGCGCAGCCGGTGCGAGCGGAACGATCGAGGTCCATGCGAGACTCAACACGCCGCCGATCATCTGCGAGACCTCCGGGAATGCGCCGCGAGAGACCTGCCACGCAAAGACCCAGTACATGAGGATAGGACCAACGGTGCAGACCCACAGGGGAATGTCGGCCACGAACTCGTTCTTCATATGGCGCGGGCTGTAGTCGCGTCCCAGCAGAACATCGCCTATCGCCAGCGTGGGAAACATCAGGAAGCCGAGCCAGACGAAATCACCGCCGAGCAATATTCCCGTGTACGCGATGGCCAGTACCAGAACCGGTACCCAGTACTTCAGATAGTCCTTCATAGCGTTCTCCTGCAACTGGCAACGAGTGCCTTTTAATAAAAAACTAGGCGACGGATATGCCGCCGTTGATGCTGATAGCCTGCCCGGTGATGCGTCTTGCAGCAGGGCTCGACAAATAGAGCGCCATGGCCGCAAGGTCTTCGGCTTCGGCAACGCCCAGATGCGCGAGAGATGCGGCCTTCTGGAACATCTTGGCTGCGAAGGGATCTGCCGCAATCAGCGCGGCGCCAGGCGTATTCGCGATGAGCGAGGGCGTGAGCAGGTTGATGCGAACGCCTTCACGCTTGGCTTCCAATGCGGCGGCCTTGGCGAACATCATGATCGCGCCCATAGCGGAACCCACGAGGGTTTCGCCTGGCGTGGCGAGCTTGCCGGCGTCAGAAGCGACGATCACGATGGAGCCGCTACGCTGTCGCCGCATGCCTAATAACACCGCATGCATCATGTGCAGCGGCGGCAGAAAGATTTCCTCGATGCGCGGCCGGATACTTTCGATCGGAATATTGCTCAGCAGCCTCGGCGGTTGGCTGGGACCGGTCGTGCAGACCAGCACGTCGATCATGCCGAGACGCGCCTCGCAGATTTCCACGGCGCGGCCGACCTGCGCGGTGTCGAGAGCATCAACCTGCACAAAACTCACGTCAGCATTGGGTGCGCGTGCGCGCACCATCTCAAGCGCCGCTGCGCCGCGCGGCTCGCCGCGACCCAACAGGATCACGCGCGCGCCCGCTTCGGCGAACTGCATCGCGCTCTCCAGGCCCACGCCGGCGCTGCCGCCAAGGACCATCACACCGCATTCGCTGATGGGCTTCATGCTCATGCGGCCGCCCGGGCGAGTTGTGACTCGCCGAATTCAAAGTGATGGCCGGCCAACAGTTCGCGCAGTGGCTCCGGCATCTCGCGTGGCCGGTGCGTTGTCTCATCGACGACTACCAAGGCGGACTCGGCGACGCAGATGCAGCGCTCACCGTCGAACAGACCCTGTGCCATCCAGCACGCGCGCTGACTGATGGTTGTCACGCAAGTGCCGATATCGATGACGGCGGGCCATTTGGCCTCGCCCAGATAGCGGATGCGCATTTCGGCGAGCACCACCAGGATGCGTGGCTGGGCCTCTTGATGCATAAAAACCTGCAGCAGCCTTGCACGACCGGACTCGCAGAAGCCGGCGAATGCGAGGTTGTTCGCGTGCCCCATCATGTCGGTATCCGACCAGCGCACATGGTCCTGAAACCAAAATGGATAAGTCGCACGCTCGCGCATACGCAGGTCATCCAGGTAGTCCGGCTTGCTGCTCATATCGGCGGGTGCTGCTGCACGGACGGGTACTTGATGTATCCCTTGCCGACACCGTATTCCATGATGCCGTAGCCCACCTCGTCGCCGACGCGCACTTCGATGACGTGATCGCAAATCGTGCGCACCAGCTTGCGTACGGCCGGATCGTTCAGATCCCAGCGATCGTGCTCGACGTAGAGCTTGCCCTTGTCGTCACCGTGAAACCATCCGTTGAGGCCGCCATAGAGCCCGCCCTTGAGGAAGTAGCGCGCCGGCAAAGTGCGGATCTTGAGTTGGTGCGTGCTGCCGTTCTCGAGGTGCATGTCAAACGTCGCCGCGCTCACGGTCTGGCCGTGAGGATCTTCGGCCCAGATCACGTCGTGACTGACACCGGACATATGGCGAGCCGGATCGGACTTGGTGCCAATCGCAAAGACCTCTTCGCCAGAGATGTAGATCGGATCGCCAGGAGCGCGCTCCTTGAAGAAGACATGCAGGCCGCGATCCTTGAACTGCACCGTCGTCCAGGCGTAGAAAAACGGCGGATAGAACGTGAGCGGCGGGCTGCTCTCGTCGGTGCGCATCTCCGAGCGCACGCCCCAGGAATGATCGCGCTGGCCCAGCCATTCCTCGGGGCTGATCTCGTAGCGCTTGCCGTCCACTCCGAGCCATCCCTGATAGGCACCGAGCTGCTGCCCGCGCGCCATGTCCTCGGTGACGCGTCCATTCCGGCGGCGGAAGTGCGGCTCTTCCTCGTGCGCGTTCATCGTGCCGAGGAACTCGATGTCGAAGCTGAGTCCCGACTCGTTGGGCGCGAGCTGCAAGCGGTGTCGGCGCAGGCCTTCGATGACTTTGATGCTGATCGGGCCGACCGTGGTTTCCAGCGGATTCGGCCGCAGTCGGCGCGAAGCGCGGAAGTTGTATTGCGTCGTGCCGACCGTCACGCCGGCGAACGCATCCATCACGTTGCGGTTGGGGTGGTAGCCCAAACCGATATCGAAAATGACTTCGCCTGATTTGGGATGGCCGGTGTACCAAAGCCGTTCCATCCACGCGGGATCGCTGGTGCCCACGTGGTCGAAACTCGTAGGCAGCTGGTGGCCGATCAGATCGTCTTGTGCGGTAAGCATGATGCGTCTCCTATTCAGCGCCTGCCGAAATCTCGGCGAACATCGGCTTGGCTGACGTCACGAGCTCATGCTTGAGATGACGGTTCATGTAGATATGCAAGGCCGCGTCGATTGCGGTGGCCTTGTCGGTGTCGATCTGCGGTCCCTGCTCGGATAGCCAGACGATCAGATCGGAAATGCGTCCTTCATTGGCGTTGCGCAGCGCTTCAAGCACCGGCGACGAGGAACTGCCGGAAGCGGCTTGCGGCAAGGCCGGTGCATCGAGACCCTCAACTAGAGCGGCCAATGCATCACGCAGCGCGGTCTGCGCCGCGATCTGTTCCAGATAGAACTCCGTCGACCAGGCCGCGCGCAGGCGCATGGAGTTGAGCATGTAGATCACACCGAAAGCCTGGCCACGCGCGAATTCGCTGCCGATTTTCGGAATGATCTCGGCGCGCAGCGTGGCCACCATGCCGTCGATGAGACGTTCGAAAGAATTGTTCATTGCAGGAGCTTCGAGATCTGACGCAACACGGGCGCGACCTGCGTGCCCATCGCGGGCATGCGCAGGTCGTTGAACTGGCCGTCCTCGAAGCAACGCACCGCGGCGAGATGCGTCAACGCGAGCTTCACCAACGAGAACACACGATAGAAGTGCAGGGACTGCAGGTTGACCTTGAAGCCGACTTCGCGCTCGTACTGCGCGATGAAATCGTCCTGGCTGACCAGACGACACACCAGACCGGATCCGCCGGTGAACTGCGGCAGGAAAGCCCAGCCCAGGTCTTCATGCGGATCGCCCGGATGCACCAGCTCCCAATCGAGAATCGACGTGATACGCCCATCGACTTCGAGAAAATTACCGAGCCGGTAATCGCCGTGGACGAGGCTCACGCGCGGCGCGACCGGCAGGTTGCGGCGCAGCCAGAGCATGGCCCAGCGCAGCATCGGATAGGGCTTGAGAGCCCAGCGCCCATGCGCCTCTTCCCAAAACTTCACTTGCACCAACGCGGCGTTGTCCTCGTTGATATGCGCAAACTGCTCGAAGCCCGGCGACTCGCGCCATGGCGCCCGATGCTGCGCCGCGAGTGCTGACACAAACTGTCGGGCAATTTCTTTGCGCCAGCCTTCCTCGAAACCCGAAGTGTCGCCCGACACCCACGGCACCGGCGCCGACCCGGAGACGCGTTCGCAGACGAAGAACGGCGCTCCAAGCAGCGAAGCATCGTCGCTCCACCAATAGACTTTGGGTACCGGCACACCGGTGCCTTCCAGTGCCTTGAGTGCGGCGAACTGTGGCAGCGCGCTGTAAGGCGCGAACAAGCCATAAGGCGGGCCGAGGCGCAGGATCATGCCCTGCGGCTGGGTATCACCTTGCTGCTGCGCATCGAAGCCGTATGTGATCCAGGAGAAGCCCACCGAATAGCGATTGAAGACGCCCAGCGTCCATGTCGTTCCAGTCTGCGCAAGCAAGTATTCCGTCAGCCGCGCACGGATCACCTTATCGTCGCTCAGGTTGATCATGGTGCGGGCGGTCTGGGTGGTCATTTTGGAATCAGGCCTCACAGCGAATTGGCATTGACGCCGACGCGGCCCTTGTCCTTCTTCTCGAGGAAATCGTTGGAGCGCTTGACCAGTTCCGGGTTGCCGCCGCAGAGCGCGTAGCCATACAGGCATTCCACTTTGAGCTGCTCGTCGAGCGTGCGGCCGATAACTTCGAAGATGGTCTCCTTGGCCGATTCCACGGCGCGGCGATCGTTGCGCAGGATGCGCGCGACCATGTCTTCCACAGCCGACATCAACTCGTCATGCGGGACAACCTTCGACACCATGTTGGCCATCAGCGCGCGCTGCGCGTTGATCGGCTCGCCGGTGAGTTCCATCTCCAGCGCAATGCCCACGCCGCAGGTGTTCACCAGGCGCACGATGCCGCCGTCGGCCGGATGCATGCCGCGGCGTAGCTCGAAGGAGCCGAACTGCGCACGCTCGGAAGCGATGCGGATGTCGCAGGCCATGGCCAGCTCCAGCCCGCCGCCGAGTACCCATCCATTGCAGGCCGCGATGATCGGCTTGTAGATGCGATGCACGCCGCGCGTGATCCCGCCCGCGAAGCCATCGAGCAATTTGTCGCGGCCAAGGCTGGGGCCCACGCCGTCCCATTCGGGCACATGGGTCTTGAGATCGGCACCCGCGCAGAACGCGTCGCCCTTGCCGGTGAGAATGGCCACGCGCAGCTCGGGATCGTCGCGGAAATCGCACCAGATTTCGCCGAGGCGATGATGTACTTCGAGATCAATCGCGTTCTTCACCTCGGGGCGATTGAGCGTGATGTAGGCGATGGGGCCTTTCTTTTCGTACAGCACTTTGTTCGACATGGGATCTCGAAGTGTCAGTTATGGATTGGATGAAAGCCGCGACGCGACATTCAAAACGCAGAGAGACAGCGACGCGGTGTACTACCGGCCGTGATTGAAGAGTCGATCGAATGCAACAGGCACCGCCCGATCAGGACCATGCGGTTCGGGTCCCTGCATCTGGCGAGAAAACCCTCGACAACTTTCGAAATCAGTAACTGTTTTATCAATAATTCAGCGTGGTACTTTCTGGTCCGCACGCCACCGACGACAGCAATCGTGATCGACATGGGGTTTATTGCGGCCGGCTAACCGCGCAAACAATCTTGCGGGCGAAATTTCGCTGGATGTAAATCCGGGTCGCCATCAGTGAAACGTTCAGCATGGTTTCTCCTCCTATGCTTTGACCGACGGTACGCCGTTGCGTCGTCTCTTGCTTGCGACTATGTATTCAGAATATCGGGCAGCTTGGCGCGATGGAAACCATCGAAGGGCTTGCTGCGATCCGAAGGCTCCAGCTTCCACCACATGCGTCGTGCGTTGGGACCGCCGCCGTCAATGCGAATGCAGGAGCCGGTGATGTACGACGCGGCCGGCGACAGCAGGAATACGATTGCGGCCGACACCTCCGCCTCGTTGCCGAAGCGCTGCAGCGGCACTTCCTGCGCGATTTCGCGCTGGATATAGGCGTGGTCTTTGGTCTCGTAGGTGTCCAGGCCGCTAGAGGCGATGGTCCCCGGGGCAACCGTGTTCACGCGCGTGCCCGACACGGCCCATTCGCAGGCCGCGCTCTCGGTGAGCGTGTGCATGCCGCCGCGCGACGCAGCGGAATGCGCGAAGTTGGGCCAGCCATGCCAGATGTCCGCGATCATGTTTACGATCGAGCCGCCATGCGCTTCCATCCAGCGGTTATAGACCTCGCGCATGAAAATGAAGCCGCCCGTGAGGTTGTTGCGTATCACCGCCTCGAAACCTTTCGTGGAGATGGTTTTCAGCTCGGCGCGATATTGTCCGCCCGCGTTATTGACCAGGCCGTCGATCTTGCCGTGCTGTGCGAGAATCGCTTCGATGGTCGCTATCACCGTCGACTCGTCCCGAATGTCGCAGACATGCGTGCTGACTTTGCCGCCGTCGGCCAGGATTTCCTGTTCGACCGTGACCAGCTTTTCAACATTGCGGCCCACGATTGCGACGGTTGCCCCCAACTCTGCCAGTTCGTGCGCCGTGCATCGACCGATACCACTGCCGCCGCCGGTCACGATGATGACCTGACCTTCGAAAAGGTCGGCTGCGAATACGGACCGGTAACTCATGCGTTCTCCAAATTTCTTTCAGCTGTGGCGGCACGCCCGGCACGAGCCCGCGCGACGATTAGTTTCATGACGCCGGCCGTGCCGTCGCCGATTTCCAGCCCCATGACATCGCGCATACGCTGCTGATGTGCGAGGTCCATGGACCAGCCGTAATGGCCGAAGGTCAGCAGGCATTGGTGGATCACATCGAATGCGGTCTTGGGGCCCATCCACTTGACCATGGCTGCCTCGACGGTGTGCGGCTCGCCGGCATCGCGCAGCGACAGCGCGTGATACGAAAGCTGCCGCGCCGCGGCGACCAGCGTCTCGCCTTCCACGAGCGGAAAGCTCACGCCCTGAAAACGAGCGATCGGGCCGCCGAAGGCTTCGCGTTCCTTGGTGTAGGCCCAGGCCTCGTCGAGCGAGGCTTGAGCCGCGCCCAGGCATTGCAGCGCGATCAGCGCGCGGCTGTAGTCGAAGCCGGCCATCACCTGGCTGAAGCCCTTGCCCTCGTCGCCAAGGCGATGGTCGAGCGGAATCTTCACGCTGTCGAAGAATACCGAGCCGCGGCTCGACATACGGCTGCCCACATCCTTGAAGGTCGTGGTCTGTATACCGGGCATGTCCGAAGGCACCAGAAACGCGGTAACGCCGCGCGCTCCCTGTTCCGGTGTGCCGGTGCGCGCGAACACTACGAAGGCGTCGGCCGAGTCACAGTAAGTGGTCGAGGTCTTCTCGCCGTCGAGCACGTAGAAGTCGCCATCGCGGCGCGCCTTGAGCTGAAGCGCGCCCGCATCGGAACCGCACTTGGGTTCGGTGATCGACAACGCCAAGATGGCGTCGCCGCGAGGCACGCGCGGCAGCCATTGCGCAGCCACTTTCGGGCTCGCATTGCGAGCGATCACGGTGGCGCACAACGACATTACCAACACTACGGCGCTGACGTTGAAATCACCGTAGGCCAGCTCTTCCACTATCAGCCCGGTGGTCACGCCGTCGACGCCCATGCCGCCGAACTCCGGCGCCACATCCACGCCCAGCAGGCCCAGCTCGCCCATCTCGCGCAACAATGCGCGGTCCATGCGGCCCTCGCGTTCACGCTGCATGTACGTCGGCAGCAGGCGCTCGCGCGAGAATCGCCGCGCGGCTTCCAACAGGGCTTTCTGGTCTTCGGAAAGAATCATCGAGGGTCGAGTCTTCGTCGTGAATCGTTGGACGTCAGGCCGCGGCGCGGTGCGCCTTGGCGGGCTTGTCGAGTGAAACGATCAGCTTGCGCATCAGCTTGTCGAGCAGTGCGAACTCTTCGGCATCGAGATCCGAGAATGCCCGGCTAAGCGGCTCGGCGAGCTGCGGCACCACGTCGCGCACGCGTTTACGGCCCGCGGCGGTGATGCAGATGTCGAAACGGCGGCCGTCCCTGGCCTGTACCGTGCGGGCCACAAGACCGGCCTGGTTCAGCTCTTCGAGAATGCGCGTCATGTTGGCGCGGCTGGTACCAACCAGTTCGCTGAGTTCACTGGGTGAAGCACGACCTTTGTCAGCCGCCACCAGCAGACACAGCACGTGAAACGAATGCTCGCCCAGATCCAGTGCGCGGAAGACTGGCTCAAAGTAGTTGCCGAGGCCATACGCGCTGATCCGAATCAGCCGGATCATCACAGTGGCGTCCATCGGCAGATTCGGCAAAGCGGCGGCCATGGGAGGCGTGCTCCTTTCAACTGCCAGCAGACGTTCTTTTCCTTTCATGTCTCGTACTCAAGTAGTTTATCGATGAACTATAAGGATCGCAAGCTTGAATGCAGAACGCAAGAGCCTGAAATTACCTGCGACGAACGGCTCGACCAGCGGTGTTTCCCGGCCAAACCCGGCGCATCACCCGGAGTTGCCGGATCGGCTTTTGCGACGTCCTTCCGGCGCCGCCTTTGCAGGGAGCACGCATCCGCGCAAGCACCGTAGATCATTAATGCCAAGAGCATATTCAGAGATGAGCCGATAGGGAAAACACGATATCCGAGCGTTCATTGTGCAACTCGGTCGAGCTGTAGCCGTGATGAGCGATCGGCATTGCGGAGGAGACGGCAGCGGTCAGCCAGGTTCTGTAGCTCAGGTCCAGCGAGATTCCGGCATCGGCGAGTGTGGAATGCTCCGAAGAATTCAGCGGCGTGGCGTGCAGGCTCGCACCCGCAACCTCTACGAAGGCGTGCGGCGTCAAGCTGAAGTTGCCGGATCGAAACGTCTTTGCATCGACCTGTAAGCGTGCAAGGCCACCTTCGTCTCCAATCAAGGCCCCAGGCAAAAAGCCGTCGAGGTTGCCCACGCCGCCGCCTAAGAACTGCTGTTGCTCCGGCACGCTGTCGCGGGACAGCTGGCCCGACAACGACATTGAACCACCCCAGCCCTGGTCCATGGACATCTCCAGCCGAACGGAGGGACGCAGCAGCACATAGCCAAGATCGGCCTGCTCGGGCGACGGACTCCTGCCGCCGTCCAGACCCTTGCGTGCCGACAGTCCGCCGGAAAGCTGCAGTTTCTCATCGAACAGCGGGACGGCCTTCAGAAACTGCAGGCCGGCTTCCAGCGAAGGATATTCCTGCGACTGCACCGTGCTCTCGGGATTTTCGGCGTGGACGCGCTTGTCGACGTAATCCGCCTTGAGCGTAACGCCGACGCGATGGTCGAAACCTGCCGCCAAAATCGTGGCCCATGAGGCTTCCACTTGGTCCAGCGCCCCATGCAGCTCCACGGGATCAGCGAAGCCCAACAGCGCCGCCAAGCCGGTCGCCGTCGCCGGCAATTCCTGCCGATAGCGCAGGGTTTGCCCCGAAATCCCGAAAATCCCCGCTGGCGTGACACGACTCCAGTCGAGCGTGTAGCCCCCATACGAAACGCCGTCGCTGCGGCCGTCTAGCCCACGCACCACGTCGGTCGTGGACACGCGCAAGCTGTCTCCCCAGCGCGTGTCCAGACTCGCTGCCGCGCTGGCAAAGTAGCGGCCGAGGAAGCGGTTACCGGGATTGCCGAATCCGGCGTCGAAATGCAGGGGGGAGCGGTCGGACGGCTGCTGTGCCAGGCCGAGGGCGAGGCCGCCGGATTCCGCAGCGAGAATTAGCTGGGCCGTTGAGCCAGTGCGATCGGCCAGCTCCGAAGCCAGCGTTCGCGCAGGCTCGATCATCGCATCGGTCAAGGGCGCCTTTTCCGCCACTCCAGAGAAATAGCTTGCATAGGGCTGCGCCATCTCGATCCTGACGATGGGGTCCTCGATGACCTGCACGTAGATGTCGTGATCGACCGCCGCATAGCGCACGCGGGTTCCCGGATACCCGGCCTTGTAGTAGTTCGCCCGCACGATTTCCACCACTTCGGAGAGCTTGACCGCAGCGCCAAGGGAATCCGCCAGTCCCGTCCTGTCGACCAGCGCCGGGCCGATGATGTGCACCTGATACTTCTGTACCGCGACCGACACGAAGTCGTCGCCCTGACGGCGAATTTCGGAGATTTCGACGGGCTCAGCCGGGATCGGAGGCGGTAGATCAACGGACATGCGTGCAAGCACCGCTACCGCACTTTTGGCGCGGCTGATCGAAAAAGGGGGCGGCCGCTGCCGTTCGTCGCATCGTGATCCGCCACATTTCCGACACTAACGCACCCATTACCGTGACGTGCATCAGAGCGGCCTGAGGATATTCATATCGACATCGATACGGCCGGAACAATGCCGCTTCACAGCATGGACCTCAGCGGCCTCATGCCGTGAAACGCTGGCGGTCAACTATCGAAACAGGTCGATTTCCTTCTGGACCTGTCGGCCGAGCTGGCCGGCATACTGAGTGCCGGAGGCCCCAACATCAATGCCGTTGAGCAGGTCGGCGACGTTGACACCGCCGAGTAGGACAAAGCGCTTACCCAAGGTCAGGTTCACGCCCGGCAGTTTGCCCAGGACCGGCAGGGCGAGTCCTTTGGAAGTGACGAGATTGTCGATAACCGGAATTTTCCCGGTGAGCTTGGCAACCGAGTTGTTGAGGTTCAGGCCGGCGGCCTCGGCGTTGCTGGAAGCTGCAAAGGCAAGCAGGAGTGCAGGGATGGCGATGCGATACATGGTGTCTCCTCTTTTGAGTTGTCGAACTCAGCTGACATCAATCAATTAAAAAAGGCCAGATCACGAGTGCGTGGGAGGGAGCGTGACTGGCCAATCGGTTTTCACGCGCTTCAAGAGCCATTCACTCGGATTGACTGCGGGTTGCCGATAAACTAATTCCAGGAAACCAGCGCTTGAATTGCGGCCGCCTCATTGCCGAAATGAAATGGGGAATCTGGCCATTACGGCGAGTGCAAGTCGAAACTCTCTCGTTGCATCCGCCGTGATGGACCCTTTATCAATTTGCGGGCGGCGCCTCCACTGAGTCCGGTGCGCTAGCCGGCGCCGGGGTAGGCTCCGGTGGCACGGTCACCGACACCGGATCGTTCGCACCCGTCGAAGTCGCGACGGCGGCGTCGCTGAAAGTCACCTCGAGTTCGACACGACGATTGATTTCGCGCCCTTCATCGGTGTCGTTGTCCGCGATCGGCTGCGTTTCGCCATAGCCCATCGCCGTCATCCGCGACGCATCGATGCCCTTGGACTCCAGATATTCAACGACTGATTTCGCGCGCGCATCCGACAGCTTTTGGTTGTACGAGTCCGAACCCTTGGAGTCGGTATGTCCGCTGAGTTCAACCTTGATGTTCGGATGTGCGACCAGTTCGTCGCCGACCGCGTCGAGAATGACCTGGGCGTTTGGCGTGAGCCGCGCCTTGTCGAATTCGAAGTTCACGCCGCGCAGTACGATGGTCTCGCCCGTCGCACAGCCCGACAGCAACACCTTCTCCCCCGGCTCAGGCGACTTGCAGGGCGGCGGTGGCAACGGCAGCGGGCAGCCCTTCGCGTCCACCGATGTGTTCGGCGGCGTGCCGGGGCACTGATCGATATCGTCTGGCACGCCATCTCCGTCACTATCAACAGGAGGAGTGGCGGGTACGACCTCAACTGGTGCCGGAGTCGGCGGCGTCGGCGAAGTCAGCGGTAGGGGAATCTGCAGGCCGATGCGCAGAATCAGGTCGTGGTAGTTGTAGGGCACGTCCGGCCGCGGCTTCGTCCGCGGGTCGTCCACCGGCCGCTGTTCGGTGACGCCGTCGTTGTATCGGCCCCAGCGGAACAAGCCTTCAGCGCGCAGCCCCATGCGGTAGCCGGCTATCTCCAACGGGAACATGTAGCCCGAGCCAATTTGCGCCGTCGAAATGACAAATGGGTCGGCAGCTTTGGCGTAGGTGATGGCATCGAGGATGCCGATGCCGCCCAGCCCGTACAAGCCGGGCATTTTGCCGAACGGAAATATCAGTACATTCGCGTAACCGCCGGCCAGGTTGGTGTGACTGGCGTAGGTATAGGTGGGGCCGGCTTCGAGCGCCACCGGGCCGCGGCGAACGCCGCCCAGCACATCGACGCCGCCACCCACGGTAGGCCGATTGCCGTCGCCAATGAAACCGGTGACGGTGCCCAGAATGCCCGCATAGGCGCCATCGCGGTAGAGAGGATCCACCGTGTCGTCCTGGGCGCGCGCGTCAAGCGGCAGCATGCCAATCGCCGTGGACATTAGTAACGACAACTTCAGGAACTGCTTGGTACGAGTCTGCATGTCGATTCTCTTCCCTTGGGCATCTCTCGATCTCGCTGGATACGAGCGACGCCAGTAGTATTTATCCCATCCCTGCGGACTAGAACGTCACCTTGACGTGCGCGCCATAGGTCCTGGGTGCATTGAGGGTGTCCAGCACACCGAAGTCAGCCGCGTAGCGGGACGACGTGTAGCTCTCGTCAAAAATATTTCTGACGAAGCCCGTCAGCTCGATACCCCAGGGCGTGTAGAAATAGCTCACATGGGTATCGACCAGCGTATAGGCCTTGGTGGCATAGAGCTTCTCCTGCTGCGGCGTGTTGTAGTAGCCCGAGTTGTAATTCGCGTTGGCCGCAAGCTCCACGCTGCTGTTGCCGAAGTTGATGGCCTGGTTCACTCCCACGCTGGAGGTGAAGGTCGGCGTGTTGACGATTCGGTTGCCTGAAAAGTCCCGCGCCGGCAGCGGTGAGCCCGGACCGAACGACAGGCCCGTGGCCGTGTCGAAACCGCGGCCATCGGGGAAACTCACGTACTTGCTTTTGAGGAAGGCGCCGCTCGCGGTGAACGCCAGGCCCGGGTCGATTTCGGGCAGCGCTTGCCAGGTCGAATCGAACTCGGCGCCGTAGATGCGCGCTTTCGGAGCATTGGCGAAGCGCACGACACCGCCCGAGGTCACCGACAGGAAAGCCGTCAGCAGTTCGTACTCGTTGACGTAGAAGGCCGCTGTGTTCAGCGTGAGCGTGCGATCGAACAGCTGCGTCTTGGCGCCGACTTCGAAGTTGTCCACCCGCGACGCCTTCACCTGGTCCGGCGGCGTGAAGAAGTTGATGGTGTTGTAAGTGGGCGACGTGAAGCCGCGCGCGAACGAGGCGTAGAGCTGCGTATCGTCCACCGGGAACCAGTTCAGCGCAGCCCGCAGCGGAACCTGCGTCGCCGAGACGTCAGGCACCGGGAACGTGAGCAGCGTCGTCTGGTCTTGGATACGGTCGCTGTGCGGGTTGTTCGGCGGCAGTATGATGCCCAGACGCCCCCCATGGAGGCCGCGGGTTTCCTGGTCGAGACGCGCGCCGAGAGTCAGGTTGAGCCTGGTGCTCAGGTCTAAGGTGCTCTGCAGATTCAGCGTGCCCTGGAAGTAGCCCGACAGCGATTCGGTCGAAAGGATACCGCCCGCCGTCAGCGTGGTGGGGCCTGTGAGCCCCGCGATCGGCGCGAGCCCTACCCCGGCCAGCGCCGCGTTCAAGGGAGTCGTGAACGCAGCGGCGAAGCCCGGAAATCCGAGGATCGCGGCAGGCAGATCGCCGAAACCATTGGCGCCGCCGACTTGCAGCTGCAGGCTAGGGAAGCCGCCGTTGCCCGTGAGATAGAAGGCGCCCGCCACGAACGAAAAGTACTCGCTGTAAGGCGTGCCCTCGTTCGACAGTAACTGGATTTCGGCGGTCTTCTGCTCCTGGAACTGATTGTCGGTGTAGAACGTTATCAGCGGCCGGTCAGTACTGTCGAAGTCCCACTGTGCAAACGAAATGTTGAGCCTCTGGATCGAGCCCAGAGCCTTCAATTCGATCGCATCCAACTTCCAGTCCGCGCTACCGCCATAGCTGAAGTTGATCAGTGCGTCGCCGCCGGAAAGATCCTGCGCCACAGACCGGGCTCTGGGCGTCGGATCCTTGGGCAAGAGAATGCCGCCCAAGGACAGCAGGGGCGCGGGCCGCGTCAGTTTGGTCGTGAGCGACAGCGGATCCGACTGCTCACCATAGACGCCAAATGCCGAGATCGTGAGCTGGTCCGTGGGATTCCACACCAGCTTGGTGCGCGCGCCACGCTGGAAGGTGTCGATTATCGGGCCGGCGACGTTCCGGTAGTAGCCGTCGCTGCGATTGGAGTATCCGGAAAGGGTGGCGCCGAATTGCTCGCTGACTGGCACATTCAAAAAGAAACTCGTGTTGAAAGTGTCGTAGTTGGCGAACTCGGTCGTGACATCGCCGCCGAAGGCGCCCTGGGGGTCGGGCGTCGTCAACGAGATTGCGCCGCCCGTGGAGTTGCGACCGAACAACGTGCCCTGCGGCCCCTTGAGCACTTCCACGCGCTGTAGGCGCCCCAGAACGTTTGCGGCACCCTGGCCGGAGAGCTGCGGAATGCCGTCGACGTACACCGGCACGTTCGGGTCAGCCGAGGGCAGGAAGGCGTCCGTGCCCACTCCGCGCATAAAGATAACGGTATAGCCCGCTTTGTTCTGCAGCACGAGGCCGGGCGTGAGGGCGGGCAAGTCCTCGACCTTCTTGACACCGAGCGCGTCGAGCTTTTCGCCGGTGAATGCCTGCACCGAGATCGGCACGTCCTGGAGTCTCTCGTCGCGGCGCTGGGCGCTCACGATGACCTCTTCGATCAGACGGTTGCCACTGCCGGATGCTTCAGCCCCGGCGGGCGCAGCTTCGGCAGTAACAGAGATGGCAGTGCCCACGGGCGCAGTAGCCTCGGGCACGGCATCGGAGGCGGTCGTCGTTTCCGGCGCCGGTGCAGAATCGGCCGCTGTCGGATCGGGTGTTCCGGGCTGAGTAGTGGCGGCCTCGGCGGGCGGGGTTTCCATCTGCGCATAAGCCGGCATCACGGGAATCGCTGCACCACAGGCCAACATCAATCGCACTATGTTCTTCATGTCTCCCTTCTCTCCTGCCAATTCAGATCAATAGCTTTTTAAATAATTGCCGAACAACCCAAGCAGGCCGACGGCCGATCGCAAGCGCTGCCTTAATCGGCGCGCTGAGTCGCCGGTGCGACGCTGCTATCCGGGAAAGTTGTTCGCTGCGATGCAGACGTCATTGCCGGAACGGCCAAGCCTGTTGCCCGCGCTAGACGTATTGCTCTTCTCACTGATGCTCCCCTATCCATTGCACTTGGTTGATTCACTATCAGGAGCTAACCGTCCGGTTGATAAAATGCGGCCGCGTCCGGCTATTCACGCCGTGCCGTTATGAGCCCAAGTTTCGGACTGAGCCTTGCGAAGGGCAGCCGCCACCACTGCAGATAAGATCTGCTTCGAATAGAAATGAATTTCCAAAACTCATGGACCGCGTTCAGAGGCGGTCTATCGAGTTATGTCTTTGTCGTTGTCATCGTTTGCTCTCCTCTCACTTTCGCCAGCATCCCGATCGGGTGCCAGATTATTTATAGGGCCACTCATCAACCCTATTAGGATTCGACGGAGAGACCGACCTACACACCGACTTTAATGTTGCGTTGCGGCACGCCGACAAATCCGTTTGTTGTTTTAACAAAGATGATTTACCGGTGAATCATACGTTGCCACATCCATTAGACCAGTGCAAGATGCCGTTCATCGGAAGTTCAAGTGACTTCCGACGGTCTTGATGAGGGGCCGCAGCGATTATCGAAATATAAAATCAGTGAGGAGTAACGCGATGTCGAGCCAGAAGTTGCCGACAGAAAGATCGCTCACAAAGCAGGCCGCCGTTGGCGCAGCGACGATCACCGCCGCCGAACCCGCGACCATCAGAAAGAAAATCTTCTGCGGCGTTTGTGAAGGCTCTTGCGGACTCGAGGCGACGGTCCGCGGCGACGACATCCTGAGTCTTCGGCCGGATCCCGATCATCCCAATACCCGCGGGTTCGCCTGCGCCAAAGGTCTTGCCTTCTCGGCGGTTCGCGACGACCCGGATCGCCTGCTGCATCCGCTCAAGCGGCAAGCCGACGGCAGCTTCGTGAAAGTGTCGTGGGACCAAGCGCTCGACGAGATCGGAGCGCGGATGAATGCCATCATCGCCGAGCACGGAACCGAGTCGATCGGTCTCTACCAGGGCAACTCGGTGGCCTGGAACTTCGGTGCTTTCCTCAACCTGTTCGGAATGGCCGGCGCGCTCAAGACCAAGCACCTGTACAGCGCCGCCTCCATCGACATCAACGGGTATTGGCTGATCAGCCAGCTGCTCTACGGCAGCAACTTCCTCAATCCGATTCCGGATATCGTGCGCACCGACTTCATGCTCTGCCTGGGCGCCAACCCGGCGGTGTCGCACGGCAGCATGGCCAACATCGGCCGCTTCCGCGACACCATGGTGGAAGTCACGCAGCGCGGCGGACGTGTCGTGGTGGTCGATCCACGGCGCAGTGAAACAGCGGTGTTGTTCGAGCACATTCCGATCAGGCCCAATGGCGACGTCTGGCTGCTGGCGGCGCTGCTCAAGGTGATCTTCGACGAAGGTCTTGCCGACATGGAGGCGCTGCGGACACAGACTTCCGGGCACGAGATACTGCCGGATATTCTGGCGTCGCTGGAGCTGTCGCGCGCAGCGAGCGTCGCCGGCATCCCGGTCGATCAGATCAGGCAGTTGGCCCGCGATTTCGCAGCGGCGAAATCGGCCTGCGCCTATGGACGTTGCGGCATGTCGATCGGCCCGTTTGCGTCTCTCGGCAAGTACTTTCTCGATGCGCTGAACATCGTTACCGGCAATCTGGACCGGCCCGGCGGCTGGTGCTTCGGACGACCGTTCATCGATCTTGAAACCATGATGCATCGCACGAAGAGCACCGGATACGATCGCTGGCGGACCCGCGTCGACCAGTTCCCCGAAGTGGCCGGTACCTCCCCGGTGGTGAGCATCCCGCGCGAGATCATGACGCCCGGCAAGGGGCGGTTGCGTGTGATGATGGTCATTGGCGCCAATCCCGTGACCAGCAGCCCCGCCGCCGACGAGTTGCGCGACGCTTTTGAACAGCTCGACCTGCTCATCTCGCAGGACGTCTACATGACGGAAACCAGCCGCCTGGCGCATTACATCCTGCCGCCTACGGTTTGGATCGAGCGCGAAGGCTTTCCGATATTCACGCAATCGCATTCGGGCGTGCCGCACGCACAGTGGGTGGGGCCGACCGTTGCCCCACGCGGCGACACCCGTGACGACTCGTGGATCATGGACGAGATCTGCAGGCGGATCGGCATCGTCCCCGCCGATTTCCCTGGCGCCCAGATGCTGGGCAAGCTCGGCCTGCGAGCCACGCCTTCTTTCCTGATGGACGTCGGACTACGCACGGGCCCCGAAGGCGACTGGTACGGCCTGCGCCCGAGCGGCTTGACGCGCAAGAAGCTCATGGACAACAACGGTGCGGTCAAACTCGCCGACAGTGTGCCAACCGGAATTCTGAAGAAGCGCATCTTCACCAAGGGTGGCAAGGTCCAGCTCGACCACGCGCTGATCCGCGATGAGATGAGGCGGCTGCTGGCATTCAATACCGAGGTGGATGCGCAATATCCGCTGAGCATGATCAGCCTGCGCGAACTGCGGACGCAGAACACCTGGCTGCACAATATCCCGAAGCTGATCGTCGGCGATCGCGTGCAACGCCTGCGCATTCATCCCGACGATGCGGCGCGATTCGGCATTGAGGATGGCGACCCGGTCGAGATCACCTCGCGCTACGGCCAAATTCGCGTGCCGGCGGCTCGGGTCAGCGAAGAGATGATGCCCGGCAGCGTTGCACTCCCTCAAGGCTGGGGACACACCGGCACCTGGAACCGAGCCGTGGCCGTGGGCGGCGCCGGCTACAACCGCCTGACCAGCAATCGCGTCGACTCCACCGATCTGCCCAGCGGCAATGCCACGGTCAATGGAATCGCGGTGCGCATCCGTTCATTGAAAGCATTGGAGGCGAGCGTCTCATGCCTTACGTCGTAGCAGCGCCCTGCGTGGCCGATTACTCCTGCGTGGAGGTTTGTCCGGTCGACTGCATCCATCCGATGCCAGACGAATCCGGCTTCGACAAGGCCGCGCAGCTCTACATCGACCCAGGAAAATGCACGGACTGTGGCGCCTGCGAGGAAGCATGTCCCGTGACGGCGATCTTTGCCCACGATCAATTGCCAGCGAAGTGGGTGCACTACGCGCGGATCAACGCCGAGTACTTCCACGTTCAAAGCGCGGAGCCCATCGATGGCTGAGCAACGCCCCCTGAGAGTCGCCATCGTCGGCAGTGGACCTTCCGGCATGTATGCGGCCGGTCATCTGCTCGAGAATCCGGCGGGTACTTTCATGCAAGGCCGACTGATCAAACGCGTGAACCGGCCCATCGAGGTGGATGTGCTCGACCGCCTACCCACGCCCTGGGGCCTGATCCGCGGCGGCGTGGCGCCCGATCATCCCGACAAGAAAAAGATGAGCCGGGTCTACGACGCGATCGCACACCGTCCGGGCTTCCGTTTCATCGGCAACGTGAACGTGGGCGAGTCGGTTACCACCCAAGAACTGTCGCACTGGTACGACGCCGTGATCTATGCGTTCGGCGCCGATGGCGAACGGCGGCTCGGCATCCCCGGCGAAGATTTGCCGGGCTGCAGCTCGGCACGCCGTTTCGTGGGCTGGTACAACGGCCATCCCGATTTCAGCCATCTGCCGTTCGACCTGCGCAGCCAACGCGCGGTGATCATCGGCAATGGCAACGTGTCCATGGACGTCGCGCGAATCCTGCTCAAACCGGTGGACGAATTGCGCAGAACGGACATCGCCGCCCACGCGCTGGAGGCGCTGGCTCGCAGCCAGGTTCGTGAGGTCGTGATCCTCGGTCGCCGCGGCCCCGAAGACGCCGCGTACAACTTCCCCGAACTGGAAGAGCTCGGCGACTTGCCCGACACCGCGATCGTCGTGGAAGACGAGAACGCAGCGAGGGCCGTGCTGGCTTGCGGCCCGGGCAGCGCAGAGAAAATGCAGGTATTGAAGCATCTGCTCGCGACTCGTCGCAGCGGCAGCCGGCGCATCGTTCTGCGGTTCCATACATCTCCCGTTGCTCTCATCGGCGACAACCGAGTCGAAGGCATACGCATCGCGCCGACAAGCAATCCCGATGCGGGCAATGAAGTTCTGACCACCGGAATGGTGTTGGCCGCAGTTGGTTATCGAGGTCGATCTCTACCGGGCTTGCCGTTCGACGAGGCCCGAGGCGTGGTACCGAGTCAGTGCGGGCGCGTGATGGACGGCCCCAATCCGGTTTCCGGAGCCTATGTGACTGGATGGATACGGCGCGGTCCGCAGGGAATCATCGGCAGCAACAAGAAGTGTGCGCGTGATTGCGTCGAGGCACTTATGGCCGACGCTGAGTCCGCCGCGCTACCTCGCCAGGGGACGCTCGACGCAAAGACCACCCTGACAAAATTCGCCGAGCGCACTACGTCCACAACTTCGTTTGCCGACTGGCAACGGATCGACATGACCGAGCGGGCCGAAGGCCTTAGGTTGTCAAGACCAAGGGTCAAGCTGACTACTTTCAATGAACTTATGGCAATGGTTTCCTGATGGGGACCATCCACCGGTTCCCGGATCGGGGGCTGATCGTCAGCTTGATTTATCCACCTAAGCTGCAGCTCGGCGAGCAAGCTCAGGGATCACTATTCGGGCCGTGATATGTGCCACCGGCAGAGCGCCCGCCTGGCTCACCGCCCGAGCCACATAGGTGCGATGGCATCGAGTGTAGTCAGCCTCAAAGCACATCAGGGCAGCAGTCGTCACGCTGCCGATCTTTGCCAGTTCGGCCAGCGCCGCGCGCTGGGTAGCGAGGTGAGCCATGAAGGACACGGTGTACCGCTTCCAGTCTCCGTCGACCTTGTACCGATCGCGGACCGCCTTGGGGCACCCAAGCGTGGGCATGTGGACATAGGCAATACCGCGATCTGCGAGCAGTTTAGACAACGCAGTTTTAGAGAACCCGGCCTTCCGGGAGAGCGGCAGCTCTCTGACGTCCACTAGCGTTTTAACCCCCTCCGCCTTTAGCCGGCTGATGAAGGCCTCCGAGGTCATACCCTCGTAGCCGGCGGTGTAGAGATAGCGGGGAGATTTCATCGTCGCGCATCTTACCGGTCCACCTCTGGCTTGTTGGCTCCCCCTATTCGCGAACTCAATTAGAATGGGCAAAAAGCACTCAGACAATGCGACAATGCCTGGATTCGCAGGCACCCTCGACATTTAGCAAGCGACTGATTCTAATAGGACCCGAATGACTGACCTATTTGCACCCCAACAACGCGCCCGCGCCGCATGAGGGAGCCGGGCCCCAAAAGATAATTTTCCGATGGGGCGTTCAGGTGAGGGCTGCCCCTTATTCGTGATCGCTTTTTGTTTATCTTTTTGTTTACGGGGGCTCGTGTCCCGCCCCTCGACGACTGGAATCCTTTCGTCGATTTGAAACCTTGTGCGTAAAGCCGCTGTCGGAGACCCGGCTTCAATATTGGTCATTAACCGGCGAGCAAGTCTTGCTTGCTAGATTATTCGCGATTCCGCCGCTGGGCGGACTCCTCAGAAATAGGGACGTCGATTGAGCTATCTGCGATGGTGGATCTGGGTCTGCTGCGGGCTGCTGCCGCTGGCCGCCCAGGCCGAGGACTATCCCTCGGTTGAAATCCTGGTGCCCTTCGTCGAACTGCACACCGCTCCGGACGAGCGTTATCCGATTCACGATATCGCCGAGCACGGCCAGCAGGTGAGCGTGATCAAGCGCCGGGCCCGCTGGTACAAGGTCCGCACCAGCGAGGGAAAACAAGGCTGGGTTTCCGACGAACAGTTGCGCTCGTCGCTGACCGCCGCGGGACTGGCTTCGCTCCCGGAAACCTCCTCCGATTATCACCCTTAGGACCCCCCACGTGACCTCGCAATCGACGGCCTTGATTCGACGCGCCCGCCAGTCGGCAATGATTCTTTCCGTGCTGGCTTCACTGTCCGCGTGCAGCCTGTGGCCGGGCTACGAGAACGACAAACGGGACAATGCGCGGCCGCTGCCCGGAGAAGAAGCGCAGGCACAGCCGGTCGATCCGAACCTGGAGCGGCCGGATGTCGGGATCAAGCAGATCAAGTCGCAGGACTACGAAGTCGGCGGCTACGCCGGCATCATCGTCTTCGACCGCAATCACACCAGTGGCCTGTACGGCGTGCGCGCGGCGTACCACAAGTCGGAGAACTTCTTCGTCGAGGGCAATTATGCGTTCGCATCGACCGTCGGCTACAACCAGGCCCGCAACCTGCTCGGCGGCAGCGACGGAGCCGACATCAAGTACAAGAGCTTCGGCTTCAGCGCCGGCTACAACCTGATCCCGGGCGACCTGTACGTGTCCAGGGGCTATACCGTCCCGTTCGTGATCTATGGGATCGGCGGCTTCGGCTTCGCAAAATTTGAGGATGACAGCCACACCTCGTACAGCCTCGGCGCCGGCCTGAAGATGATGCCGACCGACTGGCTGGCGATCCGCTTCGAACTCAGGGATCAGGCCTGGTCCGCGTACGGGATCGATCACAACGCCGAATTCACGTTTGGCCTGGCCGGCTACTTTTGATCGTGCGCCGATCGTCGATGACGCGCGTACTGGCACTCGTGGTCTGCGCCCTCGCCGGCAGCATGGCGGCGGCTGAAGCGGCCGAAGACGCGCGCCTCGTCGATGACGATTCGCAGAATCTGAAACGCGAAATCCTGGAACTCGATCGCGATCTGCGCGTGCTCGAAGACCAGACGCTGTACCCGGCGCCGACCCGGGTCGCGGTCTTTGTCGCGATGGATATCGGTGCCTTTTTCAAACTGCAGAGCCTGCGCATCCAGCTCGACGGCCGCGAAGTCGCGCAGCACACCTACACCGACGCCGAAACCGCGGCGCTGATCCGCGGCGCGACGCAGCAGCTATATGTCGGCAACGCCGCCGGCGGTGCGCATCAGTTGCTCGCGGTATTCACCGGTATCGGGCCGCATGGCCGGCCCTATCGGCGTGCCGCCAGCCTCGATTTCGACCAGAGCGCCGGTCCGCGCAACATCGAGCTGCGCGTCGGCGACGGCGAGAATCGCCAGCAGCCCGAATTCACCGCCAGGGTCTGGCCATGACGCGAACGCGCGCCACCCTCGCCGCCGCCGGCCTGCTGCTGTTATGTACGGCGGCCGCCGGCGCCGACAAGCAGGCCGAAGGCGCCAAGCCACTGCGCGATCTGTACTACGGCGACGTGCTCTACCACTACTATCAGGATCAGGATTTCGACGCGCTGACCCGGCTGATGACGGCCCGCGCGCAGAACCATCCGCAGGCGAACGACGCCGAAGGCGAGCTGCTGCTGGCCGGCCTGCTGCTGTCGTTCGGCCAGACCCGGGACGCGATCGCCGGCTTCGAACACGGCCTGCAAACCGAGACCCGCCCGGACAAGCGCAACCAGGCCTGGCTGTCGCTGGCGCGCGCGCTGCATCAGCGCGACGCGAACCCCGAGGCACTCGCCGCACTGAAACACATCGACGCGCCGCTGGAAGACGATCTCGAAGCCGACCGGCAGATGCTGACGGCGGAGCTGCTGATCGGCGCCGGGCGTTACGACGAGGCGGCGAGCACGCTGCAAAACTGGAAAGGCAGCCGCGACTGGATGAGCTACGCACGCTACAACCTCGGCGTCGCGCTGCTCCGCGCCGGCCGCACCGCCGAAGGTGAAAAACAGCTGGAACAAGTCGACCACTCGGATCTCCAGGCCGAAGAACAGCAGGCGCTGCGCGACCGCGCCAACACCGCGCTCGGCTACTCCTATCTGCAAGCCCGGCAATGGGATGCCGCACGCACGGCGCTGCGGCGCGTGCGGCTCGCCGGCCCCAGTTCCAACCAGGCGCTGCTCGGGCTGGGCTGGGCCGAGTCGGGGCTCGAGCACGATCGCGACGCGCTGGTGCCGTGGATGGAGCTCGCCAGCCGCGATACCGGCGATCTGGCCGTACAGGAGGCGCTGCTCGCAGTGCCCTACGCGATGGCTCGCGCCCATGCGCCGACGGCCGCAGCCGATCAGTACCTGGTCGCGGTCAATCGCTACGAGCAGCAAGTGCAGCAACTCGCGGGGCTCGGCGCTGCGGTCGCCAAACCGGCCTTCGTCGACCGCCTGCTGGCAGCGAGCGAGCAGCAGGGCGACGCGAAAACAGACCCCGGCAAACCGATCGCGCCGCTGGATCATTTGCCCGATGCGCCCGAATACCGCGCGCTCGCCAAGCTGATCGCGTCCGACGGCTTCCAGGCCGGGCTGCACAACGCGCGCCGGCTGGCGTTTCTGAAACAGCATCTCGCCGGCTGGTCGCAGCGGGTCGCGGTGCTGAAAACCTCGGCACCGTCGGCAAACTGGTCTGCGCAGTCCGCGCGCATCGCACAGCTCTCCGATGCCTGCGAGCGGATGCTGGCCAGGCAGCGCAGCGCCTTACAGGATCAGGCCGCTGCCGAACTGCAGCGTACCGGGCAGAGGTTGCGCGAATACCAGACCGAGGCGCGCTTCGGCCAGGCGCGTCTGCTCGACCGTTCGGCGACCGCGCCGGCCGCCGGTAAGCGGCCATGATCGTGGCGACCACCCTGCTCGCCGCATCGCTGATGTGGCCGTTCAGCAGCGACGACAAGAAGGAGCCGCCGCCGCGCGAAGGCACGCTGGGCAGCCTGCAGGACCGTAGGCCCGAGCTGCCGCCGGAACCACCGCCCAGCGCCGACGCCAACGAGCGCGCGCGCCGGGGCTATCAGCAATATCTGGAGCAGCCGCAGGCCGATCCGAAACTCGCCGCGGAGGCGATGCGGCGCATCGCCGACCTCGAACTCGAAAGCGCCGATCTCGCCGATGCCGGCAACGAGACGCGCGTGACCTCGTATCGCCAGGCCGCGGCACGTTATCGCGACCTGCTGAAGCGCTACCCCGAAGACCCGCACAACGACCAGGTCCTGTATCAGCTGGCGCGCGCCGAAGAAGGCGGCGGCGACGCCAAGGCCGCACTGGCCGCGCTCGCCGAGTTGGCGGCGCGCTATCCGCAATCGGCGCTGATCACTGAAGCCCAATTCCGCCGCGGCGAAGTACTGTTCGGCCAGCATCACTACGACGAAGCCGAAAAATCCTTCGCCGCCGTGGTCGCGCGCGGACCGGGCACCGCCGCGGCGAAAGATGCGGAGAACAATTACTTCGAGCCGGCCCTGTACAAGCAGGGCTGGTCGCGGCTGAAGCAGGACGAGTATCAGGCCAGCCTGGATCTGTTCTTCCAGCTGCTCGACCGCCGTCTCGGCAAAGTGCCGGCCAGCGCGATCGACGCGCATCTGGCGGCGATGGCGCGGCCCGAACGCGAGCTGATCGACGACAGCCTGCGCGCGATGGCGCTGGCCTGCCTGAACCTCGGCTCACCGAAGATCGTCGGCGAACAGCTCGCCAAGCACGGCGACCCGGTCTACGGCTACATGCTCTACAACAGCCTGTCGGCGATCTACCTGAAACAGGAGCGCTACAACGACGTCGCCGGCACGATGATGGGCTTCGTCGAGGCGCATCCGCAGCATCCGCAGGCGCCGTCCTTCGAGATCCAGGCGATCGCCGCGCTCGAAGCCGGCGGCTTTGCGACGCAGGCGTTGACGATGCGCGACGACTACGTGCACCGCTTCGGCCTCGACCAGCCGTACTGGGCGAGCCGCAAACCCGCCGACCAGCCCGCGGCCGTCGACTACCTGCGCGACTCCAGCTGGATGCTCGCGCAGCAGCACCACGCGCTGGCGCAGAACAAAAATGCCAAGCCGGACGAACGCGCCGCCGAATCACGCGCCGCGGCCGCGCAGTACCGGCTGTATGCGCGCTATTTCCCGCAGGACCCGCGCGCGCCGCAGGCGCAGTTCCTGCTCGGCGACCTGCTCTACGACGGCGGCGACCTGCCCGGCGCGATCACCGCCTATGAAGCGGCGGCCTACGACTATCCGAAGTTCGACCGCCGCTCCGACGCCTCCTATGCCGCGTTGCAGGCCTACCAGAAACACGAGGCCGCACTCGCCGGCAGCGAACGCGACGCCTGGCATCGCAAGCGCCTGACCGCGGACCTGCGTTTCTCCAGCACTTTCTCCGAGCGCAAGGAGGCCGCGCAGGTGCAATCCAGCGCCGCCGCCGGCCTGTTCGAATCCGGCGATCTGGTCACCGCCGTCGCGGCGGCCGAAGGCGTGACCAAGGACCCGAAAGCCGACAACGATTCCAGGCGCGTCGCCTGGCGCGTGATCGGCCATGCGGCGTTCGACAAGCAGGACTACGCGCGTGCAGAAGCCGCCTACCTGCAGGTGCAGAAGCTGGCGCCGTCTGGCGAGGCGCCGGACCAGGAAATGGCCGAACGGCTCGCGGCATCGATCTATCGCCAGGGCGAGAAAGCGCAGGCGGACGGCCAGGCACAGCAGGCCGCCGACCATTTCTCGCGCGTCGCCGCCGAGGCGCCGGACAGCAAGATCCGCATGACCGCCGACTACGACGCGGCGATGGCGACACTCAAGGCCGGCAAACCGGCGGCGGCGATCCCGATGCTGCTCGCCTTCCGCAATCAGCACGCCGGCGAGCCGCTGGCCGCCGAGGTCACCAAGACCCTGGCCGCGACCTACGAGAAGAACGGCCAGCCGCGCGAAGCCGCGGCCGAGCTGCAGCGGATTTCGGACACGGCGGGCACCGATCCGCAGCTGCAGCGCGAAGCGCTGTGGCACAGCGCCGAACTGCTGCAGACCATCGACAAACCCGCCGCCGAACGCAGCCTGCGCCAGTACGTCGAGCGCTATCCGCTGCCGTTCGACACCGCGATCGAGGCTTATCAGAAGCTGATCGATCTGGCCGGCACCGGTGGCGATATCGACGTGCAGAACGAATGGTCGCGCCGACTGGTGAACTTCGAGTCCACCGGTGGCGCTGCGCGCACCGAGCGCTCGCGCGCGCTGGCGGCACATGCCTCGCTGGTGCCGGCCCAGGCCGCGCGCGATGCCTTCCTCGCGGTGGAGCTGAATCTGCCGCTGAAGGCCAGCCTCGCGGCCAAGCGCAAGCGCCTGGAAGACGCGCTCGCCGCCTACGGACGCGCCGCCGACTACGGCGTCGCCGACGTGCTGACCCAGGCCACGTTCGAAACCGCCGAGCTGTACCACGAACTCGCGCGCGCGCTGAAGAAGTCCGAGCGTCCGCGCGATCTCGACGCCGCCGCGCTCGAGCAGTACGAGCTGTTGCTGGACGAGCAGATCTTCCCGTTCGAGGACAAGGCGATCGCGATCCACGAGGGCAATGCGCGGCGCGCGCGCGACGGCCTGTACGACGTCTGGGTACAGAAGAGCTACGCCGAACTGGCCGGCCTGTCGCCGGGCCGCTACGGCAAGGGCGAGTTGCCCGAGACCTCGGTGCCCGCTGCGGCGGCGGGGACCGCCGTCCCACCCGGCGCGATCCCGCTGTTCGATGCGGCCGTGGCCAACCTGCAGGCGCGCAACTATCCGGCGGCCGAAGCGGGATTCAAATCGCTGATCAAGGACTACCCGGGCCTCCCCGGCGCCATGGTCAATCTCGGCCTGGTCTACCGGCAGATGAACTATCCGGCCGACGAAGAGACCGCGCTGAAGAAAGCCGCGAGCAGCTTCCCGCGGTTTGCGCCGGCGCAGCATCAGCTCGGCGTCTGGCTGCGCCGCCACGGCCGCTTCAGCGAGGCCGACGACGCCCAGGCGCTCGCCATCGCCGCCGACCCTGGCTATCGCGGCGCGCATTACGATCGCGGCGTGCTCAACGACCTGTACCTGCAGCGTCCGCAGCAGGCGCTGGCCGAGTACGAGAAGTATCAAAGCCTGCTGCCGGAACCCGATCCGCAGGTCGCCAGATGGATCGTCGACCTGCGTCGCCGCACGTCGGCACCCACCCCATCCACTCCCAGCGATGGTGCACCATGACCCGGCTCTTGCATGGAACCCGACAACTCGGACCGATCGCCGGCTGGCTGCTGGCAATGGCGGTGATGGCGACCGCCGTGCCCGCGGCCGCGGCCGCGCAGGATGCGAAAACGCCGGCGAAACCTGCAGCCGACCCGCCACGCCAGGAACTGCAACTGGACACTACCGCGATCACCGGCAGCCGCGAACTCCCGACCGTGATGAATATCCTGCCTTGGAAACATGCACCGACCAGCGACCTGCCCGGCGCACCGCCCGATTCATTGCTGAATGAAGTGGCGCAGCCGGTGAACCGGGTCGAGTTCCGGCGCGAACTCCGTTACGCCGATCCGGCCAACAGCTCTCAAACCAGGCCCTGACCCGGCTGCCGCACCCGATGTCTCTACACCCCCATAAGATCGTCACAGTACAAAGGCAAACACCATGAGCTTGAGCAACATTCCCAACTTCTTCCAGGCCGGTGGGTTGTTCATGTATCCGATCCTGGCCCTGCTCGGCCTCGGCCTTGCGATCACCATCGAGCGGATGATCTACCTGAAGCGCGCGCACAACGAGAGCCGCGTGCTGTGGAGCCGGCTGCTGCCGCTGATCAATGCCGGCAACTACGGCGAAGCCGAAAAGATCGCCTCGGCCTCGACCACCGCGATCGGCCGCGTGCTCGGCTTCGGCATCGCCCGCTCGCGCGGCGCGACCAAGCGCACGCCGGTGGAGCGCGCGATGGAAGAAAGCCTGATGGAAGTCACGCCGCAGCTGGAGCGCCGCACGCACTACCTGGCGACTTTCGCCAACGTCGCCACGCTGCTCGGCCTGCTCGGCACGATCATCGGCCTGATCCACGGCTTCGGCGCGCTCGCCGACGTCAACCCGGCGCAGAAGCAGGACCTGCTGTCCAAGGCGGTGTCCGAGGCGATGAACTGCACCGCGTTCGGCCTGATGGTCGCGATCCCGTTCCTGCTGCTCCACTCCTGGCTGCAGTCGGTCACCGATTCGCTGGTCGACCAGATCGAGATGGCGGCCGTGAAGTTCCTCAACAGCCTCGGCCTCGAAGACTAAGCGAAAGCGAGCCGCCGCCATGATGCAAGGACTCGCCAAGGGCACCCGACGTGCGATGCGCCGCGCGCGGCGCCGTCGCGGCACCGAGCTCAACCTGGTGTCGATGATCGACGTGCTGACGGTGCTGGTGTTTTTTCTGCTGGTGAACCAGATCGGCGTATCGGTGCTCGGCATCGAGCTGCCCGGTCCGCCGGTCACCAGCGCCGAACCGCCACCGCCGCAGCAGGACCTCAGCGTGGTCGTCCGCGAAGCCGGCCTGACGCTGGCCGACAACGGCCAGCCGCTCGCGGAATATCCGCGCGGCGACCGGGGCTACGAATACACCGCGCTGGTCGCCAAGCTGGTCGAACTCAAGCAGGCCGCGCCCGACGACCAGCGCATCTCGCTGCTGCTGGAACCCGGTATCGCCTATGAAACCCTGGTCGCGCTGATGGACGCGGTGCGTGCGGATTCCTCGGTCGCAGGCGCCAGCGGCACCGAGCTGTTCCCGCAGGTGTCGGTGGGTGTCGCGCCGGTCGCGGCGCCCGACGCCCCGGCACCTGCCACGGATACGCCCGCCGGAGTCACACCATGAGCCTGCTCGGTAGCGCGACCCGCCGCCGGCGCATGCTGCGCAAGGCCGAGCGGCCCGATTCGGTGCCGCTGAACCTGGTGTCGATGATCGATGTGTTCACGACGCTGGTGTTCTTCCTGATGCTGACCTCGACCAGCGTGCAGACCCTGCGCGCGCCGCGCTCGCTGACCCTGCCGCCGTCGGTGTCGACGCAGCCGCCGGAAGACATGGCGGTGGTGATGGTCACGCGCGACACGATCCTGTTCCAGGGCGAGCCGGTGATGAGCGTCGCCGACGCGGAAGCCGACAGCGGCGCGCTGCTGGCGCCGCTGAAGCAGCGCCTGCTGCTGGTGCCGCAGGCCGCGGACCCGAACGATCCGTCCGGGCGTTTGACCCGCGGCGAGATCAACATCATGGCCGACAAGGATCTGCCGTTTGCGCTGCTCAACAAGGTGATGACGACCTGCGGCGGCGACGCCGGCTTCGCGCGGATTTCGTTGACCGTCAACCGCGGCGGATCGGGCAAGAAATCATGAGCGCGCATCCGATCCGCTGGGAAAGCTGGGAGCTGAATGCCGATGCGGACCGCCGCTTTCGGCTGATCTGCATGGAAGTCGCGGTGCCGGTGCTGATTTTCGGCATCGCGATGTCGATCCTGCATTTCGAGCGCGAAGCACCGCCGCCACTGCCGCCGCCGGTGCGCCAGTACGCGCAGCTGCTGCCGCCACCGCCGCCGCCGAAACCCAAGGTCGAACCGGTGCCGGAGCCGGCGCCGGTCGAGGCACCCAAGCCCGAGCCCGAACCCAAGCCCAAGAAACCCGAGCCGAAACCCGAGCCCAAAAAGCCGGAGCCCAAGCCCGAACCGACGCCCGAGCAGCTCGCCGAGCAGGCGCGCCAGCGCGCGGCCAAGTCCGGCCTGATGTCGCTGAGCGAAGACCTGGCGCAACTGCGCGACTCGCAGACCGCGGACCGCGTTGCCAGCGGTGCCGCCACGATCAGCGGCACCGGGGCGCCGGCCAAGCAGGCCTCGTCCAGCCTCGGCGTGACCCGCGGCAGCGGCGGCATCAACACCGGCTCGCTGAGCCGCGGCACCGGTGCGACCGGTCTGTCGGAACGCAGCACCGCCAAGGTCCAGGCCGAACCCGGCAGCGCGGCCGGCAAGGCCGCCAAGGGCAGCGGCGGGCGTGACCGCGAAGAGGTCGAGGAAGTCTTCGACCAGAACAAGGGCGCGATCTACGCGCTCTACAACCGCGCACTGCGCGACAACCCGGCGCTGCAGGGCAAGCTGGTACTGAGGCTGACGATCGAACCCGACGGCTCGGTATCGAGCTGCTCGATCGTATCGAGCGAACTCAAGGACCCGGAGCTCGAGGCCAAGCTGGTGGAGCGGGTCAAACTGTTCCGCTTCAAGGCCAAGGACGTCGGCGTAGTCACCACGACCAAGCCGCTGGATTTCTTCCCGGCCAACTGATGATCGCTTGATGATCCCCGGCGGGGCTCGCTTGAGCCTCGCCGGATCACTGCATCCGGATCACTGTATAAGCAGCACTCCCCGCGCGCTACGGCCACTAATGCCTGGCCATGACCGTGCCATCATGTCCTGCTGCTGATGGATCAGGCGCAAGTACGCCTCCACGGCTATAAGCAACAAAAGTGCGGAATGGAGACATGCAATGAATCAAACCCTGAACCAGGTGCTGCTGGCTACGGCGTGTTCGCTGCTGGTCGCCGTCAGTGGCTGCGGCGGCGGTGGCGGGTCCGATAGCGCTAGCGGCGGAAAGATCGCGGCCTCAAAATCCGAGTGGACCACGCTGGGCACTCGCCAAGTCACGTCCACCACCGGCAGCGACATCACCAGCAACGCCGACGCGGTGTGGACCGACTACAACCCGGCCGCGACGTATGACAAAACCAAGCAGCTGCCGCTGCAGTACATCACGATGAGCGACGGCACCCTGCTCGCCGCTTACATCACACTGCCGGCCGATGCCGACGGCAACGCGGCGGCCGGCCGCTACCCGACCGTGCTGATCCAGACCGCCTACAACGGCGTCAGCGGCCAGCTGGTGTCCGCGCTCGGCGGCGCCGACCCGCTGCTGGTCACGCATGGCTACGCCAGCATCACCGTCGACGTGCGCGGCACCGGCCAGTCGCAGGGATCCTGGGAAGCCTTCGGCCCGCAGGAGCAGGCCGACTATGCCGAAGTGGTCGACTGGGTGACGGCGCAGGACTGGTGCGACGGCCGCATCGGCGTGCAGGGCGTGTCCTACCTGGCGATCACCGCGATCTTCACCGCGGCGCAGCGTCATCCGGCGGTCAAGGCCGCGTTCCCGATCGTGCCGATCGGCGACGGCTACCGCGACATCGTGTTCACCGGCGGCCAGGTCAACCCGACGTTCATCCCGATCTGGCTCGGCCTGGTGTCGGTGCTCGGCCTGACCAACCCGAGCGCGATCACCGATCCCGCGATCGGCGTTCCGGTATTGCTGCAGCATCTGCTCAGCGCGGTCGCCGGCTTCCAGGTACCGACGACTCTGAAAGCCTTCGCCGGCGATCCCGGCACGGCCTACGACGGCGACTTCTGGAAAGTGCGCTCGCCGCTGGAAACCGACGGCCAGATCACGGTGCCGACCTTCGTCGTCGGCGGTCTGCACGATCTGTTTCAGCGCAGCGAGCCGATGAGCTACGAGGCGATCAAGACGCAGGCGCCGACCAAGCTGCTGATCGGGCCATGGACGCATCTGCAGGCGGCGCTCGGCGAGGGCCTGCCGGTCGACGGCGTGCCGACCCTGAGCCAGATCACGCTGCGCTGGTTCGACCAGTACGTGAAAGGCCTGGACGTCGGCGCCGACAAGCTGCCCAACGTCACGCAATGGGTTTCGGGCTACGAGCACTACGTCACCGCCAGCGACTGGCCGCATCCGCTGGCCAGCGCCCAGCGCCTGTACCTGCACGGCGACAAGACGCTGTCGACGAGCGCGCCGGCCGCCGACGAGTCGGCCAACAAGATCGTGCAGCTGCCGATCGAGGGCCTGTGCTCGATCAGCACCTCGCAGTGGACCGCCGGCATCCTCGGCTACATCCCGCTGCCGTGCTTCAGCAACAGCAACAGCACCGAGCGCTCGTCGGTCAAATACGAAACGCCGGTGATGGCCGAGGACACCTACCTCAACGGTCCGATCGAAGCCGATATCTGGATGTCGACCACGGCGATGGACGCCGGCCTGTCGGTGCGCGTCGACGACGTCGATGCCAGCGGCGTCGCCAAGTCGCTGACCAACGGCATCCAGACCGCCTCGCTGCACGCGGTCGACGACAGCCGCTCCCGCAAGCTCGACGGCCAGACGATCCAGCCCTGGCATCCGTATACACAGGAGTCAGTGCAGGCGGTCGGTGCGAACACGCCGGTGCTGGTGCCGGTGGAAATCTTCGCCACCAGCGCGATGATCGCCAAGGGCCACAAGCTGCGCGTCGCGGTCGGCGCCAGCGATCTGCCGCAGGGCGTGCCGCCGGTGCCGACGCTGCTGCAGTCGCTGGCCGGCGTGCTGACGATCTACAGCAACGCCGCGATGCCGTCGAGCGTGGTGATTCCGGTGGTGCCGGCGAGTGCGTTGAATTGATCGAACCGATGCGGCGTAGGTTGGGGTGAGCGCAGCGAACCCCAACATTTGTCCGCGCCGACGTTGGGGTTCGCTTTGCTCACCCCAACCTACGATGACGACGATGACCACTGCCGGTGATCGACCATCAGGCAGCGGTTCTGCACGACGTCGATGCCGGCGCGAGCCAGTTTTTCGGCGACGGCGTCATCGAAGATTCCGAGTTGCATCCATACCGCCTTCGGCCGCGCGGCGATGATGTCGTCGACATGCCCGGCGAGGTCCTGCGATCTGCGGAAGATATCGACCAGATCGATCGGCGCCGGCACGTCGACCAGGCGGCGATAGACCGGCCGTCCAAGGATTGTCGAAACATCGGGGTAGTAAACCGGCACCGGCACCACGTCCAGGCCCGCATCGACCAGGTATTGCGGCACGTAGAACGCCGGCTGCCCGGCCTGCTTTTCGGTCTTTATGCCCAGAACGGCGATCCGCCGCGTTGCATTTAGCAGGCGGCGGATCGCATCGGCTGTGGTGATCAGATGGTCGCGCCAATCCATCCGCAAGAGTTGAAAGCGCGTCTATCGTTTAGGAGGCGAGCGCGGCCGGAGCCGTGACCGGGCCGAGCGCTCGCGCGATGTCGAGCAGGCAGGTCAGATGCTTTTCTCCGAGCATGCCGTCGACCGAAATCGACTTGCCACGGCCCCAGAAGCGCACCGACGCATCGAACTGCTCGATGCCGTGCCGCGCCATGATCGAATGCACCTGCTGCACTTCGTCGTCCTTCAACAATCCCATGTTCATGACTGATTCCATCCCTGGTTGGTAAGTACGTGGCGTTACGCAAAGGGCTATCCGCAAGAGGCGGGCCAAACGTCACTTGGCGAATCTGATCATGGGTCGGGCGAACTCAACCGCGCGTCGCCGTATGACACCGCAAGGTGACTTCCAAAAAAAATTCTTGCTAATGTCCGCTGCCTCGAAAAATTCACGGAAGCGACACCAAGCCGTCATGAAACTTTGCTGGTCCGCGAGCAGCGCCTGCGTCAATGGGCTGCAACTCAACTGGGAAACCACCGGACCTGCACACGGCGAGCCGCTGATGCTGGTGATGGGTCTGGGCGGCCAGCTGATCCACTGGCCCGACGCGCTCTGCGAAGATCTGGCGCGGCGCGGCTTCCGGCTGATCCGCTTCGACAATCGCGACACGGGCCTGTCCGCCGACGTGAACCGCGGCGTGCCGGTGAAGCTGGCGCGCGACTGGCTGCGGACGCGCAGCGGCGCGGCCTGCCCCAGCAACTACACGCTGCACGACATGGCCGACGACAGCATCGGCGTGCTCGACCTGCTCGGCATCGATCGCGCGCACTTCGTCGGCGTATCGATGGGCGGCATGATCGCGCAGCTGGTCGCGGCCCGTTACCCGCGGCGCGTACTCAGCCTGAGTTCGATCATGTCGAGCACCAACCACCCGAAGCTGCCTGGCGCGCGGCTCGACGTGCTGCTGCATGTCGCCGGCCTGACACCGCGGCCGAAGACCCGCGAGGCGGTGATCCGGCGCTCGCTGGCGATGCTGAAGCGCGTCGGCAGCCCGGCCTACCCGACACCCACCGAATACCGCGCCAGCCTCGCCGGCCGCGCCTTCGACCGTGCGTTCCGCCCGGCCGGCACGCTGCGCCAGACCCACGCGATCCTGGCGACCGGCAGCTTCGAGGATCTGCTGCCCGGCATCATCGCGCCGACCCAGATCATCCACGGCCTCGCCGACCCGCTGCTGCGCCCGGCCTGCGGCCGCCGCAGCGCCCAGATGATCCGCTCGTCGCGGCTGGAGCTGATCCCGGGCATGGGCCACGACTTGGCGCCGAGCCTGATGCCGCGGTGGTCGCAGCTGATTGCGGCGAACGCGGCCCGGGCCTGACGCGGGCCTACTTCCGCCGCTCGCCGTGTAGGTTGGGGTGAGCGGCTGCGAACCCCAACATTCATTCGCGCCGATGTTGGGGTTCGCTGCGCTCACCCCAACCTACACACCGGGCAGGGATTGGCGGCGGTTTCGGTAGAATGCACGGTTCTTGATCTGTCGCGTACCCGCCGATGTCCTCCGTTGCCGCTCCCCGCCGTCCCCGCTCCAAGTCCGCCGCGCCCAAGGTGGGCTTCGTTTCGCTGGGTTGCCCCAAGGCGCTGGTCGACTCGGAACGCATCCTGACCCAGCTGCGCGCCGAGGGTTACCTGACCGCGCCGACCTACGACGCCGCCGACGTGGTCATCGTCAACACCTGTGGCTTCATCGACAGCGCGGTCACCGAATCGCTGGATGCGATCGGCGAGGCGATGAACGAGAACGGCAAGGTCATCGTCACCGGCTGCCTCGGCGCCAAGTCCGGGATGATCCGTGAGAGGTTCCCGGACCTGCTGTCGATCAGCGGTCCGCAGGACTTCGTCACGGTGATGGACGCGGTGCACCGCGCAGTGCCGTATCAGCACGACCCGTTCGTCGATCTGCTGCCGGCCAAGCGCGCCAAAGCCAACGACGTCGGCGTCAAGCTGACGCCGAAGCACTACGCCTACCTGAAGATTTCCGAAGGCTGCAATCACAAGTGCAGCTTCTGCATCATCCCGTCGATGCGCGGGCGCCTGGATTCGCGCCTCGTCACCGACGTGCTCAAGGAAGCCGAGCGTCTGGTCAAAGCCGGCGTCAAAGAGCTGCTGGTGATCTCGCAGGACACTTCGGCCTACGGCTCGGATCTGAAATACGCCGGCGGGCAGTGGCGCGGCCAGGATTACCGCACGTCGATGCTCGACCTGTGCCGCGGCCTGGGTGAACTCGGCGTCTGGGTGCGGCTGCATTACGTGTATCCGTATCCCCACGTCGACGCGATCATCCCGCTGATGGCCGAAGGCAAAATCCTCCCCTACCTCGACATCCCGTTCCAGCACGGCTCGCCCAGCGTGCTCAAGCGCATGAAGCGCCCGGCCTTCGCCGAGAACACGCTGGAGCGGATCAAGGCCTGGCGCAAGATCTGCCCGGAACTGGTGATCCGCAGTACCTTCATCGTCGGCTTCCCGGGTGAAACCGAGGCAGAATTCGAGGAGCTGCTGGACTGGCTGAAGATCGCGCAACTCGACCGCGTCGGCTGCTTCCAGTATTCACCGGTGGAAGGCGCAACCGCGAACGAACTCGCGGACCCGGTGCCGGAAGACGTGAAAGCCGAACGCTACGAGCGCTTCATGAAAACCCAGGCCAGGATCAGCAAGGCGCGCCTGAAGAAAATGGTCGGCCGCACCTTGGACATTTTGGTGGACGAGATCGACGAGGACGGTGTCCTGGTCGGCCGCTCGTATGCCGATGCGCCGGAGATCGACGGCAAGGTCTACCTGTCCTGCGACTTCCCGCTGAAGCCGGGGCAGATGGTCAGAGCCAAGGTGCTGCAGTCCAACGAGCACGACCTGCACGCCGAAGCGATCGAAGATTGAGGCACCCCGTAGGTCGGCAATCCTTTGCCGACGTGTGCCGCCGGATGCGCAATCGAGGCCTCACGTCGGCAAAGGATTGCCGACCTACGATCCGATCAGCCAATACCAGATCGGCACGGTCACAAACGACAGCGCGATGCCGACGCTGATCATCGCGTTGCTCGCCGGCGGATTCAGGCCGTGATCCTCGGCGATGATGCCGGCGGTAATCATCGGCGCCATCGCGATCTGCAGGATGCCGACCGTGATCGGCAGGCCCTGCACCCCCATCAGCAGCGCCCCGCCCCACATCAGCGCGGGCAGCGTGATCATCTTCCATAGCGCGCCGATGCCGACCAGCGGCAGATGACGCCGGAGCTCGTTCAGGCGCAGCTGGAAGCCGACGGAGAACAGCGCGATCGGCGTCAGCGTTTCGGCCAGACGCTGCAGCACCGTCTCGGTCTGCGGCAGCCAGACGAAACCGGCCAGCTTCAGCGCGCCGGCCAGCAGCATCGCCTGGAACGGCACGAAGCTGAGGACCCGTTTCACCAGCTCCAGCGGGCTCGCCGAGCGGCCGGCGAAATAGGCCGCGACCGGCAAGCCGATCAGCGTCACGTTGAAGAACGTCGCCTGGTCGGCGATCACCGCCGGGCCCAGCGCGCTAGGGCCGATCACTGCCAGCAGCAGCGGAAAGCCGACGAAGGACGTATTACCCGCCCCCCAACACAGCGTCATCGCGCCCTGGGTGCCGCGGTCCCAGCGGTAACGCCTGGCGAGCACCGCCATCAGCGCGATGGTCGACAGCATCAGCACGAACGGGCCCAGCGCCGGCAGCAGCATGCGCGCGTCGAAATGCAGCTTCGGGATCTGGATCAGGATCACGCTGGGCAGCGCGATCCGCATCAGCCAGGCGTTGAACACGGCCGACGCGTTGTCCGGGAACCACTGCAAACGCATCGCCAGCCAGCCCAGCAGCGGGCACAGGCCCAGCAGGATGAACTCGCTCATACCGATCTCACGCTATGAGCAGGCGGTCGAAGCCGAAGCTGCGCGGGTTCAGGATGTTGTTCGGATCATAGCGGCGCTTCAGCGCCTTGACCTCCGCGAGTTCCTGCGGCGGCGTGCGGCTCAGATATTCGTCGGCCCACTTGGAGCCGATGCCGTGCTCGGCGCTGAACGAGCCCTGGTGCGCCAGCGTCACGTCGATGACCAGATCGCTCAGCGCCTTGCCGACCGCGCTGATCGGCCGCGCGCCGGTGCCGAGCACGTGCAGATGGGCGCCGCCGACGCCGGCGTGGCCAAACGCGACCAGCTCCGCGTCGGGCGCGGCGCTCGCCAGTTCGGCGCGCATCGCGTCCAGGTATTCACCGAAGCCCGCCAGCGGCGTCGCGGTGTCGAAGCTCAGGCGTCCGCCGCCGAGCGCGCGCATCCGCGCATTGCTGGCCTCGGTGATCGAGTGACGGATCTTTTTCAGCGCCGGCAGCGGCGCATAGCCGATGTGCTCGTCGGGCAAGGCCAGGTCGCCGGCCAGGAACTCGTACAGCGAGCCGGCAAGATCGGCGTCGGCATCGCCGGACTTGATCTGCAGCAGCAGATACAGCGGGCTGTCGACGTCGGCCGCGAACGGCAGGCGGAAGGCCTCACCCTGCAGCTCGCGAACCAGCACCATCGCCGAGCGCGAGATGAACTCGAACTCCTCGACATCGGCGCCGAAGCGCTGACGCGCCGCCGCCAGCACGCGCATCGCTCCGACCATGTCGGCCACCGGAATCAGCGCCGCTTCGCGCTGAGCCGGGATCGCGTAGGTGCGCAGACGCAGATGCGTGATCAAGCCGAACGCGCCCTGCGAGCCGAGCAGGCCCCAGGACGCTTCGATATGCGCGGAGTTGATCGCGAACGCCTGCGGGTCCGGCGCCGCCCAGGGCGCCGCATGACAGGGACCGGCCGGCTCTCCCTTGCCCCAGAAACCCCAGGCCGCTTCGCTCATGTGCGCGGCGGTGCCGTAGCAGAGCGCGTTGGCGCCGGCCGAGGCATTGGCCGCGCAGGCGCCGACGCTGGCCGACGAAGTCGAACCCATCGCCATCGGGAACATCAGCTGCAGCGGCCGCAGCAGATCGTTCAGCGCGTCGACCGCGAGGCCCGCCTCGACCGTGATGCTGGCACCCGCGGTCGCCGGCTGGCCCAGGGCGTCCCACCAGGCCAGCAGCGCGTCGCGCGCGCCGTCGATGCCCAGGCCGGCGGGCCAGACGAACTCGCGGCCGTCGGCCAGCGCGAAGCTCAGCGGGCGGTTCAGGCGCTCCAGGCTCAGCACCGGCTCGCCCAGCGGCCGCTGCGCCTCGACCAGGCCGGTGCGGCCGCCGCTGATCACCAGCGGCGTGCGCAGCTCGTTGCAGATGCGCAGAATCTCGCCGACTTCGGCCTCGGTCTGCGGCAGCAGCACGGCCGCAGTGTGGCCGCGCGGACCGCGCTCGAGCAGTTCGTAGCGCTCGATACGCGCCGGCTCGTCAAGGTAGCGCTCGCCCAGCAGCTGTTGCAGACGCGCGGCGGCGGGATAGTTCGGCAAGCTCATTGCGAGCATTCAAAACGGCAGTACATGTCAATAGTTTAGAGGCTCGGGCCGGCATCCGGCGAACGCCGCGTGGGGCTGCTAGGCTTTGCCCGGCCTGGTTAGGGCAGCACATTTCCAGGACTCGATTGGCGCTGGACGATTGGCGCGCGGCGCCGGAACGGATTCCGGCACAGACGGAAAGAACAAGTGAAAGCATTGGTCATCGGCGGAGCCGGATACATCGGCAGCCACATGGTTCGCGCGCTGCAGCGCGCCGGCTTTGAGGTCGCGGTATTCGACAATTTCTCCACCGGCCATCGCCAGGCCGTCGCAGGCCTGAAAGTCTTTGAGGGCGATCTGCTGCAGCCGGCGGATCTGGACCGCGCGCTGCCCGACTTTGCGCCCGACCTGGTGCTGCACTTCGCGGCGCGCTCGCTGGTTGCCGAATCGATGGTCGAGCCGGCGCTGTACTACGGCAACAACGTCTGCGGCGTGTTCAACCTGCTCGAGGCGATGCGCCGCTACGGCCGCAGCCGCCTGGTATTCAGCTCCACCGCCGCGGTCTACGGCCTGCCGAGCCAGAGCAACATCGACGAAGACCACCCGACGCAGCCGGTCAACACCTACGGCTGGAGCAAGCTGTTCGCCGAACGCATGATCGAGGACAGCTGCCGCAGCTACGGCCTGCGCGCGGTGGTGCTGCGCTACTTCAATGCGGCCGGCGCCGACGCCAGCGGTGAAATCGGCGAAGCGCACGAACCCGAAACGCATCTGCTGCCGAACATCCTCAAGGTCGCGGCCGGCAAGGCGCCGATCGTGCGCCTTTTCGGCAACGACAACGACACGCGCGACGGCTACTGCGTGCGTGACTTCATCCACGTCAGCGACCTGTGCGACGCGCACCTGCTGGCCGCAGTCGCGCTGGATCGCGAGGATCTGCCGGCGTTCCAGCTCTACAATCTCGGCAACGGTCTGGGATTTTCAGTGCTCGAAGTGCTGCACGCGGCCGAAGCGGTGGTCGGCCACCCGATCGCGGCCGAACTCGCGCCGCGCCGTGCCGGCGATCCACCGGTGCTGGTCGCCGGTGCCGGCAAGGCGCGCAGCGTGCTCGGCTGGCAGCCACGGATGCCTGAGCTGTCCGAGATCATCAAGACCGCCTGGGGCTGGCATCAGTCGCCGCGGTATTGAGCAGCGCGTTCGGTACGTGAGAGTCGTAGGTCGGCAATCCTTTGCCGACGTGTGCTCCCCGATTTCCTGAGCACGGACATGGGTCAGGCTTGGTGCACCCTGAGGAATCGGGGGGAGGATGCACCAAGCCTGAGTCGATCTTCTCGGTGGTGGGGTTAGCTCGCTTGCTTCCGGCGGGAAAGCGCGGTCAGGA